>CANLYR010000038.1 GCA_947495425.1 uncultured Aquimarina sp.
ATTGTAGTGATTTGTGATGGAAATCTTAACCACTTTGAAACATAAAAAATGGCCGGAATTTCTTCCGACCATGACTGGCCATTTGGCCGCTATTTTTTTTGCTCCTATTTCATAGCTATATATCGTTAAGCAACTTAGATATCTCATCTAGTTTTGGTGTAAGGATCACCTCGATGCGTCTGTTTTTGCTTTTTCCTTGGTTGGTATCATTACCTGCTACAGGAGCAAACTCACCTCTACCGGCAGCGGTAAGGTTTTGTGGATCAATTTGCTTATTCTCTAGTAATATGTTTACAATAGCCGTAGCTCTCTTGGTAGACAAATCCCAGTTGCCTGATAATTGTGCATTACCCATGTAAGGATCATCATCGGTATGCCCTTCGATCAATACCGCGATATCAGGATTTCCACCTAGTACTTTTCCTAATTGCTTTACCGCTTTTTGCCCTTGCGCGCCAACAGCCCAGCTACCAGATTCAAACAAGAGCTTGTTTTCCATAGAGATATATACCTTACCGTTACGTTCTTCTACAGTAAGACCTTTACCTTCAAAATTACGTAGTGCCTTTGAGATTGCTCTTTTAAGCCCTTGCATTTTGGCATCTTTTGCAGCAATTAAACTCTCTAGCTCATGAACACGTTGTGATCGAGATTCTAAATCTCTTTGTAATTTATCTAAACGATTACGCTCTTCGGCCAAGGCTCTTTCTTTTTCTTCAAGCTTGCCTAATAGTTCTCTGTTCTTTTTACTGTTTGAAGCGATTGCTGCAGAACTATTTTTTTCTAACGCATCATACGATCTTTTTAGATTTTCATAGTTGGCCAAAGCAGCCTCATAATTACTTTGTAGCTCCTCTTTTTCTGCCTTAGTTTTTTGATACTCGGCGTCTAATTTGGCTAAATCTTTCTTTGTTTTTTCGAAAGTAGCTAGCTCATCTTCCATCGTGCGGTTTTTGCGCTTTAGGTTGGCATATTTTCCTTCCAATTCTTTGTACGCCTTAGATGTGACACAAGAGGTCATCAACATACTAAGCAAGACGATGAATCCAATTTTTTTTATCATTGTATGGGGTTTTTTATGTGAAAATTAGGTTTATTTATCTTTCTAATTAAATTTTGCGCTCTTCTACTAAGGATGAACTCGTTTTTTATGCTATTTGACTCTAGTTTAGATTTTCATTACATATCCAATTCTACTACAATTGGGCAGTGATCGCTATGTTTCGCATCTGATAGAATAACGGCTCTTTTCAATTTTTCTTGTAAGGGTTTTGAAACCATCCCATAATCCAAACGCCATCCTTTATTATTAGCCCTTGCATTTGCTCGATAACTCCACCAGGAATACTGATGAGGTTCGGTATTAAAATATCTAAAAGAGTCGATAAATCCACTCTCCATAAAATTGCCAATCCATTCGCGTTCTACCGGTAAAAATCCAGAGACATTTTTATTACGCACCGGATCATGTATATCTATGGCCTGATGACATATGTTATAATCCCCCAGAATCACAAGATTTGGATGTTGCTGCTTAATCGTATTGATATACTCCTGAAAATCTGCCATGTATTTTAGCTTATGCTCCAATCGGTCCAGATTGGTACCACTGGGTAAATACAAACTCATTATAGAAACCCCATTAAAATCAGCTCTTAGGTTACGCCCTTCAAAATCCATATAGTCTATCCCGGTTCCGTACTCGATATGATCAGGTTCGGTTTTAGACAAAATTGCAACACCACTATACCCCTTTTTCTGGGCACTAAACCAATATGTATGCGAATACCCTGCTTCAGCAAATATATTGAGATCCAATTGCTCTTTATTTGCCTTTATTTCCTGAAGGCAAATTACATCTGGATCTGCTTGTTGTAACCAGTCTAAAAAACCTTTATTTACTGCGGCTCTAATTCCGTTTACATTATAGGAGATGATTTTCATGAAGTATGATTTTTAATTTTTAGTAAAAATAAAATATCCTATTATTCTATCTATGTTAAATACAGGATAAACGTAGTAACGTTACAAAAATATTCTAAACATGCACGTTATAATGCCGATGTATTCTAATATATTTTTATGATCTTTATAGAAAACAACCACAAAGACATGAAATCTATATTTAAAATTGCGACCTTGGTTATCATCTTAGGCATGTATAATTGCACTTCTACTAAAGGAGCAGAATCTAAGGATACTTTGGAAGCAAAAACTAATGTTCAAAACACACTTTCAAAAGAAATGATCGATCAAGGTTTTAAAAAGGGAACTATTACGTCTAATAAGACTGAAAAATGTCCCTATATTCTAAATATCGAAGAATATAAAGACAATCTAGACCCTATTAATTTGGATAAATTTTTCAAGGATACTGAAATTCCTAGTCAGGTTTGGGTAAAGTTTTCCAGTCTTAGAATGCCAAGCAGATGCAATGACGCTCGGCCTGTTTCAATTACTGAAATCAATATTCGAACTAATTAATATTATATCAGTTATTTCACGATAAATTTGGCAGACTTGTTTTTACTATTTTTTTCACCTAGCCGGGCAAAGTATATTCCTGTGCTCGCATAAGACATGTCGAGTTCGTATACAAATCGACCATTTGCATTTTTTTCTACAAAATTAGAGACGATGATTTGACCTGTTATCGTAAAAATGTTTAATTTTAATCGTTCCTCTGCATCAGGATCACCCATAGTAATTAAAAATTGTTTGTTTGGTTGATTAACCACTATCAAATCAAAAACTTCGGGTTGGTCGTTACTAATGTTTACAGTGTAATCATGTGTAGTTCCAAATTCCAGGGATTTACAAGAATCATTAAGATCATCTTCTGTATTATCATTAACGTCTCCTGATCGCACTCTAAGGAGATGCGTTCCTGTAGTAGCATTGTTTCCTAAAGCAAAAACAAATTGCTGATTGGCCACTCCTTTTTTAAGTACTGCATTGCTTAATAACCGTTCAGAATCCTCAAAACGACCATTGTCATTAAAATCAATCCATAGTGACATTTGCCCTGCAAAATTGGAAGCAGATTTGGATTGTATGGTTATATCATATAATCCAACAGGACCTTCGAGATTAATAACCAAATTGGTAAAATCTTGATATCCTGTAGTGCAAGGTATGTTGGTATTAGTAATGTTTGACAGCGTAAAAGAATCAATCCCGACAATACAATTGGAAGTAGGAAAACAAGATTGGTGTTCTATTTCCCTTAAGATAGTATCATTCTCAGTATTTTCATCATTCTCCAAAACTGTCCCTATCTGAAAATTATATATTCTAAATTCTAATAAATCTGCTGTTGTATTAAATGTGTATTCTATAGCATCTCCCGGATCAATAGTTCCTGTAAAGATCTCATTAATGGTTACTCCATTATCTAACCTATAAAAAACAGGAATGTTAGATTGTTGCGCACCTCCAAAATTCTGAATCAAAATAACAATTGGCTCACTAGAAGAGAGTCCTACTCCTGTTACTGGCGAAACCAAATCAATCACTCCAACATCATTTTGATATAAGCCTAAAATTTCTGCAGTAACACAATCATTTTCGGGCACTGCATCTGTAGCCAAATTTGTTTCTACAGTTAGAAAGAACTCTGTTTCTGATGCTACATCTGCTGTTGTGGTAAATGTGTAAGATAAGGTTTCACCCGGATTTAAAGGACCAGAAACAATTTCATTTACAGGTGCACCGCCATCAATCGAATACGTTATTGGAATATTATTTTGTACGGATGTCCCATAATTTTGAATCGTAACTTCAATTTCTTCAGCATTGGTAAAAATTTTGTTTGTAGGCTTATTTATACGTATCACACCAACATCATTAATTTCATCTTCTGCAATCTTAAAAACCCCTACAATATTTCTGGCATCACCACTAGAACCTTCAAAATATTCTGCAATATGCCAAAAGGTAGCATCGTCTAAAGGATCAATAGTAAGGTGTGCATAATCTCCGTATCGTTGACTATCATTGTTACCTGTGCCTAAAACAATAGTTTCTTCAGAAAATGTCATGGTTCCTAAAGGATCATCTACTAATCTACCTGTATATCTTATAGAAACAAAGCTATCTTCTGTTGCGCCATCAGCTATAGTACCCATGGTAGTGTATCCCATACCTATGTTTCCTAAAATATCCATACCCATACTGGCGCACCATGCACTTTTACCATCTGGAGAAGCATAGGTTCCTTCCTGAAAAACTGTCCAGGGTTGACCGTCTCCATTTTGACGTAATTCGTACCACCGAATTGCTGAGACATTATCTTCAATAGGATCTATATCAACTGCAAAATTAAGTACTACTGCATTATAATTACAAAATCTTCTGTAATTTGTTGCGTGCATCATAACTGCTTGTTGCGCATCTATGCTAACACCCCCTGGTTGTGGTAAATTCACAAAAGATCCTCCATCAAACAAAGAATCGAAAGCGGTAATTGCTCCGCTGCTTACCGTTAATTCCTCTGCTTCAGTAATTGTGGATTGCTCTGGTCTAATCCAATTTACATTAACAGTCCATAATTTTAAGGCATCTTCACTAACACCTTCCCACGCGTCATCTTGTAAGTATACAATTTTCGCATCTCCTTTAGGTGGCAATGTACCTCCTATTGCATTAAAAGAAGCAGGACTATAAAATCCGTTTACTTTAGATCCAGGTAAAGGAAATCCAATCATTCTTGCATTAGGATTACCCGTGAGCATTCGATCTCTTTCTAAAACATAAATAACTTCTTCTTCATCTTGTTTGGATTGATCTTTATTGGTAGTAATATAATATCCATCTGACCAAACAGAAAACTTTGGATAATCAGGAAATGAATTTCCTGTTTTAAACCGATATCTAAACCAACCGTCATTTACTGGATCGGGTCCTTTACTAACTGCTATCAAAAATCCATTATCTACATAGTCCGGAGATGTTATTATACTTGAACCATCAAACTGAGTAATTATAAAACGATCTGCGAAATTATCATAGAACACGATAGGATCTCCTGTGGTTTCACCTTCCCAGATATTCGCCAAAGAATTAGACGGAACTAAAACGTTACCATTTCTATCATGAATTGCAAAACTGCTATTTAAAGCGCTCACATAATGGTTTGGGCCAATAGCTCCTGTAGGATCAGAAGGATCACTATTTGTAACACCTGTTTCGAAGGTAATTGAAGGAGCTTTAGCTTTTCTCTGTATTTTAGTCTTTTTTCTTCCTAGTACTAATAACTCATCTTTACCTTTGGGGAATCCTTTACCCGGTATTGCTTTATTTGCACCTGCTTTTTTTGGATTAACTTCTCCTTTTTTAGAGTTTACGGGAATTAATTTTTTACTCCCAAGGGGAGCTACTTCACCTAAGTATAAGGCTGAAGTAACCATACTAGCCTTTTTGACTTCCTTCTTTTGAGAAAATCCTAGTACTCCGAAACACATAAAAATAATGACTAAAATCTTTTTCGATAGCATAGATACTAATTTATAATGAGCTTATCTTCTTAATTTTTTGACTAAAATACAATTAAACTTCAATATAAAATAACTATTATCCTATTGCCTTAGAAAGAGAAATTAAGTTTAAATAATATAGCCATTCTTACTTCGCTTCTCAAAAAATTATGACTTACTATATAGTTTAAATAAAAAAAGCTGCCAGATTAAACGGACAGCTTGTTATTTTTATTCCTTTTTTCAAATGTTTGACCTAAAAATCTTGTTTGGATTATTTCAACCAATATTCAGCATCTGTCTTTTCTGAAATCAACGATTTTAATTCGGTAATGAGCACACGTTTTTGCTCCATTGTATCTCTATCACGTATCGTAACTTTTTTATCGTTTAGCGTATCGTGATCTACGGTGATACAAAATGGTGTACCGTTGGCATCTTGTCTTCTATAACGGCGACCTATTGCATCTTTTTCATCATATACAACGTTGAATTTCCATTTTAGATCATCAACTATCTGCTGTGCAACTTCTGGCAAACCATCTTTTTTTACCAAAGGTAGTATGGCTGCTTTTACCGGAGCTACTACTGCCGGTAATTTTAATACAACTCTTGTGCTACCATCCTCTAATTCTTCATCTTGCAAGGCTGTAGAGAATACTGCCAAAAACATTCTATCAAGTCCTACAGAAGTTTCTACTACATAGGGCACATAGCTTTCTTTTAATTCGGGATCAAAGAATTGTAATTTTTTACCAGAATGTTCTTCATGTGCTTTAAGATCAAAGTCTGTTCTCGAATGGATTCCTTCTAGTTCTTTAAATCCGAATGGAAAATTAAACTCAATATCAGCCGCTGCATTTGCATAATGTGCTAATTTATCATGATCATGAAAACGATAATTTTCTTTACCTAGTCCTAATGAGTGATGCCAATGTAATCGAGTTTCTTTCCAATACTCATACCATTTCATTTCTTCTCCCGGACGTACGAAGAATTGCATTTCCATCTGTTCAAACTCACGCATTCTAAAAATAAACTGGCGTGCAACGATTTCGTTTCTAAATGCTTTTCCTGTTTGCGCGATACCAAAAGGTATTTTCATACGTCCTGTTTTCTGAACATTTAGAAAGTTTACAAAAATCCCCTGTGCAGTTTCGGGTCTTAAATAAAGATCCATAGCAGAATCTGCAGACGCTCCTAATTTTGTACCAAACATTAGGTTAAACTGGCGTACATCGGTCCAGTTTTTTGATCCTGTTTCTGGGCAACCTATTCCTAGGTTTTCTATTAATTGTTTAAAACCTGCCAGATCATTTTCCTCTTGAACTCTTGTAAGCTCGATAGTGATCTTGTCAATTTCTTTTTGACGTCGAAGAACATTGGCATTAGTACTTCTAAATTCATCTTCGTTAAAAGCTTCACCAAAACGTTTTTTAGCTTTGGTAATGTCCTTTTCAATTTTTTGATTTATTTTTTCTCTGAAATCCTCTACTAAAACGTCTGCTCTGTATCTTTTTTTAGAGTCTTTATTGTCAATTAGTGGGTCATTGAATGCGTCTACATGCCCAGAAGCTTTCCAGGTAGTTGGGTGCATAAATATTGCTGAATCTAGCCCGACTATGTTCTGATGCATGTTTACCATGCTTTTCCACCAATATTCTCTTATATTTTTCTTGAGTTCTACTCCGTTTTGGCCGTAATCATATACCGCGCTCAATCCATCATAAATTTCACTTGAACCAAAAATGTAACCATACTCTTTGGCATGGGCTATTACTTTTTTAAACTTGTCTTCTTGTTTTGCCATTTTATTTCTTCTCTTTTCAAAAAATATGTGTCATCTCCTTAATACATCACAAATTTTTTAAAATTAGTCCCGCAAAAATAGTTGAATTTAAATGATTTGGAAATGAATTTGATCAATTAATAGTAAGCCTTGATAATTTTTGATAAATGCATAAAAAAACCGCCATATGATTGAATATGGCGGTTTCAATTGTATACTACAGAAGAATTATTTCAATTCAAACTGTGTATTTGATATCATTTTAGGTCCAGAGAATAAGTTTACTACATAATTACCTTTAGTAAGTTCTCCTTGTGCAGCATCAACTAATACGCATACATCTAATGCTTCATTTTCATAAAACACTTTGTTACGACCACTATACGTTAATATAGCATCATCAAAATTTACTGAGATTTTATCTCCAATAAGATTGTTTTCAGGATTAATTACCTGAACAAAAAGTTCTTTATCTCCTTTTTCGGTAAGCTTGTTTGGTGAAAGTGTAAAACATACTCTTACTTTTTCGGCTTTACTTGCTTTGGTTGAACTTGAGATTTTACCACTGTTACGCACTCGCACACCTTCAGCTTTTATATTTGCCGCAGTAAGTGCAGAACCTCTTTCAACAATCTCAGCTAATTTGCTATTCTGTGTTTGAAGAGAATCAGAAAATATGATCCTTTGGTTTAGCGCTACCGAAGTACTATCAAGATCTGTAGCTAATTGTGTATTGGCTACAGTTAAGCTATCGGCAAGTTTAAATAATCGTTCACGTTCTTTTTTAAGTTTTCCAACCTCTCTTCTGTATCTAGAGATTAGTGCTAGATTGGCATCATTGTCTTTAACGCTGTCTAATAATACAACAATACGTTCTTTTGCCTTAAGCAAATGATCGTCCATTACTTCATTAAGAGCAATAGCATTGTCATACTTAGTGATCAATTCTCCTAATTCGCTTTCAATAAGATCCTTTTCTTGTTGCAAAATTGCTTTATTTTGCTTCTCTTCGTTATAAAACTTGTACGTAAATATCCCTAAGATAAGTAACAGTGCTCCTAGAACACCGATAAGGATTTTAAGGGTTAAGTTATTGTTTTGAGCTGTCATAATATTTAATTTCTAATTTTTGATGGTTATTTTCAATCGCTAAATATAATAATTAATGTTAATCCCCCCTAAATAAAAATGCTAAGAGACTTAGTCTATTTATTTTATCCTACATATTGCGCTGCATGCGATAGCGCCTTATATAAAAATGAAAGGTTGCTATGTACTTCTTGTAGACATGAGCTCCCTTTGGGCAATTTCCATAACGTAAACGCAAAAAAAATTAAAAAAGTATTTTATGGGCGTATCAAAATTGAAAATGCTTCTTCTTTATTTGTGTTTCATAAAGATAGTTTGGTACAAAATTTAATCCATAATCTAAAGTATCGAGGGCAAGAAAAAATAGGCATAGAGTTAGGCAAATGGCTAGGTGAAGAACTAAAGCAATCAAATGATTATAAAGATATTGAATTTGTAATTCCTGTTCCTCTACATAAAAAGAGGTTACGAGAAAGAGGGTTTAATCAAGTTGCTAAATTTGGAATTGAAATCGCAAAAATGCTGAATGCACAGTACACCGATTCTGTCTTGAAAAAAAAGGCGTATCATCAAAAACAGTCCAAACGAGGGAAATTATCGAGATGGACTAACACTTCTGAAACATTTAATATTCAAAATGAGTCTTTACTAAGAGATAAACATATTTTATTAGTAGACGATATAGTAACAACCGGAGCCACAATAGAGGCATGTGTACATGTATTAAAATCAATACCAGGAATAAAAATTAGTATTGCCACTATGGCAATAACAGAATAGGTTTTTTGTTTTTTAAATATAGTTGTTTCTTTGTGTCTTAAAATTGTTTAAAGAGATATGAGCAAAAAATTGAATATGGTATTGATCACTACAATGTTACTACTTCTGGTAATTAGTTGTGCAAAAAAAGGATCAATAACTGGTGGTCCTAAAGATGAAACACCTCCTGTTTTTATTAAGGCCATGCCTCCTGATTTCTCTACAAATTTTGATAACGATGAGATTCGTATTTATTTTGATGAGTACATAAAATTAAATGATCCTCAAAAACAGATTATCGTATCTCCACCCATGGATCCTAAGCCTACGATTACTCCTCTTGGAGGAGCCAGTAAATATATAAAAATTGAATTCTTAGACACCTTGCTAGAAAACACAACTTATAGTATCAATTTTGGAGAAAGTGTAGTCGACAATAACGAAAGCAACCCTAATCCTTTTTACCGATATGTATTTTCTACAGGAGATTTTCTGGATTCGCTAAGCATTAGAGGAACTATTGCTGATGCCATACAAAAAGAAGTTGATGCCAATATTACCATTGCTTTGTACGAAATTGATGAAGACTATTCTGACTCTTTGGTGTATAAAACCGTTCCGCGATACGTTACGAATACGCTAGATACTACGACTTTTAACTTTTATAACTTAAAAGAAGGAAAATTCAAGCTTATTGCCTTGAAAGACGCTTCAAACAATTATAAATACGAACCCAAGCTCGATAAAATTGGGTTTTATGAAGAGGTTGTTACATTACCTGACGATACGGCTAAAGTTTTTAATCTTACCTTATTTAAAGAAGTTTTGGATTTTAAAGCATTAAAACCGAAGCAAGTGTCAAAAAACGAATTTGTTTTTCCTTATGAAGGAAATGCAGATAGCATGAAGATAAAATTATTGAGTAAAGCCCCTAATGATTTAAAAACTCAAATTTTCCCAGATAAAGAAAAAGACACATTGCACTATTGGTTTAAACCTTTTTTTGAAGCAGATTCATTAATTTTTGAAGTAACAAACTCAAAAAACTATAGGGATACGCTGATTACCAGATTTAAAGATCAATATAAAGATTCTCTAGAAGTTTCATCAACATTTAACTCTAGTTTACCTCTTAATAAAAACTTTACTTTTTCGGCAAGTACACCATTGGACAATATTAACAAAAACAAGATTACACTTACAGACAAAGATACTATTGCTGTACCTTTTTCTATAGCATTAGATAGATTGAGAAATGAGGCGCAAATTGATTTTGAAAAAGGAGAGAGCAATGGGTATTCCTTAACTTTTTTGCCCGAAGCAATTACCGATTTTGTCGGTAACGTTAATGACACCATATCATTTAACCTAAGAACAAAGAAATTAGCAGACTACGGCACAGTTTTTCTTACACTCGAAAACGTAGAAGCCTACCCTGTTTTGGTTCAGATCATTACTGAAAAAGAAGATGTAATCTCTGAGCAAGTTGCTACTAAGCAAGAAACATTAACTTTTGATTATCTAGATCCTGCAAAATATCTTATTCGGGTTATTTTTGACACGAATCAAAATGGCAAATGGGATACTGGTAATTTCTTAAAAGGCATACAACCTGAGGATGTACGTTACTTTCCAGAACCGATTGATGTGAGAGCGAATTGGGAGATAAAACAGACATTTATCTTAGAGTAACTTAAAATCGTCCCTATCATTTAGAAAAGGAAGTTTCTCTCTGGTTTCCAGAATATGAGACTTAACTAACGTTGTGTATAAAATTGTTTCTTCTTCGATAGGATTTTCTTTCAGAACTGAATTTCCGAGGACATCATACACTGCAGAGTGACCATTATATTGGTATCCTTTACCATCTATACCAATACGATTTACTCCTATACAATAACACATATTTTCGATAGCTCTTGCTTTTAATAGTGTATCCCAGGCATTAATTCTTGGTTTTGGCCAACTTGCCACATACAACAATACATCATATCCAGAAGTATTTCTTGCCCAAACCGGAAATCTAAGATCATAACAGACCAGAAGTTTAATGTCCCAGCCTCTGTATTCAACAATTACCTCATCTTGTCCTGCAGTAAATACTTCTTGTTCTCTGGCCAGGGTAAATAGCTGATGTTTATCATACACCTTAAAAGTACCATCAGGAAACATAAAAATTAAACGATTATAATAGTTCCCATCTTCTACGATAATCAGACTCCCTGTGATCGCACAATGCTTATCCTTTGCCGTTTGTGATAGCCATTTCAAGGTTTCGCCATTCATAGTTTCTGCCATTTCAGCAGCATTCATGGTAAACCCAGTGTTAAACATTTCGGGCAATACAATAAGATCGACATCTTGAGTTACAGCATTTATTTTTTGAGTGAAATTTTCTCGATTTTTAAGAGCATTCTCCCAAACTAAATCAGACTGAATAAGTGCTATATTTAAAGTTAGTTTCATGACTTAAAAATACTCAAATCTATCCAAGAAAAAGCAATTAAGAAAATTTTATAGGTTTCAGTAAAATGACTACTATCAATTTAGGTGGGTTACCCTCATCATTTTTCAATAAAATTCTTATTTTCGCAGACCTAATAGAAAGAACGATCAAATGAGCACGAAGTTTCCTGAATATAAAGGACTTGACTTACCAAAAGTAGCTGACGAAATACTAGAATTTTGGAAGCAAAATAACATCTTTGAAAAAAGTATTAGTGAGCGTGACGGAGCAGAACCTTATGTATTTTTTGAAGGTCCTCCTTCAGCAAATGGACTCCCTGGTATTCATCATGTAATGGCTCGTGCGATTAAAGATATTTTTTGTCGCTATAAAACTCAAAAAGGATATCAGGTAAAACGTAAAGCTGGATGGGATACTCATGGACTTCCTGTAGAGCTTGGTGTTGAAAAAGAATTAGGAATTACCAAAGAAGATATTGGTAAAAAAATTACTGTAGAAGAATATAATGAAGCCTGTAAAAAGGCTGTGATGCGCTATACCGATATCTGGAACGATCTTACCGAAAAAATAGGATATTGGGTAGATATGGAGGATCCATACATTACCTACAAATCCAAATATATGGAGAGTGTCTGGTGGCTATTATCACAAATCTATAAGAAAGGATTACTGTATAAAGGATATACCATTCAACCCTACTCTCCCAAAGCTGGTACAGGATTAAGCTCTCATGAACTTAATCAACCCGGTACGTATCAGGATGTAACGGATACTACTGTTGTAGCACAATTTAGAGCTAAAGAAGATACTTTGCCTTCATTCTTACAAAATATAGAAGGAGACATTTATTTCTTAGCCTGGACGACCACTCCCTGGACATTACCGTCAAATACGGCATTAACTGTGGGCCCTAAAATTGATTATGTTCTAGTCAAAACATTCAATCAATATACCTTTGAGCCAACCAATGTCATTTTGGCTAAAAACTTAGTTGGAAAACAATTCTCAGGAAAATTTACACAAGTCGAAACTGAAGGAGAGTTAAGTGCTTTTAAAGAAGGAGATAAAAAAATTCCTTATACTATTCTTAAAGAATGTAAAGGAGCAGATTTGGTAGAAGTGCGTTATGAGCAATTACTCGATTATGTGCAGCCATTTCATAATCCAGAAAACGCTTTTAGAGTCATTGCTGGTGACTTTGTGACTACCGATGACGGAACAGGAATTGTGCATACCTCTCCAACCTTTGGGGCAGATGATGCCTTTGTAGCCAAACAAGCAAAGCCAGAAATCCCGGCAATGCTTGTTAAAGATGAACATGATAATCTAGTGCCAACGGTTGATCTACAAGGTAGATTTATTAAGCAATTGGGTGATCTTGGCGGTAAGTATGTGAAAAATGAATATTATGATGATGGCGAGGCCCCAGACAAATCGGTTGATGTAGAGCTAGCAATCAAACTTAAGACTGAAAACAAAGCGTTTAAAGTAGAAAAATACGTGCACAGCTACCCTAATTGCTGGCGTACAGATAAACCAATACTGTATTATCCTTTGGATTCATGGTTTATCAAAGTTACAGACTTCAAAGATCGTATGCACGAGCTTAATCTTGGTATCAACTGGAAACCCAAAGCAACAGGCGAGGGACGTTTTGGAAACTGGCTTGCCAATGCAAATGACTGGAACTTATCCCGATCTCGTTTCTGGGGTATACCACTACCGATTTGGAGAACAGAAGATGGAAAAGAAGAAATCATTATTGGTTCTGTAGAGGAGCTAAGAACAGAGATGACTAAAGCAATTGAAGCTGGTGTGCTAGAATCTGATGTATTTGCTGATTTTGTTGTTGGAGATATGAGTGAGGATAATTACGAAAGAATTGATCTTCATAAAAATATAGTAGACCAAATCACCTTAGTTTCTCCTACTGGTAAGGCCATGAAACGCGAGAGTGATCTAATTGATGTCTGGTTTGATTCTGGATCAATGCCCTATGCACAATGGCATTATCCGTTTGAAAATAAGGAAAAAGTAGAATCCGGCGAAGGGAAGGCAGATTTTATTGCCGAAGGTGTAGACCAAACTAGAGGATGGTTTTATACGTTACATGCAATCGCAACTATGATATTTGACGATGTAGCTTATAAGAATGTGGTTTCTAACGGTCTTGTTCTAGATAAAAATGGGCAAAAAATGTCTAAACGATTAGGCAATGCAGCTGATCCATTCGAAACCCTAAAAGCCTATGGACCTGATGCCACAAGATGGTATATGATAAGCAATGCAAATCCCTGGGATAACTTAAAATTTGATATAGAAGGAATTGCAGAGGTACGTCGTAAATTTTTTGGTACGTTATATAATACCTATTCTTTCTTTACCTTATATGCCAATATCGATAACTTTGGATATACCGAAGCCGATATCCCACTAGCAGAACGTCCAGAAATTGATCGATGGATTCTTAGTGAATTGCATACGCTGATAAAGAATGTAGACGAATATTATAATGATTATGAGCCAACCAAGGCAACTAGAGCGATTTCAGATTTTGTTCAGGAAAATCTAAGTAACTGGTTTGTACGTTTAAGCAGAAGAAGATACTGGAAAGGCGATTATCAACAAGATAAAATCTCTGCATATCAGACGTTATACACCTGTATGCTTACTGTTGCCAAATTAAGCGCCCCGGTAGCTCCATTTTTTATGGATCGACTATATAAAGATCTTATCAAAGGAACAGAAAAAGAAGCTTTTGAAAGTGTGCACCTAGCCCATTTTCCATCATATGATGAAACTTATGTAGACAAAGCATTAGAACATAAAATGCAGAAAGCGCAAACCATCACATCCTTGGCGCTATCGCTACGCCAAAAAGAGAAAATCAAGGTTCGCCAGCCATTACAACGCATCATGATACCCATACTTAATGATGCAGAGAAAAATGAGATCAATGACATCGCAGATCTTATAAAGAGCGAAGTAAATGTTAAAGAAATAGCACTTATTGACGATGCTTCAGGCATATTGGTAAAACAAATTAAACCTAATTTTAAAGCATTAGGACCTCGTTTTGGAAAAGATATGAAATTGATTGCCAATAAGATACAGGAATTCGATCAGAAAACCATCAAAATTCTTGAACAAACAGGTAGTTTAGACATAGAAATTAAAGATAAAATTATTACATTAGGCACCGAAGATGTAGAGATTAGCTCTCAAGATATAGAGGGGTGGCTAGTTGCAAATTCAGGTTCTTTAACAGTTGCATTAGATGTAACAATAAGTTCTGAACTTAAAAAAGAAGGGATTGCCAGAGAACTTGTAAATAGGATTCAAAATATCCGCAAGGATAGTGGATTTGAGGTAACTGATAAAATAGAAATTGTTTTCCAGAAAAATGACACTATTCAGGAAGCCGTTGCAACTAATGAAATGTACATCAAAAATGAAACCTTAACCGAGACAATTGAATTTGCAAAAGACATAATAAACGGCACAGAAATTGCGTTTGATGACATTGCAACCCAATTGATAATTAAAAAACATTAAAGAAAATGGCAGAAGATGTAAAAGTAAGGTACAGTGACGCTGATTTGGCGATGTTCAAGGAAATTATCCTTGAAAAAGTGGAAAAAGCAAATAAAGATTTGGAATTACTGCAAAGTTCATATAAGAATGACGGTAATAATGGTACAGATGATACTTCACCAACCTTCAAAGCCTTTGAAGAAGGAAGTGAAACCATGTCTAAAGAAGCAAATACACAATTAGCCATACGACAAGAAAAGTTTGTGCGTGATTTAAAGAATGCATTATTGCGTATTGAAAACAAAACGTACGGTATATGTCGTGTAACCGGAAAATTAATTAATCCAGAACGATTAAAGTTAGTTCCTCATGCAACACTAAGTATAGAGGCTAAGAATATGCAAAGTTAGAAAGCAATATTCTTTTATGATTTATAAAAATCTTCATGAGTTTACCATTCATGGAGATTTTTTTATTAAAAAAACCTGAAGTAGATCATAGAAATCAAGTGGATAGGTTTTCTCTAGAGATCATGTATTCTTTTATTCGATAATCCTGCCTTCAGGTAAACACAGCCAGATTTGAACGCTACGATGCTCACCTCAACACCTTGCAGCCTTCCTTTAGAGTGCCTCTTGGGCATGACCAGAGATTATTTACTATTTTATGGTTTTAGTAGTAATATTATCTAATCTTCTACACAAAATTTAGATGCAGGTACGATAAGTGTTTATAAAACAAAATAAAATACTATTTTTGTCCGTCGCAGCTATTATCACTTGCACAAATCGATATATTTATGTCCTTAAAGAAATCCATTTTAGTTATATTTTTAGTCTTATTGATTGATCAAATCTCTAAAATTTATATAAAAACTCATTTTGAATTGCACGAAGTAGGGATGAATCTAGGCTGGTTTCGTATCATCTTCGTTGAAAATAAAGGAATGGCTTGGGGTTTTGAGCTCCCAGGGAGTTATGGCAAATTAGTACTTACACTTTTCAGGTTGGTTGCTATTACAGGAATAGGATACTGGCTTTATGATTCTGTTCGTAAAAACAGTCCAATGGTACTTACCTTTTGTATCGCTTTAATTTTTGCCGGAGCTTTAGGAAATATTATTGACTCCATATTTTACGGGATTCTTTTTGATGAAAGCACAAACATTAATGTCGCAAGTTTTTTACCTGAAAGTGGAGGATATGAAAGCTTATTCTATGGAAAAGTAGTTGACATGATTCAATTTACCTTCTATGACGATATTTTACCCGAATGGATACCTTTTTGGGGAGGCGAGCATTTTTCTTTCTTTGATCCTGTATTTAATATTGCTGATTCTGCAATAAGTGTTGGTGTATTTTTATTGATGGTTTTTAATAAAAAAGCTTTTCCAAAAAAAGAAACAGAATAAAATGCTACTTTTATCCCAAGTACCCATACATAATCATCTAACTTGATTGGTTTAGATAGGTAATCCGAGACCATATCTATCGATTTGGCTCGCTCGATATCTATTGAATACGATAGAAGAACTTACTACATAAAGATCGATCACATCGCTTACTTTACTTCTGATTTTTGAAAATTCTTTTAGAAATTCCTATTCATCCATTGTAAGTATATTAAAATCTAAAAAATTTACTTGTGGTACTAGTGGTATTATATTAAACAGCAATACTAATTCAGATAATCTTTTAAGTTCAACACTATTTACTCACGAACTCATCATCGATAGTACATATATTTTCTAATATAGGATAATATATTTTTGAATATTAATAAGTCTTAAAAGAGTATATTTTTGAAGGAGTAATGCAAAAGTCAAGACGTATATCCGTATCAATTATATCTTCTATTTTTTTCTCTGCGGCAAAAAAAGAAAGTCCGATTTTTATAGTATCGGGACCACACTTAGCTAAAAATTGGTCATAAAAACCTTTTCCATAACCTACACGATTACCTTTGGCATCAAAAGCCAAAAGAGGCACAAAAACGACTTCTAATTTAGACTCAGGAATAGAAATCCCTTCGATTGGTTCAGGAATCCCCCATCTATTTGTTTTTAAGACCGTAGTATCGGTAAGTAGAATGTGCTCTAAAGAATGCTCTTCAAAATTACTTTTAGGTATAATTACATTTTTATCTTTCCCTTGGAGGATGTGTAAGATAAATTCGGTATTGATCTCTTTTTGTTTTTGTATTGGCAAGAAAATATGGTAATATGAGTTTTCCCAAATTGGTAATTTAAGGGATTGATTGGCAATATCCATACTTAAGCTATCAATTTTTTCTTTACTTAAGCCTATTCTTAGCGTTTTGTATTTGGCCCTCAATTCTTTTTTATTCATCCACCAATTCTTTTGTAATATGAAAAATAGCATCTCCCTGATACACAATAGGAGCTTCATTTACATTAATTATATATCCCATATTAGTCGCCTTTACTATGTGTCTCATTTTACCATATGGATCGGTAATAGTTGCTAGAATTTCTCCTTTGTCAACATGTTTTCCTATTGCCACTTTGATATGAAGTAATCCACTGCATTTTGCACGAACCCAGGTGCTTTTTTTGATAATGATAGTATTTCTTTCTGACGGAGAAACTTCGAATTGTTGATGTAGCATCCCAAGGTATTGAAGAATACGCATGGTTCCCTGCACTCCTTCTCTGGCTATCTCTTTGCTACTGCTCTGAGATTTACCCCCCTCAAACAGTAATACATCCTTACCTTTTTTAGCACACGCAGCACGATAAGAGCCTTCTAAATTTTTGGAAAAAAGTGTAAAGGGAGCGTTAAAAATTTTGGCTACCGCTACCAGGTTTTCATTTTTTGGATCTACTCTTATATGAGGTGCATTAAATCTACTTGCTCCGCCAGTATGAAAATCCAGGCAAAAATCTGCAACAGGCAAGATCTCATTAATAAACTGATAGGCAAAACGACTTGCTAAAGAACCGTTTTTGGTTCCGGGAAAAACTCTATTGAGGTCACGACCATCAGGAAAAAAACGATTCAGACTCAAAAAGCCGAAAACATTAAGCACTGGGATACAAATGATACTGCCTTTTGCCGGCTTGTTAATCTGTTTCGCAATAATTTGCCTAACTACCTCAACTCCATTGATTTCGTCTCCATGTATACCTGCAGTAATTAACACAGTCGGACCTTTTTTTTTGGATCTTTCTATAATTATCGGTATTTCTACCTTTGTTGACGTGTAGAGTTTTGCAATATTAAAATTTATGGTTGTACTTGTTCCTGGTAGAATTTTATTACCTAATATATGAAGGATATTTTCTTCTTTGGGTGTTGTCATGTACTGTATTTATATACTTCTCTCAATATAACGAATAATGGTTTTTGCTATATCTTTTCCTGTAGCGCTTTCGATCCCTTCTAGTCCTGGGGATGAATTTACTTCTAATATCAGTGGCCCTCGGGAGCTTTGTAGCATGTCTACACCTGCTACACCCAGTTTTAAGGCTCTTACAGCTTTTATTGCTGCATTTTCTTCTTCATCGGTGAGGCTTATAATTGTTGCGCTACCACCTCTGTGAAGATTAGATCTGAATTCTCCTTCTTTACCTTGTCTTTTCATCGCTCCAACAACCTGTCCATCAACTACAAAAGCCCTTATATCTGCTCCTTTGGCTTCCTTTATATATTCTTGAACAATTACTCTGGCTTGCAATCCATTAAATGCCTCTAAGACAGACTCTGCTGCAGTTTTAGTTTCTGCAAGCACAACTCCTAGTCCCTGAGTTCCTTCTAATAGTTTAATGATTAAAGGAGCTCCGCCAACATGAGAAATAACTTCAGAAACGTCTTTAGAATAATTAGTAAATACGGTTTTTGGAAGCCCTAAGCCAGCTTTAGACAATATTTGTAAACTCCTTAATTTATCTCTTGATTCTACTAGTGCCTGGGATTTTACAGTTGTAAAAGTGTTCATCATTTCGAATTGTCGTACCACAGCTGTTCCATAAAAGGTTATAGAAGCTCCTATCCTGGGTATTACCGCATCAACATGATCTAATTTTTTACCTTTATAATAGATTTCTGGTTTTTTCTTTTCTATGACAATGTCACAATTGAGCGGATCAATTACTTGTACGTTATGCTTGCGCTTTACAGCAGCTTGTACAATAGCATCGGTAGAATACAAACTCGGACTTCTTGATAGTATTTTAATATTCATTAGGCTTTTTGATTATATGACTGATTTTCTAATTGAGGATCTACTAAAAATTTTCCGCTTAAAAATTTACGCCCGATTAATACCGGAAAGCGCATATCATCACGAGTGGTCATTGTAAGTGTTATAGGATATTTTTTGCCAAATACTATAATTTGTGTTCTCACGACAAACCGTACTTCTACTTTTCCGTTACTACTTTTTACTGCTGCAATGTCATAATTTTTAAAAGTAACAATTTTTCCATTGTATTCTGGGTGGGTGGCATCCAAAAAACTGCACCGTAGCGTTTGATCAATTTCTCTAATGTCTACGCAATGAATTGAAGACGTATAAGCTCCCGTATCGATTTTTGCGTCGATATTATTTAATTCCAAAATTGGAAAATCTACTTTATCGATACGACCAATT
Organism: uncultured Aquimarina sp.; assembly: GCA_947495425.1. Taxonomy (GTDB): domain Bacteria; phylum Bacteroidota; class Bacteroidia; order Flavobacteriales; family Flavobacteriaceae; genus Aquimarina. The sequence goes on from CANLYR010000038.1 coordinate 19,724, forward strand.
ATTTTCTTTTTATTTTCCAAAAAACAGCATAACCATTAAAGCCTACTAAAGTAATAAAAATCAGGCTGGATTGCATGATCTATACTTCTTTTAATGACATATTGACTTTTGATTAACATTTAACAAAATTTAAACCTTTCAAAATTATACTCAAATTGAGGTAAACACTTAACTTTACCCTTATAATATGCAAGAAGCTTCTTTAGACATACAAATTAAAACACTACCTCCTAACCCAGGAGTCTATCAATATTATGATAAAGATGACAAGCTACTCTATGTAGGTAAGGCTAAAAACCTCAAAAAAAGAGTGACTTCGTACTTTACTAAAAATCATGAAAATTACAAGACTAAGGTTTTGGTTAAAAAAATTCGCTCAATAAAACATATTGTTGTTGAAACTGAGACTGATGCATTATTGTTAGAAAATAATCTGATCAAAAAACATCAGCCTCGTTTTAATGTGATGCTTAAGGATGACAAAACTTATCCCTGGATCTGCATCAAAAAAGAACGTTTCCCTAGAGTATTTCCAACTCGCAATTTAATCAAAGATGGTTCAGAATACTATGGGCCGTATACCAATTTCAAAACAGTAAATACGCTATTAGACTTAATCAAAGGATTGTATCAGCTTAGAACCTGTACCTATGATTTGTCTCAAGAAAAAATCAGCAGTGGTAAATATAAAGTTTGTCTCGAATATCATTTAGGCAACTGTAAAGGTCCTTGTGAAGGATTACAAGATGAAGAAGAATATAACCAAAATCTAGAAGCAATTCGACAAATCGTAAAAGGTAATTTTAAAGACTCCTTAAGTCGTTTTCGTAAACAAATGAAAGAACATGCAGATAATATGGAGTTTGAAGATGCCCAACGCATCAAAGAAAAAATTCATGTACTAGAAAATTATCAAGCCAAATCTACTGTAGTCAACCCAAAAATAAGCAATGTAGATGTATTCTCAATTTTCTCAGATGAATCCTATGCGTATATCAATTTTCTGCAACTATCCTATGGTTCTATAATACGATCACATACAACTGAAATTAAAAAGAAGTTAGATGAATCTGATAAGGAACTTTTAGAATTAGTCATCGTTGAATTACGACAACGTTTCAATTCGAAATCCAAAGAATTATTTGTTCCGTTTAACGTAGATATCGGTGAAGAATTAAAAATATCTGTACCTCAATTGGGCGATAAAAAGAAAATTATAGATCTCTCCTTAAGAAATGCCAAATATTACAGGCAAGAACGTTTCAAACAGATTAAAATCATTGATCCCGACCGTCATACAAAACGATTGATGGCGCAAATGAAAAAGGACCTGAGACTGCCCAAAGAACCAACACATATCGAATGTTTTGACAACTCTAATATCCAGGGAACAAATCCTGTTGCAGCTTGTGTAGTGTTTAAAAATGGGAAACCTAGTAAAAAAGAATATAGAAAGTTTAATATTAAAACTGTTGAGGGCGCTAATGATTTTGCTTCTATGGAAGAAGTGGTATATCGAAGATACAAACGGTTGGTAGAAGAAGAGCAACCATTGCCTCAACTGGTTATTGTAGATGGCGGAAAAGGGCAACTCTCTTCTGGATTAAAAGCGCTGGATGAATTGGGTCTAAGAGGAAAAATAACAATCATAGGCATTGCAAAAAGACTTGAAGAAATTTATTACCCAGGAGATTCGATCCCGCTTTATTTAGACAAAAAAACAGAGACACTAAAGGTAATTCAACATCTTCGTAATGAAGCACATCGATTTGGAATTACCTTTCACAGACAAAAAAGAAGTAAAGCTGCATTAGACACCGAACTTGACTCAATCCCCGGAGTTGGAGAAAAAACAGTTATTGAATTATTAAAACATTTTCGATCTGTAAAAAGAATACGCGAAGCTTCAAAAGATGAATTAACTCAAGTAGTAGGAGCTTCACGCGCAACCAAAGTATTTAATTACTATCTTTCTAAAAAGGATTGATTGTGGGGATGAACTACACTTTAACTCATTTTTTGAATACATTATCATTTGTCATTCTGCTTTTTTGTACAACAATACTGTGGTCACAAGAGAAAGAATCTTCAGAGATTCCTGATCATCCAACGACTGAAGATGTAAAAGTTGGTTTAGTATTGAGTGGCGGTGGTGCAAAAGGTTTAGCCCATATAGGTGCGCTAAAAGTAATTGAAGAAGCCGGTATTCGTATAGATTATATTGGTGGTACCAGTATGGGAGCAATTGTTGGGGCACTCTACGCCTCTGGATATCGTGCTAAAGAACTTGATTCTATTTTTCGAACTGTGGATTTTGATGCTTTTATACAGGATCAGCTTCCTAGAGATGCCAAAACATTTTATGAAAGAGAAGACTCAGAAAAATATGCTGTAACCTTACCTTTTGATAAATTCAAAGTTGGATTGCCCCAGGGATTATCTAAAGGACAAAATTTTTACAATCAATTTTCGCGATATACTGCTCATGTCAATAGAATCAATGATTTTAATAAGCTTCCGATTCCTTTTTTTTGCATGGCAACCAATATAGAAACAGGAGAACAAATACTTTTAGACAAAGGATATCTTCCAGAAGCCGTAGCTGCTAGTGGTGCATTGCCTTCTATATTTAGTCCTGTAGAGCTAAACGGAGTTTTGATGACAGATGGTGGAGTTTCAAACAATTATCCGGTAGAAGAAATTAGAGACAAAGGTGCAGAGATCGTAATCGGGATTGATGTACAAGACAGTCTAATGTCTGGAGACCAATTAAATTCTGTAGATAACATCTTATTACAGATTAGTAATTTCAGGACGAATAATGCCATGAAAAGCAAGGTTTCTGATACCGATGTACACATCAAACCCGCTATCATGGATTTCTCGGTAATGTCATTTGATAAAGCTGATGAAATCATTGCTAGTGGAGAAACAGCCGCACGCAACACTTATGATAAATTAAAAGAAATAACGCGCCGCCAAAAAAACACGCCGCCGAAGCCTAAAATTGAAAAAAGTGACGAAACTATACTAGTACATAGTTTAGCGATATCAGGTCACGAAAGATACACAAGAGCATATATACGGGGTAAATTAAAACTAAAGTTGCCAAGGGTCACCACCTATGAGAAACTAAACGAAGGTATTAACAATTTATCGGCCACAGGAAATTTTGATCGCATCAGTCATCGATTAGTAGACAAAGAAAAAGGCAAAGAGCTTAGGGTTAATGTGAAGGAAAGCGACAATAAAATGCTTTTGCGTTTTGCCCTGCACTATGATGATTTATATCAGACCGCAGCGTTGATCAATGTTACAAGAAAGAGTTTACTCTTTAATAATGATGTGCTGTCTACAGACATTATTTTGGGTGATAATATCCGTTATAATATTGATTACTATATCGATAAAGGGTTTTATTGGAGTACGGGAATAAAATACAGCTACACTAATTTTAAAAAAGCAATAGGCTTTGATTTTATTGGGCAGTTCGGCGAAATTCCTGATCTGGATATAAACACTATTAATGTTAGCTACACCGATTTTAACACACGAGTGTATGCAGAAACACTGCTGCACCAAACTTTTTCTGTTGGATTAGGGGCTGAGTACAAAAGACTGAGAATTATTTCCGAAACATTTGGAGAAGATGAAGATCAGATCCCTAGAACGGTATTTGATGATAGTGATTATTGGAGTGCATTTGGATATTTTAAGCTAGATACATACGATAATAAACATTTTCCAAAGCGTGGGTTTTTATTTGAGGGTGATGCCCATATATACCTGTACTCATCAGATTTTACATCAACGTTCAACGAGTTCTCTATTGTCAAAGCACAATTAGGGTATGCCATGCCAATAACTCACAATGTAAGTATGAATGTGAGTGCCGAAGCGGGCACCAAAATTGGAGATATCGCTCCTAGCTCTCTGGATTTTCTTTTTGGTGGTTTTGGCGCGCGTAACATTAATAATTTTATTCCTTTTTACGGGTATGATTTTTTAGGAATTACCGGACAAAGTTTTGCAAAAGCTCTCGTAACATTTGATTACGAAATCTTTAAAAAAAACCATGTTAATGCATCAGCAAATTTTGCCAATATAGGTAATCGATTGTTTAGTACCGGAAGATGGTTTGAAAATCCTGAATTTACAGGGTATGCTTTAGGATATGGATTAGAAACCTTTGCAGGGCCTGTGCAAATCAAATATACCTTTTCACCAGAATTAGATGAAAGCATGTGGTTCTTTAGTGTTGGTTTTTGGTTTTAGTAAACTACCTCGTAGCAAGCCCGCGAGGCATTTGCAGGAAATGAATTTTTAATTTCGAGGCAAGCCTACTAAGCATTTGTAAAGAACTTATTTTTGATTTTGAGACAAATATTCGAACATTCAAATCTCGCTGTGTCTGCCTGATGCAGGATTATCTAGTAAAAAAAGACGAAAGTTGAGTGAGCGAGAACATTCCTGCCTGCCTTGCGGCTAGCAGGCAGGTTTATAGCGAATTGAAAAAGTTTAAGTCACTTTAATAGAAATATTTCCGATATTTGTAATATTATGAATTTGTTTTGGCAGGATTTATTATTATTGTTACACTACCTTATTAAACGCAATCCGGAATAAGGAAATTATTTTTCTACAACATATTGAAAAATAATTATGTATTCCAAAATCTTACAACATCATGCCTTTTTATCACACTTTAGGAAAAATACCTCCCAAGCGCCACACTATTTTTAAAAAACCAGATGGGAGTCTTTACTATGAACAATTATTTGGCACCATTGGATTTGATGGTATGTCTACCAATATGTATCATTGCCATAGACCCACACAAGTAAAAGAAATCAAGGGAAAATATACAGTCGCACCAAAAATTGCACTAAAAAACAACATCAAATCCTATCGATTTCATGGTTTTAAAGTTACTCCTGAGAACGATTATTTACAAAGTCGAAAAAATGTACTAATAAATAGTGACGTAGGTATTATTTTATCAGCTCCTCTAGAGTCTACAACTAATTATTTTTATAAAAATACAGATGCTGATGAATTAATTTTTGTGCATCGTGGGAGCGGAAAACTTCGAAGTCATTTAGGCAACTTAGATTTCAAATACGGTGACTATATTGTAATCCCCAGGGGCACTATTTACAAACTTGATTTTGACACCACAGATAATCGCTTATTCATTGTAGAATCCAAAAGACCTATTTACACACCCAAAAGATATCGTAATTGGTTTGGGCAGCTTTTAGAACATTCACCATACTGTGAACGAGACCTAAGAGCACCTCATGAACTAGAAACCAACGATGAAAAAGGAGACTTCTTAATTAAAGTAAAAAAGCAAGATGAAATTTTTGACATGATTTATGCTACGCATCCATTTGATGTTGTCGGCTACGATGGATTTAATTTCCCTTATGCTTTTTCAATTCATGATTTTGAACCCATTACAGGACGAATACATCAACCACCCCCGGTGCATCAAACTTTTGAAACTGATGCCTTTGTCGTTTGTTCTTTTGTGCCTAGGCTCTATGACTATCACCCTGATAGCATCCCTGCACCGTACAATCACAGTAATATTGATAGTGATGAAGTACTATACTATGTCGATGGTGATTTTATGAGTAGAAATGATATTGATGCAGGCCATATCTCATTACACCCTGCCGGTATTCCTCATGGCCCTCACCCGGGAGCAGTAGAGCGAAGTATTGGTAAAACCAAAACCGACGAATTAGCCGTTATGGTAGACACCTTCAAACCGCTAATGGTTACTGAAGAAGCTATGAAAATAGCAGACGAAGACTATCATAAATCTTGGTTAGAGTAGTCAATGAGGAAATTGGATAATGAGATAATCAGAAAATGTTCAAAAAACAGAAATGACTTTTAATGAAAAATATAAAGACAATGTAATTTTAATTAAAAGCTTCCATTTTGCAATTGAAATTGTAGAATATACTGAAGGATTAGAGTCTGTTATCAAAATATTCAATAAGATAATAAATTCATCCATTAAATCAATATACAAACAAAACAATGTTAAATTACAGAACTGACATAACTGCTCATATTAGAGCTATGTGGTAATATTCTTTTTAGAATTATACCCTAATTTATTTTTTGAGAAAACATTTTCTCATTTTCTAATTAACTTATTATCTAATTTACAAGACATGTCAACAAATATAACACCTCAGGATTTAGAAAAAGTAAATTCGCAAGCAGAAGATTTTTTACCGCTGCTAGGAACCGATTATGTAGAACTATATGTAGGCAACGCCAAACAAGCTGCTTATTACTATCAAACAGCGTGGGGATTTCAACCCGTAGCCTACGCCGGATTAGAGACAGGGCGTAAGGATAGTGTTTCTTATGTTTTACAACAAGACAAAATAAGATTAGTACTCACTTCTCCTTTGCAACCTGATGGAGATATTAATGCGCATATTAATGCACATGGCGATGGTGTAAAAGTAGTTGCACTATGGGTAGATGACGCTACCAAAAGCTACGAAGAAACTGTAAAACGTGGTGCAAAATCCTATATGAAACCAAGAACAGAAAAAGATAAAAATGGTACTGTTGTCTTTTCTGGAATCCACACCTATGGAGAAACTGTACACATTTTTGTAGAGCGAAAAAATTACAATGGCACCTTCTTACCAGGCTATATGCCGTGGGACAAAACCTATAAAACAGAAGCTGTTGGTTTAAAATTTATAGACCACATGGTAGGAAACGTAGGATGGAATGAAATGAACAAATGGTGCGAGTTTTATGCAAAAGTTATGGGTTTTGCTCAATTAGTATCCTTTGATGACAAAGATATCTCTACAGAATATACAGCCTTAATGAGTAAGGTAATGAGTAATGGCAATGGGCGTATAAAATTTCCTATAAATGAGCCTGCAGAAGGAAGAAAGAAATCTCAAATTGAAGAATATATCGATTTCTATAACGGTGCTGGTGTACAACATATGGCTCTTGCAACCGATAATATTATAGAAACTGTATCAGCACTTCACAATCGAGGTGTAGAATTTCTAACTGTTCCTGCCAGCTATTATGAAACCGTTTTAGACCGAGTAGGAGAGATTGATGAAGATCTTGCCCCACTTAAAGAACTTGGTATTTTGATCGATCGCGATGATGAAGGATATCTTCTTCAGATTTTTACAAAGCCCGTTTTAGATCGACCAACTATGTTTTTTGAAATTATACAACGTAAGGGAGCTCAATCCTTTGGTAAAGGCAATTTTAAAGCATTGTTTGAGGCTATAGAACGAGAACAAGAGCAGCGAGGAACGTTATAAAACAACTAGGTATACCTTTTTAAGTATTCCTAATTAATCATGTTAATATCATGCCTAAATTGAATTATTGTGATTATTCATATAAGTTTTTGTTAAATTTCATAATAAAAAAACCTTTTCGATTGATAATTGTTCAAAAAAAGTTCATATTTGCATCTGTAAGCGGAGTGGTTACTGCTTATATCTAAAACAATAATTATTCTCATAATTTAAGTTTTTAGTTGGTTAATAAAAGTAAAAAAGAGAGCTGTGGTGGCTCTCTTTTTTTGTTTTATTTTTAGATTTGATAACAGCATTCATTTTTATCTCATTGTTTTAAATAGTATTTTTGGAATAGAAATTGTAAATACACAATATAATTATGTGTATATCAATTACTAACAATGCCCTGATTATGAAAAAGTTTATTTTAATATCGCTTTTATTAAGTATAACGCTTCCAGCTTTTGCTCAAGATCATCACAAAGCTTTTGATGCCGGAGAATGGTTTAGATTTAGGATTCACTATGGTATGTTTACTGCTAGTTATGCAACACTCGAAGTTAAAAATGATAGAATAGGTGATATGCCTGTACATCACATTATTGGTACAGGTAAATCCTCTGGTATTCTAAGCGTATTTTTTAAAGTTGAAGATTATTATGAAACCTACATTGATAAGAATGAAGTAAAACCATATCGATTTATTCGTAAAATAAATGAGGGAGGGCACACCAAGGACATAGAAATTAATTTTGATCATCAAAAGCGTGAAGCTTTGGTCTTCAATAAAAAATATGATACCAAAAAAACGTTTTCTACGAAGTCAGGCGTACAAGATATGATGTCTTCTTTTTATTATCTGCGTAATAGCATAGAAACCTCTTCGTTAAAAAAGGGCGATGAACAATATGTAAATATGTTTTTTGATAACGAAAACTATCCATTTAAGTTAAAATTCTTGGGCAGAGAAGTTATTAAAACAAAAATGGGTAAAATCGCATGCTTAAAATTTAGACCTTATGTAATGGCAGATAGAATCTTTAAAGAAGAAGAAAGTATGACCGTTTGGGTAAGTGATGATGATAATCGTATGCCTGTAAGAATCAAAGCTGATATATTAGTTGGCTCAATAAAAGCAGATTTAGATGCATTTAAGGGCCTTAAACATCCTTTCAAAGTAATAGTAGATTAATGAATGAACCCATTACACCAGAGATTGCTGAAAAAATAAAGCAATTAGAAAAAAAATTTAAAAACTCAGGTCAGGATCTAGGATCATACTTAGATGGCTTACTTCACGATAAATATCTCACCTATTGGGATTATATACATTTAGATACCTTACTAAGTTTACAAATCCCAAGAACTCATTTTCCTGATGAAGAAATTTTTATTACCTATCATCAGATCACAGAGCTGTATTTCAAACTCATTATACACGAGCTAAAGCAAATTATTGATGATAAATTACAAACAGCAGCGTTTTTTACAACCAAATTAGATCGGATAAATCGATATTTTAAAGTCTTAATAAACTCTTTTGATGTCATGATCAAAGGGATGGATAGGGATCAGTTTCTTAAATACAGAATGTCGCTTCTTCCTGCCAGCGGGTTTCAATCCGTGCAATTTAGACTTATAGAGATCTACGCTACCCCACTTGTAAATCTTGTGAACTTTAAAGAACGAGAACATTTCTCTGAGCAGGATCCTCTAGGAGAAGTATTTGAACATGTATACTGGAAATCAGGGGCAACAGACAGGAAAACCGGAGAAAAAACACTCACACTCAAACAATTTGAATATCGATACACCCCAAGAATGATGCGTATCGCAAAACAAGTAAAAGATAGCACTATCTTTCATAAATACCTAGAACTGCCAGAAAAAGAGCAAAATAATGTGCACCTTATCGAAGCATTACGTACTTTTGACACTAATGTGAATATTAATTGGTTATTAATGCATATGGGAGCCGCTTACAGATATCTTAATAAAGATAAAGGCGAAGTTTTGGCTACCGGAGGAACAAACTGGAAAAAGTTTTTACCTCCTAGTTTTCAGAGGATTATGTTTTTTCCGAATCTTTGGAGTGAAGAAGAAAAAGAAAACTGGGGCCAGCAATGGGTTGCTCATCAATTTAATACCGTAAAATAAAATAGTAGTCAGTTGAAGGAAATAAGGTATTTGTTACTTATAGCAGTAGTAGCATTTTCTTGTCAAAAAGAAAAAAAAAAGGCAGAAGTAGTTCCCAAAAAAGAGATTAAGGAAAAAAAAGCACCTCCAGTTGTTAAAGAATTTGGTTATATCCTTGATGATTTTGAGGTCATCAAAGATACCATAAGGCCGGGAGACAGTTTTGGGGCCATTATGGATGCTCATGGGATAAGCAGATCAAAAGTATTTGAAATCACTACCAAAATAAAAGACACCTTTAATGTAGCAAGAATTATGGCCGGAAAACCATATATGCTTCTCAAAGCTAAAGACACTACAGCACAAGCACAGGTATTTGTGTATCAAAACAACAAGATAAACTATACGATCATTGATTTCAGAGATAGTATCATTGCCCAAAAGCGTAAAAAACCAGTAACACTTGTCGAAAAAACAGCATCGGGTATCATTACAAACAGTCTGATGCAAACTTTTGATGATCAAAATCTTAATTTTCTTGTTGCCTATGACATGGCTGATATTTATGCCTGGACTATAGATTTTACGAGATTACAGGTCGGTGATCGGTTCAAGGTAATCTATACAGAAAAATTTATTGACGACACCATCCCTGCAGGGATCGATCAGATTAAGGCATCTTATTTTGAGCATATTGGCAAGCCCATTTATGCCTTTAGATTCGAAAATGATTCCGTACAAGGTGCCATAGACTATTATGATGAGGAGGCTAATAATTTGCGGAGAGCTTTTCTTACTGCACCTGTAAAATTTAGTAGAATTTCTTCGAGATATAATCTAAAACGTCGAATCAAATACTACGGCAACAAAGTAAGACCTCACCGAGGGACAGATTTTGCTGCGCCCATAGGTACACCCATATTAGCTACAGCAGATGGTATCGTAACCAAATCCGAGCGAAGAGGTGGTAATGGTAAGTATGTAAAAATAAGGCACAATGCAACCTATGATACGCAATACTTACACATGAGTAGACAAGCTGTAAAAGTAGGAGAATTTGTACGACAAGGCGACGTTATTGGTTATATTGGCATGACCGGTAATACCGGTGGTCCACACGTATGCTATAGATTCTGGAAAAATGGAAGAGAAGTAGACCCCTTCAAGCAAGAGTTACCTGCTTCAAAACCATTATCAGATAGCCTTCGCCCTCAGTTTTTTAATTATATAGAACCCATAAAAAGCCAAATAGACAGTATCCCATTTAAACCACAAGAAATTTTATAAAAAATGTCATTACCAACGATCGACCCCACCACCACGAAAGCCTGGGAAGCACTTACATCACATTATGAGAAAATTAAAGAAGCACACCTTAAAGATCTTTTTGCACAACATCCAGATCGCGCTAATACGCTTTCTATTGCCTGGAACGATTTTTATGTAGATTATTCTAAAAACAGAATCGATGAGACCACTAAAAAATTATTGATTGACCTCGCTAAAGAAGTCCAACTCGAGAAAGCGATAACACAATATTTTGGAGGAGACGTTATTAATGAAACCGAGGGAAGAGCAGTACTGCATACCGCACTTAGAGTTCCTTCAAACCAAAATGTCGAAGTTGATGGTAAGAATGTGATCACCGAAGTTAATGCAGTAAAAGAAAACATAAAGGCATTTAGTAACCAGATCATTTCTGGAGCATTAAAAGGATATACTGGCAAAGCATTTACTGATATCGTAAATATTGGTATCGGTGGATCAGATCTGGGACCAGCTATGATCACAGAATCCTTAGCCTTCTATAAAAATCATCTTAATGTACACTTTATTTCTAATGTAGATGGAGATCATGTACATCAAAATCTTAAAGGCTTAAACCCCGAAACTACGCTATTTGTAGTTGTTTCTAAAACATTTTCTACCCAAGAAACCTTATCCAATGCTACTACTGCCAGAAATTGGTTTACTGCCCACGCACCTAAAGATGCTGTAGAAAAACATTTTGTTGCCGTATCCAGTAATATTCCTAATGTTACTGATTTTGGTATTGCAGAAGAAAATATTTTCCCGCTGTGGGATTGGGTAGGTGGCCGTTTTTCGTTGTGGAGTGCCGTAGGGCTCTCAATAAGTTTATCTGTGGGATATGAGAATTTTGAAGCTCTTCTCGAAGGAGCTTATGAGATGGATGAACATTTTAAAAACACTCCTTTTGAAGAAAACATACCCGTTGTTTTGGGCATGCTAAGTATATGGTACAATAATTTCTTTGAAGCAGAAAGCGAAGCGATCATCCCGTATTCTCAATATCTACATCGACTGCCGGCCTACTTACAACAAGGCATTATGGAAAGTAATGGAAAAAGTGTAGATCGTAATGGTGATTCTATAACGTATCAAACCGGTACCATTATTTGGGGAGAACCCGGTACCAATGCGCAACACGCTTTTTTTCAATTAATCCATCAAGGTACAAAACTAATCCCTGCAGAGTTTATAGGATTCAAAAAGTCTTTATTTGAAGATCAGGAGCATCAGGATAAATTAATGGCTAATTTCTTTGCCCAGACAGAGGCATTAATGAACGGAAAGACAGAAACCGAAGTACTCGAAGAATTAAAAACCAAGAACCTTTCTGATACTGCCATAAAAAAATTAACGCCTTTTAAAATATTTGAAGGAAACAAACCCACGACTACGGTTTTGATTGACAAACTTACGCCCAAAAGCCTGGGGGCCTTAGTGGCCATATATGAACAGCGTATTTTTGTACAAGGTATCGTTTGGAATATCTTTAGTTATGATCAGTGGGGAGTAGAATTAGGCAAACAACTGGCAACAAAAATTTTATCAGAAATTAACAATTCTCAAGTGTCTAACCATGATGCTTCAACACAAGAATTGTTAAATCAATATCTAAACACATAATAACAATCCCTTACTTGCTTTGTGTAGTAAGGGATCCCTTGGTCTTTTGACAGTTTTGTAACATTTGTATTGTGTTAAAAAAACAGTAGTAATTAACAATTTTTTGGTTAATAAGTTGTGAATATCTTCAAACCACTGATCCCCAATATCATTACAAATTCCACTTACCTTTAATTGGCTGTTTTTTTGTTAAAAACTCTTAACATTAAGATAAACTGAATGTACAGAAAGATTCGTTCTTTTGCGGCGATTAATTAACTCAATTATTTTTACAAATGAAAAAGATTACATTTTTATTAGTTGTAATCCTTATGGCAGTCGTTGGGGAAACGTTTGCACAAGGGGTAACCACATCTGCTCTTGGGGGTAAAGTTACAGACAATACAGGGGGGCCATTACCCGGGGCTAATGTTATAGCAGTTCACCAGCCATCAGGCACAACTTATGGTGCTACTACAGATTTTGATGGATTTTATAGAATTTCTGGTATGCGTACCGGTGGACCTTATACAGTGACTATTTCTTATGTGGGATTTGGTGATGCAAAAAAAGAAAATTTATCTCTTGGCTTAGGGCAAACTTACCGATTTAGTACACAGATGGTAGAAGAAGCAAATGCATTAGAACAAGTTGTGATCACTGCCACAAATGATGGTGTATTTAACTCAAATAAGAGTGGCGCAGAGACTAATATTTCTCAAAGAGATATTCAAAATTTACCACAAACATCGCGTTCTATTGCTGATTTTGTTAGATTAACACCACAGGCTCAGGTATCTGAGGACGATGATGGTTTTAGTATTTCTTTAGCAGGTCAAAATAGTAGATACAATGCTATTTACATTGATGGAGCAGTAAATAATGATGTATTTGGACTAGCAGATTCTGGAACTAATGGAGGACAAACAGGTGTAAACCCCTTCTCTGTAGATGCTATTGAATCCTTTCAAGTACAGATAGCCCCTTTCGATGTTAGAATTGCAGGTTTTGCTGGTGGTGCAATAAGTGCTGTTACAAGATCAGGAACAAACAATTTTGAAGGATCAGCTTATACTTTTATAAGAAATCAAGATTTGGCTGGAAAAACACCTCCTATACTACTTGATGAAGGAGAATCAAGAGAAAAATTTCCTGATTTTTCTTCTACTACTTACGGTATTAGAGTTGGTGGACCTCTAATTAAGGATAAATTGTTTTATTTTATAAATTATGAAAGAGAGGACCGAGAAGTCCCACAACCCTTCAATATTAGTAATTATACAGGTGATTCAAGAACACTTGAGTCGATAGAAAGTTTAAGATCTAGAACACTAGCTACTTACGGTTATAATATCGGTGGATTTCAAAATAATGAGTCTACTTTAGAAAGTGATAAATTAACATTTAAGTTGGATTGGAATATTAATGAAAATAACAAACTTTCTTTTAGACATGGTTATGTTAGAGGAGATAATTTAGAAGCTAGAAGCTCTGGTGACAGAGCTATTGGATTTGAAAATGGGTCTGAAAAATTTGTTACTGTTTCTAATTCATCAGCACTCGAGATAAACTCTACTATAGGAAATGATTATTCAAATAATTTTATTTTAGGATATACAAGAGTAAGAGATGACAGAGATCCTGACGGAAATCCTTTCCCATCCGTAAGAATTGCTGATGGTTTAAATGATAGAGACTTTAGGCAAGGACTAATCTTTGGAAATGAGCCTTTTTCTACTGCTAATCTTCTAGAACAAGATATTCTTACATTGACTAATAATTTTGAGATTTATAAAGGAAGGCATACCATTACCATTGGTACTCATAATGAATATTCAAAAATTAAAAATTTGTTCTTTGGATTTAATAATGGGGATTATACTTTTCTTACTGTAGATGATTTTCTCACAGGACAGCCTGCGAGCTTTTATCAAAGAGAGTACTCATTATTAGGAGGTAATGGCATTGGTGATAGTTCTTCTGGCGCATCTGAGTTTGATGTATTTCAGTTTGGACTCTATTTTCAAGATGAAGTGCAGTTTACAGATAATTTTAAAATTACAGCAGGTCTAAGATTTGATATGCCCGTTTGGGAAGATGGACTTGTTAATGATGATTTTAATAACAGAACAATACCCCTATTAGAGGCTGCTGGATATGATTTACAAGAAGCGAGGGTAGGAAAAGGAGTTGATTCGCAAGTTTATATCTCTCCTAGAGTTGGTTTTAACTGGGATGTAAAAGGAGAGCGTAAAACACAAATCCGTGGAGGTTTTGGTATTTTCACTTCAAGGCTTCCTTTAGTATGGCCTGCTGCAACCTACAATAATAATGGTGTTACTGGTGGAAGATCCAGAAGCTTTGAGCTTAATGATCCTGTTGTATTTAATCCAAATGTTAATCAGCAACCTGTTACAGTAGAACCCGGCACTGGTGGTGTTGGAGGTCGTGTTGATCTATTCACTCCAGACTTTAAACTACCTCAAGTATTCAAAACTAATATCGCAATAGATCAAAAATTACCATTATGGGGATTAGTTGCAAGTGCTGATTTTATTTGGAATGATAATATTACAGCTCTCAATTATGAGCAGTTGAATATACAAGGTGAAGCAGGCACTTTGAATGGGTCAGACAATAGACCTTTTTATAATGATGATGAAATTGATGATACGTATAGAGATGTTATATTAGCATCAAATACTGGCGAAGGATATTCTTGGAATGCTAGTTTTACACTTAGAAAGCCTTTCGAAAATGGCTTCCAAGGACAAATATCTTATTCTTATGGTGATTCTAAATCACTTTTTGATGGTACTTCGTCAAGAAACATTTCTCAATGGGCAAATATCGAAACAGTGAATGGGAAAAATGCCCCTCAGTTAAGTAGATCAGACTTTGCACAAGGACATAGAATAAATGCAAGTCTATCTTACGAAATTAATTGGAATGAAAATCTGAAGACAACAATTGGTCTATATTATGAAGGCTCTCAAGGACAGCCTTATTCTTTTATATATGATGGTTCATTATTAGGAGATAATAGGTCAGATAATGCTCTACTGTATATTCCAGCTAGCAGGGATGAAATTAATCTAGTTCCACTACTAGACAGTAATGATAACTTGGTGGCTACTCCACAAGAACAATGGGAATCTTTAAATTCTTTTATTGAAGGAAATGAATACCTAAGAGAAAGAAGAGGACAATATGCAGAACGTAACGGAGAACAAGGTCCATGGAGTCATATCATAGATTTACGTTTTGTTCAAGATTTTTCTATTAAATTTGGTAATAAAAAGCATACCTTACAAGCGACCGCTGACATTAATAATTTCACAAATTTACTTAATAAAGAGTGGGGTAAGCGTAAGTTTATTCGCCAGACTGTAGATTTAATAACGGCTGAGCGTGGTGGTCCAGACCCAGAGTTTACTTTTGATGCAGAAAGGTTTAAAGATGGTATTGAAGAGATTGTTGATAGTGGTAGATTAAATGCATCTAGATGGCAAATGCAACTTGGTTTGCGTTATACATTTAACTAAGAATTGTAATAGTATAGTTCACTATAAAACTTCAAACCCCCACATTCGATGATTCGAATGTGGGGGTTCTTTTTTTGTACTCCTTCCAAACTAATCCACAATCGTTCGGGATTGCTCATATTCATTATAAAATTCGGGATTGGTAAATTTATAGCGTAATAACAACAGATCAACAATCTCACGTAATAAACGATTGGCTTCATCTACATGGCCACATAGTGTTTTCTTAGTAGCATTAATCTTTGCTTGTCGCTGTCTGGTAACCACCACCATAGGAGCATACTCATCTAGTGTGGATTCTGCATCAGGTACTCGATGATAATGCTTTTTTCTTCTTATTCTCTCTTTTTTGTCATCCCTGTGTGTCACATTGAGCCCTTCGATAAAAACTCAGCGCAGGCTTGTCGAAATGTAGGAAGAGATCCATGCGTACTGATTTATATTTTCGTGATGTGGATTCCGTTCTTCAACGGAATGACAATACTTTCCATTTTCCATCATCCCCCGCCTTCTCCCAAAAGGTTATCATGTGCACACAAATAATTTAAGTATTTTATGTTCCTTCCCTTGGTAGGGGAAGGTGTCCCGCCCATAGCGGGACGGTAGGGGTTGATATTTCAAAATGCAAGGAGGTAGGTGCTATGCATACTACCATTTAATTTTATAGTCTTAAAAGTCCGAAAATGATCATAATGTGTGCATGCATCCCTTCCGGATTGACTATGTCAATACACCTTCCCCGCCGTGGCGGGGAAGGAACTTTGACTGGTTTTTGTTCTCACTATTTGCAATAAAGTTGTGTACACGCTGTAGTCCAAAAGGAGAAGGAGTTTTATCAACACATTTGTTATCTTGTACTATGAATTCCTACCTACATAAGAATGTCAATTACTCTATTATCACGAATGCAAAATAATACTTACTACAACAAATCTTAATTGTTTTTTTATCCATTATACTTACCTTTGAGAAAATCAAACACACAATTATGTACGACGCTATTCAAATCGTTCACTCGTATTGGGCTTACCTTGTAGTCCTTGTAGTTACACTTGCAACCATTAATGCGCTTGCAGGCTTTTTTGGCAAAAGAGAATATGCTCCAAAAGATTTTAGAATTTCTCTCTTTGCACTTATCGTTTCGCACATCCAACTTTTGATAGGAATCGTGATTTTCTTTCTTTCTCCACTGGTTGTTTGGTTTTCTGGGACACATGCCGTGGGAGAGATTATGAAAGATGCCACGTTGCGTCTTTATAATGTGGAACATCCAATAATAATGATACTCACCATCGTGTTTATTACCGTAGGATATTCTAAGCATAAAAAGAAGTTGACCTCAACTCCAAAATTTAAGATGTTAGCTATTTTTTATACCATCGCTTGGATTTTAATGCTGTCTAGGATTCCTTGGGCGCAATGGTTTTAAAAAAAGTAACTATTTCACACTGAGCCCTTCGATATACTCAGGACAGGCTTGTCGAAGTGCCAAAAGCAGTTAACACTAACGTTCTGGCACCACCATAATCGCGATGTTCACAGAGGTAAATACCTTGCCAGATACCCAGGTTTAATCTACCTTGAGTAATCGGGATTTGAACCGAAGCGCCCATTAGTGAAGCTTTAATATGAGCTGGCATATCATCTGCCCCTTCATACGTATGAATATAGTGGGGAGCATTCTCGGGAATCATAATATTCATATGACTTTCAAAATCTTGTCGTACCGTCGGGTCTGCATTTTCGTTGATCGTAAGGCTGGCAGAAGTATGTTTAATAAAAACTTGCAATTGACCTACCATGATTTGTTTAATCTCTGGTATTTCAGACACCACCTCATCAGTAATCAAATGAAAACCTCTTCTATAGGATTCTAATTGTATTTCTTTTTGGTAGTATTGCATTCACTTTGTCATTACAGCGTAGACTAGAATCTATTTTTTATTTTATTACGGTTCACTTCAGAAAAGAAGGAAACTCATCACAATTGTACTAATTTAATACAAATTTCACAGTCATACTCTTTTATACTTAATATAAGCATATACCTTTGCACCTTAATGTAATGAACAGTATGGATTTATCCCAAATTAAAATGGTGGCTACCGATATGGATGGCACGTTACTAAACACCAACAACGAAGTTAGTCGACATTTCTTTGAACTCTTTGAAGAACTCAGCAGTTTAGGAGTAATTTTTGTTGCCGCAAGCGGAAGACAATATTATAGCATCATCGATAAGCTAAAACCTATTAAAGATGATATTTATGTTATTGCCGAAAATGGAGCACTAACCATGCAACAAGATAAAGAATTGCAGACCACAGAAATTGATCGACAAACTTATCTTGAGCTCTTAGATATCACCAGAGATCTAAAGGGTTCGCAGGTAATACTTTGTGGAAGAAAACAGGGGTATATTGAAGATTATGGTCAAGATTTTGTGGATATGTTTTCTGAGTATTATGATCGATATCAAATTGTAGAAAATCTTGCCGAAGTCACTAATGATGTATATCTAAAAATAGCCATTTGTAATCAAAAAGGTGCAGAGCAATACTTGTACCCTGCATTAAAACATCTCGAAAGCAGGCTTAAAGTAAAGGTTTCGGGAGAAGTTTGGTTAGACCTATCTCACAACCTCGCCAATAAAGGATATGCACTACAACAGTTACAAGAAACGAATAATATAACTCCTGAAGAAACCATGGTTTTTGGAGATTATAACAATGATCTGGAGATGATGGGTCGAGCAAAATATAGCTTCGCTATGGAAAATGCACACCCCAATGTAAAAGCCATTGCTAACTATGCAACAAAAAGTAACAATAATAATGGTGTAGAATATATGTTGCAAAAAATGATTGAAGCCAAGAAATCAGTTGGCAGTTGGCAGTAAACAGTTCTATACCTTACGCCAATCACTACTCACTGAAGCTGCTCACTGTATACTCAATAATATTTTAGTCATTCAACTTTAATACTGCCATAAATGCTTCTTGTGGTATTTCTACGTTTCCTACTTGGCGCATACGCTTTTTACCTTTTTTCTGCTTTTCAAGAAGTTTACGTTTACGAGAAATATCACCCCCGTAACACTTTGCCGTTACGTCTTTACGCAATGCTTTTACAGTCTCTCGAGCAATAAACTTAGCGCCAATGGCAGCTTGAATAGGAATATCAAACTGTTGTCGTGGGATCAATTCCTTTAGCTTCTCGCAAATCTTTTTACCTATAACATAGGCATTATCTTTATGTAGTAGTGCAGATAATGCATCTACAATATTTCCATTAAGTAAAACATCTACTTTAACCAATTTAGACTCTCGCAAACCAATAGGTGCATAATCAAAAGAAGCATACCCTTTGGAAACCGTTTTTAAACGGTCATAAAAATCAAATACGATTTCGGCCAAGGGCATATCAAAAGTTAGCTCAACGCGCTCTGTTGTTAAATAGGTTTGATTTGTAATCTCACCTCTCTTTTCGATACATAAAGACATTACAGACCCTACAAAATCAGATTTGGTAATAATTGTTGCTTTGATGTAAGGCTCCTCTACTCGATTCATAGACGAAGGATCTGGCAAATCTGATGGATTATTTACAATTATGATCTCATCAGGATTTTTGTGTGTAAACGCATGATACGATACGTTGGGTACCGTAGTGATCACCGTCATATTAAACTCACGTTCTAATCGCTCTTGGATGATTTCCATGTGCAGCATTCCTAAGAACCCACATCGAAAACCAAAGCCTAATGCTGCCGAACTCTCCGGGACAAAAACCAGTGATGCATCATTAAGTTGTAATTTTTCCATAGAGCTACGTAGCTCTTCATAATCTTCTGTATCTACAGGATAAATCCCTGCAAATACCATTGGTTTTACATCTTCAAAACCTGCAATCGCATTCTGTGTTGGTGTTTTTGCATCAGTAATGGTATCACCCACTTTGACTTCGCGAGCATCTTTGATCCCTGTGATCAAGTATCCTACATCGCCTGTTTTTATAACCTGCTTAGGTTCTTGATTTAATTTTAATGTCCCAACCTCATCTGCAGAATAATTCTTACCGGTAGCTACAAATTTAATTTGCTGTCCCTTTTTGATCTCACCATTTACAACTTTAAAATATGTTTCTACGCCTCTGAATGAATTATATACCGAATCAAAAATCAATGCCTGCAAAGGTTCATCAGGATTACCTTTTGGCGCAGGAATACGTTCTATGATGGCCGTAAGGATTTCTTCAATCCCTATTCCGGTTTTTGCACTTGCCGGTATTACTTCTTCTGCATCACACCCCAAAAGATCTACAATATCATCAGTCACTTCTTCGGGATTTGCACTAGGTAAATCAACTTTGTTCAACACCGGGATAATTTCGAGATCATTTTCTAGTGCCAGATACAAATTAGATATGGTTTGCGCTTGTATACTTTGTGCTGCATCAACAATTAGCAAAGCACCTTCGCATGCTGCAATTGATCGCGAAACCTCATAAGAAAAATCTACGTGGCCAGGAGTATCAATAAGATTAAGGATGTAGTCTTCCCCTTTATACGTATATTCCATCTGGATTGCATGACTCTTGATGGTAATTCCTCGCTCTCGCTCTAGATCCATACTATCAAGCAGTTGTGCTTGTGCCTCTCGAGCGGTTACCGATCCAGTAAAATCCAAAAGTCGATCTGCCAGTGTACTCTTACCATGATCAATATGTGCAATAATGCAAAAATTTCGTATGTGTTTCATTTCTTCTTTTTCAAATACATATTAGGGCGTGCCCCTCCATTACATTTTGGGTCGGGCTATGCGTTATATCTTTTTATTTTTTGCCTTCGAGAGCCTCAGGCATAAAAATAAAAAGGATGCCACTACTATCCCTCACGCTCATAATGACTTGCAAATATAATCCATTTTAGAAGGTTTATGTCATCTGTTTCATTATTTATTGCGCCAGCAGGATTTTTAGAAACCTCTCGGGGGGTTTATTAGCTACGTAAGAATTTGTATTTTTACCAAAAAAATAAGTGTTGTGACCAAAATAGGAAACATAGATGTAGGAGAATTTCCATTGCTTTTAGCACCCATGGAGGATGTGAGTGATCCGCCTTTTCGTGCATTATGCAAAGAGCAAGGTGCAGATGTGGTGTATACCGAGTTTATTTCGAGTGAAGGGCTTATTCGTGATGCTGCCAAAAGTGTGATGAAGCTTGATATCTACGAAAAAGAGCGACCCGTAGGAATTCAGATTTTTGGTGCCAATCTAGATTCGATGCTAAAATCTGTAGAGATTGTTGAGGCATCGGGACCAGACATTATTGACATTAATTTTGGTTGTCCGGTAAAGAAAGTAGTGAGCAAGGGTGCTGGTGCCGGGATTCTTAAGGATATCGACCTTATGGTTTCGCTAACCAAGGCTATGGTAGAACATACTACATTACCCGTTACTGTAAAAACCAGACTGGGTTGGGATCATGATTCGATCCGAATTGTAGAAGTTGCAGAACGATTACAGGATGTGGGTGCCAAAGCAATTGCTATTCATGGGCGCACTCGAGCACAAATGTATAAGGGTAATGCCGACTGGAGGCCTATTGCCGAAGTAAAAAACAACCCAAGAATGCATATCCCTGTATTTGGTAATGGTGATGTAGATTCACCTGAGCGTGCTGTAGAAATGCGTGATCAGTATGGTCTTGATGGAGCAATGATCGGGCGCGCAAGTATTGGATACCCATGGTTTTTTAATGAGGTAAAGCATTTTTTTAAAACAGGAGAACATCTACCGCCTCCTTCTATCGAAGAACGAGTGGTTGCTGCACGCAGGCATTTGCAAATGGCAATCGACTGGAAAGGGGAAAAATTAGGTGTTTTTGAAACTCGAAGACATTATACCAATTACTTTAAAGGGATTCCGCATTTTAAAGAATATCGCATGAAAATGGTAACTAGTGATGATTCTGCAGATGTATTTGCTGCTTTTGATGAAATCCAAGATAAATTTGCTGGATTTGAGTTTGCGTAAGGGATAGTAGTGACATTCTTTTTTTTGAGTACCCTTCGAGAACTTCAGGATACTTAAAAAAAAGATATAACGGACCTGCCTAGTCGGCAGACAGGTAGCCCGACCCGCCTCAGGCGGGGTACGCCCAAAGTTTACAAAACTAATGTACTAATTTCTGGTTGATTCTACTCGATGCTAATAACGAAGCGATAAAACCAATACTATTAATTGTAAAAAATACAACCACAAAACTAACTGTGGTGATGCGCGTAGGATATGATAACGACGGGGTGATCATCAATAAGTCGAACTGCTGTTGTAATACGATTAATAAAAACCCTAATACTAATCCTAATAGGGTCCCTAATACAGTCATAAGCAGACCCTGAAACAGAAAAATTTTTCTAATATTAGCCAAAGAGGCCCCGATATTATGTAGTGTTTTTATATTACTTTTTTTATCAATGATCATCATAATAATTGCTCCTGCCACATTAAATAGTGCGATAATAGCGATTAACGTAATGATCAGGTAAGATGCAAGATTTTCTGTATTAAGCATCTTATATAATGTGCTATTAAGCTGAATTCTGTTTCTTATAATCACTTGGTCATCAAAAATAGATTGAAGCGCTTTACTTATTACTTTTTCATCGGCTTGCGGCGATAATTTGAGCTCAATATGGGTAACTTTATCCTCTGGTAGTTCTAATAACGTGCGTGCTAATGCTATGGTTGAAAATATATATTTTTTGTCCAACTCTTCATTTACACTGTAAATACCAATATTGACTGCTTTTTGTGTTCTAATAGCTTTGGATGGATCACTAGGAATCCCTTTTCCTGGTTTCAGGGCATTAATACTAAGTAGGTTGGTGTAGGTTTGTTCTACCCCCATACTAAGTTCTCTGCTAATCCCATTACCAGCAACTACCTGAAAATCATTATTTGTTAACCAATCTCCGTAAACTATAATACTATCGGTTTGAATTACCTTATTATAGTTACTATCTACTCCTTTGATGTAGGTTAATTTTTGTTTTTCTCTAAATTCTAAAAAAACACGTTCTTCTACAATTTCAGAAAAATGGGCGATCCCTTCTAACTGATTGATTTTTTCTTTTTGAGTTGCACTGAAACTAAATGTTTTTCCGCTAGACGGAAAAATTTTGAGATCAGGGTCAAAGTAAGAAGAAAACTGAAGACTAAAATCCTTAAGTCCGGCAAAACCTGACAACACTAGAAATAATGACATTGCACCTATAACTACTCCTGTAGCAGCTATACCTGTTATGATATTAATAGCATTACTACTGCCAGGAGAAAACAAATATCGCTTTGCGATGTAGTATGAAAAATTCAATCCCTTACTATCAGTTTACTTAATTTGGGAATAAAGATAAAAGAATAATGAGAAAAGAAAGGGTTCTTTTGGATTTAACCCACTTTATATCTTTAGAACTTCATTTTGAAGAGTTTTTTAGGTGTAACCAATATAATATTTTTAGTATCTAAATGGTTCAAAGGGTATTGATTCTGGCGAACAACACCTGCTTTTTTAGACCAACAGGACAATTATACTTACTTCTTTTTACGTTTTTCGAGAAGATCCGGGTTCTCAATAGGGTTGTCCCCGCCTTGTACTGCTTTTTCGATCGTAGAAATATACTCTAAAGAATCATCAATAAAAAAGGATAGCTCTGGCATACGGCGCAGTTGATGCTTGGTACGTTGTGCAACCTGATGTTTGATTTGTGATTTAACGGCATTTACTTCTTCTAGTACACGATCCCCTTCCTTATGTGGAAAAACACTCATATATACTTTTGCGATAGATAAATCTGTAGTTACGCTTACTTTGGTAACAGAAACCAAGATCCCCTGCACCCCAGCTTCACGCAAGGCCTGTTGTATAACATCGGCTACGTCTCGCTGCAATACTCCTCCTATTTTCTTCTGTCTGTTTGTTTCCATAGTGCAAAAGTACATATTAATCTTCTTAAGTTGAAAGATCGCCTTGTTTTTAGCGGTAAGAATAAAGACTTTATCTGTATTGATAAAAATATATTGACGCTATACGTTCTATTATAATCCCTGTATTGTTGTATTTTTATCTTAGTAATCAAACCATAAAAAATGAATCATATTAATAAAATAGAGCATTTGGGTATAGCTGTAAAAGATATTGAGCATGCTAATGCTCTATATGAAAAACTTTTGGGCATCCCTCCTTATAAGCAAGAAGCGGTAGAAAGCGAAGCTGTGATCACTTCTTTTTTTCAAGTAGGTGAAAGCAAAATAGAACTTCTGGCCAGTACGCGGGAAGATGGACCTATAGGGAAATTCATTGCCAAAAAAGGTGAAGGTATACATCATATTGCTTTTGATGTTGATGATATCAAAAAAGAACTGAATCGATTAGAGCAAGAAGGGTTTCAGTTGATCAATACTACGCCAAAACGCGGTGCAGATAATAAATTAGTTGCTTTTGTACATCCAAAAAGCACTGATGGGGTTTTAATAGAACTGTGCCAGGAGATAACTCCTTAACCCCCAAAGGAGGAATAGATTAGTTCTACAGGTCAAATACTTTAATATGCATCCAAAAAAACAATCAAAATAAATTATATAAAAATGTTTGGCGTGTTTATGTCAAATCCTTAAATTTGCCCTCCGTTTTAGGTCCCATAGCTCAGCTGGTTAGAGCACCTGACTCATAATCAGGGGGTCCTTGGTTCGAGCCCAAGTGGGACCACAGGTTTTAAAAAGTTGTTTCTTTCATTAGGAGCAGCTTTTTTCTTTAATAATATATTCTGGCGAGAAGTTTATCCTGAGGGAGGTACGACTCGAAGGAAGCCCAAGTGGGACCACAGGTTTTAAAAAAGTTGTTTCTTTCATTAGAAGCAGCTTTTTTCTTTAATAATACATTCTGGCGAGAAGTTTATCCTGAGGGAGGTACGACTCGAAGGAAGCCCAAGTGGGACCACAGGTCTTAAAAGTTGTTTCTTTCATTAGAAGCAGCTTTTTTCTTTAATAATACATTCTGGCGAGAAGTTTATCCTGAGGGAGGT
>CANLYR010000039.1 GCA_947495425.1 uncultured Aquimarina sp.
ATATTTTGGAGAAAGAATCTTTGATAGACTCGTAATAGCAAGCATTACAACTAATGGACATTAAACGGATATACAAAAAAAATTAATGCTTAATGTTAACAATTCTTACAATAGTCTAAAAAAATGTAAAATATATAATGAGGTACTTAATAGTTACATACATGTTAATTATTTTAAGTGGTTGTACAAATAAAATAGAACAAACACTTAAAAGTGATAGTTTATCCGCAAGAGAAAATTTTATAGATGCCTTGGATCCGGGTTCTTGGTCTGGTCTTGTTTTAGTTGATAAGGAAAGACAGGCCGTAGGCTTTAGATTTGGCACTTATGCCCAGTTTTCGGATGCAGATTCTATTACATATACTTCGGGTAAAGAATTAGATTATAAACCTAATTGGTTCAATAATGGAGATTCATTATATCATAGCGTAAGTAAGGTTGGGGTGAAATCTGCTACGGGCAGTTATGCCAATTTACAATGGCATACAAAAGGTGATCAATGGGATTTGCAATGGGGTAAAAAAGAAAACAATGCTGTTGTAGGAATTCTAAAAAAAATAAAAGTGAAAAATTCTGTTTCCGGGATAGTGGTAGAATGCTATTTTCCTTGGGATTATCAAGGAGAGTTAATCTATTCCGGGACTAGAGCTGTTACTTCTCTTCAAGAGAATTTTGGATTAAAATTTGATCAGGCTCCAGATTTAGTGTGCGCTACAAAGGATAGTTTGTTATATAGACATGAGGTTATAAGCCTTTTGAATAATAAAAAAATTGGGCAAAAAAAAGGTAAGTTTCTGTACTTAATTTTTGATAATGTTTCTCAGTTAACTTTTTTGGCTACGCTAGGGAATGTGGATAAACCAAATAATTTTGAGGATTTTGAATCTTATTTACAAATAGCCAAACAAAATGAACTCCAAAATCGTATGCATATTGAAGGCGATAATGAAGACGTTATTCCAGCCATTGTAGATAATTTGAACTGGATGACTAGTTTTATACCTCATACAAATTACACATATATCCCGGCAGGTAGAACTTGGGATTGGGGAGGTTGGGCTATGTTCGAATGGGATTCTTTCTTTAACTCGTTATTGCTTTCCGTTGAAAATAGAGAAATGGCTTTACAAAATCTCAAATCTCTTTATGGAATGACTCAATATGATAATGGAAATTTGCCAAATTATCAGTCCGGTCTGGGGGGTACTCCTGATCATTCACAACCACCTATAGGTTCATATGTTGTATGGAAATTGTACCAAAAAACAGGAGATAGAAGATTTTTGGAGATTAGCTATGAACCTTTAAAGAAATGGTATAATTGGTGGCGTACTAAGACAAATAAAGGGTCGTCTAGAAGAGACGGCAATGGAGATGGCCTTATGGAATGGGGAGCAGATCAAATGGATGATGTTGGCTATAAACCTAATATAAAAGCAGCTATGGTTGAAAGTGGTATGGATGATTCTCCATTATTTGATGATACAACATATGTTCATGATAAATGGACAATGAACATGAATGCTTTGGATTTGAATAGCTTGCAGGCACTCGATGCAGAGCATATGGCTTATATCGCAAATACATTAGGTCATCAGGATGATAAAATTCTATTTGAGATAGAAAATAAGAGAATTAAGGAGTTAGTAAATGAAAAGATGTGGGATGAAGAAAGCGGATTTTATTACGATCTTAACTGGGACGGAACATTTAGTAAGCAAAAAGCGCCTACTAATTTTTATCCTCTACTGGCAGGAATCCCGAGCATAGAAAGAGCTGAAAAAATGATTCAAAAATATAAAGATACCACATTGTTTTACGGTAATTACATGCTACCCACTATATCAAAAGACAATCCAGAATATGAAGATCAGCAGTATTGGAGGGGTTCTGCATGGCCCCCTGTAAATTATTTATGCTATCAAAGCCTGAAAAGATATCACTACGATGATCTGGCCGGTGATTTAGCAATTAAGTCCTCCAATATGTTTATGAATGCTAACAGAAACGAGGGAGGTGCCTGCTACGAAAATTTTAATACCAAAACAGGTAAAGGAAGAGGGCAAAAATACCAGAGCTGGGGTCCGCTTTTTGCATTAGTATATTTAGAGGAAATTGCGGATTTTGAAGTAGGTGGGGGATTACGAATAGGGAGTTTTGAACTAGATAATTACTTAATTAAAAAGTTGAAATTAGATGGTAAAAACTGGGATATAAGTCAAAAGAATGACCAATTAAATATTCATATAGATGGTGACTTTCTTCTTAACACATCATCATTAGTGGTTATGAGAAATGTGAAATATGAGCCTCAGAAAAAATTTAAAACTACCTTATATTCAAAAACTTCCGGAACTTTACAGGTAGAGAATAAAAGAGTACAGTATCAGCCTGGAAAAAATTTAATTGAAGTTGTTTTCTGATAGTATATAAAAAATAAAAAAATCTCAAAACCACTTAGAGATTTTTAACTTATACCTAAGGTTTTATAATTGTATAGTCTAAATTTTAGGATAACTTCATGAGATCCATCATTATGATTTCCTCTATCTGATGTAGTATATTCATGAGCATATACAAAACGGATAACATTATTATCCATAAAAGCTACTGTAGTAAAAAAAGTGATGCTCTTTCATTCTTGTTTTGGCAAAAATTTGATCGGACGACCTTAAGTACTAAAATTATCTCTTTTTTATAAGTTGAAATAACGCCTTGGGCAACACGAAATGTAATTATAAATTGAATAAAAGAATTGTAAATAATTAAACAAAAAGATTTTTTTAATGATAAAAAGTGATTTTGAGGTTAAATGCTAATTGTACTTGGATAATTATTAAATTGATAAAATAAGATGTATTGGGTATGCGGTTTCATTTTTTGTATTTCGTTGTTTTTTTAATATTTTTTAGATGAAAAGTTAATTTAATAGGATTAAATGCTTTTTCTAGACATAATGTTGAATTTAATTTATTTTTAATAATATAATCATATTTGAATTTGATAAAATAAGATTAGTTGTGTATGAAAATTTAGTATACTTTTAAAATTATGTTAAATAAACTAATTTAATGTCGATTTTATCTGGCTTTAGTTGTCATTTTTTATCTGTCAAACATTTATTATTATGGAAAAACTTAAACACAAAAGTGAGGGTTGCAGAATAAAGTTTCGGAGAATTTTTAAAATAAGATTTTCTATATTTTGCTTCCTGTTTTTAATGGGTATCACAAAATCATTTGCCTTAGCAGACACTGATCTAGTGTACGAAAATGAAATTTACTTTCAAAACGAGGTTACTGGCACGGTAATAGACTCTAATGGACTTCCTTTGGTGGGAGTGAATATTATTTTAAAAGGTACAAGTACTGGTGTACAAACCAATTTTGATGGTAACTACAGTATCAATATTCCTGCCGACGGTACTTTGGTATTCAGTTACGTTGGGTTTGAAACACAGGAAATTTTGGCAGAAGGTCGATCAAGTATCAACATTACTATGACCGAAGAAGCCAATCAACTTGAAAATGTGGTTTTAATTGGTTATGGTAGCTCTAGTAGATCTAGTGTGACCAATGCAATTGGATCAATCAAATCTGATGATTTGATCGAGACTCCTGTCATAGGCGTACAACAAGCAATACAAGGAAGAGTTGCAGGTGTTCAGGTTACTAATGCAGGTGCCCCAGGAACTGACCCCTTAATCTCGATACGGGGGTTAGGTACTTTTGGTGAAAGTCAACCATTATTTATAGTAGATGGTGTCCCTACTAGATCCTTAAATAATATTCCAGCAGAATCTATCGAATCTGTTGATATATTAAAGGATGCATCCAGTGCGGCAATCTATGGATCAAGAGGTTCTAACGGAGTGGTTCTAATAAAGACAAAAGGAGGTAAAAGAGGGAAAACTAATCTTAAATTTAGTACGTATACAGGATTCTCACAAGTTACAAACCAACTGGATGTTCTAAATACATCGCAGTATGTTGATTACATTACTTCAGAGTACGATGCAGATTCAGATTTAGATGGTCAACAAACTTTCAATGTTTTTTTATCTCCTGATTTTGATCCTAGTATCAATACGGATTGGCAGGATGAAATTTTTAGATCAGCTTTAGTTCGTAATTACGATATAGAAGCGTCTGGAGGAGGTGATAACGGAATTTATAGTATTCGAGCTTCCTATTTGGATCAAGAAGGTACTTTAATCAATACAGGTTTTCAAAGGTATTCTTTTAATATTAATACAAAAATTAATATAAATGATAAGCTCGAAGTTGGGCAAAATGTTATTTTAGGGATATCAGAAACCACAAATCAACAAGACAAAGGAGGAAGTTCTGTGATCAGAAATGCATTGGCAATGCCAACATATTTGCCAGTGTTTGATACAAATACTAACTTTTTCTCTACCACCAGTACTGGTTTTGATGGCCAGGATGCTTTGAATCCGGTTCAAATACTTACCTATAATGAAGATCTCACCAAGCAAACTAGTATCGTAGGGTCATTGTTTGCTTCTTATGAAATTTTGAATGGTTTAAAGTATAAAATAGTAGTAGGTATAGATCATTCTAATAGTAGAAGAACTAGAATAGATCGACCAGTTCTTACAGGGCAACAAGCAACTGATTTTAATTTATTAAGAAATAATGAAGGAAGATTTTTGTCTACTGTGATTACGCATACGTTAGATTATAAAACAACCATTAATCAGACCCATAATTTAAATTTCCTGGCGGGGTATGAAAGAATTAAAAATAAGAATGAATTTTCTAACGTTACCTCTGCCAATAGTGGTACAAATACTGAATTAGATTTGCTTGTTGATTTAAACGATGTTCGTGCGTTGGCGTCATTTAATATTCCTTACGCCTTACATTCAGTGTTTGGACGAATAGGGTACGATTATAAAAAAATGTTTTTGATCAATGCAACCATACGTAGAGATGGTTCTTCAAGATTTGGAGAAGATAACCGTTACGGTACCTTTCCATCAGTATCTGCAGGTGTGAATTTAGGAAGAATTTTATTTGATGGTGATCATACACTTAATAACTTGAAACTAAGAGGTAGTTGGGGAATTACAGGAAATGATAATATACCTAACTATTTGTCTGAGGCAGGAATTCAAACAAATTACAATGCAGTGTTCGATGCGGGACTACGGTCAGGAGCTAGACCAAACAGATTGGCTAATCCTAATCTACAATGGGAAGAATTAATTTCAACAAATATTGGCTTGGATATTGGACTTTGGAATAACAGCTTGACGTTGTCTGCAGAATACTTTAAAAATGAAAGTGATGAGCTATTAGTAGGTATTCCAACGGCTCCCTCTTTAGGTAATTCTGTAAGAAGATTGACTCAAAATGCTGGGGGAACTAAAACTGATGGTTTTGAATTTAATCTGGGATACAATTATACAGGTGCAGAATTTAGTTTCAGTGCTGGTCTGAACGCGGCATTTATTAGTACAGAAGTAACTTCACTTGGTGATGTTGTAGAAGAGATTAATGATGGTAACATTGCAGGGCAATCGGTAAATAGACTAATAGAAGGAGAACCTTTGTATCATTTTTATGGATTGCAAACAAATGGAATTTTTCAAAATCAAGCCGAGGTTGATGCACATGCTACCCAAGCAGGTGCAGCTCCAGGAAATATTCGTTATGTGGATGTGAATAATGATGGAGATATAAACGACGACGATCGAACTAGTATTGGTGATCCTAATCCAGACCTTACATTAGGATTTAATATTGATCTTACTTACAAAAACTTTGATGCTTCTATTTTTGTTAATGGTGTGTATGGAAATGAGATATATAATGGCACCAAATATTTCTTGGAAGAACAAAGCCGTCCTTTTAATAGAGGTACAGCAGTATTAGATCGTTGGACTCCTAGTAACCCTTCGAGTACAGTGCCGGCGACAACACCTGGTTTTTCAGGAAATGAATTAGTTTCTGATCGTTTTATTGAGGATGGATCATTTACCAGAATCCGAAATGTAACCCTAGGATATAGCATTGATAATAAAACTTTAAATAGTATAACTAATGGAGTGCTTAGTAAATTTAGAATTTATATAACAGGTCAAAACTTATATACGTTTACTGACTACTCGGGTTATGACCCAGAGATAGCGCCAATACGATCAGGAGGTTCTGTAAATGCAATAGGTCTTGATCTGGTTTCATATACACAGCCAAGAACATTTATTGCAGGTGTACAAGTAGAATTTTAAAAAAAAAGATGATGAAAAATAGTAAATTTATTTGGTCAGCTATTATTATACTAGGAATAGTTTTTAGCTGTAATAAGGATGAACTAGAAGTAGGCGGTGACCCTAGAACAATAAGTACAGATGGTTTTTTCTCGAATAGTGAGAACCTTACCTCTGCCGTTAATTCTGGGTATGCATTCCTGCAGACCCAAGGGATGTATGGTAGATCTGGGTTTTATATGTTTGATAACTTATCCCAAGAGAATCAAGGGTCAGATGTTCTTCAAGCGCCTCTAAGGTCATTTATGGAGTACACGTTTGACCCTACAAATGGAGAGTTGTTCTTATATTGGGAAGCAGCGTATAGAGGTGTCAATAGTGCAAATTTTGTAATTAATGCCGAAGAAGAGGGTATCATAGAAAATGTTTCTCAAGAGGAAATTAATCAACGTGTGGGAGAAGCAAAATTCTTACGTGCGTTGTATTATTTCTACCTTACTAATTTATGGGGTGATATTCCACTGCTTACTGTAGTTCCTGATAATATAGATGGATTTCCAAGAGCCCCACAAAGTGAAGTCTATGCACTAATTCTAGAAGATCTTGATTTTGCCAAAAATAATCTTCCTGCAAAGAGTGCTACCGAAACAGGCCGAGCAACTAGAGGAGCTGCCATAGCGCTAAAAGGAAAAGTTCATTTATTCTTAAAAGAATATGATAAAGCCAAAACCGAACTCGAGTCGTTGAGCGGATATACTTTGGATGGAGTTGCTCATATTGATAACGGTAATGTTGCTGGAGAATTTAATGATGAATCTATTTTTGAAATAAATTTTAGTAGAGAAATCGGAGGTGCACCCTGGGATGTTTCTGGAGCAGGATTATCAGAAACTACTTTTAGAGCACTAGAGTATTCTAGCGCTGGAGGATTTGCAAATATTACCGTTCGCAATGGAACTTTTAATGAGTTTGAATCAGACGATCCACGTATACAATCAACATTTTATCAAGCAGGGGATGAATATGGCCCTAATAGATATGCGCCAGGTGATAAAATTGGAGATAGAGAGTTAACGGCTGCCGATCTCGGACCTTTGGATAGTGATGGAACCGGCAGGCTAATTCGTAAAAATCCCGCTCCAGAATGGCGTAAATATCAGAACCTAGAAGAATTAGAAAACGAAGATTTTGCATATAGCGGAGTTAATTTTAGAGTGATCAGATATGCCGATGTATTATTAATGAGGGCAGAAGCCGAAAACGAATTAGGAAATAGTGGAGCTGCTATTGCTTTATTAAATATGGTTAGAGACAGATCAGGAATGCCAAATTACGGAACAGCAGAGATGAATAGCAGAGGGTATCCTGTTAATAGTAAACAAGAAATTTTTGATGCGATTGTTCACGAAAGAATAGTTGAGTTAGCCGGTGAGCAAGTGCGATATCTTGATTTACAGCGATGGGGATTAGCATCGCAAGTATTAGATGGATACCAAAAAGGGAAGCATGAATTCCTACCAATACCACAAAATGAGATTGATAGAAATCCCCAATTGAGTTCTGAAGATCAGAATCCAAACTATTAGTCTTTGGTTGTTTCTTGAAAATGGAGTAATCATCATTACTCCATTTTTTTTATCTTTTCTCCAGAAAATTCTAATATGATGAAATTGTATTTAAGATCCACACGTAAAGCATTGTTTCTAATCACAACCTTTTCTTTATTTACTTTCTGTAAGCAAAATGCTCCCAATAATTCAAAAGATACAATAAAACAATTTAGACAGGTTCCTTCCTCATTGAGCAATGTGCTTTTTTCAAATCATTTAAAAGAAAATGATAGTCTGAATTATCTTACTTATGGTTATATCTATATGGGAGGTGGTGTAGCTACAGGGGATATTAATAATGACGGCTTAATAGATCTTTATTTTACCGGAAATCAAGTTCCAAATAAATTATATCTTAACAAAGGGAATCTAAAATTTGAGGATATAACAGAGAATGCTGGAGTGAATGGGGATTCCAGATGGTATACTGGAGTTACTATGATAGACATTAACCATGATGGATATCTAGATTTTTATTGTTCTGTAGGAGGTAAGTTCGCGCCAAAAAACAATCAACTGTTTGTAAATAACGGCGATAATACTTTTACTGAAAGAGC
Organism: uncultured Aquimarina sp.; assembly: GCA_947495425.1. Lineage (GTDB taxonomy): Bacteria > Bacteroidota > Bacteroidia > Flavobacteriales > Flavobacteriaceae > Aquimarina. The sequence continues at coordinate 8,403 of CANLYR010000039.1, forward strand.
TAAAGAATTTGGTTTAGATGATCCAGGAAATTCTGTACAAGCTACTTTTCTGGATTACGATAAAGACGGAGATCTTGATATGTATCTTGCCAATTATCCACCAACACCTTTCAATGCTCCTAATCACTACTATAAGTCTAAAATGCGGTTGGTAAATGAACTGGAAAGTGATAAATTATTTAGAAACGATGGTACTAGGTTTACTAATGTAACAGAAGAAGCCGGTTTAAAGTCATTTGGTTTGTCTCTTAGCGCCACAGTCGGAGACGTTAACCAAGATGGATGGCCAGATATTTATGTGTCAAACGATTTTGCTTCGCCGGATTATTTTTATATCAATAATACAAACGGAACTTTTAGTGAAAAAATAAAGTCGAATACCAAAAACACCTCCTTTTATGGAATGGGAGTCGATATTGCCGATTTTAATAACGATGCTTTATTGGATATTCTTCAAGTTGATATGACCGCTCAGGATAATCGCAGATCCAAGGCAAATATGGCAAGTATGAATGCTGATCTTTTTTGGAGTACGGTAGAATCTGGTTTTCACTATCAATATATGCAAAATAGTTTGCAATTAAATAACGGTAATGTCAATGACTCTCTAACAGATTTCAGTAATATCTCTCGTTTAGCAGGAATTTCTTCTACAGATTGGAGCTGGTCACCACTTATGATTGATTTTGATAACGATGGGTGGAAAGATATATTTATCTCTAATGGTACCCGAAGAGAAATCAATAACAAAGACTATTTTGCCAATTTGGACAGATCAAAATTAACGGAAGAAGACTTACTCGAAAAAAGTTTGGCAATCCCTTCTGAAAAAATAGATAATTATATTTTTAAGAATAATAGAGACCTCACCTTTTCCAAGGTTAATGAAGAATGGGGGTTTTCTTATAAAGGTTTTTCAAATGGGGCAACCTATGCAGATCTTGATAATGATGGTGATCTCGAAATTATCATCAATAATATTGATGATAAGGCTACTATATTTGAAAATACGAACAATTCGAAGAATAATTATGTGACTATACAGTTACATGGACCAAAGAAAAATCCAGATGGTGTTGGCTCCAAGGTTTGGGTATATGCCGATGGGAATAAACAATTTCAAGAATTAACGTTAACCAGAGGGTTTCAATCATCGGTGGCTCCTTTGTTACATTTCGGGATCGAAAAGTCTACAAATATTGACAGTTTAGTGGTTTTATGGACTTCAGAAAAAATAAATAAACTTTATAATATTGCGAGTAATCAGAAAATTGAGATAAATTTTGACACAGCTTCTTCGAAAAATATGGTTCAAGATACCATAAAGTCAAAAGAATATTTTACTAATATAGGTGTAGAAAAAATATTGTCAGAGCCCTTTTTACATACAGAAAACTACTTTGATGATTTTAGAACAGAGGTGCTATTACCTCATCAAACCTCTAGATTAGGCCCTGGGGTTGCCGTAGGAGATCTTAACGGTGACTCGCTAGAAGATTTTGTGATTGGTGGAGCACATCAAAATAAAATGGGAGTTTATTTTCAAAACAATAAAAAATTAGTAAGGCAAGAAATTTCTGTATTCAAAAATGATAGCATGTATGAAGATATGGGGATACATATTTTTGATGCAGATAATGACGGATTAAATGATATATATATAGTAAGTGGTGGTAATGAATTTGTGGGTAGTAAAGAACTAGTAAAGGATAGATTATATTTGAATATTGGAAATGGAGATTTTGTCAAAACCACAAAGAGCTTACCAAACATTTTTAGTAGTGGATCCAGAGTACATAGCTGTGATTATGATAAAGATGGTGATTTAGATCTTTTTGTAGGGGGAAGACTAGCTCCCGGTAATTATGGACAACCTGTGTCTAGTTATATTTTTGAAAATAAAAGCAAAAAAGGAGCCCCTGAGTTTGAAGATAACACAGCCGTTGTTGCACCAGATTTAATTGATCTTGGCATGGTAACCGATGGTATATTTACAGATTTTGATCAGGACGGTTGGATGGATTTAATAGTGGTTGGCGAATGGCTGCCAATAACTGTACTAAGGAACAATAACGGAACTTTTGAAAATGTAACTAAAGATTTAGGTTTATCTGATACTGCTGGATGGTGGTTTAGTATCAAAGAAGGTGATTTTGATGATGATGGTGATATGGATTATATCGCAGGTAATTTGGGACTTAATTTTAAGTACCAGGCAAACGAAAAAGAGACTTTTGATTTGTATGTTAACGATTTTGATCAAAACGGTTCTCAGGATATTGTTTTAAGTTACTTTAACGGCGGAAAAAAATATCCCTTACGAGGTCGCGAATGCTCATCACAACAAATGCCAGGGATAAAAAAGAAGTTTGAGAACTATGCTTCTTTTTCGCTAGCTACACTCGAAGATGTATATTCTGAAGAAGCCCTTAGCAAAGCGCTACATTATAAAGTCAAATCCTTTGCCTCGGTTTATATTGAAAATAAAAATGGTAATTTTAAGATGCGCCCATTACCCAATTTAGCACAGATGTCATCGATTCATCAAATTGAGATTGATGATTTTGATAATGATGGTCATCTAGATGCCATCGTAGGTGGAAATTTATATCGCTCAGAGGTAGAAACCCCTCGTAATGATGCTAGTAATGGTTTGTTTTTAAAAGGAGACGGAACGGGGTTCTTACAGCCGATTTCTACAAGAGATAGTAAACTTTTTATTTCTGGAGATGTAAAAGATTTTAGACAAATAAATATTCAAGGGAAGCCTTATTTTTTAGTAGCCAAGAATAATGAAAAGCTGCAAATAGTAAAACTAAATAACTGAACATAAAAAAGTAAACTTTTTTTCAGAATGTAGTACATACTATATACACCTAAATACTGCTTAAATTTTACGTGTAAAGGTATTTTTGGGTACGATATTTTTATTTCAATTTCAAGGAGCAGAGTAATAACCTTAATATAGTAAACCTATGAAATAAGCGATAACAAATCTTGATACCCACCAAGATGATTATAGGCGAATTACTCCTGCCAGTCAGCAAAGGTAGGTCTGACCAATAAAAAAACAATAAAAATAAACAGATGAAACAAGCATTTTTTGGATTTTTAATAATTATTTCTTCTCAGGTATTTGCTCAGTCTTTCGAAATACGTGGGGTTCTTCCTTGGCACAATTTTCTGTCAGGACCTACGGCATGGAATGAGGAAGATTACAAAAAGTACCTGGATGATTGCCAAAAGAATAACATAAATTTTATTGAGTTTCATAATTATACCGGTGGCGGCGAGCGCTATTTTAACTACGTAGAGCCAATGATAAAAATTCAGTATAAAAACGTGCTGCCTGTGACCGGTTTTGATCACTCAGGAATGGCTCGTTGGGGATATCTTCCCATGAAAATTAAAGACTTTGGCTTTGGTACGGATCAGTTGTTTAACACGTCTTCAGACGTTGCCTATTTTGGTGCACAATGTTCTGTTTTGGCAACAACAAATAAAGAACGATATGAAAAGGCGCAGAATTTAATGCAAAAGGTACTGAAAATGGCACACCAGAGGGATATTCAAATGGCTATGGGCTTTGAATTTGGAGTAGCCCCACCAGAGTACGCATCATTAAGAACAAAAGACGATATGTATTGGATGGGCGAGGGTAGCTTGGTTTACAACCCTTTTGATCCTGATGCTACAGGCATTCTTTATGCAACGATTGATGATATTCTTGAAACATACAAAGGCATTGATTGGATAGGTTTGTGGTTGAATGAGCATTGTATGTTTGGTGTAGATGCTCAAAAGGCATTGAAGAATAAACACATGCAAAAATATTATAATGAAAATGTCAAATATTATGAAAAGGATGGGGTAAGTCAATCATTAAAATTTTTGGGAGTTTGGGCGCAGGCATACATACAAAAAGCATACGACTATATTAAATTAAAGGCCCCCAAAACCAAAATACTAATCAGTGGTTGGGGAAGTGAATCTCAAATGGCACTTTTGCTCAAAGGATTAGATAAATCGCTTCCCAGGGATATTGTTTTTTCTATGCTTAATCCCCAGCAGGGAGAGAAAGGCCACCCTTCTTTCTTTAAAAACATCGCGAAGAATCGTAAAGTTTGGGCAATTCCGTGGCTAGAGGGAGATGCTTCATTATGGCACCTTCAACCAAGGGTAAATACGACACGTGAACAAGTAAAAAAAGCGTATGCTGATGAACTAGATGGTGTTATTGCAATTCATTGGAGAACAGAAGAGATAAAACTTAACTGGAGTACTTTTGCCTTTTTTGCATCAAATCCAGACGATACAAAAAGTACAGCACAAATATACAAAGCATATTGTGAAAAAGAACTCGGAAACTACGCAACGAAACACCTTTCACCTGAACTACTAGCGTTGGATCTAAGTAGTGTCTTAAATTCTATTGAATCTCCGGTATATTATCCTTACACTCCGGCTTGGGGACGATTGGATAAAGAGCAGGTAGAAGTATGTAAAAAAATTATAACAATTATCGATAAATGTATTGCTAAAGAAAAAGACAAAGTGATAATCTCGAATTTAAACTGGCTTAAGGCTTGTTTCGAATTTACACTTTTATTTAATGAGGTGAGTACCTCATTAGAACCAGTCTGGAAACTACGAGACAGCTACCATATAGAATTAAATAAAAAGGCATTGACGAAACAGAGTCTTGAGTATGCCAAAAAATCATTGAACAATGCACCGATTGAAAAAATGCTAAAAATGTTTGCATCAAAAGTACGTTCACGAGGGGAGTTAGGAGAATTATCCTCGATTAATCAACGTGTCTGGAGAGAATATCAGTTACTAAATGAATTTCTTGAAAATCAAAAATTTTGATAAAAATTTTTAACTTAACTTATCTCATTTTAGGCAAAAATAGAAAAAGTCAAGATGAGTTCTATATCAGAAATGGTATTATATATAATGAGAGCCTGAAACGAGTTCAGGTTGACGATTATAGTATACGATATATTACAGATATGCAATTTTTTAGTTAAAAATTTTGTAGTTGTCTGATTGCTTCCTCCATGGTTTTAACCGGTAGTTTACATGTATTGTCTTTACATACATATATATAAGTTTCAGAATCGACAAACCGATACTTGAAGAGCGGTAACTCACTGTCATATGTACTGTATACCGCAAGAACATTAGGATAAAATCTTTTATTAAATTGATTCGCTAATTCTTGAGAATCTTTTCCTACAAAAGCCATTTCATAGAAAGGATATGTAATTTTTAAAGCTAACGATTGCCATTGCGCAAAGTTTTTAGGATTTTCTTTAGCATCAGCAGATATACTTTGAAACATTGATGTGGCTTTGTTTACATAGTCAGGTTTGTATAAAATATGCCCCAGCGTAAAAAGTGAATGTGCCATGGTGGCGTTACCCGAAGGCATGACACCATCATGTTTTTTTATCACATCAGCGATTAAGTTATCATTGCTGGTGTATTTTAGTAGTGGAGTTTTGTCGCTACCAAATTGTAGTAATGATTTTGCAACTAATTTTTCTGAAAATTTTAGAACTTCAATTTCAGAAGTAATGTTATATAATCGCAATGAAGCAGCTGCCAAATTTGCATAATCATCCAAAAAACCATCGATTTTAGAACTTCCGGATTGGTAGGTATGCATTAATACTTCATCTGCGTAACATTTAGACACAAGAAAATCATAGGTTTCTATAGCTGTGTCTAAAAATCTCTTGTCCCCAAAGGCTTCATAAGCGACAATAAGTCCTTCTATTAAAAGGGCATTCCACGAGGTAATTATTTTTTTATCCTCAATAGGTTTTTTTCGTTGTAAACGAGCTTCTAGAAGTGATTTTTTCCATTTTTTTATTGATGAAAGGTTTGACTCATTGGCGTTTAGGTTTCTTGCCAGTAATATCAGGTCATCATTGTTAGCAATAGAATTAAATATAAATTGTTTAGAAAACGTTTCATATTCAATAGCATTTATACTGTTTTTTAACTCACTATCGGTCCAGGTATAATAACGATTATTTTTATTTTCTTTTCCAGCATCTAAAGCAGCGTAGAAACCACCTTGTTCACTTTTCATTTCACGAAGTAAAAACTCAAAGGTTTCTTCGACTATGTGTTTGTAGTTTGGTTTTTTAAACATTTTATACGCTTTTGAAAACGTGTGAATTAACTGGGCATTGTCATATAGCATTTTTTCATAATGCGGATATTTCCATTCTGCATCGGTGGTATATCTAAAAAAACCTCCTCCGATATGGTCATAAATACCAGAAGCGGCAATAAGATCTAAAGTATTTACGATATGATTGATAACCAAAGAATCGTTTGTGTGATAACCGTAATCCATTAGATAATTGATCTGAGTAGGTATTATAAATTTTTCCTGCTCCAAATTCCCTCCATAGATGGTATCCCATTGCGTTTTCCATAGGCCTATGTTCTGACTCAATTGTATTTTATTTACATCCTGTTTTTTAAAATTATTGGTTGTATATACATCACTGATTGCAGAAGCTACTTTGTTTCCGTATTTTTTTGCCTCTTGTGAATTTTCCGAATATTGTTCAGAGATTTTAGTAAGGATTTCTAACCACTGTTTTTTAGTATGATAAGTGCCTCCATATAAGGGTTTTCCATCTGGTAGTGCAATTACATTCAAGGGCCACCCACTTTTTCCTGTCAATAATTGTACAGCAGACGAGTACAGCTCATCTATATCGGGTCTTTCTTCTCTATCAATTTTAATGCTGATGTAGCTTTTATTCATCAATTTTGCAACTTCATTATCCTCAAAAGTCTCCTCTTCCATGACATGACACCAATGGCAAGACGAGTACCCGATACTTATTACTATTAATTTATTTTGTTGCTGGGCAATTTTTAATACATCTTGACTCCAGGGTTGCCAGTATACAGGATTATTAGCATGCTGTTGTAAATAGAGGCTCGTTTCTTTCTCTAAATTGTTTTGATTAAGATTCGCTGTTTTGTTTGTGCAACATATCGCAAATATCAAACCAAATAGAGATATAAACTTTAGCGTTTTAGAAAGTTTTAAAGAGATCATAAATGGGACGTGTAGTAAACATAAAATTAATGTTCTTCATTAAACAACCAAACTAGATAATTCAGTTCAAAAAACAATTTAGTTTATAAATAATATAAGTATATGAAAAAAAAAGACCACAATTCGATGGTTTTCATAAAATAAATCATTGTACTTTTCGGTTATTGATAAGACAATACCAATCGGTTGAAAAATAACAAATTACTAGTTTTATGAAACAATTTTTACTTATTCTTTTATTTTTTCTTCTAAAGACCTCTGGAGTACTTCATTGCCAGGACTTATCACAATATAATATACTGTGGATTACCTGCGAAGATATCTCCCCTAACATTGGGGCATATGGCGATAAAGTGGCCAAAACTCCTAATATTGATCGATTAGCTAAAGAAGGGGTAAAGTTTACAAACGTAATCTCACCATCTGGGGTTTGTGCGCCTAGTCGATCAGCCATTATTACAGGAATGTACCCTACATCTGTGGGTACTCACCACATGAGAACCAATTGGAATGTTCCTGATACTATTATCCCTTATGAAGCCGTAATACCAGAAGAAGTAAAGTGTTTTCCAGAGTTTTTGCGGCGCAATGGATACTACTGTACTAATAACGAAAAAAATGACCTTCAATTTAAAGCACCTATAACTGCCTGGGATGAAAATGGTGCAGATGCACATTGGAAAAATAGAGCAGACGGTCAACCTTTCTTTTCGGTAATTAACCTAAACGATACTCATGAATCTATGATCTGGAAAAATGCAGATCATCCACAATATATCTTACCTAAGAATGTTAAAGTACCTCCGTACTATCCAGACATTCCAATAGTGCGAAATGATATTACCAGAAACTATTCTAATATTTATGAAATGGATCAAAAGGTGGGGGCAATTATCTCACAACTAGAGCAGGATAATTTATTAGACAAAACAATCGTCTTTTTTTATAGTGACCACGGTGGACCTTTGCCCAGGCAAAAACGAGAGATTAATAATGGCGGTCTACAGGTTCCCTTCATCATACGATATCCAGATAAGAGAGATGCGGGTACTACAAATGATGAACTTATAAGTTTTATTGACCTGGCTCCAACAATGGTTTCTATTACAGATTCAAAAATGCCAGATTATTTTCAAGGGCGTATTTTTTTGGGTAAAGATAAAGAACCACCTCCTCAATATCTGTTTGCAGCAAGAGATAGACTTGATAAACAATATGATATCGTACGATCGGTAAGAAACAAACAATTTATATATATTAAAAATTACAAACCAGAAAAACCCTGGTATATGGATATAGCTTATCGTAAAAATATGCCTTTAATGCAAGAGCTATTGCGGCTAAAAGATAAAGATTCTCTCAATGAAGTACAGATGAAATGGTTTGCCTCTCAAAAGCCATCTGAAGAATTATACGATTTTATTAATGATCCGTACGAAGTTAGGAATCTATCGGATAATCCAGAATATGCTCCTGTTTTGTCCAACATGAGAGAAGCTTTAAGTGATTGGAAAAACAAATACAGGGATTATGGATTCACTTCAGAATATGATATGATTACTGAAATGTGGCCCGGATGGATTCAACCAAGAACAGAACGTCCCAGTATGATGATAAAAGAAAATAAACTGGTTTTATCCACTAATACAAAAGGAGCTTCTATAGTATACAAACAGATTGATAATAGTAAAAGAAATGACGATTGGTCTTTATATGAACAACCACTGCAGTTTGAAGATAATACCTATATATTTTCAAAAGCCATTCGCATAGGATATCAGGAAAGTACTGTGGGTTGCCTAAAAGAATCTGATCCAGAAAAAGAAGAGAAGTATATCAACAAGAGAATAAAACAAAACAATACTAAAACAAAGATAGAAATCATAAATGATAAACTATTCATTAAAGGGAAGTCATTTAATGAATTAAAGGTTTTAGACAGTCAAGGAAGGCTGTATATGCATTTCAACAAAAATGATCTAAGAAAGAATATTGAAGTTGCCCTATGCACTATTAGAAGCGATACGTATAATTTTTTATTTATAAATCCATCAGAAGTTTTTATTCAAAAAAAAGTATTGAAATGTAGCATTTTGTAACGTTTTTTTCTTACATATTTCTAAAACACAGAAGTAATCTTATAATCATCTGATTTCAGAATTCAGGAATAATCAATCGGTATCTCATGAGATTGTATTGAACTATAGAATTTTTGGCGGTAATAACAAGTGTGGGTGTGCGGTGAATTCGTTGTAAAGAAAAACTGAAACTTTACAATTATCTAGTGTCGAATTTCTTTATTTTGAAGTAAGTTTACTAAATTTATATAAACTTACTTTCTTTACATTTTTGTTAGATACTATTTTTGGTTACTTTTAAATATCTCATTACCTACTTAATGTTTAGAATATGATTTCGAGATTACCCCTATTTTTTGCTATAGCCATTTTCCTTCAGATAAGTATTTTGAATGCCCAATCAGATATATTATCCTCGGTTACAACGGTTCCTGATTCTTTAAAGATAAAAGAGTTATATAATGCAGCGAAACGATACCGTTCTAGAAACTTAGATAGTGCCGAATTGGATGGAAAAAAGGCATTGAACCTTGCGAAAGAAAATAAATTAGTAGAATGGCAAGCTAAAATGAATTCAGTTTTAGGAAATATTCTTCAGATCAAAGGAGGAGACATCAATAATGAAAAGGCGTTACAATATCACCAGGAGTCATTAGAAATTTATAGAGAAATTGGCATACCGCTTAAGACATTAATAGCACTAACCGATCTGAGTAATACATATAGAAAGCTTAAAGATTATCCTAATACTTTAAAATATGCTATTGAAGCTAAAGAACTATCAAAAAAAATAGGAGCCAAGAATGAGCTACAAAAAGGTATTGCACATGGCACGTTGGCTAATATCTATAACGATATGGGGCTTAGGGATTCTGCAATTACTAATTACAAAAAGACAAAATTATATTTATCAAGGATAGAATCCCCTCTTCAGTATTATATAGATGTTAATTTAGGTATTGTTTATTCAAGTTTAGAACAATATGATAAGGCAGAACACGCTTATGAAATGGCTTACAATGGATTGATAACTACAAAAGATACGTTTTCAATAGCAAAAATTTCTAATTCTGTGGCCTATGTAGCCATAAAAAGAGAACAATATAATAAAGCCTTCAAGTATTATAAAAAAGCACTACAAATAGCTCAAAGTAAGCAGCTCTTTGAAATAGAATCAAGAGCACTTATGGGACTCGCCGAAGTTTCTTATGATTTTAAAAAGATGGACAGTGCTCTGTATTATGCAGATCGGGCATTTTATCTAACAGATTCTTTAAATTTCCTTTCCGAAAAATCAGAAATACTGGAGTTTAAAAGTATGATTCATAAAGAGATAGGAAATACCAAACAAGCTCTTGAACTTTTGGAGCAATCGCAAATTTTAAAAGATAGTGTTGAAAAAAGAAAAAAGTTAGCAGAAAGTACAGAACTTTTGATTGCCAATCAACAAGAAGAGAATAAAAAAGAAACCCAAGGGCTTTATGCTCAAATAGTTCAAAAGAATTATGTTTTAGTAATTACAGGTTTCATCCTGATATTAATGGCTATACTGGGTTATACATTCTTTAAAAGAAAAAAAGAAAAACTAAAACAGCAGGTTCAAGAATTAGAAAAAGAACAGGAAGAGAAACAAGAATTAAGGAAAGAATTAAACGAGAAAAAAAGAGAGCTTACAGAATATGCTATTCATAACCTTAATATAAAAGGCAAGCTTTTGGAAATAACAGAATCCAAAGGATTACAAAATCAAATTAAAAAAATTTATGATGGTGACGATTGGAAAGAATTCAGAACTCGATTTAATGCTATTCATCCAGAGTTCTATAAAAAAATAACCATGCGACACCCAGCACTTACTCAGCGCGAAATAAACTTTTTAGCGCTTATTGGTATTAGACTTTCCTCTAAAGAAATAGCTTCTTTACTCAATATTACTCCTGCAGGCGTGCAAAAATCTCGTTACCGTATCCGGAAAAAAATGAATATTGTACCAGAACAAGACCTTTGGCAAGCTATAGCACCTTTTTTAGCAGAAAAATAATAATTGTCCACCATTTGTCTAGCCTTCTAGTTTCAGAAATAAGCTATAACTACGTTTTCTAGTATAGTGAAGTTTAGTGGTATACGCACTTTTACGGTTCTTAAGGGCTTAAGAAATATCACTTTGGACATATTATTAACAACGTAAATAACACAATTACATCATGAAAACAATTTTGAAACTCACGATTATTTTATCATTAGCACTATTTTATAATTGTGAAAAAGAGGAATTTTTAGAAGGCACAAATGCACAACAAGATACACCTAGTAACCAAGAAACAAAGATGGCCTCAAAATGCGAGGTTACTATAAAAAGCCTGGCGAGCCATACAAGAGTGATTTATCGAGCAAGCGATAATGCAACTACCATACGAGTAAATGAATGGCGTAACGGAAAAGCATTAACCATACGAACCAGTTTTGGTGTATGCAAAATTCCTAAACCTTATGATGAGTTGATAATCTATGGAGGTAAAGGCAATGATTCTATCATTATTAATCGTAGTGTTAAAACCCCAACAATGGTGTATCCTGGAGATGGTAATGATTTTGTAAGAAATATAAGTAATACATCAGTTACATTTGTTACACTTGGTGATGGTAAAGATAAAATCGTTGGTAATAAAAAGAACACTAGGTTTTGGATAGACCCAGAGGATACGCATAATGCATCCAATACAGAAAAATCATCTGGGAAATTAAATGTTGTGACCTCTTTTGAGAATTCTGATAAGAAACTGGATAGCCCAGAGATACAAGACGATGACAAATTTGATCTTTTTGCACATATTGATGCCACATGGGATTATATTCCTATTTCAGAAACGAGTTTATGGGGTATTGATTTGCCTGGCCCTTATGATGTGCAACAAGGTTTTTTTCAGGAATGTAATTTTACGGGTCGATGGGCTTCAGTGGTTGATCGCTTCCCAGAAAAAGTACAAGAATTGGCGGTAGAACTTGGTGATGGTACCTATGCGTTTAAAATAGGTGGACAAAAGTATGCCCGCGTAGATCAGGATTTTCTTCCTTTTCATTTATCACGACCTGGAATTAGTGGAAAATCCTGGTTTGTGTTTTTACAAAAAGCCTACAGTTACATAAATCTTGACTACCCAGAGCCTTTAACTTATCAATTCATTACGTACATTAATACTAGAGATGACTATACCGCAAATGAATACCTTGAAAAGGTACAGGAATACATAGACTCGGGATATATACTAGAGTGTTCTTCTGTTGGAAAAAACCTGGAAATAGGTGTTTCAAGATTTCATATGCATTCAGTTTTAGGAGTTGAAGATGATAAAATTATTATTAGAAATCCATACGGAGATGTATTCGATGCTTTATGGAAGCCAGAGTATAATTCTAAAAACGGTAGAGTAGCACTTTCTTATGAAGAATTTAAAAAATATTTTATCGCAATTACAGTAAATGAAGTATTGTGGGAATAATATCTAGGTAAATCAAAAGCTAAACTTTTTACATAAAATTTTATACTACACAACTCGTTGTGCATTTAGGTTTTTTTCAAAATTCATCGATTCTAGTGCTTCGACCAAGGGAAGAAGCGTATCGAGAATAAGGTTTTGGATCAAAAAAGCTATTCTTGATATAATTTTTCTTCACTTTGTTACGAAAAATCACTCGAATTGACGCTTTTTTTGTATTGAACTACCTAAATGCGCAACGGGTTACTACCTACTTATACCGTTTATACTTTAATTTTATTCCAGTAAATTCAAAATATAAATGGTACTAAATGATTTATTGTCAATTGAAAAAATCTCGTTGAAATATGAAATTTTTTTGATTTCTTTTCCCGGACTTGTTTTTTGACAAACGCTCTATACTTCCTAGTTCAAAGAGGTAAACTTTTTTGCACATGTAGGAATCATACTATCATCAAAGAAATAGCATCATTACTTAATATGATTATAGTAGGTCACAAAAATTTCGTTATAGAATACGAAAAATAATAGTTGTCCATCATTTGTCTAGCCTTCAAATTTCAGAAATCGGCTACTTGTACATTTTTTTAACAGTGCTTAAGTGTGCAATAATCTATACCACTTAAACTTTTACTAGAACGAACCCAAATATATCTCCTACATGTTTATATCGAGACAAATAGACAAATACTCTTTAATTATTTCATTATTAGTAGTGCTATTAACACAGGATCTTCAAGCACAAAATTTTGATTTTGAAGAAGGGAATTTTAATGGGTGGACAATAGATTTAGGAACAAGAGTTAGCCCAACTTTAATAAATTATGGAACCATAAACGGGAATATAGTCAATCAACATATTCGATTGATGGGGCCATCTACGCCCCCAAATGATGAGTATGACATTCTTTGCAACAATGTAGGAATCCCAACTTCATATCCAGGAGGTCTTTTCAGTGCCTTGGTAGGTAATAATGATGGTGGCAAATTTGCAAGCCGTATAAGTAAAACATTTACAGTTGTTCCTTCTACTACTTTTTTGCAGTATCATTTTGCGGTAATTTTACAAGATCCTGGGCATGATAATGATCAGCAACCCAAATTTATAGTTGCTGTTAAAGATACAAATGGGGATGCTTTGGGTTGTGGAAAATTTGAAGTTTTTGCTGGTCCCAATGCCTCAAGCCAAGGATTTATCAATTGTAATTATTCCAAAGCATATCGGTGTGATTTTCCGATTACAGAATGCCCTAATTCACCCGATATATCTCTGTTTCCTAATATTTCTTCATGGGACGTTCAGGTATTACCATGGACCACTGGTGCAGTGGATTTAAGCCCCTTTATTGGTCAAGATGTTACTGTTGAATTCATTGCATTAGATTGTACTGAAGGAGGTCATGGTGCTTCAGCATACGTTGAAGTGTCTACCAAATCTCTTGAAATAGTCATCCAGGGGTTTTGTAGTCAAGGCGATAGTATTACGCTCAATGCACCAATTGGCTTCAATTCTTATATATGGTCAACCGGTGATACTACACAGACTATTACTGTTCCTAATGCTCAATTTGGAGACATTTATAACGTTGATCTTATCTCGAACACAGGGTGTCCAACCTCATTGTCAATAACTTTGACACCAGAAGTACCAGCAACTATTGATGTAGTTCCAAATCAAGAAATTTGTTATTCGGGAAGTGCACTAATTGTACCGAATGGAAGTGGAACACTATTTGAAATACAGCCTTCAGGAGAAATAGGAACATCTTTTGTAGTAAATCCTATCGCAACAACTACTTATACAATAACTGCACTGAATAGTAATGGATGCCCCGGAGAAAGTACTAACGTTACTATTGGCGTTTTAAATAGTAATCAACCTCCTTTTCCTGTAGCCGATTTTGACATGATCGAAGAAACATCATCTAGTTACTTACCTTGCAACGCTGTACGTTTTATCAACCAATCAGGCTATTGTAAGGGAACCCTTGATTTTGAATGGGACTTTGGAGATGGAAGCCCTATAAGTACCGAAGAAAATCCTGTACACACCTACCTAACCGATAATTCACAAAACATTTATTTCACAACACTTACGGTAACATCTGTAGAAGGATATACCCACAGTAAGACCATAGAATTTAAAACCGATCCAATGATACCTCTTTTTTCGGTTGATAAATTTTCATTCGGATGCGGAATCGTAGAAATTATTCATAATAATACCCAGATCTGCGGAATGCCTTATGCTAATTTTGATTCTTTTGTTTACCGATGGGATTTTGGAGATGGAAGCCCAATAGCAGTAACTGATGAAATTATTGATAGATTTAAACATACTTATAGCAGCAATGGACAATATCCAATTACGCTTGCTGCCGAACATCTTGGAAGTGGGCAAACTTTCGTTTATATCGTTAATGTTTTTGTAACCTCGGCAAATAACTCTGGGTGCAATTGTTTATTATCAATAGGCGGGGGCATAAGTCTGGATACAAATTGTAATCAAACTAATGGAAGTATCACTGGGATTTCGACCTCAGGTAATTCTGGTAGTGAAACCTATAGCTGGACTGATGGTGATGGAAATCAAGTAGGTACCACCATCAACCTATCAGGAGTGGGACAGGGTAGTTATACGTTAATGGTTACCGATAATAGTTGTACCGCTATGGTCGGTCCATTTGCGATCAACGAAAATAGAGCAGCCACCTTAGATGACTCTAACGTCCAGTTTGCCGATGCTGATTGTGGTCAACCTAACGGAGGTATCACCGGAGTTACGACCTCAGGAAATCCTGGTAGTGAAACCTATAGTTGGGCTGATACTAGCGGTGTCGAAGTAGCAACCACCATCGATCTATTAGGAGTAGGACAGGGTAGTTATACCTTAACAGTTACTGATAGTGGTTGTACCGATATGGTTGGGCCATTTACAATTAACGAAAATGGTTCCCCAATTTTAGACGATTCCAATATCCAGCTCACCAATACTGACTGTGGTCAAGCTAAGGGCAGTATCACTGGTATAACAATTACCGGAAACGATAGTAATGAAACCTATTATTGGACTGATGGTGATGGGAATCAAATAGCGAATACACTAGATCTTATAGGGGTTGGGCCGGGTATCTATCTACTAATAGTAGACAAGGGGGCTTGTACTACAACATCCGGTCCATATACCCTTATTGAAGAAGGCGCTCCTATGTTGGATGATAGTGGGTTAGATAATATTAATGCTGATTGTGATGCTGCCAATGGTAGTATATCGGGTATCACTATTTCAGGAAACAGTGGTAGTGCGGTATATGAGTGGACCGATCAAAATGGAAGTGTGGTAGGTTCTTCCTTTTTACTCAATGGGATTGGTCAGGGCACCTATACCCTTAGGGTCACCGATCAGGGTTGTAGTGCTTTTATTGGTCCATATACCATAGATGAGGTAGACAACTGTCAGGAACCTGAACCTTCTTCGATAAGAATCGCCACTGCAATGACTCCTAACGGTGATGGCAGCAATGATATGTTTATGATCGTAGGTCTAGAGAATTATCCTGATAATAGGTTGTATGTTTTTAACCGCTAGGGAAACAAAGTGTATGAAGCTTCAAACTATCAGAACGACTGGTATGGCAATTATCAGAACAAACCACTTCCTATCGGAGCATACTACTATATCTTAGAGATTAGAGGAGCGCAACCTCAAACTCTAAAAGGTTCTATTACAATCATGAAATAAAAGTTTGAAAACCCCAATTCTAATGAGAATTAAATTAAAAATAAAGCATATTCTTTTACTTACGATTTTGATGTCTTTAAAGAGTTATGCCCAACAGAATCCACAGTTTTCTCAATATTTACAAAACCCTTTGGTATTGAACCCAGCAATTACAGGAGCAGAGGATTTTTTGGATATAACGCTGGGATACCGCAATCAATGGACAGGTTTTGAAGGCGCACCCAAGACAGGTACGCTTAGTTTTCACTCACCCACCGCCTTGCTATTCGGAAAAAACAGAAGATCAACAAGCAGTTCTCATGCTGGAATTGGTGCTTTTGTGTATAGTGATAATACAGGCCCTATTAATCAATCGGGATATTACTTAAGTTATGCCTATCATCTACAAGCCTCACAGGATTGGTTTGTATCGTTGGGCACTTTTGTTGGGGCTTCACAATTTAGTTTTAATGCTAATGAGGTAGAATTGATTGATAACCCTAATGATATTTTAGTACAGAACATCTCGAATACCAATTTTGATATGAGTTTGGGGTTGTATGTATATTCCAAATATATGTTTATTGGGATTGCAGCAAACCAGGTTTTGGATCAGGAGATTCCCTTTGATTTGCAAAATGGTATCCTAACTAGGGGGAAACAGAACCGGAATTATAATTTTCTACTAGGCAGTCGTGTGACAATAGAAAGGGATTGGACTATTATTCCATCGGGAGTATTGCGAACTGTAGCCAATGCCCCTATACAGTGGGATGTTAGCCTTAAGGCTGAATATCAAAATAGATTGTGGGGTGGTATATCGTATAGAAATGAAGAATCTGTCTATGCGCTAGTCGGCTTTAGGGTATGGGATAGTTTCTCAGTTGGGTATTCGTATGATTATCCGATTTCAGAATTTAGGAATAATCAATCGGGATCTCATGAGATTGTATTGAGTTATAGAATCTTTGGAGGAAACAATAAATGTGGGTGTGCTGTGAACTCTATGTAAAACAAAGCAGTTTGATCACTATAGCATAAAAATATAATTACTTTTTGCTGCTTTTAGATGTATGACTAACATAAGTTTTATGTTAAATCTGATAGTGCTAAAGTGACCAAAAATAGAAATTAAAATTATTTAGATAATACTAACCTTAAAATTAACCATTATGAAAAGAAATAATCTAAAACTGGTATCTATAGTAAGAATGCCATAAAACTCATTATTAACTTAAATCACAAAATTAAATCATGAAAACAATTTTAAAATTAACTTTTCTTTTGGCTGCAATATTATTTTACAGTTGTGAAAAGGATGAATTCGAAGAAAAAACGCAAACAGAAAATGATCCAACAACTCAGGACATATCAAAAAGTACGACAAAATGCGAGGTTACTATAAAAAGCCTGGCGAGCCATACAAGAGTTGTTTATCGTGCAAGTGATAATGCAACTACCATACGAGTAAATGAATTTCGTAATAAGGCAATAGTAATACGAACAAATTCGGGAGTATGCGAAATTCCTAAACCTTATGATGAGTTGATAATCTATGGAGGTAAAGGCAATGATTCTATCATTATTAATCGTAGTGTTAAAACCCCAACAATGGTGTATCCTGGAGATGGTAATGATTTTGTAAGAAATATAAGTAATACATCAGTTACATTTGTTACACTTGGTGATGGTAAAGATAAAATCGTTGGTAATAAAAAGAACACCAGGTTTTGGATAGACCCAGAGGATACGCATAATGCATCCAATACAGAAAAATCATCTGGGAAATTAAATATTGTGACCTCTTTTGAGAATTCTGATAAGAAACTGGATAGCCCAGATATTGAAGATGATAACATATTTACCGTTTATAGTAATTCTGTAGTACCTTGGGACTATATTTCTATTTCAGAAACGAGTTTATGGGGGATTGACTTACCCAGTCCATATGATGTTCAACAAGGATCTTTTCAAAGATGTGGCACTACATCAAGATGGGCATCTATGGCTAATCACGCTCCCGAGAAAGTAAGAGAATTGGCTGTAGAACTTGGTGATGGTACCTATGCTATTAAAATAGGTGGAGAAAAGTATGCTCGAGTGGATCAGGATATACTTCCTTTTCATCTTTCCAGACCTGGAGTAAGTGGTAAATCCTGGTTTGTGTTTTTACAAAAAGCCTACAGTAGTTTAAATTTAAATTATCCAGAACCGCTTACCTCCGAATTTGTAGATAATTTATCTACATCAGGAGATGAGTATACCGAAGAAGAGTATTTAAAAAAATTACAAAAGTATTTGGATGCAGGATATACATTACAAGCGTTTTCAAATACTATAAGATGGAATGATATAATAGGCATATCTCCGCGTCATATATATACAGTATTAGATATTAAAAATAATAAAATAATTGTAAGAAACCCTTATGGAGATATATATGACGCTATATGGAAGCCAGAGCATAATCCTAATTTCGGAAAAATAGAGCTGTCATACGATGATTTTAAATCCAAATTTTATTCTATCAGGGCGATAGATGTACTCTGGGAATGATTTTATCATTTCTGGGGATGTTTTCTGAATAAGTTTTATTTGATATTTACTCTGACCTATCTTTTTATGGGGCGACTAACCCTATTTTACTACATACAAATCACATCATTGGTTAGTCCATTATGGCCTGTCCGGTTACCCTGACCGGACAGACCTTTTATTTATCTTTATACTAAAAATTAAAACTCATGAAATCATATTTAATAAAATATAGTACACATATTTCACTTTGTCTATTGATTGGGCTCAGTGGAATCATAAATGGACAAACTGCTCCTACATCTTTAAAAGCTGAAACGTATGATGATACTAATATTCTAATTTTCGTGCCAAGATAATGCCATAGATAAAACAAATATGTTTTAAAGAGAGCTGGCAAGAAATAGACACTCCTGTTTTCCGCACTACATAAATTTTAGTTTTCATTCTATTTGATTTTCAGTGTTTTATTCCTTTTTATAATTCAAAAGTAGGTGAGCCGTTGTATTTTTGATTTATGTTTATTAGGAAAAAGCGAAATAAATCTGGGTCAACTAGTATTCAAATCTTAGAGAAATTGCAGGGCCTACACAGGACATGGCCGACTCAAATCCATCGCTACTAAAGGAATGGGCTGTAGACCTTGGTGATAGAACTTATGCCGGACAATATGGAAACCTTAATGATCAAACTTATGCAAGAGTTGATGATGATGTTCGAATGTACTCTATATTAGCGTTACCGCTGAGCAAAAATGTTTGGTGGTCAATACTCTGTAGAGTGTATTATGGATATGGCTTAAACTGGCTTTTAATAAATAAAGAAGGAGAGGTTTTAGAATTGAAAACAAACATAGGCATGAGGTGTTACTACTTTATAAATTCCTGTGAATGTAAAAACTGATGTAAACTTATGTCCTTAGACAAATTCATTTTTTTCTTAATTCTATGGGTGGTTACCCGAAGGCTACTTGAACTAATGTTCATTAATTCTGATATTTCTTTTATGGTCAGGTTCATTTTTAAAAAGGCACACAACTTAAGTTCTGTTTTAGAGAGATCAGATTTTGAAGATAGGGATTTTAAAAATCTTGGATGAACCTCATTAAAATGATGAAAGAAGGACTCCCAAGCTTCATCTAACATTAGTTTTTCTTTAATCTGTTTTTGAATTTGATCCATATCATTACCTAAATCTTCTTCCTTGATAATAGTTTTGATTTTTTCTAATAGGCTGTTGGTCTCTTTTAGAATATCTGAATTAGACGCTATAAACGCAGATGAGGAAGTTAATTTTCGATTTATATAATCTTTGGTTTCTTTTTCATCATCTAGGGCAGCCTCTAAATCTAGTTTGAGGTCATTGGATTTTAAGAGTCTAAACCGATATTTATGAATCAAAAAATAGCTTATACCACCTGTTAATATCAATAGTAATGCAATTAGAAAAATGATATAATTCTTGAAGGTTAAAAGAGATTTGAAACCACTTAGTTCTTTTTTGTGCTGTTTGTCTTTATACTCGATAAGAACACTATGAGATTTTGCGGGGTTCTGTCTTCCTTGCAAACTATCCTTTATTTGTTCTGATATATAAAAATATTTTAGTGCTTCTAGAGAATCACCTTTCTTTTCCAGAAGTTTTCCTTTAAAATATAATGAAGCCACTTTTTTATCTAAAAAAGACAATGAATCTGATAGTGCTATGGCTTTATCAATATAAAACATAGCGTTGTCGTGATTCTTAAGTCGATCTTCAACCTCGGAGATACTATATAAAGCTTGTGCTACAGAAATTTTATAACCGTTTTTTTCTGAAATAGTTATTACTTCGTGATATTTGTTTTTGGCCTGATGTAACGAGTCCATTTCATAAAGAGTCATTCCCTGAAGAGTTAAAATTCTAGTGATACCCAAATTATCATTATGCTTTTGATAACCAATATAGGTTTCGTTAAACAGTGCCAAAGCTTCTTTATATTTTTTTAGTTTATAATTGATATATCCAGAGTTTGCAGTAACGACGCTGTAAAACCGAGATGCTTTATCTATTTTAGATTTACTTATTTTATAAGCTTCTAAAGCGTAATCATACGATCCCATTACCAGATAGATGCTTCCTAAGGTAAGGTGTGATACTCCTAGATCCTCGTTAAAATCCCCATTTTTATTTAACGATTTTGCCATGTCAACCGCTTTTAATGCCATTTTAAGCCCATTAGGATGATCCTCCATCCTAAGATAGGTATTGCTAAGGTTATTTATACTTTTAAAGACTTCAACACTATCGCCTAGCACTCTAAAACATTCGATTGCCTTTTCTACATGTTCAATAGAACAGTACATATTATCCTCTCCTAGTTTTTCACTCAAAATTTGCCCTAATAATTGATGACTTCTCGCAACAAAAAAGTCATTCCTATTGGTCATTGATAGATGTAGGGCTTCTCTAATCTCTACTTCTGCACTATCAATATTTCTGGTTCTGAATTTGGATGCTTTTTCTATTAGATTTTTAATACGTATACTATCATTTTGTACACCATCATAGCTTGGTTGAGCAAAAAAAGCATTTGAAATCAAAAAAAAAGATAGAATCGATAAAGCTTTATGATATATCATAGTTTAATAAATGTGGTAACAAGTTTATGTTTAAGACTCAAGTTTAAGTTGAGTAAAAATAAGATTTTCAGAAATGTAAACGTTAAAAAAATAAGATTTCGAAGTTGTAACATTTTGTAACGCCTTTTTTTTGTGCTTCTTATAATAGAAATGTAGTTTTATAGTTGAACGAATACCAAATCACTATAACCCAATCAAATAGTATTTATGCCCCAATTTTCATGTAATCGCTTCTACATATTCATATTTTTTATTACCCTATTGATAAATTTTTTTTATAATCTGTTTGCTCAAACTGGTAATATAGATTTTGAGGAAAGAGATTTCACCAATTGGGTAATTGATATTGGATTAAGATCTAGTCCATCTACTACAAAAATTGACTGGAACTGTGCAGGTATATTAAATTATACCATTCCGAATGACATATCAATTTTTATGGTAAACGATCATTTATTAAATGAGCTTGATTTGCTTTGTACATCTGCCACATTTTTACCTTATGTATATTCTGGAGGTAAAAATACGGCTAGAAAAGGCAACACTGATGATGATACTAAGACTTATATAGATGACTCAGTAAAATCCCTAAAAAAAGATATAGATGACTTGTGTTCTTCTGATTTAGGCATCACGAGTCTTAAATCCTCTTTGGATTTTTTTACCTATCAAAAGTCAAGAGGACAAATCACCCAAAATATCGAGGTATCGGATCAATTGAGAGGTGCTTTTAAAGCAATGCTCACATCTAAGTCTGGTTGTATGACAAGCACTTCAATTACTTTAAGTAATTCTGATTTTTCATCAATTGATGCCGGAGATGATGCTGCTATAGATCAAGGAGTGGCAACTAGCTTGAGCACTTTACCATCTGGAGGTATAACAACATTTAGTTGGACAGCAGCACCTGCCGACTCCTCATTGACAGGACTTAAAAATTATCAAAAGCCAACAGTATTACCTAATCAAAAAATGATAAATACGACAATCGATGATTTTGAAAATGAGTATACTAATAAAAATATGGTAGCTTCGAATGTTAATGCACTCCCAGAGTCATGTTTTGACATTAATTTGGTTCCTAATTCCAATTTTGAGGACTTTATACAATGTCCTACTTTCTTTTCCTTTCCCCCTGGTACAAATCTATCGACCTGGTTATCAGATTGGACAAGTCCTAATCAAGCATCACCAGATTATTTTAATAGTTGTGCTGATCCTGACACTGTTGGTGTTCCATTAAATTCGCTTGGATATCAAGAAACGTTTGATGGAGATGGTTACATAGGTATTCTTGCTTATGAATTGGGTAATATATATAGTGAATATGCACAGGTTAAATTGAATCAGCCTTTAGAATCTGGAAAAACTTATCAAGTAAAAATTAACATTGCACTCGGTGATAATGCAGGTTATGCTGTCGACAAAATAGGTATGCTTTTTTCAAAGGATGCTATACAGGCCAGTAATAATGATCCATTAATTAATACACCCCAGTGGACTACTCCAGATGACCTTTTCATAGAAAATATCAACGAATGGGCTACTTTTACTTGGCTGTACATACCTGCACAAAATAACGAAGAATATCTTACAATAGGACGTTTTGGAACAAATCCAAATCGAAAACTAACCGGAAATGGGTCAAATGGTCATAATTTTCAAGCCTATTATTACGTAGATGCTATTGAAGTGTTTGAAATGTTCGCAATAAACACCGGGCCAGATATTACCATCAATCAAGGTGATACAATTGCTATAAATGCTACATCGACCGGTGGTGACCCAACATATACCTGGACAGCAAACCCGGTCGATATATCGTTATCTGGCCAAATGAATGCACAAAACCCTAACGTCTCACCAACTCAAGATACCACATATACAGTTGTAGTTGATTTTGGAGATGGCTGTACTAATAGTGATACAGTAACTGTAACGGTTATCAATCAACCGTGCCTATTAAGCTTAGATGAAAGTAATTTACAACTTAATATTGCAGATTGCGGTCAAATGAATGGCAGTATCAATGAAATCACCATTTCTGGAAACAGCGGTGACGAAGTGCATGTATGGACCGATCAAAATGGAAATATTGCAGGTACTTCGTTACAGCTTCATGGTATTGGTCGAGGAAGTTATAGTCTTCGGGTTACAGATAATGATTGTAGCATAAATATAGGGCCATTTACTATAAATGAAGTAGATAGCTGTCAGGAACCCGAATCTTCTTCCATTAAAATTGCTACGACAATGACTCCTAATGGTGATGACAGTAATGATATGTTTATGATTTTAGGACTAGAACATTACCCGAACAATAGACTGTATGTTTTTAACCGATGGGGAAACAAAGTGTATGAAGCCTTTAATTATCAGAATGACTGGTTTGGCACATACCAAAACAAAATTTTACCAGTAGCTACCTATTATTATATTTTGGAGCTTAATGATCCGAACAAACAAGTGTTTAAGGGAGCTATGACTATAATTAAATGATTCTATTATGATTGGAGATTTCGGAAAATATAAAAATTTGTTTTTAAAGGTATCACTCGTTTTTTCTTTAGGTATTTTATTTACAAGTTGTACTAGCTGTCCAATTACAACTATAAATACAGCTTGTGTAAACGATGCAGATTGCGGCCAAAATAACGGGTCAATTACAGGGGTGTCTTGGACCTCCAGCAGTACAGAATCTGTATTGTCGTATGAATGGAAAGATGCTAATGGAAATGTTTTGCAGTATGATCCAGATGTTAGGGATCTAGTCAATGTGCCTCCTGGGGACTACACATTGACCATTGTTTACCATCCCAATCAAAATAACCCTCCACCTGATTGCTCTTCAAGTAATGCTAATCCTTCGCAAACTTTTACCATCGGTGAAATATGTTGTAATACGGGTAGTTGCCCTAATACTAATCCGTCGGCAATACAAATTACCGATGCCGATTGTGGGTCTTCTAACGGGAGTGTCAGCAACATTACAATTCAAAATGAAACAGGTAGCGAAGTATTTACCTGGACTGATGATATGGGGGTAACCGTCGGGAATACTGTAAACCTTTCAGGTGTTCCTGCCGGAAAATACACATTGTCTATTAGTGGTGTTGCAGGTTGTAATGAAGTTGCAGGTCCTTTCACCATAGATGAAGTAGGATGTACTACAAGTTCATGTTTTAATACAAATTCAGCAAATATTCAGATTATGAATGCCGATTGTGGATCTTCTAATGGAAATATTTCAGGAATAACCATTCAAAATACTAGCAATAGTGAGATATTTACTTGGGTTAACGAAGCCGGGGCTGTCGTGGGTAACAATATTGACCTATCAGGAGTCACAAGTGGAAAATACACCCTGGCTATTACAGATGGTGGCGGCTGTACTGAAGTTGAAGGACCGTTCACCATCGATGAAATAGGATGCCCTTCTGGAGCGTGTGTAAATTCAGATCCATCGAGTGTACAAATTACCAATGGCGATTGCGGAGTATCAAATGGCAGTATCGTTGGAATCGTTCTTCAGAACGCAGTTGGTAACGAAGTATTCACCTGGACGAACGCTACGGGTAGCACTGTAAGCAACACCTTGGATCTTACTATGGTTTCTTCGGGACAATATACTTTAACCGTATCTGGCCCTGGCAACTGTATCGAGATAGCTGGCCCTTTTACTATCCAAGAAGTTGGTTGCCCTTCGGCACAATGTTTAAATTCAGATTCGTCTAATATACAAATCACTAATGCTGAATGTGGACAAAGTGATGGTTATATTTCGGGTATTGTTATACCAAATAGCAGCGGAAATGAGTCTTACAGCTGGATTGATAGCAATAACCAAGTGGTTGGCTCTAGCATAGATTTAGAAAATCAACCTGTAGGTGAATATACGCTAA
Source organism: uncultured Aquimarina sp. (assembly GCA_947495425.1). GTDB lineage: Bacteria > Bacteroidota > Bacteroidia > Flavobacteriales > Flavobacteriaceae > Aquimarina. The sequence continues at coordinate 33,850 of CANLYR010000039.1, forward strand.
TCATTACAAATACCTCTGGAGCGATCGAAATTGCAGGGCCTTTTTGTATAAATGAAAATCCCTGCAGTAACTGTCCTATTACTATAAACGATATAAATGTCGTCTTAAATGATGCGGATAATAATACCGCCAATGGTAGTATCTTGGGCATTATAGTTAATGGGGCATCATCTGATGTGTCCTATGAATGGCGTAATATAGACGGGCAAATAGTAAGTAGCTCTTTAGATCTTACCGATGTTACTAGAGGGGAGTATATACTTACCGTTACGGCTAATGGATGCAGTTTGGTCGATGGTCCTTTCTATATACAATCTCCCAATGATTGTAATACTGATCCTCCTGTACAAAATGTGAGTATAAAAGCAGCAACAGTCATGACCCCTAATGGTGATGGTAGCAATGATATGTTTATGATTATAGGTCTAGAGAATTACCCTAACAATAGATTGTATGTTTTTAACCGCTGGGGAAACAAGGTGTATGAAGCTTCAAACTACCAAAATAACTGGTTTGGTAATTATCAGAACAAACCACTTCCTATCGGAGCATACTACTATATCTTAGAGATTAGAGGAGCGCAACCTCAAACTCTAAAAGGTTCTATTACAATTATGAAATAAAAGTTTGAAAACCCCAATTCTAATGAGAATTAAATTAAAAATAAAGCATATTCTTTTACTTACGATTTTGATGTCTTTAAAGAGTTATGCCCAACAGAATCCACAGTTTTCTCAATATTTACAAAACCCCTTGGTATTGAACCCAGCAATCACAGGAGCAGAGGATTTTTTGGATATCACGCTGGGATACCGCAATCAATGGACAGGTTTTGAGGGTGCTCCCAAGACAGGTACGCTTAGTTTTCACTCACCCACCGCCTTGCTATTCGGAAAAAACAGAAGATCAACAAGCAGTTCTCATGCTGGAATTGGTGCTTTTGTGTATAGTGATAATACAGGCCCTATTAATCAATCGGGGTATTACTTAAGTTATGCCTATCATCTACAAGCCTCACAGGATTGGTTTGTATCGTTGGGCACTTTTGTTGGGGCTTCACAATTTAGTTTTAATGCTAATGAGGTAGAATTGATTGATAACCCTAATGATATTTTAGTACAGAACATCTCGAATACCAATTTTGATATGAGTTTGGGGTTGTATGTATATTCCAAATATATGTTTATTGGGATTGCAGCAAACCAGGTTTTGGATCAGGAGATTCCCTTTGATTTGCAAAATGGAATCCTAACTAGGGGGAAACAGAACCGGAATTATAATTTTCTAATCGGTAGCCGTATGATAATGGATCGCGATTGGATTATCATCCCCTCAGCAGTATTGAGAACTGTAGCCAATGCACCGGTGCAATGGGATATGAGCCTAAAAGCTGAATATCAAAATAAAATATGGGGAGGTATATCATATAGGAATGAAGAATCTGTCTACGCGCTAGTTGGTTTTAGAATATGGGATAGTTTTTCGGTTGGGTATTCGTATGATTATCCGATTTCAGAATTCAGAAACAATCAATCAGGCTCTCATGAGATTGTGTTGAGTTATAGAATTTTTGGAGGAAACAATAAATGTGGGTGTGCCGTGAACTCGTTATAAAATAATTGAAATATAAAAATTTAAAATTCTAAACCTTAAAACCAAAAAAGTATGCCATAAAATAAAAAATCTAAAATTAATCTTAGCTATAGAATTCCTTTTAGCTACAAAAGAAAAGGTATTATAATGTATTGCCTATCTTACATTATATCAAACCAGACTTTTTCATAACAGAACCTTTTTTACCAAATAGAATTAGGTATTTGGTAAGTATAGTATCCCTATTTGGTTCTCTGCCAAATGGGTAATCATAATTTTTAAACTTAAAACACATGAAATCATATTTAATGCAATTTAGAACACACATTTTATTCTCTCTATTGATGGGACTAAGTGGAATGATAATTGGGCAAACTCCTGTCCCCTCCTCTGTAATAGCCAAAACATATAATGAAACAAATATCAAAATTACTTGGCGAGACAATGCAAACAATGAAACAGGATATATTTTAGAACGACAGAGCTCTCAAGAGCCATGGCAAGAAATAGCCACTTTACCTCCTAATACTACAAGTTATCGTGATAAAAGACTACCAAAGGCAAGTGTATTCTGCTATAGAGTACGTCCCAAAAATACGGAACAATACTCCTCGTTTAATTTTGCATTCACCGCGGGAAATCATGACATGTATTCTGGAGATGACTACCCTGAAGATGATTTTATTCCTTTTAAAGTACTCAAAATCTCGGGTACATCTCGAAACGATAACATTACAGTAAGTCTTAAAGGCACAAAAATTGATGTAGTAATCAACGGTAGCACTATTAGTTATGCTAAAGACAAATACGATGAAATAAGCATTAAAGGTAAAGAAGGTAATGATAAAATTAAAATCAATGAAGGAGTAAACTGGCAAGCACGTATTTATGGAGGTGCTGGAAACGATGAGCTTACATATTTGGGAAGTGGCAAAGCTTGGTTAGTAGGCCTTGGTGGCGGTAGTGATATTCTTACTGGAAATGGTGAAGATACAAGTTATTGGGCTGATCAATCCGAAATCGATGTGGTCAATGCTACTACAAAAGAAAAGCATAAATATAGGGTTCACCGGGTCACAGAATTTTATCAGCCCTATTCTAATAACCCCAATAATAATGAGTATGTAAGTAAAGAATTGAAAGGTCAACGGTGGCCAGATGACTTAACAACAACACTTCGTGTTCTTTATGGGGGTAATTCAAGAGATAAAGCGTCTAAGTATTCTTTATGGGGAAGAGGTCCTTTAAATTTTGATGTACAACAACGAATAGAAGTTTGTCCTCAGGCAAGTCGGGTACAGGCAATGGCTGAATCTCACCCTAGTTTGTTTCAAGAATGGGCTGTGGATTTGGGAGATGGTACTTACGCGGTACAATACGGTTCTCTTAACGATCAAACATATGCCCGTATAGATGATGATGTGAAGTTTATAGCATTAACACCCTTACCTATCAGTAAAAATGTGTGGTGGGCAGTCCTATGTAAGGCTTATTACGGGTACAGGTTAAGAATGCCAATAGAGGAAGATCCTACAACTAATGTGCATAAAAAAGTAGAATTTGCCGATCGTGGCGATGTGGTAACCTATGCAGGGCATAATGGACGAACAAGGTGGCATTACATTCATACTCCAATAGCGGGTATGGATAAAGAAAAACTTTTTCGAACATGTAGAGATTTGTTTGCTCAGGGCTATGGCGCTACATCAGGAAAAAGCAATGGAAATTTCTTTTTGGGAGCCCCAGTGGTTGAGGGAGGTCATGTTTATTCATTCTCAGGAGTATACAAAAAACCCAACGGCGAGCCTAGATTTATTGTCCGCAACCCTTACGGGCTTTTATTTTCGATATTCGATCCATCATTAGAACAAATTGATGCTGGATTTTATGAGTTGGGACTTGATCAACTTGTCGTAGGAGATGGATTATACGATTTATCATATGAGCAATTTGTGGCTAATTATACCAATGCCCATTTCTTTAAATTTAAAGATAAAGAGGTCATTGAATCTAGGAATACAGAACCAATCAATACCGATACCTGGTATCATGTTGAAAATGTCGAATTCTCTAAGTACCTAGAGAGTACTACTTCAGATGATGGTACTGGCGATACTTGCGGGGGAGCTGCAAAAAATGTTCGCGGGATCGATAGTCAATATGCCGATGATAAAGCACAATGGAAACTCATCGATGCTGGCAATAATCAATATTATATTTATAATAAAGCCCAAAAAGGTCATATACAAGTTGCAGGTGAACCAGATGCTACTGCCTATGATGGTAATTGCGGGGATGATAAAACTAAAATCACCAGATTAGCTGGAAAAAATTGCAAAGGAGATTGGGTAAAATGGGAGTTAAAAGAATCTGAGGTGGATAATGAATACCATCTTTACAACAAGATAAGTAATACCTACATGCAATGCTTGCCATCAGATGATTTGGTTGATGGATCTGCTCAAAAAGGTGCTCAAGTAAGACAAGTGCCTACATCCTGCTCGGGCAACCTAACACGATGGAGATTTATTACTGCTGCAGAATATGTAGACAATAATAGATTTTCTGACAGCAACATAACCAGCAATCAAAAGAATATTAAACATTTTACAATCAATAATCCAGTAAGAGATAGATTACAAATTTATAGTAACGAACCCTATACGATACGTTTATTTGATACCAATGGTCGGCAGGTGATGGATGATAAAACATTATCAGGTAATCAATCTATAGATGTGCAACTTTTTCCCGAAGGATTATACTTTATGCAGTATGAAGGTCAGAATAAAACGCAAACTAAAAAAATAATTATAAAAAAGTAGACGCTATTTTGGGGCGTTAACCTTTTTGTATTGTTTACATAAGGTTAGCCAGTTAATACCCACCTGCTTTTTTAGTGGAGTGGGTATTTTTCTTTTATAAGGATAATCCTAACAAGTATCAGTCGTGATATTAATAAATTCAGCTAAAACCTTTTCAGTTATTGAGTTCAGGTACTAGCAGAAAAATCATGGTTTTTATGTGCCGAAAGTATAAAGCTTTATGTTAGTTAGAGCCTCTATCAGTATGAGAACATCTAATACTTATGCTGAAGCTAACTATTTTACGAAGCGAACCGGGTACGTCTTCAATATGAGTACTTGTACTCATGTTTTTCAGCAACGTAATGATGAAATTCGTAAAACTTAAAACTCACAATTATGAAAACTGTTAAAAAATTAATGCAAGCCACTTATATGATTGTAGTGATGTTGTCCTTTATTTCTTGCGAAAAAGAAACCCTAGTGGACCTAGAAGAATTTAATCAGGAAGATTTCGATGCAGTAGATGTAGATACATTAAGTTCTAAAAATCTTATATCTGGATATTGGCAGCGAGTAGATGCACCTGCTTTTGGAGATGCTAACCGTATTACGGTAGATGGAAATGGTAATCCATGGATTGTTACATCATTCCTTTGGAATATTGCTGTTTACGATATTGAATTAAATAGAGTGTTTTTTCTAAGTACAGATGTAGTAGGTGGAGGTTTTATTAACAGAGCTGCCGATATCGGAGCGGGTAGACTAGGTTCTCTATGGATTACCAATTCAAGAAATAATATTTTCTATAGCAATGTATCACCAGATGGTCCTAATTTCACAAGAGCTGATGGAAGTGCTCGGATTGTCGATGTTGATGATCAAGGTGCTGCTTGGGTTATTAATAATAATCTAATTTATAAAAGAATTAATGGAAATAATGGTTCTTGGACTCAGGAAACCGGGGCTGGAGTTGATATTGGTATTGGAGGTAATCGAGTGTATGTAATTGGAACTAATAAAAATTTATATTTAAGAAGATCTAATGGCGGATATGATAATTTAGGCGGGATAGTAGAACGTGTAGATGTAGATAGTCAAGGGAGGGCATGGGTAATTAATAGTGCAGGAGACATTTTTATAAACGATGGTAGTGGATTTCAAAAACTACCTGGTTCAGCTATTGATGTAGGGTGTAGCAGCAGGGGAGATGTTTATGTAATAGGTAGTACCGATAGAAAAATCTATAGGTGGATTAATCAATAAACTAAAAATTATCATCACCCGTTGGGCATTCAAATTTTTTAACCAAACACCGTTAATTCGAGTGCTTCGGCTTTGGGAGAAGTGCATAGAGAATAGGATTATTGCTTTGAAAAGCCATTCTCGATAGATTTTATTTTCATTTCATGATGACAAAACATTCCTTGATTTTTGCGCAGTGATTTTGCAAAATACACAACGGATTAACGAGTATAACTAATTATAAATTAACTTAAAACATTACCTATGAAACCAACAATTTTTACACTAGCGATGCTAGTAAGCGTATTATTTATTTCTTGCCAGCAAGAAGAAACCTCAGATAGTATCCCTGTAGATCAGCAGGAGCTATCTTTTGATGATGTCCAAACGATAGTAGAAAACTCAGTATTTGACATCGAAGACAAATCGGCTAATAATCCAAAGTTGTTTTATAGAGCGGTTATACAAAACAACACCATGTTGGGAGATCTTACATTAAGGCGTGCACAACCCCAAAATGGCAATGTAGCTTTAACAGGTTCTCTAAAACTTTTAAACGGTAAACAGTCATCTTCCGTAAAAGGGGTTATTAGGTCTAATGGTAGATTAGTATTGTTTATTACCCTTAAAAACGGTGCTCGTTTTAAGATAAATAGTAACAAAATTCAGACTAATAATAAGTTCTCGGGGACTACTGTTAATACCAACAATGGCACAAGAGGTAGGGTAAGTGCTGCACCACAAAAAATTACCGTAAAAAATGATCCGGTTAATGATACGTTTAACGTGACTGGATTACGATATGATGTAAAACGTGTAATTGCCAGAAAAACAAGCGATTTTTATACCCTTACTTTTGATTTTACCAAAAAAGTAACCTTAGCAGATCCCGGTGATGTTTTTATATTTCCATCCACAAATGAAGCTAAGAAACTTTTTGGTGTGATCAATATCTCTACAGGAAGAAAAACAGGAGTTTTTCAGTTACCCTACTGCGCAATCAACAGAGCCCCTGTAGGATCCCCTTTTGAAGAGCTGCCCAGCAATGATTTTGAGTATGACCTGTTTGTTGATTTATTCGATTTAGACAAAAATCAATTTGGTCGTTTAAAATCATATGATGAGACCTTTACTTCTCCTATTGACGAAAATCAGGTGTTTACGCCATTTTTCAGACCTATTGATAAAATTAAGTTTTTGGTGTATGGTAAGCGATTAGTGTTGGTTATTCCCACCAAGAATATACCAAGAAGAAGAGCAGGCTTTAAGTTTGGATATGGTGTGGGAAACCGAACAGGAAATAATTTTAAAGAATTACAACTAAACGGAGCCCCTAATTTTTATTTTTTAGGTTCTGATAACAACCTTAATTGTAGAAGATAAAGAATTTTTGTCGTAGAAGTCCCTCAATAACTAAGAACACAGGTTAGCGATTATATTTAGGATCCCCTAAATAATAGCAGGCTAGCTTGTGTTTTTAAAAAGTGGTTAACTAACAATAATTTAAAATTTCTCAAAAGTAGTATAGAATTTTTCTGTAAAAAAGACAAAGTGCAAAAAGGGAATTTTTTATAAGATAGAATGACATTTATGTTAGTTTAAAAGTAAAAACTACCAGCTATCTCGACATTAAAGCTAGACCTTTTTTTGAATATAAGCCTCCTACCCTGTCATTAGAATGTATGCCTTTTTTTAACTGTTTTTAGGTAATTTTTGAGATATAGTGTTATTCCTACATTTTTTAATAAAAATGTGGATCAACTGTATTTTGTCATATTGATACTTTATTTTATTTATTTTTTAAAATTATCTGTGACATACTTAACGAATTCTAGATGGTCTTTAACGAATACTAAATTGGATGCTGCATTAATGTGAGTTTTTATGTCTTTAGCATTTTAACAAAAATATCATGAAAATAAACAAAAAACTAAATCAAAGCCTTTTGATTGTTTTGATTTTTTTATCTACAATTACTCTTCAAGCACAAAGAATAATAATAGTGAAACCATCAGATACTAATATTAATACTAGAATAAACAATGCAAAGCCGGGAGATGAATTTAGATTTGAACCCGGTACTTATCCTGCATTGGATATTCGAAATGTTAATGGTACCCAAAACAAACCCATTGTTCTAAAGCGAAACAAACCTAACGGAATTGTTAATTTTAAGGGGAGTTATAATGTCAATAGTTTTTGGAGTGGTAAAGTAGCCGGAAAAATGTTCAATTGTAAATATGTAGCTTTTGATGGACTCACCTTTAGTAGAGGAAGTACTGGGGTACATGTGCTCGAAAGTGACCATATTATTTTTAAAGATTGCGAAATTTTTGATATTGGTTCTACAGGGATAAAATTTTCTAAACGAACTCAAAATAATAATAGCAGCACAGATTATACCCATCATATAGATTGGATAGGTGGTAAAGTACATAATACAGGGAATTCTAGAAAAGGACAATACGGCGAAGCGTTCTATGTAGGTCAAGCCAGACAAAATTATGATCTTACTCATGATATATGGATAGAGGGAGTAGAAATCTATGATATCACCGGTGCCGAAGCGGTCGATGTAAAAGCCGAAGTGTGGAACGTAACCATAAAAAATTGTCATATTCATGATATTAAGAATGTATATGCAAGAAAAACAGGAGGGGGTGATGATCAGGTAAATAGTGGTGCTATACAAGTACTTACAGAACCAAGAGGTAATGATCGCACTACCCGCCACCACGAACTTTGGATTGAGGATAATTTAATAGAAAAGGTAACAGCGTACTCACAAAATAACGAAGGTCCAAGAGGGACTGGTATTACTATTTTAGGTAGAGCAGGTGTTTATGTTAAGAATAATACCATCCGAAATGTGCAACACGATGCGATCTATGGTTTTCCAAACGGAGGTATTCGACCGGGATATACATCACTTATTGATCAAAAAACGATAAATCAAATGTCAAATATTGGTCAGGGATATAAGAAAGTGAATATTAGAGACGGAAATTATAAAATAGTAAATGGTATTAAAAAAAATCCAAATGCTGCACAAACCTGGTATAAACCCAATACATCAAATCCTGATCCAGATCCAAACCCTGGTACCGATAAAATTGTTTCAGTTTCTGCTCCTAATTCAGTGGTATCTGGAAATACTGCTACTGTATCTGTTGAGTATACTGCAAGCAGGAATCGTGATATTATTGTTAGTTTTCAAAAAGACACTTCACCTTATACAACCTATGGTATTAAACGAGTAAGTATACCAGCTGGTAGCAGAACACTTACTATTGAAATCCCTATTGGTTCTAATACTCCAATAGCCCATAATGCGTATCAGTTTCAGACATATATCACAAAAACAGGTAAAGGATGGAATGATCGATTAGATAATCTTGTCAAGAGAGATATAGACTGTGTTTCTGATGATAATACCCCCAACTCCGATAAAATCATCGCTGTTTCGGTATCAACAATAGTATCAGCCGGAGGTAGTGCTACGGTTACTCTTGAGTATACTGCCACGGCTGATAGGGATATCATTGTACGTTTTCAATTAGACCAGTCGCCTTGGACCAATTATAAAGATGTAAAGTTGGATGTTGCAGCGGGTAGCGGAGATAGAGAGGTAATGATACCTATTCCGGATAACGTTCCAACGGCAAATGATGCCTATCAATTTCAAGTATTTATTACTAAAAATGGCAAAGGTTGGAATGACCGATTAGATAACCTTTCCAAAGGGGATATTGATTGTATATCCGATAGAGGTGCGATAACAATAAGAGCCAAAGGAACCTGTGGTAAAGAAACAATGAAGTTAAAGGTTAATGGCAATTTTGTAAAAACCTGGAATAATGTATCAACTTCCTATAGAAACTATACCTTTACTAATTATTCTGGAGGTAAAATAGAAGTACATTTTACAAACGATGGGTCGACTAATGGTTGTAATCGAAACTTAACCGTAGACCATGTCACAGTCTGTAATACCACCTATCAGACTGAGAATAAAGCTACCAGAACGGGCTGTGGGGATGCACAAACTCTATGGTGTAATGGTCGTTTTGATTTTGGAAATGTGGGATGTAGTAATCGTTCTGTAAATGGCTTTAAAACAAAAGAAATTATACCTGCTTTTACTTTTAGCAACCCGATTTCAAACCGTTTAGAAATACAAAGTCAGGGGGTATATAATATTTCAGTATACAATACCAGCGGGCGACCTGTTTTAGACCAACAAAATCTAATCGATAATCAAGTAATCGAGTTGAACAAATTACCCGAAGGAATGTATTTTGTGACCTATAAGAATAAGAATTATAAACAAACCAAGAAGCTTATTATCAAAAGATAATAGTAAATACGTTAATATATTAATAGACCCCAAGTAGTATACCATTGAAAAATGTGTTATAGTACTTGGGGTTTTTAGTGATATGGAGCAATGAGATTGTACAGTTATATAGAATCTTTAGGGGAGTATTACATATAAGTGCCCTGTTAATTTTTTATTGTATGTCCGTAAACAGTCTTAAGTTGAATTAATTTTCGTATATTCTATTTAATTTAAGATGGTTATTTATAAATATATTTTCTTTTGAAGTACATTTTATAGATGAAAAGAGTTGTCGATTGCATTTTAAGGAACAACGTGATAAACAAGGTGTTATTTGTAAAC
>CANLYR010000040.1 GCA_947495425.1 uncultured Aquimarina sp.
AATCAATAGGTTATACCGTGCTTTTAATAAGCAAAAAAACAAAAAAGTCGGAAGATTTTTTCTTCCGACCATGACTGGTCTTAAGACCGCATTTTTTGTGCTATCAACTAAATTTTTTCCTTAATTTTTCTAGGGATACCATCTTTATGAAGTAGTATACTAACGGTTTTCATTCTAAAATATGCTTCGGATATATAAATATATCCTTTTTGAGCTCCTTTGATACCCCAAGAATTTTTAATTTTATAATAAGAATTTCCTTTTTTGTCTATTCCTTTTCCTACAAGATGCATTAAATGGTCATCAGTTGTATTGTAGTTTTCAAACTCTTTTTGCCTAGATTCTGGGGTTACTTTTTCTTCCTCTTCATAGGTTTCAAAAACAGTTTCTCTTTTTTTGTTATTGGTTAAAATAGCCAAACCGCTTTTTTGAGAAAACCCTACTTCACTTACATCGCCATCCCATGCGACGGTATACCCTTCCTTCAAGGCATAATCGACTACATTTTGTAATTCATCAAGCGGTATATTATAGTAAACACCATTAGAAAAATTATCGGGGATTTCTAGAATAAAATTACTGTACATAGGATGATGCGTAAAAGAGGTCAGTGTCACATAATTTTTTACATCGATCCCAAGTTCTTTTGTCAATTCATTCGGAGTGTATGTTTTATTATTATAACTGAATGAGGTTGGTCTCTCTCCGATATAAATGTCTAACATAGCTTCATAGCTTTTCCACCATTTTTGGGATAGAATTTTATGCTCCACCGCATCATCAACCATGTTGGTTAGTAATTTAATTAAGTCACTATGATCATGGCGATCTGTATTTTCATCTGTTAAACCTGTATAGACTTCGTTTGGAACAATACCATGATCACGTATAGAATTCATCATGTCATGCGCAAGAGCTCCTTGACTAAACTGTGCTTTGCCTTGTCTTAAAATATAATTTCGAGCTTTTTTCGTATAGATATTTCTCACTTGATACAACTCAGATAAATTATGAATTCCGTGACCTAATCGGGCAATTTCAGACTCAATGAAGGATGTCGTGGAAAAACTCCAGCATGTGCCTGTTTTTCCCTGGCTTATTACAGGAGTGCATTGAAGAGAAGTTTCGTCTGTAATGGTATAATCTGGATGTATTTCTTGTGCGTGGCCAACTAATAGCGATAAGAATACGAAATTGATAAATAATATACTTTTCATAGGTGATTGATTTGTATGTGTAAAGTATAAAAAAACTAAAATTACAGAATATAGCCTAGAAAATGAGTGGTTTTATTCCGGGTCTGTTACCAAAACACCCTAAAACTTATATTTGGAGTGATTCCTAGGGAATAAATGTCAGAACTTATAAATTGATTGTCTAGCGAATTGGTTGTTCTAAACTCTTTATTAAGTAAGTTTTTTCTATCGTAGAGATTAAGTAAAGAAAAGCCTATGCGATATTTAATATTAGGATTATATCCTATTTTAAAGTTATAAATAGCAGAAAAATCTAATCTATGATATACAGGTAAGTTGTTACTATTGATTTGATCAAAATCTAAAATTACAATAGTACCATTTTCATCAACTCCTGATATGTTGGTAAAAGCTTTGCCTGTATGCCATATCCAACCTAGTGAAAACTGGAAATCTTTAATTTTGTAAAATTGAGACCATTTTATAGTATGCTCGATGTTCCAGTTACCGGGAAAAGATTTATTATCATTAATATTATCAAATGTATTGCGTGTGTTAATATAGGAATAACTCACCCAGGTTTTATAGTTGTTGAACCTCTTTTTTAGAAAGAAATCAATACCATATACACTGCTTTTTCCTGTATTATATGTATTGTTTATAGGATTAATAAAGCCATCTGTAAGTGTTGTGATACCCTCAATTTGTTTATAATAGCTATCAATATCAAGAAACCATTTATTTTTTCTGAAACTACTACCTAATGTATATTGATAGCTTGTGATAATAGGAAACTGCTCATTGTTGGCGAGAGTCCATACCTGATTTTCTAGAGAAAGATCACTTACTACTGATTCTTGTATCTGGCTAGTTGATTGGCTTCGGTATTCACCACTTGTATTGATTTCCCAATTTTTGGTCAGATACTTTTGAATAAAAATACGAGGCTCTACATAAGAGTGATCAAGTTCTGTATAATGATTAAATCGTATTCCCACAGAAAAAAAGAAGTGTTTTGGATTTTCAAATTTGTATTCTGTATAAGCAGCATGCGTATTTAGGAATTGATTGTCCTGATCTAAAATCAGTTCATAATCAGGGGTCGTAGTAACAAAAGCATATCGGATGCTATTGTTTGAATATTGATATCCTCCCAAAAGTTTTTGATAATCAGATAACTTATATTGTATGCCTAATTCTGCACCATAATCTCTAACACTATTTTTTTTGCTTTCGATTTCTGCTATCGATCCTAAATTGCTAGTGATGAACTGATAGTTTAATACGTATTTTGTGTAATACCCGTTGATGTCTATGGATAGAGTATTTGTATACTTGGTATTCCATAGAAGATTATACCCTTCATTTTCTGTTATTAGATTGTCATTAAAAGATTCTAGTGGGTCACTTCTTTTAAAATCTAAATCATTTTTACTATAAATAGTATTGACTTTTATATTATGATTTAGTGATGGTTTTACAATCAAATTAGCATTATAATCTGCATAGTAAAAAGTATTATCTTCATTGTTAGATTCTGTATTTTCTGCAATTTTGGTATTTTGAAAGACACGATCAGAAAGTTGTTTGTATGTAAAAGTTTCTAACAGATCGGCATATGATCTTCTTCCTGATACCTGAAGCGATATTTTATCTTTGATAATCGGTGTATGCGCTACGATATCTGCATTGATCATATTAAAGCCAGCCCCTCCGGTAAAACGATCTGCAATTTTATTTCCGGACTTAATGTCTATTACACCTGCAATTCGATCACCATACCGGGCACTGACGCCACTCTTTGAGAAGTTTACTTCTTTTGCCACGTATGGATTAAAAGCCGATAGCATACCAAAAAAATGACCTTGTTGATAGGTTTTGATGCCGTTCCATAGCACTAGATTTTGATAAGGAGTACTTCCTCTAACAAATACTCCAGAAGCGGTTTCAAATGGATTATTTACTCCTGGAGTGAGTTGTATACTTTGTAAAATATCAGGTTCTGTCCTTCCGGGAAGCACTTCTACATCTTTTAAATCAACAGTGATTACTTTTTTGTTTTGTGTAATGCCTTTGGCTAAATATTCCTGAATAAACACTTCATCAAGAGTTTCTTCAGGGGTGTTAATAAGGTAGGTTTTGAGACATCCTTTAACTAAAAATAATTGAGAATTAAGAACTCGTTGTCTGAATCCTGGAGCGCTAATTAATACTACCGAATTGTAGGGCACTTCTTTAAATTCAAAATAGCCATTTTCATCGGTTGTAGTATTCATTCTGATTGATTTGAAGAATATTCTGATGTCTTTAAGCGGTTTTTCTTCCTCATCTAACACATAGCCACAAACAGGAATTTTATCTTTTTTATTAAAATCACTAATGGTTACAAAGTTTTTTCCGGTGATCTCAAATTTTAATAATGTCTGTGTTTGTAATGTTTTGATTAAGCTTTCTATAGGAATCCTCGAATCTACGGTTGTCGAGACTTTTTTATTATCAATAAGTGTATCAATATAGGAGAATTTAACAGCATAAGAATTTTCTATAATTTGTATCGTTTCAGATAGAGGAGTATCTTTTACGACAACAATCTGTGCTTCTTTCTGTGAGAAAATAGGAATGCTACATAAAAACAAAATACACGTACATAAAAGTCTGATCATGCTTTTACTTTTCTAGAACTACGGTCTTGCCATCTGGAGATAGACTATACTCAAAACCTAAGGTGCCAAAAACTGTTCTAAGGGCCACTTTTTTATTATTATTAGGAAAAGTTCCTGTATAAATAGTTTTTAGATCTATAGACGGGGATTGGATTTTTATATTATACTGTTTTTCAAGTTCATTAAACACATATTGTAAGGGAATACTTCTGAAAGTGCTTGAGTTAGTAATCCAGGAAGGTTGTTGTGCCTTAATAGTCCAGCTTTCTGGTGTTGTATTATCTAGATCCCGAAATGCTTTTCCAGCGGTAAGGATTTCTTGATATTTGTTATTTACCACGCTTACTTTACCCTCAAAACAATGTACTTCGAAGAATGCGTCTTGAGCGTATACGTTAAACTGAGTGCCAAGAACAGATACCTCTCCGTTTTCTGTAATTACAGTAAATTTGCTGCCTTTTTTTACTTTGAAATAAGCTTCACCCTCTAAGGTGATACTTCGACTACCTTCCCAATTATTTTTATTAAAACTAGCTTTTGATTTTGCATTTAGAATCATTTCAGAACCATCAGGTAATGTTATTGCCAGTTGTTCTCCATACGAAGAAGTAAATGTTTGATTTGAGCTAAACAAAAACAACCCTAGAATAATTGCTATAGAAGCCGCTGCTGCAACATATGGCCATAGCTTTATCACAGCACCTGATTTTTTGCTGGTACTGCTACGTTTTGATTTAAGCGCGATAAGCGCTTTTTCTTCATTATATTCTTTAAGATATAAAGCGTCGGCTCCAGCCATTATTTTTACGTAATGCTCATACTCCGGATGGGATTTAAACGCAATAAGCTCTTCTTTGGTGAGCTCACCATTAATCCACCGTGATAAGAATATATCATCTTTTTTATCGTCAAACATAACTTCTATCTATATAATGTGAACGTTTTACTTAATAATTACCCTACCCTTTTTTGTTTTAGTCAATAGTCAATAGTTAATGGTCGATAGCCTTTAATTTATTTGTAATGCTTTTCGCAAAGCCTGCGTCATTTTAATAATTTCGGTAAGCTTATCATAATGTATTTTAAACTGTTTTTCATCTATTAAGTCTCTTTTTTTTGCTAAATACAAGCAACTTACAACTTCAATTGCCGAACGTAGCGCTATACCTAAAAATCGATTAAACTCTTTATTTGATTGTCCCGTGGAGCCCTCAGCAATATTTAGAGTTATTGAGTCAATAGCTCTCTTTATCTGAGAAGATAATATATATAATTCCTCTTTTGGAAAACCAAGTGTTAATTCATGAATATCTCCAGAAAGATCTAATGATTTTAGCCACACTTTTAGTTTTTCAAATTTAAATGCCATTATCTGTTTTGTTTTATCAATATTTTTGATTTTTTTCGTCTTTCGTCTTTCGTCTTTCGTCTATCGTCTATCACACATTCCCAATCTTTTTTCTCAAAGCTACCAATGCTTTATGCATTAGTTTTTCTATTGCTTTTACTGATACGCCTGATAATTCGGCAATTTCTTTGTATGTTTTTTTATCTATTCTGCTTAAAAGGAAAACTTCTCGTTGTCGTTCTGGCAATGCTGCAATTGCACTTTTTAGTTGTTCCATATACTCTTTTTCTATAGCGATAAATTCAGGAGACTCATTGTTGGTGTCATTCCTACGATTAATGATATAATCCTTGTATTTAAATTTTACTTTCTGATGTCGTACAACACTAATACCAAGGTTGGTTGCAACAGTATAAACATAGCTTTTTGCTTTATCCAGTGTAACATTAGAGCAGTTATTCCATAATTTAATAAACGTATCCTGAACAATGTCTTCTGCCTGCTGCATATCTCCAAACTTGTAATAGATATAATTTCTCAAAAGTTTTGCATGGCTTTTGAAAAACTGGTCAAAGGCTTGTTCGTTACATGTAGCGTTTTTATCGTCAGACATTTGGGAGGTATAAAATACTGTGTCAAAACTAGATTTTTTTTCCAAGCTATCAAAAAATAAGAAATGAAAAGATAAAATGGGGTAGGGTAAGTTTTTTTAACGGCGTTTTATTTATGTGAAGCAATTAAAAAGCCACAAATCAAAAAGAAATAACCTTTTAAAATTATTTACAATGAAAAAACTTAGTATTTGGTTCCTTTCGATCCTAATGATTGTATTAGGATTTGCATCCTGTGAAGTTAATGAAGAATTTGATAATTGCCCAGAACTCGCCTTTACATTTTCTAGACTAGATTCGATTACTCAATTAAATAAGACAGATGATACAATACACAACGATTCTGTAGCAGGCTATTATAAGTTTATTGCAGATTTCCCTACTATTCAAAACACTCCTTATGAGTGGTTTGTTAACGATAGTCTAGTGGATTCAGAATTAGTATTTAATGATCGAGATAATATGTATGTTGGTTTTTTTGAGGCTGGAAGTTATGAGGTTTGTATAAAATCTGAAACACCAGAATGCCCTGAAGGTACTTCGTTTTGTAAAACGATAACAATAAAAGAAGTTGATGATAAATGTCTTGAGGTGTCTTTTAATGCAGAAGAAAATATTGTAGATCAAAACACCAATGTGGCAAGTTATACGTTTACACCAGATCTTGATGGGATTGAAGGTATTACTAATTTTCAGTGGCTTATTAATGATCAAGAAGTACAAAGTAATGGTGTGGATCAATCGTATAGTGAAAGATTAAAGCTTTGCAATATATATGAAGTATGCTTAAAAGTAGCTACAGAAAACTGTCCTGAGGGAGTGACTTATTGTGAGACTATCGACCTTTCTTGTGAAGAAGAGTGTCCAGAAGTGTCTTTTGAAATCGAACAAGATGGCAATAGTTTTGGATACAATTTTTATCCAAGCTTTTTTGAAGGAATAGACGATCCTACTACAACACTTGAGTGGTATGATAATGAAGTATATCTTGGTAAAAGCAGTGAATTTCCACATAACAATCCATTTTACACGCAGTTAGAACAAGGGTCGTACTTAATATGCCTTGTCGTTAAAACCAAAAATTGCCCAGAGGGTAGAAAATGGTGTAAGTTACTACAAGTAGGAGATCCAGTTATTTCATGTCCTGAATTATCTTTCGAAATAGAACAACAAGGTGATAGTAATACATATATGTTTTTCCCAGGAAATTTTGAAGGTGTTAACAGCTATGTGTCAGATTGGCTAGTGAATGGCGATTATGTGGGTAGTAGCTCTGGTCAGCAAGATCCCTTATCTTATGAGTTTAATGCAGGAAGATATGAGGTGTGTTTGCTATTTGAAACCCCACAGTGTCCCGAAGGAATAAAAAAATGCGTGGTTGTTGAAATCACAGATCCAACGCAAGGGTAAAATATTTAACAAAGTTTAGTTAGGTTAGATTAATTAGGTTAATTCCCCGAAAGTATTGCCATTACTTTTGGGGAATTTTTATATTTCTATATAAATAATATGGGTAGGGTAGTTTTACTTTCATTCGTTATATTTATATTGGAACTTAGCAATAGAAAGAAAATTATTTTGAAATTATCAATTTTACATACGTGGATTACAGTGATAGTAGTGTTAATATTGACTACTAGCTGTGTAAATGACGACTCTTTCTTTCCTAATAGTACAAATGAAGAGATTATATCCAGTATAGCTGTGGTATCGCTTCTTAAAAATTTGTTTTCTGAAACTGATACCGTAACCGAAGACCAGCAATGCTTTAGATTTGATTATCCTATCATTCTTGGTTACAATAACGATTCTAGTATTACTGTCGAGAATTATAGTGGGTTAATAAGCATAATTTCAGGGCAGCGTTCAAATTTTAATATCACCGGTTTACAATTTCCTGTTGAAGTTACATTTAAAAATGCTGATCGTAGTATTCGTATCGAAAATGAGAAAGCATTACTAAACCTTTTTGATGAATGTGGTTACACAAGCCTTCGTGATGAATTTGAAAACCTTTTTAGACAATGTTTTACTTTTGATTATCCGGTAACAATACTTGATAGCGTTAAACGAGAAGTAGCTGTCAATACAGATCAGGAGTTTGATGCATTTTTTAATGTACAAAATAAAAACTACCAACCAGATTTTAGATTTCCTGTGGATATATTGGCAGGACCAAATGCTTCTCCAGAAAAAATTAATACTTATTTTGATTTTTATGAGGTTGTAGATGTTTGTGTAGGATGCCCAGAGATGAGTATTGATACTACTAGAGTATCGCCAAATACATTTAGATTTGATGCAAATTTTGATAGCAAACCTAACTTAGAATTAATTTGGGTAATTGATAGTGAATCTCTTCCTTTGATTGCTGGAGAAAATACCCTCACTCGCAGTTTTGTGCCTGGTTTACATAAGGTTTGTTTGAAAGCTACATCTCCTGATTGCCCTTTAGGTACTGAAGTGTGTAAAGAAGTTTTCGCAGAGTCAGTCTGCCCTCAACTATCGTTTACATCAACTATCATAGACCCTCCATTTACCTATAGATTTGAAGCTGATTTTCCAAATATTGATCAGATTGAATATACCTGGTCTGTTGATGGAAATTTTCAAGAAGCAGATGGGGGATCGACAGGTGATAATGAATTTATCTTTCAATTTGATGGTCAGCAAAGCGGTAAAGTTTGTATAAAAACAGACCCAACACCCTTTTGTCCAGAAGGAGCTGAGTTTTGTACGATTATAGATTTTTGATTGCTACCTCAACACTAATTTCTTGATTAATTCTTTGCCTAGCGCTTCATTAAGATTATCAATAATCTTTTGTTTACCATAACTAAGCTCTTCTCGTAGTACAGATGAGGTAAGTTGTACGAATAGTGTGTCCCGTTCTAATTTAATATTTTGGGTGTATTTGGTAATTGCAGGTCCCATTATGTTTTCCCAGACGTCTCGTACAGCAACTTTGTCTAGTCCTTTTTCTAGTTTATTGTCAGAAACAAAGTTTTTTAAAACCTCACTTAAAGTTTGATGTTCTTGGTGACGCTTAGCCATTATAATTGGATTTTTTTGTAGGGTCTATAAAAGTATGTATTTCCCGCTTCATTTCTAATCACTATTTGATTTTCTTTCGCAGAAATAATTGTCTCTTTCCAAGTTGAGAGTGAAGTTTTATAGTACATTCTGAGACTATCATTCTCTGTTTTTAAGATAAACATTTCACTATCATTGCTCGCTATAAAGCTTCCATCTAGTTTTGGTTGTACTTTTTTGCGAATGCCTGTCGAATCTTTAACTTCAAAAAAATCGATACTTTGATTGAAGGTATATTTTTTTTCAGTCCCGTCAGGTAATACCACACGTTCAATCTCCCAATATCCATCTATGTATTGCAAATGATCTTTTGGGCTTTGTGTTGCGCATGAAATAATAAAAAGTAACGGTAAGGTGTAATACAGAACTCTTCTCATACCTGATTAGTTAGATTCTTGATTTCCTTTCAAGGTAATAATTTTATAGGACTGTGATATTTTTTTAACGACTTCTTCGGTTCGTTCAGCATGAGTGTCACTAATAAACAATTGTCCAAAGTTTTGATCATCAACTAGTTTTATAATGTGCTCTACTCGCTTCTCATCGAGTTTGTCAAAAATATCATCAAGCAAGAGTATTGGATTTACTTTGCTATGTTTTTTTATAAAATCAAACTGTGCAAGTTTTAATGCAATCAAGAATGATTTTTGTTGTCCCTGGCTGCCAAATTTTTTGATGGGGTGCTCATCAATTTCAAAAGACAAATCATCTTTATGAATACCAACACTTGTATATTGAAGCATTCTATCTTTGGCAATACTTTGTTCAAGAAGTGCAAGTAGCGGGATTTCTGATAGTTTACTTTGATAGGTCAATGTTACTTTTTCTTTTCCAGAACTTATGGCATCATATCTATTTAGAAATATAGGGATAAAGGTTTTAAGAAATGCAGTTCTTTTTTCATAAATACTACTCCCATATTCATGAAGCTGTTGATTGTAGACATCGAGTGTTGTAGCGTCAAATGTAGTATTAACAGCGAAGTATTTCAGTAATGAGTTACGCTGTGCAACTATTTTAGAATATTTTATTAATGTGGTAAGATATGTCTTATCACTTTGTGAAATTACACCGTCTATAAATTTACGACGTGTATCACTACCTTCTGTTATTATATCCCGATCTGCGGGGGATATAATTACTAAGGGTAAAAAACCAATATGCTCACTAAAGGTATCATAAGCTTTGCCATTACGTTTGATCACTTTTTTTTGCCCTCTTTTGGCACTTACAATTACTTTTTCATCACGATCATCTTTTTCATATAGTCCATCAACAACAAAAAAGTCTGTATTATGTTTAATATTTTGACTTGTGATTGGGTTGAAATAACTTTTCCCAAATGATAAGTGATAAATGGCATCCAGAATATTCGTTTTTCCGACGCCATTATTTCCAACAAAGCAGTTTATCTTGTCATCAAATTCAAAATTGATGGATTCAAAATTCTTATAATTGAGTAAAGAAAGAGATTTTAAAATCATAAAACACTGATCATCAAGGGACCGTAACTTTAGTAAGATTCATAATTAATCGGCGCAAATTATTGAAAAATAATAAATAGTTGTGCTTTTTATTATGAATAAAAATTTTATTTTTGCCCTTCATTAAAGAAAACTTATGGCAACTTATAAGAAACGAGGACACAAACCTAAAAATAAAGCTGAAGAAGTTGAACAAATCGAAGATAATTCAACAACTGCTGAAGTATTTAATACCTTAGATGAGGGCGCTTCAAAAACTGAAGAATGGGTTGCAGCAAATCAAAAGTTCATACTTGGTGCTGTTGGAGTAATAGCTCTTGTTATATTAGGATATCTTGGATTTCAAAAATTTATACAAGAGCCAAAAGAACAAGAAGCAGCAAATGAAATGTTTAAAGCACAGCAGTATTTTGATCTTGCAGTAAATGGTAATACAACTGTTAGTGACTCTTTATACACTCTTGCACTTAATGGAGGAGAAGGTAAATATGGTTTTTTAGAAATTATTGAGAATTATGGGAGTACAAAAGCAGCTAATCTTGCAAATTATTATGTTGGTTTTTCTTACCTTAATATGAATAAGTATCAGGAAGCCATAAACTATCTTGATAATTTTAAAAGTGATGACGCTATGCTTGGTCCACTAGCGTTGGGAGGTATAGGGGACGCTTTCTCTCAGCTAGATCAAGTAGAAGAAGCGCTAGGTTATTA
Organism: uncultured Aquimarina sp.; assembly: GCA_947495425.1. Lineage (GTDB taxonomy): Bacteria > Bacteroidota > Bacteroidia > Flavobacteriales > Flavobacteriaceae > Aquimarina. The sequence continues at coordinate 11,107 of CANLYR010000040.1, forward strand.
TGAAAAAGCTGCGAAAACAAAAACTAACGACTTTACAACACCAAAGTTTTTGTTAAAAGCTGCCATTACGGCTATATCATTAAATAAAACTGATGCCGCAATTTCTTATCTTGAAAGAATCAAAGAAGAATTTCCAAAAAGTGTAGAGGCAAATCAAGTAGATGTGCATCTTGGTCAGGCACAAGCAATGAAAAAATAGTTTTTAGTTTGAAGTTTCAAGTTTTAAAAGAAACTTTGAACCTGAAACACATAAACTTTAAACATAATCATGGCTACAGAAAATAAAAATTTATCACAATACGATAAGACAACAATCCCAAATGCGAAAGATTTTCGGTTTGGGATTGTTGTTTCAGAGTGGAATGAAGAAATTACTCAAGGTTTGTTTCAAGGAGCTTTTGATGCATTCATCGATTGTGGGGCAATAAAAGAAAATATTGTGCGGTGGAATGTACCGGGGAGTTTCGAATTGATCTATGGTTGTAAAAAAATGCAAGAATCATTTGAAATGCTTGATGCAGTTATTGCAATTGGTAGTGTAATCCAAGGAGAAACAAAACATTTTGATTTTGTATGCGAAGGAGTTACTCATGGGATTAAGGATCTAAATGTTACTACAGACATCCCAGTTATTTTTTGTGTGTTAACCGATAATACGATGCAACAATCTATAGATCGATCCGGAGGCAAACATGGTAACAAAGGAACTGAAGCCGCTATAGCCGCTATTAAAATGGCACAATTGCGCAAAGATGCTACCTTTTATAAATAGAAATTCTCTTAGTACATCATAAGTGGTATAATACTTGTTGTTGATATTATGATGTTATTGTAATGCTAAAAGCTTTAGATTACAACGCTTTTTAATTATATTTGGGTTGAACTATGGGAGTTTTTAAAACAAGAAAAAATAAAAAATTCAGCTATGCTCCACGTTATTGGGATGATAATGGAGAGGGTAGCCCATATCAGATTGAAAACAAGTTTGATAAATTCAGAAGTGTAGGTAAAACCAGTAATTTTAAAGATAAATTTAAAACGGCTTGGGGAGAACTAAGACACGATGCTGATAGAAAAATCAATCGGAGAGTTTTATGGATTTTTCTTATTTTAATTTTTGTTTTTTTGTATCTCATAGATTTTGATTTATCCATATTTACTGCAAGACGATAAATGTCTGATATCATTCAACTATTACCAGATCATGTAGCCAACCAAATTGCTGCTGGAGAAGTGGTTCAAAGACCAGCCTCGGTAGTTAAGGAATTGTTGGAAAATGCAATTGATGCACAATCAACTCATATAAAATTAATAATTAAAGAAGCCGGTAAAACGCTTATCCAGGTTATAGACGATGGCGTAGGAATGAGTGTTACAGATGCCAGACTTAGTTTTGAAAGACATGCAACTTCAAAAATAAAGGCCGCAGAAGACCTTTTTCAAATAGACACCAAAGGTTTTAGAGGAGAGGCTCTGGCCTCTATTGCGGCAATTGCTCATGTAGAGCTAAAAACCAAACAAGATAGTAATGAAGTGGGTACTGAAATTAAGATCGAAGGTAGCGAAGTCACTTCTCAAGAGGTTTGTGTAACGCCAAAAGGAACTGCTATATGTGTTAAAAACCTATTTTATAACATTCCCGCACGGCGGAATTTTTTAAAGTCTAATGCCGTCGAATTACGTCATATTATAGATGAATTTCATCGTGTAGCTATGGCGCATCCCGCTATAAAAATGGATATGTATCATAACGGCAGTGAAGTGTTTAATCTACCCATTGCCAATCACCGCCAACGTATTGTAAATATTTTTGGAGGCAAAACTAATGAAAAACTCGTTCCGGTTAAAGAAGAAACTGATCTCGTTACTATTAGTGGTTTTGTAGGTAAGCCCGAATATGCTAAACGATCACGCGGCGAGCAATTTTTCTTTGTAAACAATAGATTTATCAAAAGTGCCTACCTTAATCATTCAGTTAGTGCTGCTTTTGAAGGGTTGTTAAAAGATAAAGCACATCCGAGTTATTTTATATACCTGAGCGTAGATCCTACCTCTATAGATATTAATATTCATCCTACAAAAACCGAAATTAAATTTGAAGATGAGCATGCACTATATGCAATGTTGCGTTCTACGATAAAACATAGTTTAGGGCAATTTAATGTAGCACCGGTTTTGGATTTTAACAGAGATTCCTCTATGGATACTCCATACGAGTATAAGAGTAAGATGGCTGAAAATCCAACCATTGAAGTAGATCGAAATTTTAACCCGTTTACTTCAGATAAACAATCAGGAATAAGCGCTGCTTCTGGAAAACATCATACATCTTATAAAAAAGATGCTGCTGGGAGTTGGGAAAATCTATACGTAGGATTAGAATCAGAAATGGCTGCTCCCAAATCAATCGATAATGAATTTTCATCAGTTGAATTTGAAAGTGCTGAAGTAACGGGCAGTTTATTTGAAGGAGAAGAAAAAGTAATAGGAAATCATACTACCTACCAGCTTAGAAAAAAGTATATAGTAACCACGATTAAAAGTGGAATGGTAATTATCAACCAAAATCGTGCACATCAAAGAATAGTATACGAAGAAGTACTGCGTAATATTACTATGGCAAGTTCGGTAAGTCAACAATTGTTATTCCCGCTTACCCTATCTTTTTCTAAAACAGAAATTGCTCTTTTAGAAACGGTAAGAGAACAATTAGAAAATACAGGTTTTGTATTCGGAGCGTTAACTATGGGAGAAGTTGAAATCACCTCCATACCCGCGGTGGTATCAGAAAAAGAAGTTTCGATTTTATTTGAACAATTACTTAGTGATCTCGAAAATGAAGTGCCCGATACTGGTTTCTCACAAACTGATGTATTGGCAAAATCAATAGCGAGTAGTATCGCTGTGAAAACAGGGGTAGTGTTAGCTCCAGAACAACAACAATATATGGCAAATAGTCTTTTTGCTTGCACAGAGCCAACAGTAACGCCAGATAATAAGCCGACTTTCATCACGTTAACAATAGATGAAATTGATAAGAAATTTTAAAAATACATGGGGAGAATTACAGAAACAGTAAAGGTCTTACTGATTATTAATATTATCGTTTTTATAGGATCATTATCACTTAGTACATGGTCGTTTGAGTTATTTGCATTATGGTTTCCTGAGCATCCTAATTTTCAATTTTGGCAAATTATCACGCATATGTTTATGCATAGCCAAAGTGGTTTTACACACATATTTTTTAATATGTTTATGTTGTTTATGTTTGGAAGCCACCTCGAATATTCCGTAGGGCAGAAGAAATTTTTGTTTTTGTACTTCTCATCCGGACTTGGAGCTGCAGGACTGCAAATTTTATTTTCGTATTTTCAATTCAACCCAGGCTATCAAGCTTACATCGAAGCAGGATTTTCACCAGCTGAAATCAGCAAATTTATACAAGATGCTATTACTAATGAGCAGTTTGCTGTCTACCCTAATATTCCTCAAGAAATGACACAAAAAATGATTGGGGCATATGTATCGCCTATGGTAGGTGCTTCTGGTGCAATTTCAGGAATTATTGCTGCGTTTGCAGTTTTGTTCCCTAATTTGCCTTTATACATTATGTTTATTCCTATCCCGATAAAAGCGAAGTATTTAGTAGGAGCTTATTTTGCTATGGATTTGTTTGGCGGGATTACAGGACAAAGCATTTATGGAGCCACAAATGTTGCGCATTGGGCTCATATTGGGGGTGCGGTTATTGGCTTTATAACCATGTGGTACTGGAAAAAGAATTCGTTTAATCAACATCGTTGGAACTGATGTCATTATTAGAAGATTTAAAAACAAAGTTTAGAACCATTACGATTATAGAAAAATTAATTGTAATCAATGTTGTAATATTTATATCCTTTTACTTAGTTAAAACATTTACTTTTTTATTTGGAGCAACAAACGATTCATTAATGGATTGGTTTGTTTTTCCGAAGGAGGTAAATGAATTTGTGTTCAAACCTTGGACTATCATTACCTATGCATTTTTGCATAGTGGTATTTGGCATTTGGCATCCAATATGATTATACTGTATTTTGCTGGTCGATATTTTGTTTCCTATATATCAGGTAAAAGGGCGCTTACGGTTTACTTCTTGGGAGCTATTTTTGGTGCTTTACTTTATATGCTCTCGTATAATCTATTTCCTGCATTTTCTCAGGTAGGTGACTCATATCTATTAGGTGCATCGGCTTCTGTTATGGCAATTTTAATTGGTATAGCTACATACATTCCTTATATGACCATACGGTTACTATTTTTAGGAAGTGTGAAATTTTGGTGGATTGCTGCGTTTTTTGTGATTCTGGATATTATTCAGATTCCTGCTGGTAATGCTGGTGGACATTTGGCACATTTAGGAGGTGCTTTATTCGGTTATATGTATGCAAGTCAACTAAAAAAAGGAAACGACATCGGAGCCTGGTTTGAAAAGTTAATGGATGGTCTATTAAGTATGCTCATACCAAGAAAGAAAAAAAGCCCTTTAAAAACTGTACATAAATCAAAAACTCACAAGAGAGCTGCCAGGAATACTAAAACTAATTCAGTTAAAAATCCAAATCAAGCAAGAATAGATGCTATTTTGGATAAGATCAGTAAGAGCGGATACGATAGCTTGACCAAAGACGAAAAAGACTTTTTGTTTAAAGCTGGAAAAGAATAGGTTGATATATGAGGAAATTGATGAACAAGGTTGTCTTTGGGCTTAATGCTATAGCAGCTTTTGCATTATTGTTATCGTTTCTATTACCCTATGTTTCTCCTAAGACATTCCCGTTATTATCAGTTCTAAGTCTTGCTGTACCTATCTTAATAGTCATTAATATTATATTTTTATTGTATTGGGTGATTCAGCTAAATAAAAAAGTATCACTTTCTTTAATAGTTTTGATTTTAGGGATCACTCACGTGTCTTCTTTATATAAATTAAGCGGAAAATCGTCAAGTTCGTTTGAAAATAGTTTCTCATTATTAAGTTATAATGTGCGTAGTTTTAATAGGTTCGATTGGATAGACTCAAAATCTATTCCACAGGATGTTTCTACATTAATAACTAAACAGAGTGCTGATATCTTCTGTGCTCAGGAGTTTTATAACAATCCCGATATTAATTTTAGTCAATATCCTTACAAATACGAAAATTTTAATAATGATAATGGAGAACTAGCGCTTGTCATATTTTCAAAATTTCCGATAATCAAAAAAGGTTCTCTACAATTTAAAGAAACAGCAAATAATATTATTTTCTCAGATATTCGTGTTGAAGATGATACTATTCGCGTATATAATGTGCATCTGCAATCTCACAAAATAAGTTCTACTACGAATCAGTTGGCTAAAGCAGACTCTCAAAAATTGCTAAGCAGAATTCGTGTGTCTTTCGAAAAACAACAGGAACAGATTGAGCTTTTGATAGCGCATATGAAAAAATCACCATACAGAAATATTGTTATGGGTGATTTTAATAATACGGCATATTCCTATGTGTATAACAAGGTTAAATCTGAGGGATTATTAGATACATTTAAAGAAGCGGGTAGGGGATTTGGAAAAACATACGAGTTTGATTTATTTCCTGTACGCATAGATTTTATTTTGGTTGATGAAGATTTCGAAACGCTTGAGTTTAGAAATTTCAAAGAAAAACTTTCTGATCATTATCCTATATTCACTAGAATAAAACTATAAAATCAGAAAAAAAATTAAGCGTTCAGGATCGCTTTTACACTCTTTTATTAAAACACACATCAAAAGTAAATACCCTTCATACATACTATTATTCTATACGAACCTCTTTATCTGCCATTTTCTTTTCCCACCCTTTTGAAAATGATGCATGCCCATTTTTTACCATGAGTTTCATTTTTTCTTGTACTGCCTTTTGTATTTGTGCAGGTAATCTATAAAAGTTGGTATTAATTTTGGTAGATTTTCCACCTTTTATATCACTGTTCTGGTGCTTGACAGATACTCTTTTATTGTTGTGATACACTAAAATTTTTACTTTACCATCTTTATACATGTCTTGCCCTGTGGTCCCATAAACCAACACAAGATCTACCAGGCCATCGTTATCAAGGTCTGAGATTTCTGAGTATTGATTCCAAAAACCGATAGAAGTTTCCCAATCGCCATCAATTTCATCTTGTATAGTTGATCTTTTTTTGAATTGATTATTCCGTTTAACTACATTTACTGCATAAATATTATCATAGACCGTGTCTTTCTCTTCATTTATTCCTTTCCTGTGATCCGTTAAGACTAGAAAGTATTCACCAGATTCATCTTTGTAGGAATATCCTTGATATACGGGATTTGATATCCCAAGCTGATTTTGCCTTCTTCTTGTAAAAATTGATCTAAGCTCTTTTTTAGAAAGTCTATTACCAAATTTTGAATCTATAGCTATAGGATCATTTTTTTGTATAGGTGTTGCAATTACGGCTTCTGGTTGGGTGGATTGCTCAGCCTGTTTGCTCTTAACTTCTTGTGTTTGTTGTTTACACGCACATATCGCTAAAAATAAGATTAAAAATAAAGATCTTTTCATATTTAAATACATTAATTGGGGTTTGTAATACGCAATTGTTGTATTAAATGTAATCAATATTTTATAAATGAACAGTTTACATCATCCAACAATCCATCAAATCAGTTAGAATATGCCACAGCAAAGCCAAACCTATGATTTGTGTTTTTCTAAAAAATAGAAGGATAAAATATCCAGCAACGGCATAGTAACTGTGTAGCGGATGAAATCCAACACTACAGCGATTTGGATCAAAAATGGGATCTGCCGTGAGGTGATCTAAATCAATGAGCATAGCTGCTAAAAAGATCAAATATACTTTTTTCCATTTTTTGGGAAAGAATACTAATGCAATTACTATTGGAATAATAAAATGGAGTCCATAATGAAGTATAGGACGAATCATTACAATACAGATTGATTTTCGAGATATGATACAGCATTGGTGCCTTCATTAAATAATAAATCAAGGATAGAAAGATTTGGTATAAAACCATGTTTATCTTCAAAAACTTGAATATAGGGCGCCAAGGGGTAGCTGTCCTCTTTTCTCGCATTCACCAATGTCCTTAAGTCATTGATGTTTTCCGGAGTTTTTATGTACTCTTTTGTTTTTAAGTAATCAGAACCTAGCTCTAAGCATTCAAAAATAACGTGCATACATTCATAATTGAAGTCTAAGAGGAATTCCTTCTTTTTTTCAAATAAATGAGCAAATTCATCTTCGTAGTATTCAAAAAAAGGAGAAGTTCTGTAGGCAGTTTCTAATGATCGCCAATGTAGGGTTTGCCAACCGAAATCATTTTCGATACGAATATCTTTATATAATTGTCTCTCTCCGTTTCCTTTGTGTTTGATAGGAATGGTTAACAATAGCTTTCCGTTTGCGGTATAGATATATGTACGATTGCGATACGTTTGTTTTTGATAATTATCATGGTTTTCAAAGATAATTGAATCAGACTGTACTATAGCGGCGTATTGTACTATAGAACCAAAATACATGGGATGAAGTAAAGTAGTTTTCAATTTCTCTGAATGATCTTTGGTAATATGAAACCAGAGCTATTGCAGTATTTTTCTTTATTTCAATAGTTCTGGTCTCATAAAATTATTAGGTGTTTTTTTTCTTTTTGCGGTATTGGTTATAGATAATCCAGCCTGCTAATAAGATTAGAAAGTATTTAAAATAAGACACGGGTTCGCCTTCACCACCAACAGTAGTGAACATACGTTCCCACCGAATCTTGTTAAACAACCCTTTTGCATTGCTATCCCAGCTAAACCATACAAAAACGGGTTTTCCAACAATATGATTAGCGGGCACGTAACCCCATACGCGACTGTCTTCACTATTATGACGGTTATCCCCCATCATCCAGTAATAATCTTGTTTGAATGTATAATTATCGATAGGCTGCCCATTGAGTAATATTTGAGTGCCATTTACAGATAGTTTGTTATCAATACCCATTTCTGAGCCTTCATATACTTCAATAATTCTTCTGTACAGAGAAAAACTTTTAAGATCCATCTTTACTGTTTTTCCTGCTTCAGGAATGTATATAGGGCCAAAATGGTCAGAATTCCAGTTTACCCTACCATTATTTGGAAAGATACCAGGATCTTTTTGTCCTTTTGGTGCTAAAATCCTTTGTATACTTCCTACATTTGGATGATTTTTAAATCGTGTCGCTGCATCTTCAGTCATACCTCTAGAACTGAATTGAGAATTATTATACCCAAATTCATCTTGCTTTATTCGATAACGATCATATAAATTTTGCAAATTGAAACTACTTCCTTTTGTGGTTCCAGCATATGAAAATTGTACCTGTGCACGACTTGGTAATTTGGTTCTTTCTCCGTTGATATGAACATAGCCATCTACTACTGATAGTGAATCACCAGGAACACCAACACATCGTTTTACATAATTTGATTTTTTGTCGATAGGTTTGTAAAAGTTTTTCCCCGATTGATCTCTAAAAAACCGGACTGTATCAATGGGCCAACTAAAAACTACAATATCATTTCGTTTTATGTTCTGAAAACCGGGTAGCCTAAAATAGGGGTATTGCGGGCTACTGGTATAAGATTTTGTTCTAATTACTGGGATAGTATCATGTACCATGGGAAAAGATACTGCAGTCATGGGAGTTCGCGCTCCGTAGTGAAATTTGCTTACAAATAAGAAATCTCCAACAAGCAATGTTCTTTCTAAAGAGCCTGTTGGGATGGTGTATGGTTGCATGAAATAGGTGTGTACTATAGTTGCAGCTACTACAGCAAATAAGATAGAACTTATCCATTCTCCTGCTGCTGTTTTTGGTTTTAAGCTACGATCCTGAATGTATTGTACATCTTGTGTATAATTTATATAAAAGATGTAAAATCCAAGAGTCACTATCACAAGTACAGTGTCGCTGGTAGTATTTTTGCCAAAACTTCTAATAGTTTCTACCCAAATCACAGGTAGCATAATAACATTAATTACAGGAATAAATAATAAGATAACCCACCACCAAGGACGGTTTATGATTTTCATTAGTATAACCGCGTTGTATACAGGAACCAGTGCCTCCCAAGCTTTTCTTCCTGCTTTGGTATACAGTTTCCAAGTTCCTAAAAAATGAATCACCTGTAGTATCAGGAAAAAAATAAGCCATTCTGTTAGTATCATCTCTAATATATTTTTTATATAAGTACTTTTTGTGTGTAAAGCGTTACAGTTTTTATAACCCTAAAACATCTTTCATGCTGAAAACGCCTATTTTGTTTGATAACCATTCTGCTGCTACAACGGCGCCCAAGGCAAAACCATTTCGATTATGAGCAGTATGCTTAATTTCTATATCGTCTACTTCAGAAGAATACGTAACTGTATGCGTACCAGGAACGTTTTCGATCCTTTTCGCAATGATAGGAATCGTATGTTCATCACCCTGATCAAGTTTCCAGGTTTTTTTGCTAGTATTCTCTATGATGCCTTCTGCAAGAGTAATTGCTGTACCACTAGGAGCATCAAGTTTTTCGGTATGATGAATTTCTTCCATAGAAGTTTCGTAACCTTCTAATGGGTTCATCATGATAGCTAATTTTTTATTGAGTTCAAAAAACAGGTTGACACCCAAACTATAATTTGAGGCATATATAAAGCTTCCTTTTTTTTCTTTGCATAAATCAACGATCATGTCGTAATATTCTAGCCAGCCTGTTGTTCCAGAAATTACAGGTATACCAGCATTAAAACAATTGGTAATATTATTAACTGCTGCTGACGGGATACTAAAGTCTATAGCTACATCAGCACTAGAGACGTCATATGTTGCATCATCTTTATCTACCTTGAGTATAATAGTATGGCCTCTTTCTATGGCAATCTTTTCTATGGTTTTACCCATTTTGCCATATCCCAGTAATGCGATTTTCATATTTTGATTGATCTGCGTTATGTTAATTGTTTTAGTAAACTAGTTACTTACTTTTTTTAAAAATTATAATTGAGCGATAGGCCATAATTGAGTCCGGCATCAAACTCATTAAAATTTATTTTTGGCTTAAAAGAAAGATCCTCGGTAACATTATATTGTTGTAAATGTGCAGTTACATTAGCATCGACAATATTTAAAAGGTAAATCCCTACGGTGACTAGCAGGGAAAGTTCTTGATCACGACGATAGCGCTCTTGCAATGATATTAATTGATCGTTTGTTATATTTGGAAATTCATCATCTGTAAAACCTGCTAATCTACGTTTGAAAATATCTCGCACACGGTTGTAATTATTATTATTCTGAAGGTAGAAATACACGCCTGTTCCTAATGCAGCATATACAATGGGGACTTTCCAGTATTTCCCTGTGTATACCTGACCCAAACCCGGGAGAACCGCTGAATAAAACGCAGCTCTTGCAGGTGCCAGGGGTTCGTATGGTCGAATTTTTCTCTCTCTTTTTTTCTTTTTAACAGCAACTTCTTCAGTAGTAATTTTTATTTCTTCATTCTCTTGAGAAAGAATACTTTGAATAGAAAAAAGTATACAAAAAATAATATAACAACATTTAATCCTCACTATTGATAAGTTTCTTTAAGCGTTTAAAATCTTCTTCAGAAGAAAAGGGTATAATTAATTTACCATTTCCTTTATTGGAAACTTTTATATCAATTTTTGCGCCAAAATAATCAGAGAATTCTTTAATCCCTTTTGAAATATGTCTTGGTAATTGACTGGTTTTTGAAGTTTCACCAGAACTTTCGGTGGTTTCATTTAAAGATCGAACCAGTTTTTCTGTTTCTCGAACAGATAAAGACTTGCCGATAATTTTTTCATAGATATCCAATTGTTGTTGTTGATCTTCGGCGCCTATTAATGCACGACCATGCCCCATAGATATAAAACCATCTCGCATTCCTGTTTGCACAATTGGATCTAATTTTAACAATCTAAGATAGTTTGCTATGGTGGATCTCTTTTTTCCGACGCGATCACTTAATTGTTCTTGGGTAAGACTGATTTCGTCGATAAGACGTTGATACGAAAGTGCGATCTCGATAGGGTCTAAATCCTGTCTTTGGATATTTTCTACCAAAGCCATTGTTAATGATTCTTGATCATTAGCAATACGAATATAGGCAGGAATAGTTTTTAGTCCTGCAAGTTTTGATGCACGAAAACGACGTTCTCCACTAACTAATTGATAATTGTTAAAATCCAGCTTTCTAACAGTAATAGGCTGTATTACTCCTACCTCCTTTATTGAGGTGGCTAATTCACGTAATGTTTCGTCATTAAAGCTTGTACGTGGCTGAAAAGGATTAACATCAATGCTTTCTAACTCTAATTCGATAATATTACCGACTACCTTATCAGCGTTTTTATCGTTTACTGATTTTATATCATTATCAGGATCTTTAAGTAGTGCTGATAGTCCTCTGCCTAATGCCTGCTTTTTTGTTGCCTTCGCCATGAATCCTTAGCTGTTTTTTTTTATGACTTCGTTTGCTAAACTTAAATAATTGCTAGCACCTTTACTCGAAGCATCATAATTAATTATACTCTCGCCATAACTAGGCGCTTCACTTAAACGTATATTTCTTTGAATGATTGTCTTAAATACCATTTCACTAAAGTGCTTTTGCACTTCTTCAACCACTTGATTCGATAATCGTAATCTAGAGTCATACATAGTTAATAATAATCCTTCAATATCCAAGTTTGGATTATGTACTTTTTGAACACTTTTGATGGTGTTTAAAAGCTTACCTAGTCCTTCTAATGCAAAGTACTCACATTGGATCGGTATCATAACCGAATCAGCAGCTGTTAATGCATTTAATGTAAGTAAGCCAAGAGAAGGAGCACAATCAATTAGAATATAATCATATTGGTTTTTGAGTTCCTGGATTACTTTTTTTAGCATATATTCTCGCTGATCTTTATCAACAAGTTCAATTTCTATAGCAACTAGATCAATATGTGCTGGTATAATATGCACATTTGGCGAACTGGTTTCTAGTATAGCATCTTCTGGTCGTATTGTATGCTCTAAGATTTGGTACGTACCTTTCTCAATACTTTCTACATCAAGTCCAAGCCCAGATGTGGCATTGGCCTGTGGATCGGCATCGATAAGGAGTACTTTTTTCTCTAAAACACCCAGAGAAGCAGCTAAATTTACAGAGGTAGTAGTTTTACCTACACCCCCTTTTTGATTGGCAATCGCTATTATTTTACCCATGAGGGGAGATTTGGATTTAAGAGGTAAAAATACAATTAATTATATATTATAAAAATGAAAAATGTTAACAGTAGTTAATAAACAAGACCATCTGCTTTATGAGATGGTCTTGTACTACTTGTCCTATTGTTAATAAGTAAATTATTTATTTTTTTTAGCTCTGATCATGGCTTCCAATTGATCCCACATTGCTGACGGGATTTGCTCTAGCATGTTAAATTGTCCTGCACCTTTGAGCCATTCACCACCGTCTAGTGTAACGACTTCACCATTAACATAAGCAGAAAAATCAGATACCAAATATGCAGCTAGATTAGCAAGCTCCTGATGATCACCTACACGTCCCAGCGGAACCTGATTCTTCATATCAATCTTATCCTTTAAATCACCTGGTAGCAGTCTATCCCATGCTCCTTTTGTTGGGAAAGGTCCTGGGGCTATGGCATTAAAACGCATCCCATATTTTGCCCATTCTACGGCCAAGGATCTGGTCATAGCCAAAACCCCAGCTTTTGCTGTTGCACTTGGCACCACATAGGCTGATCCTGTCCAAGCATAGGTGGTGACAATATTAAGTACTGCTGTGTTTTTATATTTTGTATCTATCCAGTGTTTTCCAAAGGCCAAGGTGCAGTTTTTAGTTCCTTTTAGCACAATGTCAATGATAGTGTCAAAGGCATTGGCAGATAACCGCTCTGTAGGAGAAATAAAGTTACCAGCAGCATTATTTAATAATATATCTATAGTACCAAATTTTGCAAGCGCCTGATCTTTCATGGCTTCTACCTGATCATAATGTCTAACATCGCATTGTAAAGGTAAACAAGTGCCTCCGGTTTCTGCTTCAAGTTCTTTGGCCGTATTTTGTAGTTTTTCTAGATTACGAGAAGTTATAGCTACTTTGGCCCCAAGTTCCAGGAAATATTTAGTCATCGCTTTCCCTAATCCGCTACCACCCCCCGTAACTACAATATTTTTTCCTTCTAGTGCTCCATCACGAAGCATTTTATCTGTATAGCTCATATGTATAGTATTATCAATATTTGGTGAAAGTTACAATTTATCCATTAAAATACTATGTGTGCATAATATTTTTTATTGCCTTCATTCAAATGTTGAAATTAAAATTTCTAAAATTGTGATTGCAGCATTACTAATTTTTGTACCAGGACCAAAAATCGCTACGGCTCCGGCATCGAATAAATATTCATAATCATCAGGGGGAATTACACCACCCACGATAATCATAATGTCTTCTCTACCATATTTTTTTAGTTCAGCAACAATTTGTGGAACCAAAGTTTTATGACCTCCTGCAAGAGAAGATACGCCAACTATATGCACATCATTTTCTACAGCTTGCTTTGCGGCTTCTGCAGGGGTTTGAAATAGCGGCCCAATATCGACATCAAAACCTACATCAGCATAACTTGTGGCAACTACTTTTGCACCACGATCATGACCGTCTTGCCCCATTTTAGCAATCATTATTCTAGGTCTTCTCCCTTCTAAATCTGCAAATTGATTGGCTAACGCTCTAGCCTTATTAAATGACTCGTCATTTTTTATTTCTTTGGCATACACTCCTGTAAATGATTTGATTTGTGCTTTATATCTACCGAACTTTTTCTCTAAGGCATCACTAATCTCACCTAAGGATGCTCTTAATTTGGCAGCTTCTATTGCTAAAGCTAACAAATTTTGAGTCTCATCTTCTGCTGCTTTAGTTAAATTATCCAAAGCAAGATGTACTGCTTGTTCATCTCTTGAAGCTTTTACTTTATTTAACCCTTCTATTTGTTGAGCGCGTACTGCTTGATTATCTACTTTAAGTGTGCTAATAGCATCTTCTTCTTCTAATTTATATTTGTTGACTCCAATAATTACATCCTGTTCACTATCAATTCTAGCTTGTTTACGTGCAGCGGCTTCTTCTATACGCATTTTGGGTATTCCTGCTTCTATAGCTTTGGTCATGCCTCCTAATTCTTCGACTTCTTCGATAAGTTGCCAAGCTTTATTGGCAATTTGATTTGTAAGCGATTCTACATAATAGCTTCCTGCCCAGGGGTCAACAGTTCGAGTAATTTGTGTTTCTTCCTGAAGATAAATTTGTGTATTTCTGGCAATTCTTGCAGAAAAATCAGTTGGGAGCGCTATCGCTTCATCAAGCGCGTTGGTGTGTAAACTTTGCGTGCCTCCAAAGGCTGCAGCACTAGCTTCGATACAGGTACGGGCAACATTATTGAACGGGTCTTGGGCAGTAAGGCTCCACCCACTGGTTTGGCAATGGGTGCGAAGCATTAAAGATTTTGGATTTTTTGGATTGAATTGTTTAATCAATTTTGCCCAAAGCATTCGAGCTGCTCTCATTTTGGCAACTTCCATAAAATGATTCATACCAATTGCCCAGAAAAATGATAGGCGAGGGGCAAAAGCATCGATATCTAGCCCTGCATCGATGCCCTTTCTAATGTACTCTAATCCGTCAGCTAGTGTGTATGCTAATTCGATATCACAAGTTGCACCAGCTTCTTGCATGTGATATCCTGAGATACTGATCGGATTAAATTTTGGCATATGTTTAGAGCAATACTTAAAAATATCACTAATGATACGCATAGATGGTGTAGGTGGATATATATAGGTGTTACGCACCATAAACTCTTTTAGAATATCATTTTGTATGGTTCCTGAAAGTAATTTTTTTTCTACGCCTTGTTCTTCAGCAGCAACGATATAGAATGCCATGATGGGTAATACGGCTCCATTCATAGTCATAGAAACCGACATTTTATCGAGCGGTATTTGATTAAATAACACCTTCATATCCTCGACAGTATCGATTGCTACTCCAGCCATACCCACATCACCAAAAACTCTTTCATGATCACTATCATATCCTCGGTGTGTTGCCAAATCAAAAGCAACAGAGAGTCCTTTTTGACCTGCAGCAAGATTTCTGCGGTAAAACGCATTGCTTTCTTCAGCAGTAGAAAAACCTGCATATTGTCTTATCGTCCATGGTCTGCGCACATACATTGTTGAATATGGGCCACGAAGATAAGGAGGCAGTCCTGCAGAAAAATTTAGATGCTCAAGATCAGTTATATCCTCAGAGGTATACGATGATTTGACATCAATTCCTTCGGAAGTACTAAAAACAGAAACCTCTTGATTATAATTTGATGTTGTTTTCTTAGATAGTTGTAGATGTTGTATATCTTTTCTATTCATTACGCTATGCCTCGTTTTTCGGAATGATAAATTAACAAGGCTATAAAATTAAGGTTTTCGAAATGAATTTTGTTTAAAAAAAACGATTCTATTTATCATTTTAGTAAGAATTTGATAAAATAATCTTACCCAAATGCTTTTTCGATAACCATAAGTATAGAGAAATAAATATCAAAAGCAATGAATTTTTTAATTTCGTCGCTACATAATTCATTATCATTAAGATAGTAAAATTTTTGTGAAACGAGCGATGTGCTAATGTTTCCGTTAGCTTCTAGAGTACTAACAATTTCTTTAAAATCATCACTTTCACTACTATTTTTTAAACATTGGATCAATCCCCCACGGTAATTAAAAATTAGAATTTCACTTTTATCTTTTTCTGAAGAAGTTGAAGGGATTGATTTTTTTGTAGCTTCATGATTTTCATATTCACTTAGCTTTACCCAAAGTGAATTTTTATTTGTTGCATTTCTTTTAAATGCTCTTGTTAATTGTATTGAATTATCTGACGGAAGTTTTCTAAGGTCTAAGGACAAACTAGCTACTTCTGCCAAAAACGTTCTGTATGTTTTTATAGAGTCCTTACCAAATGTGTAGTAGTTAAATAGATCGTTTTCAAATGCTTTATACGCTTTTTTTATGATTCCAGTTTCATCTATGTTCAGGCATTCGGCATCTGATTGCGGTAGCACTAATTGCGTGGAGGATAGAAATAAAATTACTATGATCCTAGACCTAATCTTGAGGGGCATTGATTTAGATTTTGTAATGTTAATATATAGGCGAAATTTTATTAATACTGAGTGCAAGTTAACAATAAGTTAGCTAATATTAACGTTTTATTGTAATTTTTTGTCTATAAAATCACTTAATCTTCTTTTTATGATTGGTTCCAGTAGGGTTTTTCTTACTTTTTTGAATGGAAATACTTGCTTATTAATAGCAGGAGGCACTTCATCTGGATTTTGATATTTATTAGTTCCTGTTAGTATAATTTTTTCACTATCAAATAGCGCTTGTTCTTTTGTGGCATTTTCTTTTATTTTTCTCTGAATACTTCCTGATTTTAATTGCTTCAGGAATCCACCACCTTCTTCTATATTCTTAAATAGATCTAAAGCCTTTTGCGCTAATTGATTCGTTAGCGTTTCAATATAATAGGAACCAGAGGCAGGATTTTGTACGAGATCAAAATAACTTTCATTTTTCAGGATTAAAAGCTGATTGAGCGCAATCCTAGTGCCAAACTCATTCTCGTGATTATAGATGTCATCATACGAGAGATTATATATTGTATTTGCTCCACCTAATATAGCACTCATGCATTCCGTAGTTGTTCGAAGCATATTTACATTATAATCTAGAATCGTTTTATTTCTGTGAGATGGATATGCAATGATATGACATTGTTCTAAAATTTTATATTCTGATGCCAAAGTACTCCAAAGTATTCTTAAGGCACGTAATTTTGCGATTTCAAAAAAGTAATTTCCGCCAACAGCTACTTTAAATATGACTTGTGATGTTGCAAACGGGTTTGCTTTCTTTGTTTCGAAATGATTTAAATACTCATTTGCATGTGCCATTGCATAGGCTAGTTGCTGCACCATAGTGGCTCCAGCATTTTGGTATACACCAGTATTTATACAGATACTACTTTTTAGGTGCGTACTTTGTTTTGTGATTTCTGTTAAAGCAATATAATCTTTTTTCAGGTTTTTAAACCAATTTCCTGTATTTGCCAATCTGCCAATAATATCTGTCAATACTGATATATCAAGATTTAAACTTTTGGCTACACCATTAAGGTTTTGGATATATGAAACCGAAAGAAAACCCATTTCAATAAGAATGGATGTTTCATGTGGTATATGTTTTAGGAGTATTTTTGGTGCCACAACTTCACTTTCAATTTTGAAAAAGATGCTTTCTGCACCCTTTTTGATAGCTTCTAATGCTTTTTCATTCCCTGATGTAGCATCAGTAACTTCAATTTTGATCGCATTTTTCCATGAGGTTGAATGTGTAGATGGGGTATTAATAGTAGCAATATCTTCTTGATGATAAAACGGCTTTATATCTATGCCTTCTAGAGATTTATATATCAGTGCCTCATTATAGTCTGCACCTTTAAGATCAAATTGAATCTTTTGTTTCCATGCTTTAGCAGAAACTTCATCGAAACTATCGAATAAGGATTTATTCATTTTTGTGGTTTTTTGATACGCTATCTTCATATTCGATGATGTAAATCTCTTCATCATCTTGTTTCATAAAGTATTCTTCTCGTGCAAATTTTTCTAATTCGTTACTATCCTTTAATACTTTAATATCCTTTTGATCTTTGATAATCTCTTTAATATAATATTCCTTATTCCCTTCGAGTTCTTGGATTTCGGTATCTAGTTCTCTATGAATTAGCCAAGAATTGGTGTCTAGAAATAGCATCCAGATCATAAAAAGTAATACGATAAGCACATATTTATTTAAAAATATAGCAAATATCGGAATCAATGCCGGTTTATTTTTTAATTTCTGAAAATAACGCTTTAGCTTCAATCTTAATACAGTTAATATGGGTTGTAAAGGTACAAAAGTTAATTCAAGCGTTCCTTGATGATTGTACGCACAATATCAACTGCAACATTATTATAATTATTGTTAGGAATAATAAGATCTGCAAATTCTTTGGTTGGGTCAATGAATTGTTGATGCATTGGTTTTAATGTATTCTGATAGCGATCCAGTACTTCATCTATATCGCGACCACGCTCGGCGATATCTCTTTTTAGCCTTCTGATGAGGCGTTCATCACTATCGGTATGTACATATATTTTGATGTCAAGCAATGCTCTGATTTTTGGACTGGTAAGAATCAAAATCCCTTCAACAATCATTACCTTGCTGGGCTTGGTTTTAATACTTTCTTTTGTGCGATTATGTTCTACAAAAGAATACACGGGCTGATCAATCGTTTCTCCTTTTCTTAAGGCTTCTAAATGCGCTCCTAATAAATCAAAATCAATAGACTGTGGATGATCAAAATTTATTTTCACTCTTTCATCATACGTAAGATGGCTTGTATCTTTATAATAAGAATCTTGCGAAATGACACATACTTCGTTTTCGGGTAATTCATTAACTATTTGATTAACAACCGTGGTCTTTCCACAACCTGTCCCTCCTGCAATACCAATTATTAGCATCTTGTTTTAGTTTTGCGGCAAATTTAGAAATAGTTATTGAGTTATTTGGTTTTTGAGTATGTGAGTTTATTTGAATGCATAAATATCTACCCTGTTATATAGGTATTAAAAACTGGATATGTTATCTCGTAATTTCATTTTATGATGGATAATACACAACTCCCGAAGAAGAATCTTTGCTTGCTCCGGTAACTGATTTAAGACAGTTGATTTCGTTTTGTTCTCTTAAAACCCCCATGAACCCGAAGATTAAAGCTTCTTTGTAATCGATAATTCCTATATCGGGAATCATAATATTTGTAAAAGAATCTAATTCTTTCTTTAGAATTTTGATTAGAAAATCATTTTTTGCTCCTCCACCTGTGATTAATAAATTTGACCCTTTTTTTTCTGTCTTTTTGATATCATTTGCAATTTTGACAGCAATATGATGCACCGAAGTGTGCAGAAGGTTTTGTACTGTGTCCTCTGTGTGTTGTATTAGAGGAACAACCTGATCAACAAACCATTCGTATCCCAAAGATTTAGGGTAGGGCAGATTGTAATAATCCAGAGCATTTAATTTGGTATGCAATTTTTTGTTTAGGGTTCCTTGTTTTGCAAGTCTTCCTCCTTCGTCAAATTCAAGATCAATTCTAGCACAAATAAAATTAAGTAGCATATTGGCTGGCGAAATATCGTAAGCTATTCTTTTTCCATCCTGGTCAAAAGAAATATTACTGATTCCACCCAAGTTGAGACAAAAATTATAGTTTCCAAATAATAGTGTATCCCCTATAGGAACAAGTGGAGCGCCTTGACCACCCAATGCGACATCGTTTGTTCTAAAATCGCAGATTACTTTATGACCACATGCATTCGCCAGATGTTGTCCAGAGCCGATCTGATACGTCAATCCGATTTCGGTTTGATGAAAAATGGTATGCCCATGACTGGCAACAAAATCTACTTCTACACTATTTTTATCAATAAAATCTTTAACCTGTTTCCCTAACCAAGTTCCGTATTCATTATTAAACGCTAATAGTTCAGGAGCTTTGAGATCGATAGTGTTTTTTAGCTTTTTTTTGAACGTGATATCATAATCGATACTTTCTGTTTGTTGAATAGAAAAACTCCAGCTGTTATCTTTCTTTTCAAAAATACAATAGGCAATGTCCAAACCATCCAGAGAGGTTCCAGACATTAACCCAATTACTTGATACTGATTGTGACTACTACGCATACGTTTTTGTTAAAGTTGTACAGGAGAATGACCAACGGCCTTGTGTTGTTTTAGAAAATGTTGAGCAGCAATGTGCTGGAATGCACCAAAATCTTGATGACAGAGCACAATCGTATTCACACTTTTAATTGATAGTACATTGAGTACATAAGGATTACCAAATAAATATAAGGCTACGTTCTTTGTTTTACTTATTGTTTCTATAAATTGAATAATTTTTTTATCAATACCAAAAGTATTTGCGGGTTTTATATGAGGAGGGAATAATGCAATAAGCACATTGTTGGTTGCAGGTTCTATTGCTATTTCTTCGCTATAGTTTATTTTGTTGAACTGTTTATTTTTTTCAATTTCTTTAAAAAATGTACAATTGTCGTTATTTCCTATTAAAATACCTTCAAATTCTTCTGAGGTAAATAAAGAAAAGTTTTTGAAATCTTCTTTATAATGAGTCAACGATGCTTTGGCTAAATTTTGGATAAGTGAAGTTTTTTCTTGATGATTAAAAGAACTTTTTACCTCTTTTTTGAGAAACGCATTTTTTTTCAGTTTTTGAATTCTTCGTAAACTCTCTTCAATTTGTTCATCTGAAGCATTTTTCTCAATCATTTGAATACCTTCTTCCACATGTTCTGAAAAACATAATATATCATTACCGGCATTAAACGCTTTCCATTCTAAAATTCCTTTTTCTGGATATAGTTTAGAGACACTATGCATATTGAGTGCATCAGATATAACAGTACCATCAAAACCTAATTTTGTTCTAAGTAGGTCTTTTATTATGGTTTTAGACAGTGTAGCAGAAGTATCTTTACTATTATTAATACCGGGAACGGCCAAATGACCTATCATGATACTATCGACTTCTTGTTCTATTGCTTTTATAAAAGGATATAGTTCCTGATCGTAAAGCTCTGTTTTTGATTTAGTAATTACCGGAAGCCCAAGATGAGAATCTATATTCGTATCCCCGTGCCCTGGAAAATGTTTAAAACACCCTAATATTCCAGCATCTTTGAGACCACGATAATACGCCATTGCTTTTTGTGACACCTTTATTTTATCTTCACCAAAAGAACGATATCCAATAACAGGGTTATCAGGATTCATATTAATATCAACTACAGGAGCGAGATTAAGGTGTATACCCATGGCTTCAAGATCATTTCCTATATGTTTCCCAACCTCAAAAATAAGTTCATCCTGATCATCAGGTATGGCACCAAGTGTTATGGCATATGGATATTGTGTTGTATTTTCTACTCGCATCGCCAGGCCCCATTCTGCATCTATAGCTATTAATAACGGAGTAGAAGCAATACTCTGATAATGATCAATTAATTCTTTGAGGCGTTGCTTGCTGTTTTTATTATAGATTACTTTTTTCTTGCCTTCAAAATTTGTAGCAGCACTGGCTCTACTATGAAAAAAGGTGAGTCCGCCAATGTTATACTCTTTAATTAACCGTTCGATCTCTTTTATTTCCAGATCACTGTCATTTATAAAAGCTGCAGGAAAGAAAAACTGACCAATTTTTTCTGCTTTAGACAAGCTATTGAAATTAATATTTTTGATGCTTTTTTCTTTCATTGAAATCTAATTTTTATCCTTCTTTCCATATGTGGCAGGATATTGAATATATCGCGTAAGAAGTATACCAGGAATCGCAGTGATCACTACCCATATAAAAAAACCAGTATAGCCAATGGCTTCTTGTATTATACCACTTGCCATACCAGGTAGCATCATACCCAGTGCCATAAAACCAGTAGCAATAGCATAGTGTGAAGTTTTAGAAACGCCTTCGGCAACATAAATCAAGAACATCAAATAGGCTGCAAACCCAAATCCGTAACCAAATTGCTCTATAATGACAACTATTGTAGCAAATACGACAGAAGAAGGTTGCCAGAAGGAGAGTAATACATATAATAAATTAGGCAGGTTTAAAGCCAAAATCATTGGAAGCATCCATTTTTTTAATCCATGCATAGAAATTACCACTCCTCCCAAAATACCACCAATGGTTAATGCAATAATACCAAAAGTACCATATATAGTCCCTACTTGTGTTGTAGAGAGTGCTAATCCTCCTGTTTCTATACCATCTAATAAAAAAGGAGATGCCATTTTTACTAATTGTGACTCTCCCAAACGATACACAAGAATAAAAGCTAGCGCCACCCATATTTGTTTCTTTTGAAAGAACGTAATGAAAACATCAATAAAGTCTATTTTTTGTGCTTCTGATCGATCTGTGTTTTCTTCTACTTTTGGCGTTGTACACAAATTGATAACCGTAAGTATAATCATAAAAACTGCAGTGATAATCATAGTAAATGACCACGCTTTTTGATTGTCACCATAATAGCCTTCTAAAAAGCCTGCAAGTACTACAATCAGACCTTGCCCTGTTACCATTGCCAATCGATAAAAAGTACTACGTACTCCTAAGAAGAAGGATTGTTTTTTTTCTGAAAGCGCAATGAGATAATACCCATCTGATGCTATGTCATTTGTGGCCGATGCAAAAGCAGCAATCCAAAAACAAGCTAGACTCAATACAAAGAAATTGTTTAAAGGAATCGTAAATCCTACGCCCAAAAAAGCAATAGCAATAAGCAATTGCATACCCAAAAACCATTTGCGTTTGGTACTTTTGATATCCACCAAAGGGCTCCATAATGGCTTAATTACCCAAGGGAGATAGAGCCAACTGGTATAAATACCAATATCTGAATTGCTAATCCCCAATTTTTTATACATAATGACCGAAAGCGTAATCACAATAACATAAGGCAGACCCTCTGTAAAATATAGTGAGGGCACCCAGGCCCATGAATTTTTATCTTTTTGTTGTTCTGTCATGAAACGTTTTGTTGGATTTTATAAATCATTCAGATTGATAATATATGGAAAACTTTCTCTTCTATAATGATCAATATAGGTAAAACCAATATACGTGCTGCTTTCTAGTTTGTCTTTATGCATCGTAACTTTAATACGTTCCTTTTTTGCCACTATATAAATCTTATCAATGATTTTGCTAGTGCTCGAGAAGTTTTTTTCTTTCTTGCCTTTGGACACTACTACATATTGAAACGAAATATCGTTATTTTTTTCTAAAGTAAAGGTAACATTTTCATTCAGGTGTTCTATTGCAACTACTTTTGGCGCAGGTATTGAGGTTTGTTTTGATGTTGGTAAAGCTGGCGTGAGTACAGGAGCAGTATATACTTTTGCAGCTAATAATTCAGCTATATCTTCATTCTCTCCTTGTAGTGATTTAGCACTAAAGAATATATTGCCTTGCACATGGTTGTGTTTTCGGGCCAAATTAACTTGTTTAAGGAGTTCATCATTCTTAAACCATGCAGAATCTTTATTCTTCCTCACTTTATAGGCTCCGTTACCAATATATAAGTTTGTATTTGGACTATTTTTATCCCACCATCGCATTAATTTTCTATGTGCTGCAACAGGGTAATCCATACTCCAATAAAGTTGCGGAGCTAGATAATCGATCCAGCCATTTTGCATCCAAGTTATAGGATCTGCATATAGGTGATCGTATGTAGTTTGGTCAGCTTGTGTATCTGATCCAGAAGGATCTATGGATGAATTGCGCCATACTCCAAAAGGACTCACTCCAAATTGTACCCAGGGTTTTTTAGTTTTAATGTGTGCATGTGCGTTTTGTATTAACATATTTATATTCTCCCTTCGCCAATCATCAAGGGTTTGATCAGGCTTAGCATATTGTTGATATGATAATTGGTCATCAAAAACTTCATCTTTGATTTGATACGGATAAAAATAATCATCAAAATGAACAGCATCGATATCATAATTTGTAACGACTTCGTCAATTATATTCGTTAAGTGTTGTTGTACTTCTGGCAAGCCGGGATTATAATAATACTTCTTACCATATCGTATCATCCAATCCGGATGTTGAACATAATCGTGGGTTGGACTAAGCTTTTCTTTTTTCAAATCAAAAGTGGCTCTATAGGGGTTGAGCCATGCATGAAACTCAAACCCTCTTTGGTGCGCTTCATTGATCATCCATGCTAATGGGTCATAATAGGGTTGGGGTGGAGTACCTTCTTCACCAGTAAGGTAACGAGACCATGGAGCTAATTTTGAAGGGTATAGAGCATCGCCAGCAGTGCGAATTTGAACAATAACTGCGTTGAAGTGTAATTTTTTGTAAAATTCTAAAATTTTAATAAAGTCATTTTGTTGTTTTTCTATGGGATCTTTTCCACTTTTTGGCCAGTCGATATTCACTACTGAAGCAATCCATACTCCGCGAAATTCTCTTTCCGAGATATTTTTTACATTCTTCACCAAACTTCCGCAGGAAAAACAGAAAAGCATCAAAAAAAAGCAATATACTTTACAAGATTTCATTTAAAATTTTAAAAAAGGCTTACTTAATATTTTCAAAGATAAGTAAGCCTATATATTATTTGACAAAATTAAATATTCATTTAGATCGCGGGATCATCGGGTGTATTGGGGTTGTTGTTGCGCTCGATTTCAGGATAAGGATAAAAGTTTCTATTTCTCTCATCTGAAAATACTCTTGAGGCAGGACTTGGCTGTGGCCTATTAAATCTTCTACTATCTTCTAGACTCATCCCTGTCAAGAAAAGCTCAGCTCTTCGGTTTTGATATACCTCTAGCAATAAATCTGAAACAGTGAGAGGCCCCACATATTCCGAAATGTTCGCATTTATACCTAAAGGATCGTTTGTATCTGTCCTTACTTCGTTTATAGCGTTTACAGCTGCGATTAGATCTGGATTGGCTTTTCTTAAATTAGCTTCTGCAATAATTAGGTTCATTTCATCGGGTATATAGAGTGGTATTGACTTTTCTATATCATCAAAAAAACCTTTTAGTTCTTCAATCGGCAATTGATTCGGATTGGTAACATCATCTGGCTCAAGATAGAATGAAATTCTACCATCACTAGCATCAAAGACAAAAGAATCAGGTAATCCAAAATTATCTCTCGGTTTGAAAGTTGAATTACCCCCTTGAAATATTCTGTTCCAAATAGGATTAGGATTTTGTGGATCATATGTAAACAAAGAAACACTAGATTGTGATACATTACTGGCATTTGTGATAGCAACATCATAATTGCCTGCAAATAAATTGAATCGCGCTAACATAGCTACAATGCTGTTTGTGAGATCAATATCCTCTTTGAGAATCTCATCTTCAAATTCACTAGAAACTGGAGTACTTTGTATTTCTATTAATGCTTCGTTTAGCAAACGTACGGCTTCTTGATAACCTGAAATTCTCGATACGTACGGAGCTTGGTCATCATTATTGGTTTCTATAATTACATTTTCGTAATGTTGACAAAGATTACCAATACTCAAGGCTTTAAAAAGTTTGGCATACGCTATTAAACCACTTGAGGTTCCACTTTCCAACTCTATTGTTGGAATAGCTTTAAGTACGTCCTCGCTAAGCCTTATTACCCTGAGCGAATTAGACCAAAGCCCTTGTACATTTGAGTTAAAATTAGGTAAGCTTGTACCCCCATCTTCTAATTCTATCATATTCTGAAATGTTGTGGTTATGGCACCTTCTCTAGTGGTTATTGCCGGCGTTTCTATAGTGAAACGTAATGCATTAGTAGAATATAGCTGTCTTATACCCACTGTGGAGGCAAGAATACCTTCTCTAGAGGAGAAGACTTGTTCTTCGGTTGCAGAATTGGGGTTTTCAAAATCTGTTTCACAAGAAATCAGCAATGTAACAGCCATTAAGATTAATGTATATCTGCTTTTTATAAAAGTTTTCATGATTGTTTTCATTTTAATTAGAAACTTGCGTTTACACTTATTTGGTATGTTCTTGGGATGGGTACACCTGCAAAATCAAAACCTCGTACTCCATTGCTTTGTCCGGCTGTATTGATTTCTGGATCCCAACCCGAGTAGCTATCCCATGAGATAAGGTTTCGACCAATAAAGCTTATTTTTAAATTATCGATACCTAAATTTTTAGGAGTGAAATTATAGCTTAACGTGATTTCACGAAGTTTTACAAAGGAGCCATCTTCTACGAACTCTTCAAAAATTCCGGCTTGAGCACCTCCTGTACCTTTTGGAATCTCTCCCGCTAATTCCCTACCAGCATTTACGCCTCCACCAAAAATTGCGTTGTCTAATAATCTACGATTCCAGTTAAAAATATCATAACCTTGCACGGCATCTAATTGAACCCGTAATCCAAAATTTTTGTAAGAAAACTCATTGATTAACGATCCAAACCATTCTGGATTCGGATCTCCTATTAACTTATTTAACGATGTGCCTATTGGCTGGCCATCGACATCTCTTTGAGAAATTTGTGTATCTGCGTTCCCTAATTCTAATTGTGGGAAACCTTCTACTGTTAAAAGTAGACTACCATCTGGGTTTCTAGCATAGTATTGCCTATAAAACACGCCCAAAGGCTGACCTTCAATAACAAAATTAGTAGAAAAACTATCATCCAAGGTTAGTTGTTCTCCTGCTACTTCGGTAATTTTATTTTCATTTTTTGTAAATGTCGTGGTAACATCCCAAGAAAAATCTTCATTTTTAATAGGTGTCAGTCTAAGTAAAACTTCAAAACCTTTATTTTCTAAACTCCCAACATTTTCAAATCGAGTACCAAAACCAGTAGAAGGAGATAGCTCTCTTTCTAATAATAAATCTGATACATTCTGTTCGTAATATGTGAATTCTAAACCTATACGGTTATTGGCAAAACTCGCATCTACTCCAAATTCAATCTCGTCTTGTCGTTCTGGAGCTAAATTTTCATTCCCTTGTTTACTATTGGGGACCAATCCATTACTGCCTGATATGGAGATAGGATCAAAAATTGATAAACGATCATCAAATCCTAATGCAGTTAAATTACCTGCTTGACCCCAGGATGCTCTTAGTTTAAAGGTATTAATAGCGTTACCAAAAGTATCTGCCCAAAAATCTTCTGAAGAGATGAGATAGGAAACACTTGCTTTTCCGAATACTTGATTTCTTTCATCTTTACCAAACACAGAAGCCCCATCTAGTCTGATCGCACCGTTGATAAACAATTTTTCTTTATAGCCAAAAGTTTGTTGTAAAAAAGTACCCCAGTACGATATTTCTGTCTTTCTTTCTCCCTGTTCTAGAATAGTTCCAGTTGTTGCGACTTGTACTATAGGTACAAGACCTGTAGCACTAATTGCTACAGATTCATTTTTTTCTTGTTGCCATGAACCCCCAAATACGGTTGATGAGGTAATTGCTGATGTAATATTGAAATTATAGTTAAAGTTAAGATCACTATTGTATTGAAATACATTAATATCAGCCCTTCTAGAAAATCCATCAGGTTGCGTAGAGGTATTTTCTCTGGGTATAAAAGCGCTGCCCGATTGATTGTATGAGTCTATACCCAAAGTGTAATTGGCCGATAGATTTTCGGTAAGCTCTGCTTTGAAACCAATATTTGTAATTGTTCTATTCGTAATTTGTCCAAAATCAAAACGATTCACTGCTTCAGCGGGATTTGTTGCAGGAACCAAAGGTGATGTAACAGGATATATGCCACTATCATTTGGTGCAGGGTTAATTGTATTGTCTGAGAAGAGAAAGCCAGTTATAGCACCGTAAGCAGAATTAATACCTCCATTGGGGATATCATCACTTTCACTTCTAATATAATTAATGCCAATATTTGCTGTAAGCCAACTGGCTAATTCCTGTTCGACATTGGCTTTAAAACTAAATCTTTGAAAATTAGTTCCCCTGACAATACCACCATTATCCAAAAAAGATCCTGACATAAAGTATTTCGTTTTATCGGTACCCCCTGAGACTGATAAAAAAGTTTCCGTACCTATAGCAGTAGTAAAAATCTCATCCTGATAATTGTATCGCTGTACGGGTACCGTATTTAAATTGTTTCTATCCAAAGGATCTTCCCAGGCTAAGGGCACTTCATTATAGTCAATTTCTTTACGAAGTTCATTAATTCTTATACTGGAAGAAAAATTAATTTTAGGTTTCCCTGTTTTTCCTCTTTTAGTGAATATTTGTACCACTCCATTACTTGCCCGAGATCCATAAATTGCTGCTGCTGCTGCCCCTTTTACGATTTCAATTTTTTCTATATCATTGGGATTAATATCGGCAAGTCTGTTTTGACTGTTTCCTCCTAAATCTATTAGATTATTAGACGAATTATTAACAAAAACGCCATCAATAATATATAAGGGATCAGACGAGCCTGAAATGGTGCTCGCGCCTCTTAAACGAATGCTAATGCCTCCGGCAGGATCACCCGAATTTTGTTGTACCAAAGCTCCGGTAGTTTTACCGGCAAGCGCTTGATCGATAGCAATTGCTCCGTTGTTAACTAACTCTTCAGACTTTACAGAGGAGATTGTGTTACCTAAAGTTCTTTTATTAACACCAACCGAGCTACCCGTTACAATCACCTCGTCCAGACTTAATAAATCTTCAGTAATTTTAAAATTTTGTATGATTTCAGTATTTGTGTCTAGATTTATTGTAATTTTCTCTGTAGCATATCCCAACGAACTTGCAGTCAATTGATATTGCCCGGATGTTGTTGAAGCAGTGAACATATAATTTCCATCAAAGTCTGATACACTTCCTGATGAAGAACCTTCTATGTAGACCGATACTCCTGGTATGGGAATATTAGTAGCCTGATCAGTAATAGTACCTGAAATGGTATAAAAATTATCTTGCGCATGTATTGCAGCATATAATAACATAGATAGCAATAGACTTACTATCTTTTTTACGGGAATTCCCCGTAATAATTTGCCCCTATTTTTCATATAATTGTGTTTAGAATTATCTCATACTTTTAAACTCAAAAATGAGTTCCTAGAATTTGTATCTTACAAATCCCTCAATAGCTTCGTACTCTGGAAGCCCCAGTTTATTATACTTTGCAGCAGTAGATTTGTTTCGTTCTTCTGCACGTTGCCAGAATTCACGTGCATCATTACCAGGAAACATAGCACTATCCTTTTGAGATTGATGCTTAAAAACTGCACTGCGTTTGCGGGCCATGTCTTTGGGGCCAATAGGGACTGCCATCTCCATATCAGAGATGTCCCATTCTTGCCAGGCGCCACGATATAACCACACATATGTAGTATTGATCCATGAAACATTTTCCTTCACAAGTCGATCAATAGCTTCATAAATAATTTTGAGGCAAACTCTATGGGTGCCATGAGGGTCAGAAAGGTCTCCTGCTGCAAAAATTTGATTGGGCTTTATTTTTTGCAACAAATCATAGGTAATCTGTATATCTTCTTCCCCGGGAGGTTTCTTTTTAATGGCTCCGGTTTCATAAAATGGTAGGTTCAGAAAATGTGCATTTTCTTCTAAAACATCACAATACCTGCAGGCAGATAATGCTTCTCCTTTACGAATCAATCCTTTAAACTTCTGAATTTCGGGAGTATCAATATCTCCGGGTGACTTTTTTTCGATAAAATGCCGTACTTCTTTTAAAAGCGTAGAAAGTTCCTCACTGGCTTGTTGATTTTTAACTACGTCTCTGGTAAAATCCAGAAAGCGTATTACTTCATCATCAAATACTGCTATGTTACCCGAAGTTTGATATGCTACATGTACATCATGTCCCTGATCTACCAGCCTAAGTAGCGTGCCTCCCATAGAGATTACATCATCATCAGGATGTGGACTAAATATCAGTGAGGTTTTAGGGTGGGGTGTTGCACGTTCTGGTCGATTAGAATCATCCACTTTGGGCTTACCTCCTGGCCAGCCGGTTATAGTGCGTTGCAACTGATTGAAGACCTTAAGGTTGATTTCTTCTGCTGAACCTATTTCAGCAATTAGGCTACCCATACCAAATTCGTTGTAATCCTCGTTGGTAAGCTTAAGTAATGCTTTATTCAATTTTTCTGAAAGCCAAATGGCAGCTCTTTTAATTAATAAATCATTCCATTTACAGTCTGAAACTAACCACGGAGTTTTAATACGCGTTAACTCTGAAGCGGCAGCTTCATCTAAAATGAAGGTGCAATCCTGATGTTGCTGAAGGAAAGTAGCCGGTATGAAATCAGTAACTTTTCCTTCGATAGACTGTTGAATAATATTGGATTTTCCTTCTCCCCAAGCTAATAGAAATATCTTTTTTGCAGCCATGATAGTTCCCACACCCATAGTAATAGCTCTTGAAGGTACATTTTCTTCTCCAAAAAAATCGCTGGCAGCATCGAGTCGGGTTACTTTATCCAGTCGAATCAAGCGTGTTTTGCTACTATTAGATGATCCAGGCTCATTAAAACCAACATGCCCTGTCCTACCAATACCAAGTATTTGAATATCGATTCCTCCATACTGTTGGATTAGGTTTTCGTAGGCTTTACATGCTTGTTTTATTTGATCAACAGGTAAGGTGCCATCGGGAATATGAACATTCTTTCGGTCAATATCGATATGGTCGAAAAGATGTTCGTTCATAAACCGAACATAGCTTTGTAATGATTCTGGATGGATAGGATAGTATTCGTCAAGATTAAATGTGATCACGTTTTTGAAACTTAATCCTTCGTCTTTATGTAGCGCTACCAAATATTCATATACTTTAGTTGGGCTTGAACCCGTTGCCAATCCTAAAACTGCATATTCATTGAGATCTGATTTCTTCTTAATTAGCTCTGCTATTTGACCAGCAACATAGGGCGATGCTTTTTCAGAATTTTCGTAAATAGATGTTTCGATTTTCTCAAATTTTCTGGATTCTGTATCCAAGAAATTATCTTCAGCCTTATACCTGGAAAATCTTTCCATAGGAGTAATAGATTTATGTGTGAATACTATATATTGAATAAGCCTTTACTAAAATAGGGCTAATAATTTTAAAAATTGCAATTTCTTGCTGTTTTATTACTTTTTTTTATCAACAAATGAAGGTAATTGTTATATTTATAGTTTAAATATAGCAAAAAACTGCAATTTTTATCATCTTATGCTTAAAGAAGAACGTCAGCAAGTTATTATCAATGAAGTAAGAATACATAGTAGAGTGTCATTATCTGACCTATCTGATAAATTAGATGTTTCTATTGATACTGTTAGAAGAGATGTTAAAGAATTAGATGCACTTGCAACTTTGAAAAAGGTACACGGCGGAGCAGTATCTCTTGGTTTTGCACTTCATAATTACAAGGAACAAAATATTTATTTACACGAAAAAAAGTCTATTATCGCTAAAAAAGCAATAGCTCTAATTCCTAACAGAAGTGTTATTTTGATAAGTGGCGGCACTACTAATTTAGAAATGGCCAGACTATTACCCTCCAAATTAAAAACAACAGTTTTTACACCAAGTTTACCGATAGCAATGCAGCTTACATTGCATCCCAGTGCAGAGGTCATTTTTATTGGTGGGAAATTATCAAAGCAAGCAAAAATAGCAACTGGTGGCAAAGCCATTTATGATCTATCCCAAATTACTGTCGATATGGGATTTATAGGTACCGGGTATATTGATATGCAAAATGGACTTACAGAGTTTGATTGGGATGTAGTACAAGTAAAAAAAGCCATGATTGCGGCTTCAAAAAAAATAATAGTGCCCACTATATCCGAAAAATTAAATACTAATCAGTGTTATAAAACGTGTAATTTGACTGATATAGATATTTTAATAACAGAATTGGATGCTGATTCTCACGAATTAAATCCATACAGAAATCATGATATTAATATACTATAAATAGCACTAATACTATTTCTATGATAAAATGTCATAAATATTTCATATCTTTTCTATATGGGAAGAGATAGAAAATTTAAAATA
>CANLYR010000041.1 GCA_947495425.1 uncultured Aquimarina sp.
TCGAAGAGAAGCTCTTCGATAGACTTGTAATTGCTGGAATTACAGGATTATGATTAAAAACGGATATTCAATAAAATTATTATATATGTTAATGGTAATTTTAATGGTCGTGCTGCAAGTGCCACTTTTAACGTTGATTGTTTGGCGCAATACGGATGGAATGATGTGATTTCTTCTTTTCGTGTAGAGCGAAATTAATCAAACTATCAAAATATAACCGGAAGCTCTATGATACTGAGTTTTCCGGTTTTTTTCTAAAAATTGAAACTTTTAGTTGTTTTTTTAGCAAACTCTTAAAGAATTTTGTAATAACTGATATGCGCAGATACGATACTATTTATATGCTTTGATTTGTAAGGTGTGTCAAAATTTTGAGACCTATTTTGAACTAACATCTTAAAACACAATCATCATGAATACTATCTGGTTCTTTGACGATGCTAACCTGTTTAATCTACTGTGTCCTCACAAATTCAAAAAATATAAAAAGGATCATAACTTTGATGCCTATAAAAAGAACGACTACATTTATTTCGAAGAAGATTCTGCTCATAAAGTGTACCTGATCGAAAAAGGAAAAGTAAAAATAGGGTACTATGCAGAAGATGGACATGAGGTTATAAGTGCTATATTAACAAGGGGTGAGATTTTTGGAGAGAAAGCCATATTAGGAGTGAACAAACGAACAGAATTTGCTCAATCTGTAGACAATACGACATCTATCTGTCCCATAGGAGTCGAAACTATGCACGACCTTATGCGGGATAATCAATCATTTAGTCTTAAAATATATAAATTTATTGGTTTGCGTTTCAAACGGCTTGAGAGAAGGTTACAATTACTACTTTTCAAAGATACCAAAACAAGGCTGCTAGAATTTTTGAATGAACTTAAAGAAGATTATGGACATTGTTGTCCGGATACAGGCGATATGGTTATAGAACATCCGTATACGCAAAAGGACATTGCAAATTTGATTGGAGCTTCAAGACCCACTTTAAATATTCTACTTAATCAATTAAAAGAATCCAATATCATCGACTTTAACAGAAAAGAAATTCGGCTAAAGAATGTTGCTTAATGTTAGATGGCTAACATTTTAAAATTTTCCATCGTATTATTTTTATGACTTAATAATCATAAAAACAAAAGCAATGTTTAAAAAATTAATTATAGGGGTTTTGGCAGTAGGTTTTATTGCAGTCTCTTGTAGCGATGATGATGACAATCAGGTTATCACTCCTATTGCAGGAGTAATCGATGGAGGACCATTTACGTTTTGTATTGATGGTATAGCAGATAATGTTAGCGGGATTACCTTAGATAGTAGCGATGCGGTAGGTACTAACAGTACTTGGGTGATTACTGATGATACAGGGCTTATTTTGGGTTTGCCTCCAACATTAGAAGCTGTAGAGGGCGTAAATTTTGATGAAGCAGGAGCTGGAGTTTGTTTAATCTGGTATTTACGCTTTGAAGATGGATTACAAGGTGCAGAGATGGGTATGAATGCTAATGATTTGGTAGGTTCGTTTAGCTTATCAAATTCACTTACTGTTACGCGTAATATGTTACCTACTGCCGGAGTAATATCAGGAGGGCCATATGAGTTTGCTGTAGACGGTACAGCTGATTTTGTTACTGATCTTGCTATTGATGCTACAAACGCAACCGGCTCTAACAGAACTTGGGTAATTACAGACGAAGATCTCAATATCCTGGGATTGCCTCCAACATTAGAAGCTGTAGAAGGCGTAAATTTTGATGAAGCTGGACCAGGAGTTTGTTTAATTTGGTATTTACGTTTTGAAGAAGGATTACAAGGCGCAGAAGTTGGTATGAATGCAGGTGAATTAGAAGGTTGTTTTGCATTGTCTAATTCTATAACAGTTACACGAACATGTAGTGCCAAAGCAGGAGTTATCTCTGGCGGTCCTTATATGTTTACGGCAAATGATGGTACAGCAGATTTTGCTACAGATTTAGCCATAGATACTTCAGGTGCTGCCGGTAAAAACAGTACTTGGATAGTAACTGATGCTAATGGTAACATTTTAGGATTGCCACCTACACTAGCCGATGCTAGAATGGTCAACTTTGATACTGCAGGCACGGGTACATGTTTAATATGGTATTTACGTTACGAAGACGGGATACAAGGTTTAGAAATGGGTATGAACGCGAATGACTTCAAAGGCTGCTTTGCACTTTCTAATGCTCTAGAAGTAGTTCGACAATAACTTCCATAATTTATGTAATCAACATGTAAGACATATATTGTTGTTAGTTTTTTTAAAGCGCGATCGTTGATTGCGCTTTATTAATTCATAGCTTTGTAAAGGCCTTAGCATTCAAATTCTTGAAAATGAAATTTAATAGAAAAAAAATATCAAACTTAGCTTTTGTACTCTTATTAGTGTTATTTTTTATTCCTAACACGCGTGGCATGATGCAGATATTTCTAACTAGGACTTTTTCTTTTAGCCCAGGACTAGTTGCAGCAGAAAAGCGAATACAAGTTGCTACATATGATTGGAAACTGCATGGGGTAAATACAGCCTCGATAAATTTTGATGTTGCAAAAGATAAGGTGATTTTGATTAATTACTGGGCTACGTGGTGTCCTCCTTGTATTGCAGAGATGCCTTCATTACAAGATTTGTATGATGATTATAAAGATAAGGTCGTTTTTTTGTTTGTCACTAATGAGACTGATGAAGATATTTCAAAATTCATGAATGCCAAACATTATGATTACCCAGTATATAGGTCATTATCGACGCATCCCAAACCATTTGTAAACAGCCCGATTCCGCAGACTTACCTGATCAGTAAAAAAGGAAATATTATTATCGAAAAAACTGGTGCTGCAGATTGGAATAGTAATAAAGTAAGAGAGACGATAGATAAACTATTGTCAGAATAGCTTATTTTTTGAAATATTTAAACGGTACGATGAGCATACCAAAGCATTCACCTTTATCTTTTCCGATATTTTTATGATGTATTTTGTGAGCCCTTCTCACTCCTTTGGCATACCAATTATTAGCATTTCTTAATAATTTAAAACGCTGATGAATAAATATATCGTGTACAACGAAATATGCAATCCCATAGGCTAGGATACCCAAACCAATAGGGATCCCCAACCAAAATGTCTCAGAATTATGAAATAAGATACACGACATGCTAACTATAGCATAGAAAATGAAGAAAAAGTCATTGCGCTCCCACCAACTGCCATGATCTTTGTGATGATGATCTTTATGCAAGGACCATAAAAAACCATGCATTACATATTTATGAGTAAACCATGCCATGAACTCCATGATGGAAAAAGCAGAAAAAAAGACTAGTATTTGGATAAGAATTTTCACCTATAAATTTTTATTAAAAATACGACTAAATTAAGTTTAATCTATAATCAAAATAAGATTTTGCCAATAAGCCAAACTTCTGATAGTTTGGAACTCTGATTCGAGTATTCTTAATTTCTAGAGAAGGAGTCTTTTTTAATTTGTTTAGCAATTTTCTGTAGTAAATAAATGCAGTGTAAACACCAAATTTTGCTTCGACCGGAAGTTTTAAAATTCCAGTTAAACCCTTGTCAAAATCTTCTTCTATTTCTTTAATAATCCTAAGCTTTGATTCTTCATCTAATTGCCGGAGATCAGTATTTGGGAAATAGGTTCGATCAAGGTCTTCATAGTCAGCTTTAAGGTCTCTTAGAAAATTTACTTTTTGAAATGCAGAGCCTAAGTGCATAGCACTTTGTCTTAATTCATTATATTTTGCTTCATCACCATTAACAAATACCTTCAGGCACATCAATCCCACAACATCTGCTGATCCATAGATATAGTCTTTATATTCCTGATCAGTTAAATATTTGGTTTTATGAAGATCTAAGCGCATACTCTTCATAAAAGCTTCATATAATTCGGGTTGAATGTTGTATTGATGAACCGTTTGCTGAAAAGAATTTAAAATAGGATTTAAACTTATTTTATTTTTAATGGCTTTATACATTTCAGTTTCGAAGTCATTGAAAAGTTCTTCTTTATTATAATCATGAAACGTGTCCACAATTTCATCTGCAAATCTCACAAATCCGTAGATATTATATATGTCTTGCCTTATTGAGTCAGACAACATTTTTGATGCTAGAGAAAATGATGTACTATAAGAATTAGTAACAGTTTTACTACAACTATAGGATACGGTATCAAAAATAGCTTTCATAAGTGTCAGGGTTTAAGAATCTTTATGTGTTGTTTATTAAGTAGCACTAAGTTTTAATTCCTTTGTTTCATTATACTGAGCTTCAATCAATCCAGCTACTAATTTTCCGGAAATCAATGATGGCGGCACCCCTGGTCCAGGAACAGTAAGTTGACCGGTAAAGAATAAGTTCTTTACTTTTTTACTTTTTAATTTAGGCCTTAGAAAGGCAGTTTGCAATAATGTGTTAGCCATTCCGTATGCATTTCCCTTATAGGAATTGTATTCTTTTACAAAATCTTTGACACAAAAGGATTCTTTAAAGATAATATTATTTTTAACATTTTGGTCTGTGAGCGCTTCAAAACGTGTAATTATTTTATTAAAATAGATTTCTCTTAGTTCATCAGTATCCTCTATTCCTGGAGCTAGAGGTATAAGAAAAAAACCATTCTCCATACCTTCAGGAGCTGTACCAGAGTCTGTTAGCGAAGTGAAATTTGCATAAAACAGTGGTTTTTCTGGCCACTTAGGGTTGTCATAAATATCTTTTGCATGAGCATCAAAATCAGTATCAAAAAATAAATTGTGATGATGTATTTTTTTTAATTTTTTGTCAAAACCAACATAAAACAGAAGTGACGATGGAGCAAAAGTTTTAGTGTTCCAATATTTTTCAGAATACTGGCGATATTTAGGATCTAATAATGTTTCACCATGGTGATAATCTGCTCCGCATAATACGATATCTGAATCAATTTTTTCTGAATTTATGACTACACCTGTAGTTGTTTGATCTCTAACCACTATCTTTTCGACAATAGCATTGGTTTGTATTTTTACACCTAAAGATTCTGCTAATCTTTGCATTCCGAGTATAACTTGATACATTCCTCCTTTTGGATGCCAGGTTCCTAATCCGAAATCTGCGTAGTTCATAAAATTATAGAAAGCTGGTGTGTTGTTTGGTTTAGCTCCCAAAAACAATACTGGAAATTCAAGGATTTGTATTAATTTTTCATTTTTAAATTCCTTTCGAACTTCTTTAGATACAGTACTAAAAAATTGTCCTAAGCGTTGTATCGTTTCTTTAGTGATTAACTCTAGAGGAGATACTCCAGGTCTGTACACTAAATTCTTTATAGCTATCTGATAATTATTTTGAGCGGTTGCAATGAATTTTTTTAGCTTCAAAGAACTTCCTTCTTCTTCAGCTTCAAAAGCTAAATAAATTTTTTCTAATGTATCTTCAATAATAATACTTTCCTTTTCCTTGAAAAAGACCTTATAAGCAGGGTTGAGTTTTTCTAAAGTATAAAAATCTGATACTGATGTGTTAAAATCATTAAAAAAGCTTTCAAATACATCAGGCATCCAATACCATGAAGGACCTATATCAAAAGTAAATCCTTCCCTTTTTAATTGTCTTGCTCTACCACCAATAGTCGAATTTTTTTCAAAAATGGTCACATCATATCCTAACTGAGCGAGATAACATGATGCAGATAAAGATGAGAAGCCTGAGCCAATAATTGCTATTTTTTTGGGCATAGTAATTGGTTGTGTTTAAAGTTCGGCGATTAAAGAACTTATGGAATCAAAATAGCGATGATTTGGCGCGCTACTATCTGAAACATGCATGATTTGCTTACCTAGCATCCAGAATTCACTTGTACGTTTATTACATACTATAGTGTTAAAATCTTCAACATATTTAGCTATGTTATCTTTTTCTGGCTTTATTGTGAAATATGATACAAACGTTGTATTTTCATGAAACGAAAGCATATTTGGTAAGCTATCTAAAGGAATGCTTGAGCCTAAATATATAGCTTTATATCCATGAAGTAAAATTTCATAATTTATATATAGTAAACCTAATTCATGAATTTCATTTTCAGGTAAAAATAAAATGAAGGCCTTGTTTTTCTTTGTTGGATTAGAATATTGTAGCTTTTCAATATTGAGAAGCAGTTTCTGTTTGATAAGATTGGTTACAAAGTGCTCATGAGATGGACTTATAGTATCTGTCTGCCATAATAATCCTATTTCTTTTAGAAGAGGGACAAACACATCTATAAATATTTGCCTGAAATTTCTTTTACGCTCTAGTTGTTCATATGCCCCCAAAAATAACTCGAGATCATAATTAAGCATAGAAATTTTAAATGAATTGATAGCCTGATTTTTCGAACTATTGTCTGATACGATACTTCTTACATATTCATTAATCTCTTCTTCACTAAGTTTGGAAATTCTAGAAATTTTGTACCCACTATTAACTAAATATGTAACATTCAGTAATTTTTGAAGACTTTTTAAATTGTATGTTCTGATATTTGTTTCAGTACGATCTGGTGATAATAAATTGTATCTTTTTTCCCATATTCTGATAGTATGCGCTTTTACACCACACAGGTTCTCAAGATCTTTAATACTGAAAATTTGCTTAATATTGTTCACTCTTATTTGTAAATAGTTAAACAAATTTAGTTAAAAGTATTTAGTTATTTTTTCATTATTTGTTAAAATAACTTCAATAGTTGTTAAAATAGCTAACGACTAAGTATTTCAGGCAAATAACAATCCTTAGGTTGCTTGTCGTCATAGCATAGAACCGATCTGGGTTTGACGGTGTTTTCTGAAATTGTTATTTTATTATTTCATCTTTGT
Organism: uncultured Aquimarina sp.; assembly: GCA_947495425.1. Taxonomy (GTDB): domain Bacteria; phylum Bacteroidota; class Bacteroidia; order Flavobacteriales; family Flavobacteriaceae; genus Aquimarina. Next base: position 6,895 of record CANLYR010000041.1, read on the forward strand.
TTGAAATCAGATACTTAATTTGTTTTACAGGTTCATAAATTACTAGTTTACATGTAGTGTTACTGTATCAAATACATATATTTCGTATATTTAGAAATAGCTTTTAGACCACTACATAGAGTTGATTTGTTCTAAAAGCTACAAAATACAATAAAGTTTAAAGATATAAGTGTATGAAAAAAAGTTTGATTTTTTGTGTATGTTTACTACTGTTGGGATCGTGTAAAACTAAAGAGAATTCTAAAAGTAATGGTTCAGATGAAAACTTCACAAATAATAATAAATTAAGAGAGATTCGAGGGAAAGTAGTTGATGTAAAAGGAAAGAGCATTGCTTTTGTTGCCGTGAAATTGTACTTGGATGAAAATGATTGTATGAATGCATATACTGATGATGAGGGTAATTTTGACTTCAAAGTAGGAGAATTAAGAATAAAAGATCAGAGTCATTTTGAAGCCGTTTATAAAGGATATGCTATAAACTTTTTGTCCTTGAGGAATTTTGAGGAGAATAAACCAATTGTGCTTAGTAAAAAAGGAGAATTAGTTTCTGTAACTGATTATCGTGTTTTTTATGAATCTATAAAAAGTTGTTCAAGATAAATAACTAACCTTGAGTAGTGCCCAGAGCGGGAGTCGAACCCGCACACCCTAATGGATACATGGCCCTCAACCATGCCTGTCTACCAATTCCAGCACCTGGGCAATATATGGTCTTACAATATACCATAAAACTAAAAAAGTACCGTAAAGATTACGATACTTTTGTGACCGGGCTGGGGCTTCCTTCGACTTGGCTCAGGACGTGCTTCTCGCCGTTATCACTTTAGTCAATTAAACAAATAACGAGTATATTTAACCAGTATTCGTTTTTGTGACCGGGCTGGGGCTCGAACCCAGGACCCTCTCCTTAAAAGGGAGATGCTCTACCAACTGAGCTACCAGGTCATTGATAACATTCTATTGTCAAATTATTTTTAAGATCTTAATAAATAATACATTAAATATTATCTATTCGCAACAGGCTGAGGCTTCCTTCGACTTGGCTCAGGACATGCTTCTCGCCATTATCACTTTAGTCAATTCAACAAATAACAAGCGTATTCAACCAGTATTCGTTTTGTGACCGGGCTGGGGCTCGAACCCAGGACCCTCTCCTTAAAAGGGAGATGCTCTACCAACTGAGCTACCAGGTCTTGCATTTTTTTCCTTGAATGCGGGTGCAAATATACTATCATTAATTTATTTTTCAAGAAGAATTTGATATAAATTTGTGTTTTATTTAAAATGATATTTTTTTTGAGTACTATCTGTTTAATTTTGAACGTATGAATATAGTTTTAATGGGATATATGGGGAGCGGAAAATCCTTGATAGGCAGAAGTTTATCTAAGGTGATAACATTCGAATATCAGGATTTGGATGATTATATAGTAAATCAGGAAAAAAAATCAATTACTGAAATTTTTAGGGAAAAAGGAGAACTTTATTTTAGAAAAAAGGAAACCTTATATCTCAATGAAATTTTGAACACTTATAACAATAGTATTATTTCATTAGGAGGCGGTACTCCTTGTTTCTCTGGGAATCTCGAGATCATAAATAACAATAAATCTGCGAAAAGCGTATATCTCCAAACATCTCTTGATGAATTAACAAAAAGACTCTTTGTAGAAAAAAGTAAACGCCCTTTGATATCGCATATTTCCACACCAGAAGATTTAAAGGATTTTATTCGAAAGCATTTATTTGAAAGATCATTCTATTACAACCAGTCAGATTATAAAGTAAGTACAGATCAGAAAGATGTTGATACAATAAACGAAGAAATTATTGCTTTACTCGATAATCCTGCCTAAGGCAAACACAGCTAGATTTGAATACTCTAAGGTTTGCCTCAAAACCTTAAGTCCTTTTCTTTTAGAATACCTCTTGAGTTTGTTCAGAGGTTTTTTACTACTTTAAGATAGCAAAATCTTTATCGCCAAATTTTACTTCTACGTGCTCATGCAGGGATGTAGATAATGAAATGCCTTTGAAATCAGCTTTAATTGGAAATTTTTTGTGATTTCGATTTACCAGAATAGCAGTTTTAAATCGAATAAGGGGAACATTCAAAAAATGATTCACACCATAGATCAGTGCAGTTCCAGAATTAAGAACATCATCTGCAAGGATAAGAGATTTGTTTTCATATTCTGATGCTTTTATAGAAGTAGTCACAGTATTTTGAGGTGACTTTTTATCCATTGTTACTTCACAGAGTGTGATTTTAATATCAGAAATGTTTTCTAAAATTGTTTTGAGTCGTTGTGCAAAAACGTACCCATTTACAGATATTCCTGCAACCACAATTTCTTTTTCATTAACGTTAGTTTCATAAATCTGATATGCAATACGCCTTATCTTATGCTGTATTTGCTCGTGTGAGAGAATTATGTTAGGATCAGTATGCATGTTTTAATTTTCAGTGGGTGTTACAATGAGCACAATTACTTTATTTCTGTGACTAGAATTTACATGAATAAAGACTATAGTATTAACACCGTGCGATTATTGATTTTCAAATATAAAAAACAGTTTACTATTAGCGCATAACCTAACCGAATTATAATAGTTTAATAATGTGTTTTACGTGTATATTTTGACCATAATAGCTAACTACCGTATTTTATTTGCTCAGAAGGAAGTAGTTTTCCTATGTGTTGTTATTGAATACAAAAACTAGAATCGCTTCCTTTTATTCTTCTTCATTATCATCCTTAGTTGTGTCATCATACCAATCGTCTATATCTCTTCGGTCTTTTTTTGTTGGTCTTCCGGTGCCTTTTTTTCGATAATAGTCTTTAGAATATTTTAAAAGATCTAATTTTTGCAACGATTCTTTTGGAGTAATGTCTTTACGATATATATCAACGAGTTTTGCACCAATGCGACTATCAGGCGTGTCTAATATTTGAAGTTCATAATTAATTTGGTTTTTACGAATAGTAATTTTATCCATTGGATATACTTCTCTAGAAGGTTTTATAAGGTCTCCATTTACACGAACCTTACCTTCTTTACAAGCTTTTGTGGCTATACTTCTTGTCTTGAAGTATCTAATGCACCATAAATATTTATCAACTCGCATAGAAAATGATTAAATGCGTTTTTATATCATAAAATTGTGAAACAAAAGTACAAGAAAATTGTATCTTGCGCCTTTAAAAAAGTAATTAGAATGAATGTATTAAAATATAGTTGTGCCATAGTATTTTCTCTGGTCGCTTTATATGCTTGTAATAATGATGATGATAGATCAGGTGCAATAGCTGTTCCGCCAAGAGATAGAGGAGAGCAGCAGGTAACTGATGATGCTCAGTTACAAGAGTACCTTAAGACTCATTTTTATTCACCTGTTGATGTAGATTTAAACGGTGATGGAGTTATTGATTATCAAACTGCAACATTAGATTCACTAACTGCTACTGATGGCAGCCAGGTTTCTTTAATGGATTCTGGATTATTAACGACCAAAGAAATCACCAGAGAAGATGTAAAATATAATTTATATATACTCAACTTAGCTCAGGGTGAAGTAGCAGAACGTAAACCTACTTTTGCAGATTCAACTTTGGTGACCTACAGAGGAGAGTTGTTATATGAAAATGAAGACAAGATTAAGATTTTTGATAGCTCAGTGACTCCGGTTTGGTTTGATTTGGTTAATAATTTAGTTGGTTTTAGAGAGTCATTACTTGATTTTGGTATTGCTTCTAGTATTGAAGAAAATACAGATGGTACTTTTACAGCAAGTGGCTTTGGTCATTTGATTGTTTTTATGCCGTCTGGTCTTGCCTATTTTAATTCGCCTCCGGATAGAAGTATAATCTCACCATATGATCCATTAATATTTAATGTTCAGTTGTATAGTGTTAACGAAGCAGATCATGATAGAGATGGAATACCTTCTTATTTAGAAGACTTAGATGAAGATGGTATAGTCTCAGATCTTGGTGATGATACCGATGAAGATTTAAACCCTAATTATTCTGATGCCGATGATGATAATGATGGAACGCTAACGAGAGACGAGATTACATTAGTAGCTGGTGCAAAGGATGATGGTATAGTGACATTAGGTGAAATTATATTCTACGACGATGATAAAGATGGCATACTAAATCATCTCGACCCTGATGATAGAGATTCAAAAAACGAATAACGAATAACTCCGGCAACTGCCGGAGTTATTTAGTTTATAAGTGACCTGTACTAAATAGTTGGTTGGACTCGTCACAAAACAGAAAAGCCTCTTAAGTAACTGTAAGAGGCTTTTATTATGAAGTAAAAAGGTTACTTTACTTTCGTTTTATAACATTTTGAACAGCATTGATAATAGCTTCAGCATTTAAGCCGTATTTTTCCATTAACTGCTCAGGTGTTCCACTTTCACCAAAGGTATCTTTGGTTGCAATAAATTCTTGTGGCACCGGATGGTTTTGTGCTAAAACTCTAGAAACACTTTCTCCTAGACCTCCCAAAAAATTATGCTCTTCTGCAGTAATGATACACCCTGTTTTCTTTACAGAATTTAAGATGGCTTCGTTATCAAGGGGTTTTATCGTGTGAATATTAATAACCTCTGCACTTATGCCATTTTCATGTAGCGCTTCAGCAGCTCGTAATGCTTCCCATACCAAATGACCGGTAGCTACAATAGTTACATCAGTACCTTCTTGTAAATGCAAAGCTTTACCAATTTCAAATTTCTGATCTTCCGCAGTAAAATTGGCAACTTTTGGTCTTCCAAATCTTAGATAAACAGGACCGTGATGCTCAGCAATTGCTATTGTTGCTGCTTTGGTTTGATTATAGTCGCATGTATTGATTATCGTCATTCCTGGTAGCATCTTCATGAGACCAATATCTTCAAGGATTTGATGTGTTGCGCCATCTTCACCAAGCGTTAGTCCGGCATGAGAGGCACAAATTTTTACATTTTTATCACTATAAGCAATAGATTGGCGGATTTGATCATAGACTCGTCCTGTAGAAAAGTTAGCAAATGTACCTGTAAACGGGATTTTGCCTCCTATGGTTAATCCAGCTGCAATACCCATCATATTAGCTTCAGCAATACCAATTTGAAAGAATCGTTCTGGGTGATTAGCGATAAAAGCATCCATTTTTAAGGATCCTATCAAATCAGCACATAATGCTACAACATTTTCATTTGTTTTCCCAAGCGCTTCTAAGCCAGCTCCAAAACCTGAACGCGTATCCTTTTTTCCTGTATCTGTATATTTTTTCATATTCTTTTTAGTTTGGATAAATTAATAATCTCCAAGAGTTTCAGGATTCTGAGCTAAACCTATTTTTAATTGCTCATCATTAGGAGCTTTACCATGCCAAGCATGCGTATGCATCATAAAATCTACTCCATGCCCCATAATGGTATGCATAAGCACACATACAGGTTTACCTTTCCCGGTTCGGCTTTTTGCTTCAGTAAGTCCTTCAATGATTGCAGAAATAGTATTTCCTTCTTTAATTTCCATAACATCCCAACCAAACGCTTCGAATTTTGCTTTTAGGCTACCCATGGGTAATACATCATCGGTAGCACCATCAATTTGTTGACCATTAAGATCTATTGTCGCAATAAGGTTATCTACTTTTTTACCAGCAGCATACATGATAGCTTCCCAGTTTTGCCCTTCTTGTAATTCTCCATCCCCATGAAGACTAAATACAAGATGTTCATCATTGTTTAGCTTTTTTGCTTGGGCGGCTCCGATAGCGACAGACATTCCTTGTCCTAAGGATCCAGAGGCTATACGTACTCCTGGTAATCCCTCATGAGTTGTAGGATGTCCTTGCAGTCTACTGTTGATTAGCCTAAAGGTGTTTAACTCTTCCACAGGAAAATATCCACTTCTCGCTAATACACTGTAATAAACGGGTGAGATATGACCATTAGAGAGGAAAAAAAGATCCTCTTCAATTCCATCCATATCAAAATCATCTTTTCTTTGCATGATCTCTTGATATAAAGCGACAAAAAATTCTGTACAGCCCAGAGAACCACCGGGATGTCCTGAGTTTACTTTGTGCACTTGGCGTAGAATATCTCTACGAACCTGTGTTGCAAAATCTTCTAATTGTTTTGTTTTTGGCATTATGATGCTGATTTCTTGATAATAAAGATCCAAAAATACAGGTTTTGTATACGGTGGCAAAATGTATATGTAGCTTTTAATTAAGAAAGGATTGTTAATAACAAAAAGTTTCTGAAAACCTAAGTTTATCAATGTAATTTTAGTTAGTTATCTTTGCGCACTATCAAAAAGAACATATGGAATTTGACCTTTTGTCTAAAGATATTCAAAGTAAAGCAAGAGCCGGAAAAATAACTACAGATCACGGTGTTATAGAAACTCCTATTTTTATGCCTGTAGGTACAGTGGCTACTGTAAAAGGGGTACACCAAAGAGAGTTGAAGAATGATATTAACCCTGATATTATCTTAGGAAATACATATCATTTGTATTTGAGACCGCAAACTCCAATTTTAGAAAAAGCAGGTGGGTTACATAAATTTATGAACTGGGATCGAAATATTCTCACAGATAGCGGAGGGTATCAGGTATATTCATTATCGGCAAACCGCAAAATTAAAGAAGAAGGGGTGAAGTTTAAATCACATATAGATGGTTCATATCACTTCTTTACACCAGAGAATGTAATGGAAATACAGCGAACTATTGGAGCCGATATTATTATGGCATTTGATGAATGTACTCCTTATCCTTGTGATTATCAATATGCAAAACGTAGTATGCATATGACTCATAGATGGTTGGATCGTTGTATGCAACATTTAGAAAAAATACCGGTTAAATATGAGTATGACCAAGCTTTTTTTCCGATAGTGCAAGGAAGTACGTATAAAGACCTAAGAATGCAATCTGCAGAATATATTGCAAATGCCGGAGCTGTTGGTAATGCAATTGGAGGGTTGTCTGTGGGAGAACCGGCAGAAGAGATGTATGCAATGACAGAAGTAGTTACTGATATCTTGCCAGAGGATAAACCACGCTATCTGATGGGCGTAGGGACACCAATTAATATTTTAGAAAATATTGCACTAGGAGTAGATATGTTTGATTGTGTAATGCCAACGCGTAATGGTCGTAATGGGATGTTATTTACTGCCCATGGAACAATTAATATTAAAAACAAAAAATGGGAAGATGATTTTTCTCCTATTGATGAAATGGGGATAACTTTTGTAGATACCGAATATTCAAAAGCATATTTAAAACATCTTTTTACTGTAAATGAAATGCTAGGTAGACAGATTGCCACCATTCATAACTTAGGTTTTTATTTATGGTTGACTAGAGAGGCTAGAAAACATATCTTAGCCGGAGATTTTTACTCCTGGAAAAGTATGATGGTTAAACAAATGGATAAAAGATTATAAATTGAAAATATTAGACTGGTATATACTCAAAAGATACTTAGGAACATTTTTTACAATGATCTTACTTTTTATTCCTATAGGAATAATAGTTGATCTTTCAGAGAAGATTGATAATATGTTAGAGCATAAAGTCCCTTTTAATGCCGTAGTTGGATATTATCTTGATTTTACCGTCTATTTTGCGAATTTATTATTTCCATTATTTGTATTTCTATCTGTAATCTGGTTTACATCTAAACTGGCTAACAAAACTGAAATTATTGCTTTTTTGAGCTCGGGAGTTTCTTTTTGGAGATTTTTAAGACCGTATATGATCGGCGCTATACTTATCTGTTTTGGAGCATTGGCCATGGGGTTGTTCCTAGCACCAAAAGCAAGCCAGGGATTTAATGAGTTTAAGTATTCTTATCTTAAAAAAGGTAGAAAAGTACAAGAGACAAAAAATGTATATCGCCAAGTAAATGATAGTATCTTCTTATATGCTAATAATTTTAAACCATTAGAAAAATCTGCAACTAATTTTACTCTGGAGTATTTTAACGGTAATGCATTGGATACCAAGATTTCGGCCAGAAGAATTACTTTTAAAGATAGTATTTATGAATTGAAGGATTTTGTGAAACGCAAAGTACTTGGGGACCGAGATATTATAGAAAAGGCTAAAAAGAAAGATACTGTGTTGCCTTTTAATATTGATGAATTTACTCCGGTTACCTATGTAGCAGAAACCCTTAACTACAGAGAATTAAATGAATTTATCGAAAAGGAAAGTAAACGAGGTTCTTCAGACATAAATCGGTACAAAGTAGTTGCTTATAAGCGATGGAGTATACCAATATCTGCATTTATTCTTACAATCATCGGCGTAGCTGTTTCTTCTATGAAACGAAGAGGAGGGATGGGAGTGAATCTAGCGGTTGGTATTTCGTTGGCATTTGTTTTTATCTTTTTTGATAAAGTATTGGGCACTTTGGCTAATCAATCAGATTTTCCTCCTGTAGTCGCGGTATGGTTTCCAAATGTATCTTTTGGTATTTTAGCTATTTATCTTCTATATAATGCCAAACGTTAAATTTCAAAACTATCTTCACTTACATTTTATAGTATTTGTATGGGGGTTTACGGCTATTTTAGGTGAACTCATAAGTATTGATGCATTATCATTAGTTTGGTATAGAATGGTATTAGCTTCAGGTTTTATCTACCTATATATTTACAGTACCAAAACCTCACTTCTAATTTCTAGGGCTTTATTTTTCAAACTCTTTGCTGCTGGTGTAATTATTGCATTACATTGGATCACTTTTTTTGCAGCTATTAAGGCATCTAATGTTTCGATTGCTCTAGCTATGCTATCTACCGGAGCTTTTTTTACCTCTATTCTTGAACCAATTTTTTATAAAAAAAAAGTAATTTGGTATGAAGTGCTTTTCGGAATTTTAGTCATTGCTGGATTGTATCTTATTTTTAATGTTGAAGGGGATTATTTTTTAGGTATTATCTACGCGTTATGTTCAGCATTTTTATCTTCGATTTTTTCATTAATTAATGGTAAAATGGCACAACAGTATAACCCATCTATGATATCTTTTTATGAATTGATGAGTGGAACGGGAATGATTACAGTATATCTAATAGGACTAACAATTTTTGGAAAAGAAGCAGAGGGATTCACGATGTCATTTTTTCAATTATCAATATCAGATTGGATGTATATACTACTATTAGCTTCTGTATGTACCGCTTATGCATTTATAGGTTCTGTTAAAGTTATGAAGTTTTTAAGCCCATATACGGTAATGCTCACTGTTAACTTAGAACCTGTGTATGGTATTATATTGGCATATCTGATTTTTGGAGAAAAAGAAAAAATGAGTCCGCAGTTTTATTACGGAGCAATCCTTATCCTTTGTACGGTAATACTAAATGGAGTATTTAAAAATACTAAAAAAAGAAAAAGAGCGTCAACTTTAGGTAACATTACGAAGTAAAGTTTTTATATTTGTCCGCTAACCCTTAGTTAACATAAATTATATTCTTAATTATGGAATATTTAGAATTTGAACTCCCTATTAAAGAGCTTGAAGAACAATTCGAGAAAGCTTGCGCCATCGGTGAAGAAAGTGAAGTAGATGTAACAGACACCTGCAAGCAAATCGAAAAAAAACTTAAAGACACCAAAAAAGAAATATACAAAAACCTCACACCTTGGCAACGAGTTCAGTTGTCAAGACATCCATCGAGGCCGTATACATTAGATTATATCGATGCAATTTGTGGAGAATCATTTCTCGAATTACATGGCGATCGTACGGTAAAAGATGATAAAGCTATGATTGGTGGTTTAGGAAAGATCGGTAATCAAAGCTTTATGTTTATTGGTCAACAAAAAGGATACAACACTAAGACCAGACAATATCGTAATTTTGGAATGGCTAATCCAGAAGGCTATCGTAAAGCACTACGATTAATGAAAAGTGCAGAGAAATTTAATATCCCTGTAGTCAGTTTTATTGATACGCCAGGTGCTTATCCTGGTTTAGAAGCTGAGGAAAGAGGTCAGGGAGAAGCTATAGCAAGAAATATTCTAGAAATGACTCGTCTCAAAGTTCCGATAATTGTTGTAATTATTGGAGAAGGTGCTAGTGGAGGAGCATTAGGAATAGGAGTAGGTGATAAAGTGTTGATGTTAGAAAACACATGGTATTCTGTAATATCACCAGAATCTTGCTCCTCTATTCTTTGGCGTAGTTGGGAATTTAAGGAACAGGCTGCCGAAGCGTTGAAGCTTACTGCAAAAGATATGAAAAGGCAAAAACTTATTGATGAAATTGTAAAAGAACCTCTAGGCGGTGCACATAATGATCGCGAAACTACATTTAAAACCGTGCGAGATAATATTTTAGCATCTTTGGAAGAATTGAAAAACTTATCACCAGAAGAATTGATTGAAAAACGGATGGAGAAATATGATAATATGGGAGTCTTTAAAGATTAACCCCTAAGAAATCACTTAGTGCCTAAATCTGAAGTTTTCTACTTCAGATTTTTTTATGCTTATTAACAATAAAATTAACTTATTAACAGTTCATTTGTTGAAGATCGGTGGACAATCGTATCTTTGTATGTAGGTACATCTCTTTACAATTTTTTTACATTCGTAGTCATGGAAAAAGTACAGCAAGCCAAGCAAATAAATTACGATCGGGGGAACGTAATTTCGCTTGAGAAAGGAAAAATACCTCCTCAAGCAGTTGATTTAGAAGAAGTTGTGCTTGGAGCAATGATGATTGATAAGAAAGGGGTTGATGAAATTATTGATATTCTTAACCCTGATGTTTTTTATCGAGAAGCGCATCAATATATTTTTGAAGCTATTTTTAAACTCTTCGAAAACTCTGAGCCAATTGACTTATTAACGGTTTCTAGTCAACTCAAGAAGGATTCTAGACTTGAGTTAGCAGGAGGAGATTATTATTTGATACAACTCACCCAAAAAGTAGCTTCTTCAGCACATATTGAGTTTCATGCGCGTATAATTCTACAGAAATATATTCAGCGTAGCTTAATCAAAATTTCAAACGAGATTATTGAAGAGTCATATGATGAAACAACTGATGTTTTTGATCTTTTGGATATGGCAGAATCCAGATTGTACGAAGTTACGCAAGGCAATATAAAGAGGTCAACAGAAAGTGCACAAAATTTAGTAATTCAGGCTAAGAAAAAAATACAGGAAATTTCAAACAAAGAAGGTTTAAGTGGAGTACCGTCAGGTTTTGATAAATTGGATAAATTGACTTCGGGATGGCAGCCAAGTGATTTGATCATTGTGGCTGCCCGTCCGGGTATGGGTAAAACAGCCCTAACCTTGTCTATGGCAAGAAACATGGCAGTGGGTCAAAATATACCTGTAGCCTTCTTCTCTTTAGAAATGTCTTCAGTACAATTGATAACACGATTGATTTCATCAGAGACCGGACTTTCTTCAGAAAAACTGCGTACAGGAAAGCTCGAAAAGCACGAATGGGAACAACTTAACGTTAAAGTTAAAGATCTTGAAAAAGCACCTTTATTTATAGATGACACGCCTTCGCTATCAATTTTTGACCTTAGAGCCAAAGCACGTCGTCTGGCATCCCAACATGGGATCAAAATGATTGTTATCGATTACTTACAACTAATGACTGCGGGCGGAAGCGGTAAAAACGGAAATCGTGAACAAGAAATTTCTACCATCTCTCGTAACCTAAAAGCATTAGCCAAAGAATTAAGTGTACCGGTAATCGCTCTATCTCAGCTCTCTCGTGCTGTAGAAACACGTGGAGGCAGTAAAAGACCACTACTTAGTGACTTGCGTGAATCAGGAGCTATAGAGCAAGATGCTGATATCGTAGCATTTATATTTAGACCAGAATACTACAAAATTGACGAGTGGGATGACGAAGAACGATCACCTACTCAAGGGCAGGGAGAGTTTATTGTAGCTAAACACCGTAATGGTGGTTTAGAAAATATAAGGTTAAAATTCATTGGTCACTTAGGTAAATTTGATAACTTAGATGATTTTAGCACTCCTTTTGAGTTTCATTCTAAAATGAATGAAGGGGAAGAAGAACCATTTAACGCCGGGCAATTGCCAAGCGCAGATGAGGCTTTTGGGAGCAGCATAAATGACTCTAGTGATGATGATGAAGTACCTTTTTAAAAATAAACGAGTGGCAAAGCAGAACTTTTTACAAGCAAAACCTGCCAACCCTTTTTTATATGTTTTTATTTTTCTATTTGCATTTCATTCGTATGCATCCTATGTATTAATTCCCATGGATGCAGAGGGGCAACAAAACCACTTGAAAGCCTATGGGATTACCTATTGGACATTAAGTAAAGATCTTAAGGTAAAATGGCTGCTTAATTATCGAGGTGGATCATTTCTTTTACCAAATACCGAAAATATAAGAAAAGAGTGCACCATTCGTGGGGTTTCTTACGAAGTAATAAGCGATAGTGAAACGGCAGAAATTCTAGAAGAGATTAGCAGCCCATCACAGAATATGGAAGCAGTAATTTTAGAAAAAGCACCAAAAATAGCGGTGTATTCCCCAAAGGGGAATCAACCATGGGATGATGCTGTTACGATGGTACTTACTTTTGCAGAAATTCCTTATGAAACCATATATGATACAGAAGTATTAGAAGATAATTTAATATCATACGATTGGTTGCATTTGCATCATGAAGATTTTACAGGGCAGTATGGTAAATTTTATGCGTCCTACAGAGCAGCTCCCTGGTATATTAAGGAAAAAGCTGAAGCTGAAAAATTAGCGAAATCATTAGGATACCAAAAAGTTTCGCAACAGAAGTTAGCCGTTGCATTGAAAATTAGGGATTATGTAGTAGGAGGGGGATTTATGTTTGCGATGTGCAGTGCAACAGATAGTTTTGAAATAGCACTCTCTGCAGAAGGAGTTGATATTTGTGAACCCATGTTTGATGGTGATCCAAGCGAACCAGGATATCAATCAAAAATAGACTACAATAAGACCTTTGCATTCAAAAATTTTACGTTAGAGCGTAGCCCAAATGTTTACGAATTTTCTTCTATAGATATGACAAGAAATCGACGCATTTCAAAAACAACAGATTACTTTACACTCATGGATTTCTCTGCAAAATGGGATCCAATACCCACGATGCTATGTCAAAATCATACTGCATTGGTTAAAGGATTTATGGGGCAGACTACTGCATATAATCCTAATGAGATTCGATCCAATGTATTAATATTGGGTGAGAATAAAACAAATAGCGAAGCTCGCTACATACATGGTATCAAAGGAAAAGGTTTTTTTACATTTTATGGGGGTCATGATCCCGAAGATTATACACACAGAGTTGGTGATCCAAAAACAGAATTAGAGTTACATCCCAATTCTCCCGGATATCGTTTGATTCTTAATAATGTACTTTTTCCAGCAGCAAAAAAGAAAAAGCAAAAAACTTGATCTGTTCGTAAGGTTATCTTCATTTTACGACTACAGTTGTTTAAATAAACAACCATAATTTGATAAGATGAAAACGTTAATTACACTTTCTCTCACAACAATCTTTTTAATTTCTTGTACTCGACAAACTAAATCAGAAAAAGAAGATACAACTCAAACTACAACCAAAGAAGAAATAATTTCAGATCGTTCTAAAGATTTTCCTGAAGATATTGCAGCTGTCTTTAATGCACATGGCGGTATTCAAAAATTTGATCAAATGAATACTTTGATTTTCGAGCTTGTAAAACCTACGGGTAATGAAAAACATACGACAGACCTCAAAACAAGATACGCTCGTGTAGAAACAAATAGGTTTGCTCTGGGTTTTGATGGAAATGAGGCTTGGTTGCAACAAGAAGATTCTACTTCTTTTAAAGGTAACCCAAGATTTTACCATAATTTGATGTTCTATTTTTATGCAATGCCTTTTGTTTTGGGTGATGATGGGATTTCTTATCAAAAAGTAGATGACCTTAAGGTAGGTGATATTTCGTATCCTGGATATAAGATTACATATGGAGATGGAGTAGGAGATTCTCCAAAAGATAATTACTTTTTATATTATGATGCAACTTCAAAGAAAATGAAGTTTTTGGGATATACCGTAACTTTTTTTAGTAAAGAATCTAGTGAAAAAATTAGCTTGATCGAATATACAGACTGGAACGATGTTCATGGGCTATTGTTGCCAAAGACCCTAAAGTGGAGGGTCTATGAAGAAGGAAAAGTTGGAGATGTAAAAAGTGAGCGTAATTTTATAAATGCTAATATTAGTAAGGAAAAACCTTCACTTTCTTTGTTTAAGAAACCTACTTTAGAAAAAGAGAATACTTTATAAAAGTAAAAAAAATACCACTTTAACCCTGTCAGGTAACTGATGGGGTTTATTTTTTTGCAAAAAAGTTCAAAAACTTTATTTCATAAAAATACTAGTGTGTTTTTTTAAATATCATAATGCGTAAAGTCGTTTTATACTGCTAATTATGAAATTGTCAATTTTAAGATGTTTTTTGATGTAAAACTGATATGGCTTCAAGTCTAGGCTTTGAATTTTTTTTAATTTTACGAAAACGATATAGTAAATAACACACAAAACATAAAGGATGTATAAAGAACTCAATACAAGTAACAGAATCCTAATGGGACCCGGTCCGTCTGATGCTCATCCACGAGTGCTTAAGGCCATGGCTACTCCTTTGATAGGTCATCTGGATCCAGAGTTTGTGACTATAATGGATGAGGTAAAAGCAATGGTGCAAGAAACTTTTATTACTAAAAATCATCTAACCTTTGTCGTATCAGCACCTGGAAGTGCAGGGATGGAAACCTGTTTGGTAAACCTTCTTGAACCTGGCGATGAAGTAATTATATGTATTAATGGTGTTTTTGGTGGTAGGATGGTAGATATTGCCGAACGTTGCGGCGCCACAGTACATAAAATTGACAAAGAATGGGGGACAGTAGTGTCTCCAGAGGATATAAAAAAAGTATTAAATATTTGTCCAAAACCTAAATTAGTAGCGCTGGTACATGCCGAAACTTCTACAGGTGCCTTACAGCCATTGCAAGAAATAAGTGATTTGGTTCATAATGCTGGTGGACTGCTTATGGTTGATGCCGTGACTTCATATTGTGGTATGGAGCTCAAAGTAGATGATTGGAATATTGATGCGATATACACAGGAACTCAAAAATGTCTAAGTGCTCCTCCGGGATTATCCCCAGTTAGTTTCTCAGACAGCGCAGTAAAGGCGCTTGAGAATAGAAAAACCAAAGTGCAAAGTTGGTTTTTAGACCTTAGTTTGGTTAAAAATTATTGGGGTGGAGCAAAACGTGCTTATCATCATACTGCGCCAGTATCTTCAGTATATGCATTGAGAGAATCATTGCGAATTGTTTTAGAAGAAGGGTTAGAAAATCGTTGGAAAAGACATCAAGAAGTGCATCAAGTACTTAAAACCAAATTAGAAAACTTAGGGTTTAGCTACCTAGTTGAAGAACAATACCGCTTACCAAACTTAAACTCAGTTTTTTTACCAGAGGGAAATGATGAAGCTTTAATACGACGTACATTGTTGAACGATTATAATATCGAAGTAGGAGGGGGATTAGGTGCCTTTGCAGGAAAAATTTGGAGAATTGGTATTATGGGCGAGAGCTGCACACTTAATCATGTAAACATGTTGATTAGTGCTCTTGAGGATATAAAAGAGTTTAAAAATTAAAAAAACGCTCCTGTCATTTTGAGCAGAATCGAGAAAAAATACATTTCGACTCCGCCCAATGTGACAAATTAGATAAAATTATTTTGAATATTTATTACTATAGCGTTTCCAAAGCTTAGTTTGATGACTCTCAAGACTGATATCTCTTCCTTGTATAAAAGCTTTTTCTAATTGATTAGTGCGCATATCCAGTGCATCTCCTATACATATAAACAAAGTAGCATCCTTGCCAGTTTCCAGGGTGCCTGCAATGTCATCAATACCCAGGATCTTGGCGCTATTTCCTGTGATAAGCTGTAGCGCTTTTTCTTTATCAATACCATGTGCAGCCACAGTACCAGCCTGAAATGGAAGGTTTCTTGTATTGGCACGCTCCATTTGCCCGCTATTTTCTAATGCAACCAATACCCCTGCATCTAATAATAATCTTGCATTTTTGTAAGATTGATCGTAATCATCATCCTCATAATCGGGAAGAGAATGCGTTCTTTTTATTAAGACAGGAATGTTGTGTTTTTTTAATTGTGTTGCTACTTTATATGCCTCATCACCTCCTACGATTACCATGTTCTTGACATTATGTTCTTTAGCAAACGATATGGCTTCCAAAATTGCTTTTTCTGCACTAACATGAATAAACAATGTCTTTGACCCTTCAAAAATACCATGCATAGCTTGATAGAGGAGGTGCTTTTCAGACATTACTGTTGTGTTTAAAGAAGCTTTGGCCTGAAGCATAAAATCATTTATTTCTGTAGTTTGTTTTACGTAATCCTTATTAGGTTTTAAGCCAGGTTCTTCTCCAAGCCACCAGCGACCGCTACTAAAACTATTTGGCCAATTCATATGAATTCCATCATCCATTTTTATAGCAGCATCTTCCCAATTCCAGGCATCCAGCTGCACTATTGATGAGGTCCCGGAAATTCTTCCTCCCCGAGGAGTAGTTTGTGCGATTAAAATGCCGTTAGGACGCATACTCTCTACAATTTTACTTTCAGCATTATAGGCTATAATACTGCGTATGTGAGGATTAAGATTTCCTAGTTCTACCTCATCATTACTAGCCCTTACGGCACCAATTTCTACCAATCCCAATGTAGAGTTAGGAGCAATAAAACCAGGGTATACATGCTTTCCAGAAGCATCAATTATTTTACCCTTTGGTGTTGCACTTCCTGAGGTTCCTACGGCAGTTATTTTTCCGTTTTCAAAAATCAGGATACTATTTTCAATTACTTTTCCATTACCAATATGGGCAGTAGCTCCGGTAATTGTTATAGCTTCTGATTGAGCTTTGGCCGGAGTTTGCTGCGCTGATATATTTCCGAATGGAAAAACAAATAGCACTATTATATATATTATTGTTTTCATGATTTAAAATTTAAATACTATTATCACAAATATTAAACTATTCGAAACGAACACTGAGCTTGTCGAAGTGTTAATGAATCGTTTCTATAGTTTCACATTCAAAATGTTGTTTCTCTTTTTTCTTGGGCGGCTTCGTTTTTAAGCCACTATTTTTAGCTTTTAACATGAACCCAGCTAGCTTATTTTTTTCTGAAGCAATAGCTTTTCGCATCGCTTTATCCTTTTCGAGATCAAAATAAATTGCACCTTCAATTATTGTTTTTTCAGCTTTGGCATATATAGAAAGAGGATGATCTGTCCAGAGTACCAAGTCTGCGTCTTTACCTATTTTAATACTGCCTACGCGATCATCTATATGTAGTAGTTTGGCAGGATGTAAGGTTACAAATTTTAGCGCATCTTCTTCAGATACACCCCCGTATTTAACTGATTTTGCTGCTTCTTGATTTAGTCGACGTGACATCTCTGCATCATCACTATTGATTGCAGTAAGAACCCCTTGATCGTGCATTATGGCAGCATTGTAAGGGATTGCATCATTGACTTCAAACTTATATGCCCACCAATCAGAGAAGGTAGAGCCCCCAACACCATGAGCCGCCATTTTATCAGCTACTTTATATCCTTCAAGAATATGAGTGAAGGTATTTACTCTAAAATTAAATTTCTCAGCAAGTTTCATTAGCATATTAATTTCGCTTTGCACATAAGAATGGCAACTAATAAAGCGTTCTCCGTTTAGGATTTCTACCAAAGTTTCCATTTCGGTATCCTTGCGGTATGGCTTGCCACTTTTTTTGAGTTGTTCATAGGCTTTAGCTCTGTTAAAATAGTCTGTGTATACTTGTTCAACTCCCATCCGGGTTTGCGGAAATCTTGTATTACTGCCCCAGTTACTTTGCTTTACGTTTTCGCCTAAAGCAAATTTGATAAACTTAGGAGAATTCTTATATATTAAATTATCTGCGTTTTCTCCCCACTTTAATTTTATAATAGCTGATCGACCTCCAATAGGATTGGCAGAACCATGAAGAATTTGGATAGAAGTAACTCCCCCTGCAAGATTTCTATACATATTAATGTCAT
The DNA here is from genome assembly GCA_947495425.1 of uncultured Aquimarina sp. Taxonomy (GTDB): domain Bacteria; phylum Bacteroidota; class Bacteroidia; order Flavobacteriales; family Flavobacteriaceae; genus Aquimarina. The sequence goes on from CANLYR010000041.1 coordinate 25,100, forward strand.
CTGGTGCAATGACATCTTCAATAGTTACTTCTGCAGTAGAATTATGTCCTGCTTCGTTAACAGCAGCAGTTACAATATGCGAATGTTCATCAATAATACCGGCGGTGATGTGTTTTCCTGAAGCATCTATCACCTTGGCGTTTCCTGCGCTTAGATTTTTACCAATGCCAGCAATCTTTCCATTTTTCACAAATACATCAGTTTCAGTTAAGATTCCATCAGTTTCATTAGTCCAGACTGTAGCATTTTTTAATAATATAGTTTCCGCTTTTGGTAATTGTGTATTGCCATATGCCAGATTGGGATAGGTAACCGGTACGATTTCAGGTTTATCTTTCTTTTCTGATGGTTTCTTGCTATCTTTTTTATCAGAATTATCGTCTGGTTTCTTTTTGGCTGTAAATGAAGTTTCAGAGCCATTAGGGAGTATAGCTTTACCACTCCAAAAATCCGAGGTGTTTCCAATAGCCGTTACGATACGGGTATACTTGGTTTTGGTTGTATCTGCATCAGTAAAAGTAATGGATATCCAATCGTTTTTATAATTGATTTTGGAGCCTAGTTTAGTTTCTCCAAGCTTTACTTCTGCCTTTGGTGCTGACGGTTTTCCAGAAATTGACAGATCATATGTTTTTCCGGCTACAGCTAGTTCATATGTGCCATTAATATCGACAGCGGTCATATCATTAATTACATTTTTATGCCCTTGTACCCAGTTTTCAAAAATGATATTATCTTTTGAAAATAATTCATCTTTTGTAATTAAAAAATTTGCGTATGCTCCTTTTTTAATACTTCCTAAAAGATCGCTCTTTCCTAAAATTTTTGCAGGAACGGTAGTTAAGGATGCCAAGGCTATCTTCTTATCCAAGCCATGATCTATAGCTTTCATCAACCGCGTTTTGAAATCTGTAATCTTTTTAAGGGTATGTGTGGTTAGTGAAAAAGTAACTCCATTTTTTGCTAAAACCGATGGGTTTGTTGGCGCTTGGTTCCAGTGGCGCATATCGCCAAGACTAATAATAGAGGTTGCATAAGGATCGGATACATCATAAGCATCAGGAAAATCGAGAGGAATGATATATTTTGCATTAGTAGCTTTTACATCATTGATTCTTGCATACTCATCACCACCGCCTACAATGGTATATTGAATGTTAAATTGATCTCCAATTTTATCTGCTCTAAAGCCATTAATACGACTTCCTGCTTCAAAAATTTGTGGAAGGCTTTTATTTTTTTGTACAGCCTCTAACGCTAAATCTTTATTGTTGGCATTACCAGTAGCATACCATGCCGCATCGTGATATACTTGTTTTAGTAAGGCTATTGCTCCCATTAATGAGGTTGGATAAACTTGTTTACTGGTATTACTTTTGGTAAACGACAAAAATTGAGCCGATCGATCACTTAATAATCGTTCTCCATCGGTTCCATGGTTGTTTAAGGCAACCAATAGTCCGGTTCCTCGCATGATTCCGTCAGGCATATGGGTTTGTAGTGCTCCAAAGCCTTCTTTTAAATATGTTGTAGCTTTTTTGTCATCGTATTTGAAATGCGCTACAGAATTTGTTTCTGGCCGAATATGATCATTCCAGTAATAGCCTTCTCGAGCAGCTTTCCATTGGGGCTGAGCACCTGGAGAGAATATACTACCTCCTTGTTTTTTAGGTTTTTTTATTCCGAAACTTGTAAAAGCATCGATAAAAGAAGCATAGATATGTTTTTCTTTTAGATCTATAACCACACTATTATCCGGAATCGCTACAGATTTTCCAACATCAATAATTTTACCTTTTTGGATTACTAAAGTTCCGTTTTTAATCTCAGTGTCCGGATTGATATGAATTGTTGCATTTTTGAATACGGTGTAATTTGTGTCAGTGGTTTTAACTCCGTCGTTTTTTGGAAAGTATTCTTGAGCGTACGAAGCAAAGTATCCACATATCACCGTGAGTGATACTAGTAATTTTTTCATCTGATTGAGTAACGTGTTTGAATTGGATTAAAGATAGGAGTTGATAAAGAAACAGATTGTTAATTAATAATAATTTAACAAGGTAGAAATACTAAATAAAATTTTATGGGTGTGCACCGGTAATTGGGTTCACCTTAAAGTAATTCACAAGTAGCGCTACTACATAGCTGTATGTTTCCATACCATCGGGCTGATTATTAGCCTTCAAATATTGGTCATAAGTACTCTTGAAGATGGGTTCCAGAGGATTTTCATAAGATTCCCAGAATTCATTTACTTCTCGATAATTTGCTCGAATTCCAGGACGTAGCTTTTCTATAACACAAATTGCTTTTTCTTCATTTCGTCTATAAAGATCGTTAAGGCAAAATTTTAAGGCAAAAGTTGTTCCACTATACTGAAAATATAAATCATCATAGTTTATTGTGGTTAGTGCAGCTATAAAATTAGCTTCATTTTCTTTTGCAAATCCAAGTTGATGTGCTTCTTCATGGCAACTTGTTGTAGGCATTTTATAATTAAGAATTAGTCCGTTCACTTGAGCTTCATTAGTAATTGGATTCAAATAACCGCTAAAGCCCATATAGGTAAGTGGGATACTTAGCATAGATTTTTTAATACTTTTTGGGTGATAGGTAAGCCCCGGCAGTATAGCATTTAATTGATCGTAAGCAGGAATTGTCTTTTCAAATATTTCTTCTTTTGAATATGGCATCTGAACAGCAAGCGAATCATTTGATTCTAGTTTTTTGTGTAAAATATTAGCCTGAATAATTAATTTTTCTGAAACTGCTGTGAGTTCTTCTTCAGTATATTCATCGCTGATTTGTAAAATTTCATGCAGAGGGAGTCGATAATAATTCATTCCCCAAAGCATATGAAAACAAGCATAAACGATAGATAATGTAGCCCCCACATCTAACAATACATTTTTCCAGATAACATCTTTTCTGAATACTTTTTTAATCAAAAAGCGGAGTAGTAAAATAATCAAAACACAATACAAAAGATCACCAAATGAAAAAGGAAGCCACCCAAAAACATAACGTAATGCTTTGGATATGTAAATAAAAATCCCATTACTATAAAACGACTCAACAAACTCAGGAAAAAATGAAATCATTTTGATTATGACGATTTGTATAGGGAGTGCTATGGTAAGGATCAATTTGGTTCTACGCTGCATTGGGTAAAGATATTTACAATTCTGAATTTAGAATGAAGAATTAAGAGTTTTTTATAAGATAAAATTTAATACATAACATTGGGATTTAGGATTTAAAATTGAGATTTTTGTCATGGAGTTATCTCAACATTCAACGTTAATAAAAGAATACAAAATATAAAGAATGAATTCAGAAATAAGATTGCTAGAGCCAAAAGCACTTTGGAATAAATTTGCTGACCTAAATGCAGTACCCAGACCATCAAAAAAAGAAGAACGTGTTATAAAATTTATGACAGATTTTGGAGCATCTCTTGGGTTAGCTACTGAAATAGATAAAGTAGGTAATGTTTTGATTAAAAAACCGGCCACACCGGGGATGAAAGATCGAAAAACGGTGGTAATGCAATCGCATCTGGATATGGTGCATCAAAAAAATGCCGATACCAATTTTGATTTTGATACTCAAGGTATAGCGATGCATATTGATGGAGATTGGGTAAGAGCAAAAGGAACTACGTTGGGAGCAGATAATGGTCTTGGAGTGGCGACAATCATGGCAGTTTTGGAGTCAAAAGATATTGAACATCCAGCCATCGAAGCGCTGTTTACTATTGATGAAGAAACGGGGATGACCGGTGCGATTGGACTAGAAGCAGGATGGTTAACAGGAGATATCCTATTGAATCTGGATACCGAAGAAGATGACGAAATAGGAGTGGGCTGTGCCGGAGGAGTTGATGTTACCGCCAAAAGAACCTATAAAGAAGAGGCTATTTCTGAAGGAAAATCTGGATATACCATTACAGTAAAAGGGCTCAACGGAGGGCATTCGGGAATGGATATTCATAAAGGTCTTGGCAATGCTAATAAAATTATGAATAGGTTACTATTTGATGGTTTTGAAAGCTTTGGATTACAAGTACACCAAATTCGTGGAGGAAGCCTGAGAAATGCAATTCCCAGAGAAAGTGTTTCAACGGTTGTTGTAGATACAATCCAAACCAAAGCGTTTGAATTTGAAATTAACGAATTAGCCAAAACAATTAAACAAGAATTGGCTATTGTTGATCCAAATCTAATGATTGAAGTGCATACTACAGATCTACCAGAACACGTAATGGATTTAGGCGTACAAGAAGGGGTCTTGAAAGCTATGTATGCTGCTCATAATGGAGTGTATAGCATGAGTGCATCGATCACAGATCTTGTAGAAACTTCTAATAATATTGCTAAAGTAACCATTGCAGAAGGTGAGGTTACTATAAAATGTCTTACCCGAAGTAGTGTAGCATCTTCAAAAGAAGATTTGGTAAATAAATTAAGAGCCACTTTTGAATTGATAAGGTGTGAAGTGACAACCGGCGGTGATTATCCAGGTTGGGCACCAAATATGAATTCTCCCATACTAAAAGTTTTGGATGAAGTATATCAAAAACTAAATGGAGAAAAAGCGCATGTAGCAGCTTGCCATGCAGGACTAGAATGTGGAATTCTTGGGCAACACTACCCGGATATGGATATGATATCATTTGGACCTACTATTCTGGGAGCACATTCGCCAGACGAGCGTGCTAGTATCTCTTCTGTACAGAAATATTGGAAATTTGTTCAAGAAATTTTAAAAGAGATTCCAAGCAAATAATCAGGGTCTATTAATTAGATTTAAGCTGAATAGCGTAATTATGCAACAATACATGTCACATAAATTAGATGTAACCCTTGCTTTTTTATTTGCAGCATTGACTCTGGGCTTCATTTTGTTAATGGTATTTAATACCTCTTTTTTTGAGTTTTCGTGGAAACGTCATCACAACCCTTTGAGTTGGTACATACGACCATTGATGTTATTGCCATTATGTTACTTTGCGTACAAAAGAAGCTATGCCGGAATGCTATTTTCAATATTTACACTGGCAACTTCGATGATGTGGTTTTCTGAACCAGCGACTGATTCTGATCAGGCAAAAAGCTTTTTACAAATGGAAATCGATTATCTATCCGCTAATTGGAGCTTTACGAAAATTTTGATGACAATGTCTATACCAATAGTATTTGTTTTACTCGGAGTCACATTTTGGCGTAGAAAAGTATTCTGGGGTTTTTTGGTGCTTATACTGAGTATTATCATGAAAATGCTCTGGAGCGTATCTCAAGGTGGCGAATCGGGTTATGTGTTATTCCCTGCTGCAATTCTAGGTATCCTTACTTTTACTGTACTTCTATTTCTTGGTCAGAAAAAAAAGTGGCTATAGACCTTCCATAAAAGTAGGGGGTACAGATAAGATCAAATTTCAAACTTAAAATAGTTATATTGAATTATAAACAGATTGAATACAAATGAAGATAAAATAATGAAAATAATTAGCCTCTTTATAGTAGTGGTAGGATTGTGTATTATTTCTTGCTCAAAAAATAAAGATACCAATACACAGAAACAGTATCAATCTAATCCCATGATCGGAACATGGAAATTGATATCTGGAACCACGATAAAAGGAAAGGACACTATAATTACAAACTATACAAAAGAGCAGGAAATGATTAAAATTATCAATAAAACTCATTTTGCATTTTTAAGGCACGACTTAAAAAAAGGAAGCGATAGTACTGCGATTTTTGTAGCAGGCGGAGGCAAATATACCTTGAAAGGAAATACATATACCGAACATCTTGACTACTGTAATTTTAGAGCATGGGAAGGAAATAGTTTTGAACTTAAATTTGAAATCGAAGGCGATACGCTAATAACTAAAGGTATAGAGAAGATTGAAAACCTTGAAGTAAACCACTTAAATATAGAAAAATTTTATAGGGTGATTGACTGAAAAATAAAAAAGCAAATGAAAGTACTACTACTGTTTTTTAGTTTATTGATAGTTGGATGTTCTACCAAATCCGAAATTAATAGGTTAGATGGTTCTAAGATTAATGCATCTGAATTGTCCTTGAAAATTCAATCCCTTGTAAAATCTGCTAATGTAACTGGAATAGCAATTTCTATTTTTAATACCAATGAGATCGTTTTTAAAGAGGCATTTGGTTATGCTAATTATAAAACAAAGGACAGTTTGCAGACCGATCAGGTATTTTACGGAGCATCACTAAGCAAGGCCGTATTTGGATATTTAGTTGCAGATTTGGTAATTGATGGTACAATAGAGCTTGATAGACCCTTGCAAGAGTATCTAGATGTACCCATACCACAGTTGCATTTTGAAAAAGAGTGGAAAGGATTTCAGGAAATTGCAGACGATACGCGTTATGAAAAAGTAACAGCCAGGATGTGTCTTTCTCATACCACAGGGTTTCCGAACTGGAGATGGATAAATAGGCAAGGCGTATTTGAACCCGAAGGGAAATTACAATTTTATTTTGATCCAGGGACTCAATATAGCTATTCGGGTGAAGCGATGATGCTCCTACAATATGTTGTAGAGCATATTACAGGAAAAGGACTTGAACAACTAGCGAGAGAACGAATTTTTAAGCCACTTAACATGGATATGACTAGCTATGTCTGGCAAAATCGATTTAAAGAAAATTATGTAAACGGGCACACTAGCAATCAAGTAGTGTTGCAGAAAGATACAGAAGATGAAGCAGGTGCAGCGGGTTCATTAGAAACCACTTTGGATGATTATGAAAAATTTGTGAAACACATCCTGCAACAATCAGGAAAACCCCCCAACGTAACCAAGCTTATGTTTACTCCCAACATCAAGATACAAAGTAAGATGCAATTTGGACCATTATCTCTTGAAAATACTGCTGAAAATGACAATATTGAATTGAACTACGGTTTAGGTTGGGGATTGTTGAGATCTCCATATGGATATGGTGCTTTTAAAGAAGGACATAGTGAAGGTTTTCAACATTACTCTATAATCTTTCCCGAAAAACAAATTGGGATTATAATACTTTCTAATAGTGATAATGCAGAACGTATATTCAAAGAACTTTTAGAAATAAGTATTGCAGATATCTATACACCTTGGAGGTGGGAAAATTATATTCCATATGATAGTAAATGAAAATAACAATTTTCTGCTACATCGAAAAATGTTTACACCTCAATAATAAGATTATTTATTTAATGTGTTAGGTAGCTAACATATTATGTGTATTCATAATATTAGTTTTGATATACCAACTTAAAATAATCTTATCACATGAAAAATCCAATTATTTCTACCATTTGCTTTACAAATAAAATTTACATCTATTTTAATTTCGGTTGAGGGTGTTTTAGATAGCATCATAGAAAATTCAAATTGTTTTTGACTCTTTTTTAAGTGTATTATAATCTTCAATAATCATTTGATTTTTTAAATATAATGCTTAAAACATATTCTTGATAAACGGTATTTATATCACAAAAAAGTCAATACTTCACACATATTTGACTGTATTCCAGACCGAATGTATATCATTTTAATCATTTATTAATAGTTAACATCACATATTATGACTCTAAAACCCACTTTTTTAATTGTGAGTATTGTATTCACATTTCTAAACAACTGCACTACAAAGGCACAAAGTAAGGTCGGAGGCCATTTTGGCTTTGTTCAACCTATAATAACAATACAGGATGGAGAAACCTCTGATGGATTTGATCCATATACTATTGGTTTCCCGATAGGAGTTACAATTCGAAAAAATGAAAAATTTGCTTTTGATATAGAACTAGTTCCATTTATAAGCGCTATCGAGAATACCGAAGGTAATACTGTTAGTGCTGTAAATGAATTATTGATACATCCAGGGCTGCTTTGGGGTATGGGTAATAAACTCACATTTGGAAATCGACTTGCTTATGAAACCAAAAGTGGCAGGTATGGATTTACACCTCTTTTAAATAGAGGATTTTTATTAGGAAAAACTAACGCCTTTATAGAATTAGTGGCACCCGTAAGGGTAGGTAATGATCAAGAAATATCATTCACATTAGCCTTACACATTGGAGTAGGTTTTTAAACCTGGATTATGCAACAGAAAATCTATTACGGCCTGAAGCTGCTTCAAGCCTCATTACGAAGTTTTATTACATAATTCGGGTAAACCATAGACTTGCTAACCTAAGTATAGTAATAGCTCTAGAGACAAGCAATAGAGCTTTTACTTCATTTTTGTAGATGATTTTTGATTCAATCATAGAAACAATCTATAATGTCAGTTTTTATCTGCACTAAAATACATCTAAATTTAAGCATCAATAATTTAATTGTTTATAAACTTAATACACACACAAATGAAAAAACAACTCTTACTAGCCTTAGCATTTGTATCATTCTTTATGACAGGATGTCAACAAAATAAAACAGGAGGTGATGTTGCTGCAGAAAAAGGGAAATGCCCTTTTGGTTTCACTTCAGAAGGACCCTCGGGTGGTCTTAATGTGAGCAATGATGCTAAAACTAATCGAGATTGGTGGCCTAATCAACTTGATCTGAATGTATTACGGCAACATTCAGCTAAGTCTGATCCTATGGGCGATAATTTCAATTATGCCGAAAAATTTAATAGCTTGGATTATAACGCGTTAAAAAAAGATTTAACTGCGTTAATGACAGATTCTCAAGATTGGTGGCCGGCAGATTATGGGCATTATGGGGGATTGTTTATTCGTATGGCATGGCATAGTGCAGGAACCTACAGAACAGGTGATGGTCGAGGTGGTTCACGAGAAGGTCAGCAACGTTTTGCGCCACTCAATAGTTGGCCTGATAATGGCAATTTGGATAAGGCAAGAAGACTGCTATGGCCAATTAAACAAAAATACGGAAGTAAAATCTCTTGGGCAGATTTAATGATTCTTACGGGTAACGTTGCTTTTGAATCTATGGGTTTTCAGACTATTGGTTTCGCCGGAGGTAGAGAGGATGTTTGGGAGCCTGCAAGTAATGTATATTGGGGGCCAGAATCTAAAATGCTGGATGATGAACGTTACACAGGAGATCGTGAATTAGAACAACCTCTGGCAGCTGTACAAATGGGACTTATATACGTGAATCCAGAAGGGCCTAATGGTAAGCCTGATCCTGTTGCGGCAGCCGTAGATATTCGAGAAACATTTGGTCGTATGGGAATGAATGATGAAGAAACCGTTGCACTTATCGCTGGTGGGCATACGCTAGGAAAAACACACGGTGCTGCTCTTGGTTCGCATTTGGGAGATTCGCCAGAAGCCGCTAGTATCGAAGAACAAGGCTTTGGTTGGAAGAGTGATCATAAATCAGGAAAAGGGAAAGACGCAATTACTTCTGGTTTAGAAGTCATTTGGACAGCAACACCTACGCGATGGAACAATACCTACTTTGCCAATCTATTTAATTTTGAGTGGGAGTTGACTAAAAGTCCTGGTGGTGCTCATCAATGGCAGGCAAAAGATGTAGACGAAATATTCCCTGATGCTTTTGATCCAGAAAAAATGCATAAACCAACAATGCTAACTACCGATCTTTCGCTACGGTTTGATCCTGCTTATGAAAAAATTTCCAGAAGATTTCTAGAAAACCCTAAAGAGTTTAATGCTGCTTTTGCTCGTGCCTGGTTCAAACTAACGCATAGAGACATGGGACCAAAAACAGCATACCTTGGACCAGAAATTCCTAAGGAAGAATTTATCTGGCAAGATCCAATTCCAAAAGTTGATCACAAATTAGTGAATGCAAAAGATATTTCAGATCTCAAATCCAGTATTTTAGATTCAGACCTCACGATTAGTGAATTGGTGTCTACAGCATGGGCATCTGCATCTACTTATCGCAACTCAGATAGGAGGGGGGGTGCTAATGGTGCTCGTATTCGATTAGAACCGCAAAGAAATTGGGCAGTTAATAATCCTAAGCAATTAAATAAAGTATTAACAACTTTAGAAAAAATCCAAAGTGATTTTAATTCAGGAGGAAAAAAAGTATCATTGGCAGACCTTATTGTATTAGGAGGATCTACCGCTGTAGAAGCAGCAGCCAAAAAAGCTGGGGTTACTGTAGAAGTTCCTTTTACTCCCGGACGCATGGATGCATTGCAAGAGCAAACCGATGTTAATTCTATGGCGTTACTAGAACCTATGGCCGATGGATTTAGAAATTATCTAAAAACAAAATATACATTAACAACTGAAGAATTGTTGGTTGATAAAGCGCAATTACTTACATTAACAGTACCAGAGATGACAGTTTTGGTAGGAGGGATGCGTGTTTTGAATACTAATTATGATAGTTCTAGACATGGAGTTTTTACTAAAAGCCCAGGTACTTTAACCAATGATTTCTTTGTTAATCTTTTAGATATGAGCACAGAATGGAAAGCAGCCTCAGAAACGAAAGAAAAATACGAAGGAAGAGATAGAAAAACAAACGAGCTTAAATGGACAGCTACACGTGCAGATCTTATTTTTGGTTCGAACTCCGAGTTAAGAGCTCTGGCTGAGGTTTATGCCAGTAATGATGCAAAAGAAAAATTTGTAAAAGATTTTGTTGATGCATGGAGTAAGGTGATGAAACTTGATCGTTTTGATCTGGATATACAATAGGATGAATTCATTTTAGGATACAGTAATTTTATGATAAATCCATCTGGTTATTAATACGAGGTGGATTTTTTCATGATATTTAAGGTGTAGTGGAACGATATTTCAAGACAGAACAGATTTGCAAAACAAAAAAGCGCCCAGATACATCCGGGCGCTTTCAATATGTTGTTTTAACTACGATTACTTTTCTTGATCTTGTATGCTTACGATTTCAAGTTCGAATATCAAATCTGTATTCGGGGGGATTGGACCGCCTCCTCTTTCTCCATAAGCCAGGTGTGCAGGGATAAAAAGTACTGCTTTATCGCCAACTTTCATTTGTTGCGCTCCTTCTTTGAAACCAGGAATCATTTGTGCGTCTGGAGAGTATGGCATTGGTATGGGATCGTAACCACCGGGAGCTGCTGCTCTGCGCTCATCATAAACGCCTAATTCTTTTGCTTTCTCAGCGATATTAGTATCGAATACTTTACCATCGGCAAAGAAACCAGCATAGTTTACATTAATGATATCTGTAGGCTTAGGTTTTTCTCCATCTCCTTCAGTTATAAATGTCATTTCTAAACCACTATCTAATTTTTTGGCTTTAGTTTTTAGCTCATTAAATTTTGCAGCTGTAGCTTCAGCCATTTCTTTAGTTTTGCGTTCCTTTTCTGCTTTTTCTTCTTCAAGGACTTTTAATTTGTCTGTAAATGCTGCATCAGTATCAAAGGATTTTGCATCAGAACCTTTTCGGATGATGTTTACTTCCATCATCTTTATTTCACTTTCGGGTTTATCTCCCGCTCCAGTTTTGGTTACTCCGATACTATCGATAACATCCTGGCCAAGTACGATCTCTCCAAAAATAGTATGCTTTCCATCAAGCCAAGGAGTAGGTTTTAGAGTAATAAAAAACTGACTTCCATTTGTAGCTGGTCCAGAGTTAGCCATTGATAAAATCCCTTTTGATTTGTGAGAAAGTGAATCTACAATTTCATCAGGAAATTTGTATCCAGGATCCCCTGTGCCAGTGCCTAAAGGATCTCCTGTTTGAATCATAAAATCTTTAATTACTCTGTGAAATATGATGCCATTATAATATTTTTTTCCTTTATAGGTGCTGTCAACCATTGTGTTTGTACCTTCTGCTAAGGATACAAAATTAGCAACGGTCATTGGTGTAAGATCATGATGTAATTTTGCTACCGCGGTACCTTGGTTTGTAACGATTTCTGCATAAATACCTTCTTCTAAATCCGGGTATTTCTCATTGCAGCTACTATAGAATATAGTGATAAGGGCTAAAAATAAAAGGTTTAATTTTTTCATTGTGTGTTAATAATTTAATTTTTTGTTGTTGATTCTTCTGTGATTTTATGTAAAGTTACTCTAGACATTAACGGAATATTTGTTCCAATCTTATGATCATCGCCATAATATCCATAGGCTTGATATGAAGGGAATAGAAAAGTTGCTACTTCTCCGGCTTTCATAAGCTTTAAACCTTCTCGAAGCCCTAAAAATAATTCTTCTTTATCTATGCGATAGGTGATGGTATCTAACTCTTGTTGTGTGTATATTACATTACCATTGAGGTCTTTTATATCATAGTTAAACTTTACCATATCACCAAATTTTGGTGTGATGCCTGGTAATGTGTCTTTTTGATTGTAGAAATACCAAAAACCTCCTTTTGATGTTATATAATCATTCAATGTATCATTATCAATAATTTTTTGAATGGCTTTTTCTTCTTTGGCAACAAGTTCTTTGTTTCTACTAATAGATTTACTATCGCTTATAAATGATCCAGATTTGATATGTATAGGCTTTCTCGCTTCTGGAGCTTTACAAGAAAATAGAAAGATTAGACATACTGTGTGAAAGACTACTCTCATTGATTTAAGACATTTTTATAGTCTGGCAAGATACTAATAAATTTTTCAATGGTATCTGATAAAGAAAGATTACTTTTCCCGCCCGAAGCATTATGATGACCTCCACCCTCAAAATGATTTCTAGAGAATTCATTAACAGAAAAATCTCCCTTAGAACGTAATGAAATTTTAATAATTCCTTCTCCTTTATTTTCAATAAAAATTACTGCAAATTTGACCCCATCTATGGATAATCCTAAATTAACAAACCCTTCTGTATCCCCTTTCTTAAAATTATTTTGGTCTAATTCCTGTTGTGATATAGAAATGTATGCTGTGTTGAATTCAGGAAGAACTCTCAGATTGTTAAGCGCTATACCTTTGAGTCGAAGTCTGGAAATCGTATTAGTATCATAAATGCGTTCGTGAATAGTTGTGTTGTCTGCTCCGCGATCAATAAGATCTGCGACCACACGATGCGTTGTACTTGTCGTAGATCTAAATCTAAAAGATCCTGTATCTGTCATGATTCCCACATAAATACAAGTAGCTATTTCTGGTGTAATCTTATCTACATCTCCAATTTTTTCTATAAAGTGGTAAATCATCTGGCACGTAGAACACATATTAATATCGCTATATGTATATTTAGCATAAGTATCTGGTTGTTGATGATGATCAATCATAACAAAGGTTGTCTCTGCTTTTGCCAGTGTATTTTCCATTTCTCCTGTTCTGGATAGATGATTAAAATCTAATGTAAAAATAAGATCTGCTTTTTCGATAGCAAGAATCGCCTTCTTTGTATCATTGCTATATTTAATCACAGATTTTTCGCAAGGTACCCATTTTAGAAAATTGGGGTACTCATTAGGAGTGATTACGACAGAATTATGACCTAAGGCAGAAAGGTATTGGTGTAGCGCCAAAGTAGAACCAATGGCATCTCCATCAGGATTTTTGTGTGTAGTGATTACAATATTTTTAGGAGCACTTAGAAGCGCTTTTATTTCCTTTATTTCTTGATCCTTCATAAGTCAGCGAATATACAATAAATAATATTTTTAGTAAATAAATAACATTTTAGTACTATCACATCACTTAGTTTTGTTACACTCTTAGTACTCATACCTATGAAAATTAAATTTATTCTGATTGTGTTATCTGCGAGTGTTACTCAGCTTATTTTTGCACAAAATAAGAGTTTAACATATGAATCAGATTTTGTTATTGCTTTTGGTAGTTGTAATAAGACCAGTAAACCCCAGCCGTTTTGGAATCAAATTTTAAAAAATAATCCAGATGTATTTATTTGGGGTGGTGATAATATTTATGCGGACTCTGAGAAAATGACTACGTTTAAAAATAAGTACAGGCTACAGAAAAGTAATATAGATTACCAAAAGCTTAAGCAAAACATTCCTGTAATGGCTACCTGGGATGATCATGACTATGGGAAGAATGATGCTGGGGTAGAGTGGAAGATGAAAAAGGAAAGCCAACAGTTATTTCTAGATTTTATTGATGTTCCTAAAGATGATCCAAAACGATCACAAGAAGGAATTTATACTTCTAAAATATTTGAAACGGAAAAAGGAAATATAAAAGTAATTATCTTGGATACCAGATATTTCAGATCTCCATTGAAGGAAAGTAATTCGAAAGAGCGACGCTACGAACCCTATGTTAATAATGAAGGCACTATACTTGGCGAAACACAATGGCAATGGTTTGAAAAAGAATTAGAAAACAATTATTCTGATTTTGTTATTATAGTAAGTAGTATACAATTTTTGTCATCTGAGCATGGTTTTGAAACCTGGGGAAACTTTCCTCATGAAGTAGAGCGATTAAAAAAAATATTGGTAAACAAATCAGTAAGAAATGCTGTTATACTTAGTGGAGACAGACATATTTCTGAATTTTCTATGACCAAAGTTGAAGGACTTAAATACCCGTTAATAGATTTTACCTCAAGTGGTTTGACACATTCATATGCTGATTATAAAGGAGAGTCAAATAGATATCGAGTAGGAAGAGTGATTTCTACACGAAGTTTTGGAGTTCTAAAGTTTGATTTGGATACTTATACGCTTACTATGCAAATTAGGGGAGGCGATAATAATTTGGTAGTACAAGAATTTAAGCGTCAGTACCCTAAAAATTAAAATTCTTAATCTTAGTAGTAAAAAGTGTCGTACTTTATCTAATTAATTCTTGTTTTTGATGCTTTTATAGCTACTTTTGCACAAAAATTTAGAAAAAGGATATAGTCCTTAGTAATAATTTAAAAATTACTTCTACACACAAGAAGTAAATGGATAAAAAAAAATACGATGGCAACAAACAGAACTTTTACAATGCTTAAACCGGATGCGATACGAAAAGGATACATCGGGGCAATCCTTGAGCAAATTACGGCTTCAGGTTTTAGAATTGTAGCGATGAAGTTAACTCAGCTTACTACTCACGATGCTAAAGCTTTCTATGAAGTACACAGGGAACGTCCTTTTTATGGGGAATTAGTTGATTATATGACTAGCGGTCCTATTGTAGCAGCTATTTTAGAAAAAGAAAATGCTGTAGAAGATTTTAGAACTTTGATTGGAGCAACCAATCCAGAAGAAGCTGCAGAAGGAACTATTCGTAAGAAATTTGCAACTTCTATAAGTGAGAATGCAGTACATGGTAGTGATAGCGATGACAACGCTGCTATCGAAGGTGCTTTTCATTTTTCTGGAAGAGAACAGTTTTAAGAAAAAATAATAGTTTAAAAAAATGCGGTCTTAAGCCCAGTCATGGTCGGAAGAAATTCCGGCCATTTTTTATGTTTCAAAGTGGTTAAGATTTCCATCACAAATCACTACAA
>CANLYR010000042.1 GCA_947495425.1 uncultured Aquimarina sp.
ACCCAAAAACCACAATTGACCAAAAGTGATACGTATGCTGCCAATCAATTGTATGTGACGATCACCAAAGATGAAAATTGGCAACCCGGGGATGGCAACCTAAGAACCACCAGAGAGTATACAGATAAACTAGGTAGAGTGGTTCTAAAACGTGCCTTTATAAGCGCTTCCCCCTCATCAGGAGGAAGTCCCGCCAGTGGCGGAGATGGGGGTGAACAGAGTGCTGACACCTACTACGTATACGACGACTTCGGGAACCTGACCTATGTACTCCCACCTAATGTAGATATAACAGATGGCATATCCGATACCGAGCTTTCCGAACTCTGTTATCAATACACCTATGATCATAGAAACCGACTGATCAAGAAGCAAATCCCGGGCAAGGGAGAGAAATATATCATCTACAACAAACTAGATCAACCCGTACTCACCCAAGATGCCAATATGCGCAAAGAAAACTCAGGAAAATCCTTGGATGAATGGTTGTTTACAAAATATGATGCTTTTGGCAGAGTTGCCTATACCGGAATCATTGCAGAGGATCGTGATCGTGACGTGATACAAACAGAACTACAGAACTTCACTAACAATCTATGGGTAGCACGCGGTAGTGCTGTGATGATTGGCGAGGTAACCATGTATTATACCAATGGAGGATATCCTAATGTGCAAAATGCAGAAGTACTGACTGTGAATTACTATGATGATTATGGGTTTTTAGCCAGTGAAGGTACTGTGTTTAATAATCCGACCATAGTATATAATGAAGCAGTATCAGATCGTACCAAATCCTTACCTACAGGTAGTAAGGTGAAAGTATTAGGAACATCGTATTGGAGTACTACAGCCACCTATTATGATAAAAAAGCAAGACCAATCTATACAGCTAGTACCAATGCATATCTGGGGACTACAGATGTTGTTGAAATCAAGCTGGATTTTATAGGTAAGATAGAAGAAACCACCACAAAACATACCAAAGCTAGCAATGCACCCATTGTAACGGTTGATAAATTCAATTATGATCATATGGGAAGGCTTACCAGTCAAACCCAAAAAATAGACAACCAGAATACAGAGCAAATTGTAGCCAATACCTATGACGAATTGGGGCAATTGGTTAGTAAAGACGTTGGCGGCACTTCGAGTGGCCTCAGCGCCCAAGGAAACCAGAGCCTACAAACCGTAGACTACACCTACAACATCCGTGGCTGGCTCAAAGGGATTAATGACACCCATACCTTAGGAGATGACCTCTTTGGCTTTGCATTAGACTATAATACAGGAGCTACGCCATTATACAATGGTAATATCTCAAGAACATCATGGCAAACAGCCAACGATAATGTAACCCGAAGTTATGACTATACCTACGATGCGCTTAATCGAATAACTAGCGGGATCAGTAATACAGGAAAGTATGATCTATCCTTTGTGAAATATGATAAAGTAGGAAATATTACGCATCTACGTCGTCTAGGTCCTTTTGATCATGACGTCGTAACAGGTCTTAGTGGAATAGGAGGCATTAATCCTGGAGGAGTAAATGCCCCTAATAATGACAGTATTGGTGGTGACTTACTTCCCGACCAATTTGAACCTCAATTCATGGATGATTTAGTATATCAATATGACAAAGGAAATCAATTAGCCTCTGTGTATGAACTTGGTAACACTGATCAAGGATTTATCACCAAGGATCTATTACTAGGACAGCATTATGAGTATGATGCAAATGGGAATATGATCTCAGATCGAAACAAAGGCATTACAGAGATTACTTATAATCATTTAAACCTACCCACCACAGTTTCAATATCAAATAGTAAAGGAACAGGAACTATTTCTTATATTTATGATGCCACGGGAGCAAAACTAAAGAAAATTGCACCTAGCGGAAGTTCTTTAATAGAAACGGAATATGCTGGCAATTATGTGTATAAGAATGGCATTCTTGAATTCTTTAACCATGCAGAAGGGTATGTTGAGAAAGACACAGATGGATATAAGTATATCTATCAATATAAGGATCACTTAGGAAACATACGACTCTCCTATGCAGATAAAGATAACGACGGAAAAATAGATATCGTTAGAAACTTTTTGGATCAGGATGGTGATGGTGATAAAGCACATGAGATCAAAGAAGTTAAAGATTACTACCCGTTCGGGATGCAAATGAAATATGATCCAAATCATCCTAATTCGTTGATTACTGGTAGAGCGCATCCTTATGGATTTGGTAATAAAGAAGAGCAAGATGAGCTTGGTTTAGAGTGGTTAGATTTTGGTGCAAGAAACTATGACGCTACCATCGGAAGATGGATGAATATTGATCCTTTAGCAGAGCAAATGAGTACATACTCCCCATATAACTATGGTTTCGATAATCCAATTTATTTTACAGATCCAGATGGGATGGCTCCAGAAGACATTATTATTTTAGCCCAAAAGTCACAGTCAGGTCATCGAAGTGGACATCAAGCAATATTGATCGGAGATGATGATATAGGATGGACATATTTTTCTTTGGATGGGGATTCATTTGATTATGATGGTAATGATCAATTTACATCATCAGTTAAATTTAATTCTTTAGAAAAGTTCGCAAATTCTGAACACAATACCTTTAAGTCAGATTATGATGATGATAAAGGTACTGAAAGATCCGAAAGAGGAAAGGATGGAGAAGTAAAACAACGATATGATAGAGGATTTAGGATAAAGACAACTAAGAAGCAAGATGCTAAAATGATAGAAGCAGCTAAAACAAGAACGGAAAAAGGATATAGCCTATTTACAAATAATTGTACAATGATTTGCACTGAAGCCCTTGATGCTGGAGAGTTGAACAATGGTGAGTCAACTAAAAGTCAAATGATTGGGAAAAGAGGTAATTTAGTTGAAATTTCTACCTTCAATTTTACACCTAATTCAAAACAAGATGAAATAGAAAATAGTAATAAAGGAATTAGAGTAGATGACGAATTAAAGAGACAATAAATGAACATGAAAAATTTAATTATCAGATCAATACTCATTATGAGTGTTTATATTTTAACTCAGTTAAACCTACAAATAAATTATAGTGATATTATTTTAGTTTTAATTTTAGTTTTTGGTTTACTTTTAACTTATCTAGAAGATAGAGAAAATCACATTTTTAATACCATTTCTAACTATTTATTTTGGCTAGTAACCACCTTTATTATCTTACTTGATAAAAAAGAACATATTTTTAATATTAAAAATATATTCTTAGTTGTTTTCATAATAAAGACTTTAGGCGTAATTTTTACATATTATAAATTTAGAAGAATAGAAGTTCCAACAACAATTTTAAACAAAATTTGGGTATTTACTTTATTTGTTTATTTGTCAGAATTGATATTAAACTCGACACATGGTACGAAGAACTATTTTTTTTACATAGGATTAATCTCTTCTATAGAAACGTTTTTGATTTTATTTAAATTAAGGAATTGGCAATTTAAAGTGAAATCTATTTTGACTTTATAACTTCCACCGCTAGTTGTTAAGATTAGTAGCGGTAAGTTTGAGTACAACTACTCGTATAAAGATCATTTAGGAAACATCAAATTCTTTTACTCAGACCATGAAAAGGATGAAATAATTTATATCATAAGAGATTTAGTAAACACAGATGGGGATGGTGATAATTCACACAAGATTGAAGAAGTTAAAGATTATTATCCTTTTGGATTGCAAATCAACCACGGATCGAATTGTCCGAATTCTATGATTACTGGCAGAAAGCATAACTATAAGTTTAATAGTAAAGAAGACTCATAAGGAAATAAATTAAAAACTGGAGAGCCAAAATGGTACGATCACCTTACTGTATCTACTTCAATTTACTCTAAATTGCCTACCACTAAACACGCTAGAGTAAAAGACCGAAATAATAGAAGTGGAAAGCCTGTAAATAATTTTTAAAATGGAAAAGAGAAGTTTTTTATTACTCATACTTATATCAGGAATATACATATTTATTGGTACTTATAATTACTTTAATAACGGTGTAATATCTTATTTTTTTAATAACCTAAGAACCGATTTGGATTATACAATTATCAGGCCTTCTGAGGTTTTCGGAGTAATGACTAGATTCGTAGGAAGTTATATTTATGACTCTGATGTGTTTTTTATTCTGGGTCAATTATTAGGTTTAGTGATTTACACATGTTTCTTATGGCTTCTGGGAATATTGTTAAATGAATCTTTAAAGAAAATGAAAAGCCAAATGTCAAGTAGGGTTTAAATCAAAAAAACATTATGGTTGAGACTTTAAAGATTCAGAATGAGAAAGAGATATAGATGCAAATGTTCTGCGATACTCATCATAGGGATTTTAAATACGAAAAACACCTAAACAATTTATAGTGATGAAATCTATTGAGGAAGCTAAAACTCAAGATCAAATATGATTTACTATAAAGTGGTTGTACAAGTAATTTTAAAGACATTAGACACCTGCGATTAAATAAGGATGAATTGACTACAAGAATTCCTCCTGATAATGTTGATGAGCTTAACATTAGCCCGTTGATTTAAGATATTAATTTAGTAGGTAATGCTATACAAAAAGAAATAGAGCGTAGCAACGGCGGTAAAAATAATAAAAGAAAAGGATGGAAAAAAAGTCAGGCATATTACTGGTATTGATCATTCCAATATTATTATATTATTTAGCGAGTGTAATGTTGAGTAATAATGGTCAATTCGTAAATCATTATTTCTATCCATCTTCTTCAGTCAACTCATCAAAAGAGATGAAAATTTATATAACAAAGATACCCTACGATAGCTTAATCATCAAAGGAGGCGATGAGTTTAAAGATACCGTCCGTACGGAATTTGACTTTTGGTTAGATGAATCAAAAGTTGAAAAATCTTTTGGCCTTTTTGGCATTGGTAGTTAGAATACTCAAGATAAAGAAGGAAGAGTGCTTAGGTTGTCTTATAATAATAAAAAGCGGAATAACATTAAGCACAATAATCTGACTTGGATAAGTTTTGATGGTAGTAATATAGAAAGTGTATCAAATAATAATGGTAGATTTTATAAAAGAGGTAATACGGCGACTATAAATTTTTATTTAGATAAGGAAAAAACTAAACCCTTATGTGCTGTTAGAATTAATATCGAGTGGAAAAAACATATTTTAAAATTGAAATTTTAAAAAGTATAATCAAACTCTAAAAGATATCTCAGGTAAGCTAATGAAAGAGATATCATTTATGACATTAATTCAAAAAATACTATAAGCAAAATTGAATTCCTTATAATGAATGGTATCATTAACGATTAAGAATTAATAATAGTGAGTCAACTTTAAGTTAAATATATGAAAAATTACATTTTTTTAATTCTAACCTTGTGTTTTGTAGCTCTTGGATCTGCGCAAAACCCCTTCGAACAGTATAGGTATACACTCAAAATCGGTACGTTGAGTAAAGGAAAATATATTGAACATTTTGATAACGACAGTATCGTTAGAATAGGCAGTATTTTATTTAATACTCATTCTCAAACTATAAGTGCTTTTGCCATAACAGATACAGTTTATTCAGAAGCAAATTTGGATCCTACTATAATGAGTAGATGGATGAATCCGGACCCTTTAGCAGAAGAAATGCGTGGGTATTCACCTTATAACTATGGGTTTGATAACCCTTTACGATTTACAGATCCTGATGGGATGGCTCCTGAAGATATCGTTATATGGTTTCAAGACAAAAATGGAGCTCAACAATCGTTCACATTTACAGGTAATAATGGCGATCAGGCTCCGGATATTAAATTTGTTAATGCTGTACTTGAAGCTAGTTGTTATAATTGCTCAAATAATGGAGGGAAATCTAATCTTCAAAAGATTGCAGAGAATAAAGATATCGTAGTAAATGTGAAAGAAAGCAATTATAGGTCAAAAACTCAATATAATACTGTGAAATGGAATCCTAATGCTGGAACTAAAACAGATAATGGTACAGTTATGTCTCCTGCAACGGTTCTGGAACACGAGGCAGATCACGCATTATTTAAAATGACAAATCGAGAAGAATTTGATAAGTTAAAAGAAACTAGAGACCCTAACTATAACAATAAAGAAGAAAAAAGAGTAATAACCGGAACGGAACAAATTACCGCTAGAGCTAATGGTGAAATTAACAATAATGAAGTTACAAGAAGAAATCACAGAGGCTATCCTGTTATAACTACAGGAACTACATCAAATGTTATTGATAGTCAGAAAACCTATAGTTACTATAGAAGAATAAACAAAACCAAAGTAGGAGACTATAGTAAGCAACTCGATATGTTTAAACCAAAAAATTAATTTATGAAAAGAATATCAGCAATAATACTTGTTTTA
This sequence comes from uncultured Aquimarina sp., assembly GCA_947495425.1. Classification (GTDB taxonomy): domain Bacteria; phylum Bacteroidota; class Bacteroidia; order Flavobacteriales; family Flavobacteriaceae; genus Aquimarina. Next base: position 6,402 of record CANLYR010000042.1, read on the forward strand.
ATTTGTTTATTTTCGTGTTCAAAATTCCACAAAGAGGCAGTTTTATCTAATAAGGAAACAGTTTTACTAAATTCAGATCGTAATGACTGGCTATTAAGAACAAAAGGATATGTGCAATGGAAGCCTAATAATAAAGATTTTGCCCTATTAGATCAAATATTGTGTGAAGCAATTAAAGAAGGAGAGTTTTACTTTCTCCACAAACCACAAAAGAAAAGTATTGATTCTTTCTATAGGCAGTATGTTCCTTTTGTAAATGAAAAGGAACAAAGAATAATTGAAATCAATGCTTTTTGTGAAATATTGGATATTGCATCACCTAGCGTGAATAAATCTAAAGAGTTGCAAAAAGAAACTTGGAAACAAAATTACGTCGATGTAATGGATGGAGGTCAATGTTATTGGCAACTCGAAGTAAATATTGATGAAAAGACTTATAAGCCTATAGAAATAAATCAACCAGCCCCTCAAAAATTAAGTAATTATTAAAATTCATACTTCTCTCTAAATACTTGTTATTATAAGCTGTTCTTGTTGCTGGCTTCTTTAATACTTCAAAAGGGGGCGAAGCTAATTTTCAAGCCGCAGCTGAAGATAGTGAAAATACTTATTTATTAGTTAAAGTAAAAGATGGAGAAGGAAGAAAATTACTTAGGCAATGGAGGTGTTAATTTTACTAGGTGGAATCCATGTGAAGGATTGGAAGTTGAAATTGGATATGTTTAGTCATAAGCTATAATACCTGAACACAAGTTTGATCTCTTTTGCAAGAATCTGTGGCTTAAGCTTTTTAAGTGTTTTATGTTTCTGAAGAATATAAGAACTTTATTTTTACACGCAATTATGGTGATTAAGCAACTTACAACAAATTTGTAAATACCATGTTATAAACAATTTGTAGTGGTTGTTCTAAGAAGTTTGTGTGATTCAAATCTGTTTTTTGTCCCTGGGCAGCTCATAGCACTAATTATATGCGTATGGTTTATATCTTTAGATTTTTTATAACCTGATTAACCTTTTTAATAAAAAATAAAGAGAAGGCAAGTATCGTGAGGCATATGATATAACTCTTTTTCTCGAATCTAATTATCATAAAAATGAAAGAATTATATATATTACTTTTATTATCTATTAGTACTGGATATACTGTAGTTTCGCAGACATTTTCTGACTTAGCTTCGACTACACCAAACAAAATTAGCTTTTCGAACCATTCTAATATTACACATAGTAAAAACGATATGGCATCAGATAAAGAAACCAAACAGTATGAATATAACCATCATAGAATAAGTCATGAAGTTGAAGATGACAAACAACAAAATTTGATAGAGCAAAAAGCAAATTTCTTAGTTGATGAGGCATTGCATTCTTTTCGAAAAAAGATTGTCTTACCTTCTTTAATCAAACAACCTGGAGCTATGTGTTATAGAAGTGCTTTCAAAAAATTAAAACATATTCCAGACAGTTTATTTACACTTAAAAAAACTACATTTATAATAGAAAACGCTTATTATGAGGAAAGAGAAAGTTATGCAGAGTTTAAGAATACTATAAAGCAAACAGGCAATTTTCTAAAGGAAAAAATGCATGAATTAGGATATGATCAAAGTAGTAACTTGGCAAAAAATTTTATTCTATTTCAGTTCTTTTCTGATACACTTGAGATCAAATCTAAAAAGCTACAACATTTACCGCTAACTTATGATTTTGACGATTATTCTGGAAAAGATGATTGGACAAAAATGTTTGTGAAAAAATTATTAGAGACAGGTAAGGGACAATGCAATTCATTACCCAAACTCTACATGATCTTGGCAGAAGAAATTCAAGCCGAAGCCAGTTTAGCATTATCTCCTAATCATTCTTACATCAAATTTCAAGATGATCAAAAGCGAAAATGGTATAATGTTGAACTTACTAATGGTATGTTTACCACCGATGCTTTTATATTACAATCTGGATATATTAAGGCCGAGGCTTTACAAAACAAGATCTATATGCATCCCTTGAGCAAAAAAGAATTGTCATCACAGCAATTTTTAAATCTAGCTTTGGGATATATTCATAAATATGGATACGATGAATTTGTAAATGAGATTATATCCTATGCTTTGGAACTTAATCCTGGCAATATCAATGCTCATCTCATAAAATCAAATTACAATGCCTTCAAATTAAAATATACCTTGGATCTTCTAGGAATAACAAGAGAAAATTTTAGTGAGATCAGACACCACTCTTTTGCTGTCGATCTTTATCGTGATGTAGTAGACCAATATAAACTCATAGATGATTTAGGCTACCAGAAAATGCCCGAGGAGGCCTATAGAAAATGGTTATCATCAGTAAAGAAACAAGAAGGTCAACAAGACAACAAATATTTGAAATCTACATTCAAATCATCTATTTTAATAAAACAATAATGATAAAGTTTATATTTCTCATACTTATCATATTATGTAATATATCACTCTTGGCTCAGGATAGAGAGAAGTTATACCATGATTCTCTCAATGAATTACAATGTATGTTAAATGATTCCTGTAAATTGAGTTTTAAAAAAGCTGTAATTATAGTTGAAAATGCCTATTTATACGGAAATATGGATACTATTGCTTTTAATGATGATATTAGAGTGTTATCAAATCTTGTCAACACTTTAGTCAAGAGTAAAATGTTAAAATATCCGGAGAAAGATAGTCTAAAAGTAAAAAAATATGCTGCTCTATTTTCTGTATTTAATGATACTATACCTGTCATTTTGCCTAATGGGGAAGGCTATAATTTTATTCCATATAGTTATGATTTTAAAGATATATGGGGGGTTAAAAGCTGGAAGAATATGTTTGTTTCCAAGTTATTAGAAACTGGAAAAGGAAACTGTCACTCCATGCCCTATTTATATAAAATTCTAGCAGAGGAGATAGGTGCTGAAGCTCATTTATCAATAGCTCCTAACCATATGTATATCAAACATAAAAATATAAGAGATGGTTGGTACAATACAGAAATTACTTCCGGTATTTTTCCTCTGGATGCTTGGCTAATGGCATCTGGATATATACATCTTGATGCAATGAGCAATAAACTTTATATGGAAGCCTTAGATGACAAAAAAAGTATTGTTTTGTGTGTCATCGATCTCGCAAAAGGTTACGATAGGGCTTTTCCTGCAAATGATGGCAGTTTTTTAAGAGAAGCTTGTGAGATTTCCTTTCAATACTATCCTAATTATATTAACGCTAGAATTCTCTTGGCAGAAACTAAAAAGAAGATTTTTGAGAAAAAGGTGATAGATAAATTCGGAGAAATTACAAAGGAAGTTTATACGGATGATCTTTTTAAAGATATGTTTATAGAAATTCAAAGGGATTATGCAATGATTCATCTTTCAGGATATCGCAGAATGCCAGAAGAAATGTACCTGAATTGGCTCGCTTCTTTAAAAGAAGAACGACTAAAATATGAGAACTTAAGAATTTTAAATAAGTAAGTTAAATATTGATGAATAAGACTTTTTTTACTCTATAAATTGCCTTATGATCTCAAGAATACTTGTCATGTTTTATAATCGACAATCCCGTAGGTTTAAACATTATTTTTAATGTAATAATCGGCTACTTGTTTTTAGTTGATTTCTTAAATATTATTGTTTGCTTGTTTAAATATCAAGTAATTTAGAGTCAATAACACTGACTTTCTTAATAAATCTATCCTATATTTTGCCTTGCACAAAATCCTGAACTCAAGTTTTACATCGTTAATCTATGTTTGGTTTAAGAAAATGTACCAGATAAAGATTGTAAATGAAAAATGAACACCAATTTTTTTATAAGATAATGAGGTATTTCGAGGGAATGCAAAAGATAGATGTATTAGATATATTACATGAAATGGAAATATTATTGCTGCATGCTGCCAGCCCTATTACAAAGGATAATATTCGAAAAGTTATATCTTACAATATCAAAAAAGATCAAAAATTCAATTCTTTTACGTTCACAATATTGCCTAATGGTAATTTTTGCCAACGTGTAGGTACAAATGATTGGTTAAGCATCTATCTAGAACAAAAAAGAAGCATTTATAGTTGGAGTATATTTGATACTTATTATTTCAGGATCAAGCACCCACTATCAAAAATTCAAAAACTTACTAAAAGAAATTTATTAGAAAGCTTCCAAAACACATCTGAAGAGGTAGAAATTTTGGATTTTCTAAGGAAAAATAAAAGCTTCAAAGGGAAAAAATTTATCAAAAAATTACTACTATTCAATGTGGAAATTACTTAAGAAATTAATATTAACTACAAAGTAAACGTATGATCTAATTATTACTAAAAAAAGGGGAAAATAATTTAAACATATCGTCATTTATGGAACATATGAATATATTCCACAGGATATTTCATGGGAATTTGCATCCATTGGCTAATCAAAAAACTAAGGAGGATTACATTGCATATTTTAATAATCAAAAGACAGATGAACTAGCGAAATACGGTTTAGAAAAACAGAAACAAGATAATATTGATATCTACTCATTGAAGTATTTCTATTATGAAAGTTTACTTATTGATTCATTACATAGGATTAAATGGGACTTGCATAAAAAGCTCTTTTCATTTGATCAAGACGATGGAAATATTGAAAATCTTATAAGGAATTACCAAACATTTGTTTTGAATTACATGAGGGTTGTAAAGCAGAATTATCTCATTGGTAAAAACAAGTGTTCCATATTTCAAATTTCAAAGGACAAAAGCGATATTGATATTTTTAAAATGATTTTTAATGTATTAGATGAAATATTGGTTTACCTAGAACAAACTTTTATAAGATATATAGATCATTCTTTAAATTTATCGTATCATCAACGATTATGGTTCGTTCACCAAAACAAAGAAAAAGTACAGATACTTAAAAAGAAAATTCAAAAACTTCAGGTTACAGAGATGGTGAAGCAGGAAGTTTGTTCTATACTTTCTAAAATTGAAGACAATAAACTTTCAAGTTTAACCTATGAATCTCAAAATTATTATACTGCCCTCGTCAATATATTAAGTCACTTATTCAAGGAGTTTAAAGAACCATCGAAAGAACAATTGTATTCTGCTCTAATAAGCTCAGATTTTAATACTTTTAAGGTGTTTTTTTTCATAACTAGAGATGTAAATAATAATATAAAAGAATCATATACAAATGAGGAAAAACTTAATGGCTACAAACAATATCTTAAAAAGCTCAAAACTACGACGATTGCTATTTCATATCGCTTAAATCCTAACCTTCCTTCATTAAGAGATCAACTTATGAATTGGGTGAATGAAGAAGTTATTTTTTGTGAACATCTTATTGAGACTGAAAAGGCAATGTCCAATGCGCATGCATACAAGCGAAAACTACTGAAGCTTTCAGTTCCTGAGGTTTCTTTATTTACAAAATTATTATATGAATCTAAGTTAGTAGATGGTCCAAAAACTAAACTTTTTTCATTTGTTTCAAATAATTTCAGTACAGAGAAGTCAAAACAAATATCTACCGAAAGTCTTAGTAATAATTACTATTCTGTCAATGAGAGTTCAAAAAAATCGGTCAGAAAATTACTTAAAGGAATGTTATTTCAATTAGATCAAATGAAAGGGGAGTTATGATTACTTATCTTTAAAAAGGTGTAAACAATTGTGATCGTTTAAATAAGTTAGCAAACTTTGAAGCAGACGATAAGAGAAGCCTTCCATTTTTAACAATTCAGAACCTTTGATATTCAAAAGATTATCCAAAGATGTAATTTGATGTTGAATCATAAATTGTTTAATTTCCTCTGATATTTCTAAATGCTCTACGGGTACTTCTAAAATAGGAATTGGCATAGGGCTTACTTCAATATAATTTTTGTTAGTACTTTAATACACAATATACTAATATTTCCCTTAAACTTCAATTTTTTTTAAACTTTAAACACCTGAACAACAATACTTTGATTTAACAACCTAAGGGGTTGTAAACCCCTTTACCACTGTTTTGGCATTATCCAAATGTTTCTCTTTGTCTAGATAATATAGTGGTTGAAGAAATATGAATGTTGATAAAAGAATAAAGTGGTATAAAATGGATGAAGATGATTTACCATTTGGTGATTGGATCAGTAATAAGAAATCTATAAAGGAAACTGATTTGATATCACGCGATAATTTTTTCAAAGAGTTGGAAACATATATAAACAATTGAAAATATGGAAATAATCGTATTAGAATCTGAGGCATATCAAAGTTTACAAAGAGAAATGCTACAAATGGTAAGAACTACAATCAGAGAAGCCAAAGAAGAAGCATTAGCTAATATGGATCCGGCAAACGATTGGCTCTCTGCAGTGGAAGCGAAAAACTTGTTAGGAATCAAAAGTAAAACCAAGCTACAGGAATTGAGAGATTTAGATGAAATTAAATTCTCTAAAGCTGGAAAAGTGATAAGATATTCTAAGAGAAGTATTCTTGAATATTTAGAAAGAAACATTGTTAGATAAAGATACTATGAACTTGAGAGAACAAATAGAGTTTCTAATAGAGAGACGGTATGATTATATAAAAATTATGGAATATAGAAGAACGCTTTCCAATGGAAGTTGTTCTTCTATATCTATTAAAAAAATTAATAATAATATAAGTTGTTACGATGCAGTATTAATCTCCCTAAAAGAATTACAAAACCTTAAAAACAATCCTCATGGAAAATAGAGATAATGTAAAGTGTTATTTTGATTTCACTAAAGTCTTTACCAAAACGAAGAATTATATTGATATACACAATAATAAACATGAAGAACTTAAAAAGCGATTGAATGCCAATCACAGAGCGACTGCAGAACTCATTACACGACTGTACGCCAAACAACTTAATCGTGCGGTTTCTCTTGGCAAGGATATCAAAACGCAGCTCCCTGGGTTTAAGACATTCAATCCGAGCCTGGCCACCTGCAAAGGATGTACCACGCGAACAATCATCAATCATAAAGAACGCTTAAAGGCCGCAGGGTTTATTATAAAAGAAATTCATCGCGGAAAAGCAGGAATAGAATTATGGATTAATCCACTCATTTTTGACGATAGAGTGAAAAATTTACACCCATTAGTTCATGAACAACAAGAACAAAACAATAATAATAGTAGTGTTGATAAGTTAATAACTTCAGAAAAAGAAGGAGTTCGCTATGAGGCTCACAAACAAAGTAATAATTGCGTTACAAGAACAGCTCATGAACAATACATGAACACGGAGGAAAGCCGAATTTCCGACTCAGAAAATCAAACTTGGCGCAAGAAAAAATCAAGTGTCAGGGAGTCGGAGTCGGCTTTTTTACTACATCTGGTACTAGCATTCTGGAGCTATGCCAGAGCAGCGCTGTATAAGGATCTTATCTTTTGCGAAGCAGAAAAAAATGAAATACTCAATAATATTTGGGCATCTATTTACAAAAAGTTTAGAGTTGAAGGAAGCAAAAAAGATTGGGAAAATCATCAGATTATTCTTTACAAACGAATTGATATGGTATCACGGTGGCTAAAGCGCAATCCGAATCGCTGGATCCCTGCTCCTCACCTCTATTTTCATCCAGAAAATACGAGAAACGACTTCAGGAAGACCCATAAATGGTACGTCAAACAAGAAACTTTGAAACGAAACATCAGAAATCAAATATTGATCCAGAAAATAGAAGCAGAATGGAAAGATCATGTGAAAAGTATATATAAAAACAAGGCAAAAACGGGTTTACAATTATTCCGTTTACAGCAACAAAGAATTTCAGTTTACAAGGATGAGGCGCTGATAAGAGCCTTTGAACAAAGTTTACAGAGAACAGTTCTTAATAAGTTTACATCATGAACACAGCGAATATACCCAATAGTTCACTCACAAAATGTATTGTGTATTTTAAGGATGGCAACTCACGTACATTTTATTCCTTCGATAAAAGCCATAGGAACTCTAAACCAAACAAAGCGCTAGGAATACGAAGACTAGAGAAAATGTTGATGCATCGTTTTAAAGGCATGTGGGAAACTGCGATTATTTATGAGAATTTTTATAAAGGAGCAGAGCTAGCTAAGTATAAAGATGGTGTTAGATTGTTTTAATTTGTTTGAAACATATCTCTGTTTATAATTGCGCTGTACTTTATAAGTATATAATTTTTTTGATTATCCAGTTTATATCATAAAAAGTTTTATCGCGCCATGCTGAATTCATTTCAGCATCCCACCTTGTTTTTAACATGCTCGTTGTGAGTGAGATCCTGAATCAAGTTCAGGATGACAAATGCAATATAGCATATTACTGATATTCATAAATTTTTTCAAAAAAACTCACCATAAAAATCACTCAGTTTCAAAAAATGAAACAGGGATATTGTAATTTAGCTGTAAGAATAAAAAATTTCGATCTTTATCAAGAAGAATATGAAAAGAACTTGTTTAAAATGTTCTGATAGAGAGTTTGAAGTTCCAGACTAGACCTTAAAGGAGAAAAAATTATTAATAAACTTAAAAGCTAATAATAAATTAAATAAATTGATTCAAAAAATCCAATCGTTATACCCAATAGAAAGCATTGATGCCAAATTTTCATTGACGCACATTAATATAAAGTATGGAAAATGTAATCGCTGTAATGTTGATTTTCTTGTAGGCGAATACATTGATTGTTCAAATTGTAAAGCACTAAACTTTAATTGGAATGTAGAATATTAAAAAAGCAGCCACTTCCGAAAAATAAAACTATAAAGTTCTAAATTCGCTTTAGTGTAATTCCCACGGGTTAAACACCAGATCGGCTAAATATAAAAATAATGAATGATACAGGATACCATGAGTGTAACTTAAACGTAAGACACGATTTACCCATCGATATTTTGGAAAAAGTAGTTTTGGTATACAAAAGAATGCCTGGTTGGCTTGGTTTTGGTAAAGACGGAACAGAAAAAGAAGGTATACCGTGCTGGTTTAGTTATAATGAAGATGAAAAATATGTATTGGGATCGATAGAACCTAGTGGACTTCATTTTGAGGCCAATATGGATAAAGGTGAATGGATGGATTGGAAATCTCAATTTAAAAAAATTGCAACTGAGGTTTTAGGATTTAAAGTTGGTGAAATAGAAGAAGGTGAGGTAGGAAATGAAATTGAATGGATAAAAAAATGAATTATATTGTATTAGACTTAGAAGCTACTTGTTGGAAAGACAGGAGCGTAAACAAACAGAATGAAATCATTGAGATTGGCGCCATCAAAATCAATGATAAAGGGGAATCTCTAGGCGAGTTTTGCGAATTCGTCAAACCAAAACTTAACCCGATATTATCGGATTTTTGTGTGGAGTTAACAACTATAACTCAAAATGAAATTGATGCTGCAGCTACTTACAAAGAAGTGATCCAAAGATTCAAAAAATGGATTAATCTCGATGAATCGTATGTCTTATGTAGTTGGGGTTTTTATGATAAGAAACAATTCGAAAAAGATTGTAAATTACACGATCTAAATACCGATTGGCTAGAGAATCACATCAGTTTAAAACACCAATATGCCAAGATTAAAAATTTAAGGAAACCCATAGGAATGGGTGGAGCTTTAAAAAAAGAAAGCTTAACCTTAGAAGGTACACACCATAGAGGTATTGATGATGCAAGAAATATCGCTAAAATATTTACAGCTAATATTGAAAAATGGGAAATTTGATTTTAAAGGTATTGTGTAATGGATTTAAATGAGTTGTTAGATAAAGTCGTTTCCAAAGAAACATTTTTAGAATTTGTAAAAGCACTTAAAGAAGATAAAATTGACGAAGAAGAAAAGCACAAAATAAGCCCTCCATCTCCATACTGTTCTGGAGCAAATGGCTGGGAAAATAATTCAATTCCTCACTTTTTGGATTCAGTTGAAGCTTTTGGAGAAGATAGTCACCATATTACTGAAGAACCTAGTTGGAGAAACTTTGCTTTATTATTATATGCTGGTAAGTTTTATGAATAAAACAATCGTATGCACAGAGTCCTATTTAATTAGGGGAGGTCAAGATAAAAGATTCTACCCTTTTCTAGAGTTAGAATATGATGAATGGATAATATACGAGGATGATTTCCCAAAGTATTATATAAACCTGTCATTAGATTCGACATCAAACTCGTCATTTGAAAAATGGCTAATTTCACAACTAAAATCTGGAGAAAAACTTCAAAATTTAGTGATTAGTTTAGGTAAGCAATATGGTAAAAAATGGAGTATTTTCTCTTCTCAACTGGGAATGGAAGTTGAAGGTAGTCATAAATCTGAGAAACTTGAGCTTGAAATTCTAGATGATAAAATATTTAACGTAGGAAAATGAGCAAAACTCAAACTAAAATAAGCAAACTCATAAGCTATTGGTTAAGACATAAACCTGAGGATGGTAATATTATATTAGATGAATTTGGATGGGCAAATATCGATGATATACTAGCTGCTCTAAAAGCAAAAAATCTTGAATCAACACAAAGTAATCTAATAGCGTTGAGCAGTAGCTTCGACAAAATACGATGGAAAATTGATGAGGTAAATCATAGAATAAAAGCCACTCACGGGCACTCTATATCAATTCTTCAGGAAGCTGAGGCACAAACTCCTCCACTTACACTATATCACGGAACGGCAACTAAATTCTTAGAGAGTATTCTAAATGGTGGATTAAAATCCAAACAAAGGCAGTATGTTCACTTGTCTGAAACCATTGATATGGCTGAAGAAGTGGGTAGTAGACATGGTAAGTCTTTTATCATTGAAATCGATACAAAAAAACTACTAGACGACGGTTGGAATTTTTATAAAACCGAACAAAATGTTTGGCTAACTTCAGAAATTCCTCCCCAATATCTTGATTTTGAACCTTGGGAGTTTGACATTGATAAGGAAATGAATAATACTTTTATCAAGGAGCTTAAAAAGGAAATTGGTACCGCTCATGTGCTTTCAAATGAAGTTAAAAATTTAAAAGTTTATGCGAAGCATGGACCAAACAATGATTGTTTGTTTATGAACGATAACACAAATGAGTACTTTGTTGTTCATCTTACTTGGAGTGGTAAAAAAGAAAAACATGACTGGCCATTAATAGAGCAATATGATAGTTTTGAAGATTTCATCAAAAAAAGATTACTACCAGATCAGCATGATTGGTATTTGAATAAGTTAAACCCAATTTCAAAAGAACCTTAGTTTTATGGTTATTACAAAATAAAATATGATCTCAAAAGAAATCAAATTATCTTCAGAGTTTAAAACCCAAACTACAAAAGCAATAGGATCAATTGCTATTTTTGTAATCGTATACATTTTAATTTTTCTCCTATCTGTTGGGTTAACAGCATTATGCGTATACGGTGGTGTTATGCTAGCAATTACAATTCCGAGACTTTTTGGAATAGCTTTGGGAATCGGTCTGGCGAGTTTAGGTTTTCTAGTACTTTTCTTTTTACTGAAGTTCCTTTTTAAATCGAATAAAATTGATCGTTCTCATTTTCATGAAATAACTAAAAAAGATGAGCCGGAATTATTTGAGTTGATTAGTAAAATTGTAGAAGCAGTAGGAACAAGTTTTCCAAAGAAAGTTTATTTATCCACAGAAGTTAACGCTTCTGTTTTCTATGATTCAAATTTTTGGAGCATGTTTTTTCCCGTGAAGAAAAACTTACATATAGGACTTGGCTTAGTAAATTCAACACGTAAAGAAGAATTAAAGGCAATATTGGCACATGAGTTTGGTCATTTTTCACAACGAACCATGAAAGTTGGGAGTTATGTTTACAATGTCAACCAAGTAATTTTTAATATGCTATATGACAATGATTCATGTAACAAGGTTATTCAGAATTGGGCTAGTGCAAGTGGATACTTCTCAATATTTGTAATCATCGCTGTAAAGATAGTCGAAGGTATCCAGTGGATTCTACGTGTAATGTATGATGTGGTCAATAAAAGCTATTTAGCTTTATCAAGAGAGATGGAATTTCATGCCGATGAAATAGCTGCAAATGTTACGGGCTATGAGCCCCTCAAAAGTTCACTTCTTAGGATGAATTTAGCGGATTATTCTTATAATTCTGTTTTGTCTTTTTACGAAGGGAAAATATCTGAAAGCTTAAAAAGTGAGAACATTTTTGAAGAACAAAAATTTTTACAAAATTTTTTAGCGAAAGAGGACAATCTTCGTGTGATAAACAATCTCCCGGAAGTCTCATTAGAGGAATTAAATAAATTTAATAAATCCAAACTGGTAATAAAGGATCAATGGACATCACATCCAAGTACAGAAGATAGAATCAATAGACTGGAAGCTACCAATATTTTGTCCAAAAATAGTGTAAGCAGCTTGGCTAATGAACTATTTTATGACATTCAAAAAACTCAAAAACAACTTACTCAGAAACTCTTTGAGAAAATAGAATATTCAGAAACACCAATATTAAATTCTCTAGAGAATTTCAAGTTAGAATTTCAGAATGAGTTTGTAAAAAATACTTTTTCTAAAGTGTTTAATGGTTATTATGATGATAAGAACCCGATACCATTTGACATTGATGAATCCAAGATTTCAGAATCTAAGAATAACCTAGAAAATCTGTTTTCTAGTAAAGTAATTAGCTTGATTTATGACGCAATTGCCTTAGAAAATGATATTGAAAGTATAAAAAGAATTGCCTACAAAACAGTTAAAGTCAAGACTTTTGATTATGATGGTAAGAAATATAAACAAAAAGAAAGCAATACGTTAATTCTAAAACTTCAAAAAGAATTAGAGAAAGTAAATAACACAATAAAGAAAAATGATATTGACATTTATAGCTTCTTTGTCAATATGGAAAACAAGAAAAATACTACTAATCGGATGAAAGAGCTTTACTCTGGATTCTTTGATTATGACAAAGAATATGAATCTAAGATTGAGGTGTTTACAAAATTATCAGAGAAGCTTCAATTTATTAATTTCACTACTCCATTTGATCAAATCAAATCTAATTTTAGAAATATAAAACCTTTAGAATCTAAATTGAGAGATGGTATCGAACAGTTATTAAATAACGATAATTACACATCTGAAATAACCAAAGAAATGAAAAGCGCCTTTGAGTCATACATAATAGGAGAATTAGAATACTTTGGCCATGAAAGATACTTAGATGATAATTTAGAAGTTCTATTTACTTCTTTAAATAGCTATGGATATTTATTGGCAAGAGGTTATTTTCTCAAAAAAAGGGAATTATTAGAGTACAAGGTCTCTTTATTGTAATAGTTTAATCAAAAGTTTTCCAAATAGGTAGTCTCCAGCAAACTGTGTAAATAAAATACGCGCGGGTGATTTATTCCTCCACCCCAAACGCCTTGAACACCATCCGCACCTCATAAGGATATAACAACTGCCTACGTCCGGTATGCAAACCTTCTATTTCTTTCAATTTTAATCGTAATGTTTCTCGACTTATTCCAAAGCGTAAAGCCAACTCTGCTTTACTCCAAAATCTCATTTCCATAATATCATTTAAGTTCATTTTAATCTGTTTTAAACCTAAAGAACCAATAGGTTACTTGTTTACTAAATAAAGTCTTAAAACCTGACCAAGCTACCATAAATTCTACCAAAAACCATAACCAAAACAGTCTTATACAAGCCCATTTGCGAGTTGGTTGTAAACCACATTTCTTTGGTTCAAAACCAGTACAAAATGTTCAAATGGATCATGGGTGGATTAGCCACTTTTTTTTCGATACGATATTTATCTCGTCTACAAAAAGCGAGTACTAATATCACCTCCCGAATCCGGGTAGACATCCATAAGGTAAATCTTACGGGCATTGAACTTAAGGCTAAGGTACAATTGCAAAATCCAAATCCGATAACACTACGTTTACAACATCCCTTTGTCAAGGTATTGCACAACAATAAAGTTCTTGGCAGTTCCACCATTGAAAACAAGGTCATTGAAATTCCTGAGAACAGTCAAAGGGATTTTGATTTACATATTCAATCCGCAGGATGGCTCACCCTGATCCAGATATTGGGAGCGCGAATTGCAAATGATATTCGTAGCGGAAACCCCATACAACTAAAATTACAGGCACAGATCACCACACAAGTAAACGGACTACCCTACGAGAAAACCGATACCATTATCCTACAACTCTAATGAAAGCTCAGGACAAACGACATATTAACCCAACTACACGGTATGATCATCTCATACCAAGAAGTATCGGAAAGGATACTATAGTGATGGGTTCGGGTAGTGCCAAATTAGAGGATACCTTACAGTTGATGCAAGGTGTCATACGGGAAACATTATCAGATACTGCTTTATTAGCAAAGCAATTCAAATCAAACCACATAAATGATACCTGTAGAAACATCTGGAATTTCGTGTATCAGCATATCCAGTACACGATGGATAAAACGGGAATAGAACAAGTACGCAGACCTTCTCGCACATGGGCAGATCGCAAAACCGGGGTAGATTGTGACTGCTATACCGTATTTATAGGCAGTGTACTAACCAACCTTAACATTCCCTTTAAAATGCGCATTACTAAATACGGAGGGAAACGTCATTTTCAGCATGTCTATCCTATAGTCCCTACACGCAATGGACATATCACTATAGATTGTGTTACCGATACCTTCAATCATGAAGTGGCATACTCTGATAAAAAGGATATTTCGGCTACTCAAAACCCAACAGGTTTAGAGGGGTTAGGAATCTTAAGCGGAGTAGATACTATGGATATTGGGCTGAATGCTCTAGAGCAACCTACAGTGCCCTTACGAAAGATCATTTCCCATAAACAGATACTACCTCATTGTCCTACTCCAAAAGCACCTGTTCAGAACGCACCTATAAAAAGGAAGAAGCAAGGAAGAACGCTTTCTCCATTTCGATGGGAAGATGGAAAACAGTTTAAAACAGCGTCCTCCAATAAGGAGAAAACCCCATTGCAATGGCTCATTATTTCTGCCATATCAGTAGCAGCAGGTATTGGGGTGTATAGAATGATAGGCAAACGAATCAAAAAAACGAATCAACGGGCAAAGCGCCCCAAATAAATACAACTATGGAGTTACACCGATTAGATGGCTTTGATGCCACAGGATTAGATAGCCTGGATATCACAAAAATTCAAGATACAGGTGCCTATGTAAATGGCATCGATGATGCCCAACCCGAGATTGCCTATGAGATATTGGATGAAGATGGCGATGTGATCCTATATGCCGATGCAGAAGAGAATATTTATGTCGTTGATGGATTACAGGGTTTCTTTAAAAAGATTGGAAGGGGAATCAAGAAATTCGCTAAAAAAGTAGGCAAAAAAGTCATCCGACCTGTGGTAAGAACATTTAACCGCTTCTTAAACCCTGCTACCATTTTGCTACGGAACGGATTTTTATTAGCCATGAAAATTGACATGATGAAGGTTGCCCGTAAACTTCGCTTTGGGTATCTGAGTGAAGCCCAGGCTAGAAAAATGGGTATTGATATGGGGAAGTTCAAAAAACTTCGAAAAACTGTAGAACGGGCAGAAAAGATATATCGTACTGCCGGAGGACGAGGCAGAAATCTTAGAAAAGCCATTTTAAGAGGGAAAGGAAACAAGGATCGTAAAGTACCACTTAGTGGATTTACCATTGGGAGTATCGATACCGAACCGGATATGTATAACGATCCTTTTGAAAAATTTGTGGTCGAGGCAGATATAGATACTATTGAATCGTTTATGAACAACGAATTTGAAGTCGATGGACTAGGCGCTGTAGCTACAGGAACTGCCACTGCTGCTGCCAGTGGTGCCGTTGCAGGAGTAGCTGCTATTCTTAGTAAAATAGGAAACATCTTTGGTGCTGCAAATAAAGTAAAGCAAAGTGCGCAGACCTTCTTTCAAAAGCCCAGAAGACCTATTCCGCAGCTTCCAGCGTCTATACCAAGAACATCTACATTTCGACCGTCTCCCTTTTCAAGAAGAAGTAGCAGGGTTTCGCCAGCGGTCATCTCGAGGAATACAACGGTATCTAAAACATCTGAAGATAAGAAAGGATTTTTTGAAAAGTATAAGACCCCATTACTTGTCGCAGGAGGATTAGCCATTGTAGGAACCGGAGTGGCTATTGCCGTAAATTCAAATAAAAAGAAAACATCAAAACCTATGTCTGGTACACCACGAAAACGGACACAACGCAGTACACGAAAAACCGCATCAAGAGATGCCTTGGGAAGATTTACCAAAGGCAGTACCTCCAGACGGAAAAAGAAATCAACGGCTAAAAGAAAAGCCCCAGAGAAATTGATCCCAAAGGCTTTGCTGTGATTTCGAGGTGTGGCATTCGATCGTCAGATAATGCCAGTTCAAAATCCCCCTATTAAGAAGATAAAGGTAGGGCTACGATGAAGTATATATATGAACTAAACATTACTAAATAATTATGAGAACTAAAGCAAACGCAAAAAACAGCCTCTTAGAGGTTGGAAAACATTTAAGCACAGGCGTACTGGGCATGGTCGCTGGATCAGCTGTAGGCAGGTACTCCCTCGTATTAGGTGCGCTGACCGTATTCGGGGGAGCCTACTACGGTAAAGACTGGATCATTTCCTCGGGCGTTGGTATGGCATTCTCCAACGGATTCGGAGGAACACCTAAAACCACTAATGGAATTGATGGGATCCAGGATAATATCGAAGAAGCTAAAGATCGCGCCTTAACCTCCTTAAAAGCCATCGGAAAAAAATTATACCTGGATAAAATATCACCATCCATGGCACAAAAATTATCCCTTGGAAATCTGGAGGATCGACCTTTGGTATTTATGGGATCAGAAATCGCAGATGAAGGAGATTTTGATACCAGCGAAGTGGATGAGATCATCCAAAAGATTGAAGCCGGAGAATCCATTCCTACCGCAGATATTCAACAGGACTTTGTAGAAGGGTTTGATGGAGGCATCGAAGGGATGGATTTTGGAAGTATTGACGTAACCGAATTAAACGGTGCTGAAGATATTTCCGAACTCAATGCAGTAGCGTAATAGCAGTTGAGTTTGTGAGCAAGTGAGTATATGAGTAAAAAATAAGCAAAAACTCATCTCCTCTATACTCAAAGTCTCACCTCTCAAATACTCAATAACTCAATAACTAAAAATATGAATACCATGAAAAAAAGTTCAAGATCGCAATTCTTAGAAATTGTAAACGCACATATCTCCTTACGAGATCAGGCAAAAAAATTTGATCCTGCTATGGTCAAAGTAGCTACGGGAATCAAAGAAGGAAGATTACAATTGGCAGATACAGCCTATTACTCAATCAAGTTTGCAGGGAATAAGGCTAACATCGATATGTTCGAAACACAGGATGCTAAAGAAATTGGGATTACCAATGTAACTCAAGCCAAGCTTCAGAAAGATCGGTTGTTTTTATGTAACCGTATCATCTTGCTAGCCTCTGAAATCGAAGGAGATCTTCCGGCAAATGATTCAGAACTAAAAAGGGTCATCAAGCAAACCAATTTTGACAGTATCAAAAAAGTAGGGGGTCTACAAAATGGAGTCTTCTCCCTAATCGCCAATAAAAAGATCATCATCGATGAACGACCGATGCAGGATTTTGCTACCGATGGCAATACCACCATTAATATTGGAACTTACTTCTTAGAAAGTCCGCGCTTTATTCGAGATGATGAAGAATTCGAATTCAATATTGAACTCGGTGATGATGCTCCAGAGAAAGCACTGATCAAAGTCGTGTTGGCTGGAACTGCAACCGTCCCCGCATAAGTCGGTCGATAATCGACATTTAAAAATTAACGAATGTAACATGCAGATCATGAAAGCAGAAGAAAAACCAAAAACCAAAGAGACCAGAGTCACCTTTTCCTTTAAAGTAGATAAAGCTAATGGAATACTCACTATTGACAATCTGGAACTCCCAAAGCATACCAAAACAGTACGGGGATTACAACTGATATCAGAATATCCCGATCGATTGTACTATCGGGGAAGTCAACGCATTGAAATAGGCGGAGAAGAGTTATTTCCGGAAGGGTTTGATAGTAAGATCCTGATGTCTTCCTTGAGTGTGGCACCCAGAGAGCGTTTCTTTGAATTGGGAGATGTCCTTCCGGGAGACCTTTCTGTAAAAGTGCGCTACCGGGATACCGATCATAGTATGGCTTCTTTTGGGCAAGGATACAAAGTAAGCCTTATCATACTCATCCATGAACTCGTATGACGAGTGCAAAACAATAAAGAAGAAAGAACTAGAGACAAGGTATTGAAAATCAACAGTTATGAAGTGCATCATTGATTCAGGCAATAAAGAGGATAAAAAGGGGGTTATAGTGCGGAGGAAGTTTGTCCCATTAAAATTTACTATTCACAGGGAAAATCAATTTTTAAACGCAGCGGTCAAGCTTCCTTTTACTACCGCAAAAGTAATAGGCGTACTCACAACTTCAAATAGTCAGAAACCATGTAGTGACACCCCTATACTCCCTCGATTGTATTATGGTCTTTCGGACACTCTTGTTGACGATGATCGCTTTTTAACCATAACTCCAGGAGTAGAATACGCGCAATCACCTCCTGATGCACGATTATCGCAAGACATTTATACCGGATTATATTGGTATTATGCCCATCCTGTAACCGATGATTTTCCGTGGTTGTATCAAGGGGAATTAATAGATCAGCTCACCGATCCACAGATCATTAGTATCCTTCCGAAAGGACGATGTACCCCTGTGGAATATTATCTCTGGAGTGACCGCTTTATTGGTTATCTGCTCATCACGCATCAAGCATATACTTAATTTCTAAAACGATACGTATGATACTAGGCACAATAACGCTGCTACAAAAGAGAGGGATTTTTTATACCGCTCTTCAGCAAGGCACAACAGATTCATTTGCTGATCACAATACAAAGGCTCTTGAACCAAAAGAAATGTTGCAAATGGCTACTGTTCCTGAACAACATCGAATTACTCCAGTAGAAGAAATTGGGAATACCGATTACATCAATGCCTTGTTTCAGGATGATGGACAAGCCAGTTACCCATATCAGGTAACGGTATGGCTACTCATAGAAGAATCCATAATGGATATTTGAAATGAATTATTAACCAATGATCTCTACAACAATAGGGTCATAAAATATATCAGGTAATCATGAAAGAAGAATTTGCGTTACCATATGCGGATCGAAGAGCTAAAGAACGAGGATATGAAGATTATAGAATTGTATATCGGGAATTCATGATCCCTGCCAATGGAATGCTCAAATTTCAGGGGTATAACGAACTGTGGTTTGTAATTCATATCGATTGGGGATTGATCGTCAAATCAGATTATGGACGCTATGACAATTGGTATGCACAAGGGATTGTTGAGAATACCCACGAGCATGGGGATCGTATTGAAATTATGAATACCCGCAAATACCAACGTAAAATTCGCTTTTTACAAGTGATCTTAAAAATCAAGGATGATGGAAGCAAAACATAGAAAACCGGGATCGGTTCGATTAAATGATGCGCAATATGCAGAAATGGATCGTTTGGGATTTGATAACGAAAGTGCCTTTGTAAAGTATAAGATGGAACAGGGACAATCGAAACTGGAAGTCTTAAAAAAACCGGTTCATGAGGATGCAGTAAGACAATTGCCATTGGCAGGGATCATGGATCATGACAATCCATCCATAAAAGATCAGCTGACTATTCAGCGCTTATCCATGGAAAACCGAAAACTTCAGGACAAGCTGGAGGAGATCAGTAGAAACAATGAAGATACGTTAAACGGAGTGCATCATAAAGTACATTCCCTTTTGCAGGAGGAATTACAAAAACGTGACTTCGAAGCCCTTAAAAAATCCCACTCCGAGTCGGAGAAGCATGTTGAACAACTGGAAAAAGACCTCGCTAAAGCCAAGAAGGAAACCGAAGCCAAACAGCAGGAAATTGAAGCCTTGGTCAAAAAGCTGGGATTTGTAGAATTAGGAAAAGCGCTCCTTCCCGGTGCGATCTCCGGACTAGCCAAGCAGTACCCCAAACAAATGCAGGGGATTGCAGGAACGCTGGGAAGGTTAGGGCTTAGTGCTACAGGCACAGCAGAAAATGAAATGGATAAAGAGGAAGATCAGCTCTTACAGATTCTAAACTATCTCCGTGAGATTTTCACCGAAGCACAATTTGAACAAGTCATCCAACTTATGATTCAATTAGGGGAACAACTCAAAGACGATCAAAGGCTAATCCAAAAAATAGAATATTATCTCAATCAATTAAAAAAAGACCCTTCCACCTCCAAAGAGGAAACTGAATAATAACAATTAATAAGCTCCCCCTTTGGGGGTTGGGGGGCTGATCTTTTAGTATGAAAACACAAATAAATATAACACTAGACGTACAGGACCAGACAGAAGCGCATCGCGTTAAAAAGGCTTTTGAAACGATGAATACCCATTTCGGAGCAAAGGGCATTATTCATATGGAAAAGCTATTCCTTAACGATGCCTTTATCCGAAACTTAGTAAAAATGAAGATAAAGAAAAAGTAAGATGGCACTACCCGCAGCAACACTTGCCCTGCAAGCAATTAAAAACCGACCTAAAATATCGGTAGGTAAAGATGTGACTACAGTTTTACTTGCAGGTGGATTAGGGATTGGAACTTTCTTCGCTATACGGGCTTTGGTAAGAAAGCTCAAGCGGAATAATCGAGAGCGACATGCTTTGCAACCGGGGAATCCTGCAAATTATGCATCCCGATTAAGAATGGCTTTTGATAATGACAATAGCTTTGGTTGGGGAACTGATGAGGAGCTGGTGTTTATGACCATAGAACTCATCCCAGGTGCAGCGATGATGCGAAAAGTAGAACGCGCTTATAAAGATTTATACGGAAACAATCTATCCGCAGACCTGATGGATGAGCTTTCAACAGCAGAGTTTGCCATTGTACAGGAAATTATCAATTCAAAAACATAAAAACTATGAAACCTAAAACAGTCGCCAGACAACCTTCAAAAAATACCTATCAAAAAAATCAACGCTCCAGAAAAAAACTAGTCATGTATGGTTTGGGTGGAGGCTTAGTTCTAGGGCTTGGTTATCTGGCATACACGTATTTTAGTAATCGAGCTGCCAGTAACAGAGCCATACAACAGCCCATCACTCCAGTAACAAGTAGAGGTATCATTACCAAACCCTTATTGCCGAATACTTCCAGTCGACAATTTCCATTAAAAAGAGGTACCCGAGGATCGCTGGTGGCCATGCTGCAAAATGCGCTATTACAAAAAGGAGGACAAGCTGCGCTGATTATTAAAGAAACCAGTTTTAGAAATGGAAAAGTAGACGGAATCTTCGGAAAAGGAACAGAACGTGCCTTGCGCGCTGCTGGATTTCCTTCAGCAATCACACAAACTACATTTACGACCTTAGTCGGTAAAAATAGTAAAGCCTCCTTTGGGGGTTCGGGGACAGGAGCTATTGCCAGTGAAATTATTTCTGCGGCTAACAAACAAAACCTATTTGGGGTGCTTCATGGACTTCAGAAAATACCATCAACTACTGTTTACAAACAGGTAAGTACATATTTTCAAAATGTACGGATTTTGGGAACGCGGGTGACTTCTCTGGTTAATGCATTATTGAGTGTGGCTTTTAAACGTAAAGAACTGGAAAAAGTAAAGATTCGAGCGCAATTTCGAAGGATGGGATTAAAGCAAAACGCACGAGGCGTATGGTATATTCCCGGAGTTAATGGCTTTGGAAATTTTTATACCGATGACAATGATGCTACCCAAGAGTGGAATCTTGCAGTTATAGAACACCCAACCTTACTACAGGCAACAGACGGTTCTATTATCGTTCCGGAACTTGCTCCCAATACCGTAGTAGGTTATATCACAGGAATAGATAATGATAGGACCCGGATCCTCACTCAATCCGGAGAAACGGTCTTTGCGCCTACGGCAAACTTATCTTCCATGTAAAAATGAAACAACACATAATACCCATAACACTTAAAAAGTAACACAGATGAAAAAAATAATGGATTGGTTTAAACAGATTTTTAATAACGACCTCCCCATATGGGGCTATTTCAAAGTATGGCGAGAATTATCCTCTTTAGCCGTAGGATTATTGCTCTGGGCGCATAGTGCAGCATTTCTGCATTGGATTGATCCCACCGCAGGAACCTATGATGCAGGAGTGTTTCAGGTCTATCTTTTTGCGATCATTGGTATTTTTATCCTACACGGCATTGTACGGATACTCATGAAACTTATCTGGCCTACATCAGAGCATTATTTAGATCATCATTTTAGAAACGATTTTAAAACCATAACCCCATGGCAAAAGCTAAAACTATCCACCTTTATATTCTTTGCATTCTTGTTTGCAGTCACCTTTTTAGCCAGGACTTTGTAAGCCAGACAAGTATTAAAAATAATGAACAGCATACACGGAGGTGTGTAAAAGAACTGTACGATTCTCAAGTTGGAGTGCGTGAAGTTGGAGAATCTAATCGAGGATTACAGGTAGAGCAGTATTTGCAAAGCGTTGGACTTGGTTCTGGATATCCTTGGTGTGGTGCTTTTGTTTCGTGGTGTTATCAAAACGCAGGTATAGATGCACCCATTAGCGGTTGGGTGCCGAGCTTTGCGCTGAAAAAGAATCGCATCTATGAGCGTGGAAAATTTCTAAAACAAAAACCACAAATAGGTGATGTATTTATGATCTGGTACACCAAACTAAAACGTCCTGCCCATATCGGTTTTGTAGATCGATGGGGAGAGAAATGGATAACCACAGTTGAAGGAAATACCAATTTGAATGGATCTAGGGAAGGCGATGGTGTATACCGAAAACGACGATTAAAAACACAAATATGGGCAGTTTCTGATTTTGTCGGTAGCACCGACAGGCAAAAATAAACGATCAACTATATAGAATGTTATCAAAGAGTTTACAAATACTACGAAGTAAAGGATATAAAATATATACCCAACCATATCAGTTAAATATTGTAGGATATCGAAGTCGTTTTGTGCGTAGCAATCAGTTTGATGATGAAATCCATGTATTCTATACCAATGATACAGGCAAATGGATATATCACATTTTTAAAGCAACAACTGACCCTGGACAGTATTGGTTGGAAAACCCCATGCATCCTCAAGGAACAGCATTCTTAAAAAAAGGACAGTATATCAATTCCCATAGTATTGGATTGCACCGAGGGGTGTATCAGGCATTGATACAGCGTAATGAAGTAAGTGTCATTAGGGATTATAACCGAAAGGGATTATTTAAATGGTTTGCTTCTGGAAATAAGCACACAGGTAGGTTTGGGATCAACATTCATAGAGCAAGAAAACAGGGAACGACAAAGGTAATTGATGACTTTTCTGCCGGGTGTTTGGTGTTCGCCAATGCAACAGATTTTGATGGGTTTATGAATATTTCAAAAGAACACCAAAAACGATATGGAAATGCGTTTACCCTCACCTTAGTGGATTTTAGAGATGAACGCAGGCGAAGGTTAAGGAACATTGCCTGGGGAACCTCAATGGCTGCAGGAGCAATATTCTTACTAAAACAATGGAACGCATGAGGGTTTCTAAAAATACACAAAAAGCAGGATTAGCACTCATAGGTAGTATGCTTGGATTTATTGTGGCTAAAAAGTACTCGCCTAAAGAAACCTATCCTTTTATTCTGATAGGAGGATTTATTGGAAGCTGCCTTGGTGAAGAGTTGATCCCTGAAGAACATAAAGAATTAGAAAACGGATATGGAAACTATTAAGAAACCAGTTTATTTTGAAGGGGAACGACCTATTAAGATTAAAGCGTATTATAAATATGAACTGGCAGCGTTGTATAATGTATGTACAAAAACATTCTCTTCTTGGATTCATATGTATCTGGAGGAACTACACCAGTTCGGTTACAAAAAAAGCACCAAACTCCTTAGACCAGAGGTGGTGCGTTTCTTGTTTGAACGATTGGGGGAGCCTTGAAGGAAAAGTGTATTACGATTTAATAAAAGTATCCCCGTATCCTAAGGATCTATTCAATGAGGTCCTATTTTCATTTTAATACTCATAAAGGAGGATCCTTTCAATAAACCTCTAACTCTTATCTTCCAAACCGAATGTAATGCGGAACTGAAACAGCATTACCCGAACCATTTGTTTTTAGTGTGTAACCTCCGGCAACCCATCGTCTTGGGTCTGTAGAAGACCTTCTGGAAGTATTATAATCACCCCATCGAGTTAGCGAAATGTCACTCAAGGTTGGATAGTAAACAACAAAATCCCCCCAGACACCAACAGCATGACTTCCATGAAACAGACCACCACCAAAACCTATAGATATCCCAAGCTCTCCGCTATTCTCCCCTCTATCTGAATTAGTAGATAAAAATGCGTCTTGAAAAGCAAAATCAGGGTTCCAGATTTGAACCTGTTCTTTAAATGAGAAATTTGAGGCATCTACCCTGACCATTTGAACATGCGGTTGATCAAAGCCTCCACCAGCTCCCGCTTGCCAGGCAAACCAAACATCTGACCCCTGTAAAGCGTTTCCATAAATATATGTAGTAATATTTGTTTCCCATTGCATCCAGTCAACGCCATCAGGAGTGATGGAGGACTCTGAGCCATTTGGCCAGCTATTAATGTTGATGGTCCGCCAATAGTAAGAATTATCGCCATCTGGCCAATTATAAATGCGTAATTGGCTCGTACTTTCATGACCAGCCCAAAAAACCTGGTTGCTGGCATTTTGTGTAATGTGTGAAAATACGGCTTGCGTACCTGGCGTATAGCGAAAGTTTACTGTACTACGAGCTGCTAGCTCACTAAGTGGTATACGCACAACAACCCTGCCCCCATTGATCATACTGTTCCAATATAGCGATCTGCTGGTAGTAGTCATATCATTGTAATCGAGAGAGCCTGATGAGCTGAAGGTGTTACTTAAAAAATCCCAGTAAGTCCACGCTGTGCCATTAGAGCTTTGAAGCCCTTCGGGAGATTGTACGGCTATACGAATCCTATTATCACGGGTGCCATCCTCCGCTGTGGTGGATCGATACTGCATCAACCATATAAAAATATTGAATTCAGCCTCATACAATACAATTTGGTCACAACAAAGCCCGTTATCATCTTGAGGGAACAAGGTTGTAGGATTAATATAGTTGAAAGAGTTCCCACCATTTTCTGAATAAGCCATCCAAGTATTCCCTGTCATCATTATAATTCCAGGGGCTTCAGCGACACTTACTTCTCCCAAAGTGGAAACCCTAGGTAAATCGTCATCGACATCTTCATAAATATCAAATTCAATCTCTTGTGAAACCGATGGGTCAAATGCTTCAATTTTTACGGGAGGATTTGCAGGTTCCATGTTACCTATTATCGGACCAATCGGGACAGGTGGATATCTCAAATGATCCTTGTTAGGAGTGTATGTTGGATCAATTACAGGTTCAACGGCGGGATAAGGCGCTTCTTCAGTGCGACTAGGCTGTGTCGATCCTTCAAAGGTTTCATTGTCATTCTTAGCTCCGATGACCCCAAGGGCATCGCTAGCTTCTGTTATAGAATTATCACAGTTACTCAAAGTGATGGAGATAAATACCACTAGCATAGTAAAAAAATATCGTTTTGTAAGTCCCATATCTGTTTTTTTTGTAGTTATAAAAAAGTTTAATTTGTGTAATTGTTTTTGTCCTTCGTAGGAATAAAACATTAGTTTTCATAAAATTAAACTACAGAAATCAATAAAACCCAAGGGGAAAACCCTTTTATCTTACAGTTATTTCTCCCTTTTTATTGTAAAGTTCATGGTATGGATGGACTAAACAAAGCTTACTCCTCTTAAAAAAGAAAATCAGATCCTATTCACATTTTGAATTTTTAAAGCAAGGGACTTTGCTATTCTAAATTAGATTGACTTTTATGACGATAATATTTGCTATTTATTCTAAAACATTCTCAAATCCAAATTTTGATTAAATTGACTACCTCGATAGCTCTTTAAGTTGTCTAAAATAAGGTTGCTTCAACCATATATTTTCATCTCCAACAGCCATAAATCGATATTTTGCTCTTGTAAGTGCAACATTTAGAATATTTGGTTTTTGTGATGCCCAACTTGCAGAACTTTTAGTTCTCTCATCTAATCCAAGACAAAGAATAACCCCATCTGCTTGTTTTCCTTGAAATGTATGGATGGTCCCAATATGGTCATCTACCCATTTACTAAATTTAATTTTACTTTTTTCTGGAGAAAGGTTTGGATATAAGAATAATAGGTTGTCCTTTATATGTTTACGTAATCCCACACTTATTTCTTTAAATGGAGTAATAACAAAGACATCAGGTTCATCATTTATAAGTTTTATCTCTTGCTCCAAAATACCTTTTACTACTTTGGCATGCTCCTCTGAATAATGTCTATTGGATACTATCCCGCTACTGTGATGAAATTTTGTAGTAAATGTTACAGGAGATATGTTTTCTGAAGATACTGCACTAAACATACTATTGTTGTATGCAATTCTATTGGCGATAGAAAACATAGGGTCTTGACATCTTCTATGCACCCGAAGTTGTGTCCCTATCCAAATATCATTTCCTTTCTCATCAATTAAAAAAGTACCATAGGGATTGGCCCTATCAGAACAAGACTGTACAGATAATTCTGTATCAATTTGACTTTTAGTTAATTCAAAATCGTTACGCAGATTGTTAGTAATAATTTCGGGTATTGTAACTACTGGTTCTATTTGCAGAGGATCCCCAACTACCACCACATTTTTTGCTCTCCATATTGCCCCTGCTGCTGCCTGTGGAACAGCTTGTCCTGCCTCATCAATAAATAGCCAAGGTAGATCTTCTGATTCTAATCCATTGAAAAGTCTTTTAACGGACGCAAAGGTCGTAGAGATAACAGGTACAACCAGAAAGTAAGTGTTCCATAAAGCCTTCAATTTTTTGCTTTCCATACCCTGAATTTTTCCTTTCAGAACATCCATGAAGGCAGATAAAGAATTTGTTAGACACTTATTTTTTCTATTAGCAGTAAGTATGAATGTTTCATTAACCTTAAGTGACAGCATAAATAAATCCGTCTGTAAAACTTTCAATTTATTTGAATACCAAGGACTGCTCGTTTGATTTTTTTTAGTCTCTAATGTATCCCAAAACTCATCATCTGCATAATTATCTGCTAATTCTTTCTTTTCTTTGGTAATACGCTTCAGAATCTCTTGACACTCTGATTTTTGATTTTGTAATTCCTGTAATTCCTCTTTTAAAGATAGAATTGTTGTTTTTGAATCGTTTTTCTGTTCAAGTACTATAGTGATTTGACGGTCTGTAGTATCCAACTCTTTTAATAAGCGATCTCGTCTCGTTGTATAGATTTTTGCACTTTTAGTTCTAAAAAGAAAACCAAAAAAGTTAGGTTTAAGCTCCTTTAAAGATTTTAAATCATCTTTAAGCAATTCTTTAGCACGTTTAAGTTTTTTTATTTTACTGCTAGCTTCCTCTTTTTGAAGTTCTGCTTCTAAAAGTAGCTCATCATTTCTGGCGATTTTATCTGTATTCTTATCAACCGTATCAATATAGTGCCTTTTTTTTAGTGATCTGACCCGGATCTCTTCAAGTCGTTCCTTTTCCTTTTGCACCTCAAGCAATTTGTTTTTGAAATCTTTTACAACATTAATCCATTTTTCAAGTCCATTGATATTAGTGTCTAAAAACAGTTTTTGAAGTCCAACTTTTTTATAAGTATCATCCTCATATCGAGTCCAATATGTCTCTATAAATTTTTTTCGATTTTTCATATTCCCCAGAACAGCAGATATCAATCCCCAATTTTCTTTATTTCCTTGCTGGGCCACTTTTGTAAAATATGAAATATCATTTTCAAAAGGCTCAACAGCTTCCTTTAGCGGAAGTTCTTTTGATATATTTTCAACTGCTCCATTATTAGAGGATGCTATTACCATTCCAAATCTAGACAGTTCATCTTTTGGTATACTAATATTATGTTTGTAATCTGAATCATTCTGAATACTTCCATATTCTTCAAAAGCATCATGAGGATCTTTGAACTTGATCATTATTTTTGCTCTTTCAACCAATAAAGACGCAATCATATCCCTTAAGAGTGTTGTTTTTCCTGTACCTGGAGGACCATTAATGGTAAAGAGGTCTTGACTTTTTTCTGCAAGTAACATTTTAGCATGAACATTATTTACTGCAAATTGCTGCATCAAGCTAAGTTGATATTTTGATGGCCAGCAGCCATCTGGAAAATGTAAAGGTCTAAGTGTTTTTTCTAATCGAGAAATTTCAGTTCTTAGATCATATCTATCTATATACATATCCAAAGTTCCTTGAATATATTTTAAGAATGCCTTGGGTGCTTTTTCAGGTTCAAAATCTTGAATAATTTTTTCTAAATCTTCAACATAAAAACTATTTAGAATTTCTGAGCCTTCAATAATTTTTCCCTGTTGTTTTTCAGGTTTAGTTAAATCGCGTTCCTTTTTTTGATAGTAAAGTTGTAAATCTAATGGATGACTCCAATTGGTCTCATTATAGACCAATTCTTGAAATTCAAATAAACTTTCATGAGTTTGAACAGCAGGAATTCTTTCATTTTCTCCATTTCTTTCTACGAGATCGAAAAGAATATTTTTACCTAACTCTAAAATTGTAACTTTTAATTGCTGAAAACGTTCATGCCAGTTTTCTGTTCTTATCTTATTGTTTTCTAGTTGTGAAAGCGCCCAGGGTAATGTTGATATCCCAAAGGAATTTTCTACATATTTACCTTTGGTATCTAACTTA
Organism: uncultured Aquimarina sp.; assembly: GCA_947495425.1. GTDB lineage: Bacteria > Bacteroidota > Bacteroidia > Flavobacteriales > Flavobacteriaceae > Aquimarina. The sequence continues at coordinate 35,357 of CANLYR010000042.1, forward strand.
ATAGAAGCATAACAAATAGAAGTATCGGGTAAGTTTTCATTTGTGCTTTTTTTATTATAAAATTTCTCAGCAAAGCCTATAGCTTCAGAAATCGAAAATACTCCTAGATATATTGTATAAATAACAACTCTGTCTGATGAAAGATTAGCCTTTTGTTGCTGCCAAGGAAGAGGTAAATTATCCTTTATCTCTTCAATTTTTCTAGGTGTAGGAACTTCGGTGGGTGAAAAATGTTCCAGTTTATGCCAACAAGAAAGTAACGGTTGGTATTTAGGCATAGTATAAGTTTAAGAGTTTACTACCTTAAAAATATTCAAAAAAACATCCTTAAACAAAAGTTTACACGAATTATAAAGAATCAACCCGAATTCAATTATTACTCCTTTCCTATCCTTACTAAAATTAAAAAACTAATAATGAAACGGAAAGCTAAAAAGTACAGTTTCTGGAAAATCAGGAAACACAAAAAGAGTTGCCATGATTAGCAGAAAAGCCAAGGAGATTAGGAAAAAGGGAGAGCCTTGGACAGATAGTATTAAACGAGCCTCAAAATTACTCAAGAAACAAGGGAGATTATAAATGAAGACTCACGAAATTGTGCTATTTGATTTATTCTCTGGAGTCGGAGGCTTTCCCTTAGGGTTACAGCAAGCTGGGTTTACCATCACAAAACACTACTTCAGCGAAATCGATCCATATGCCATTGCCAATTATCAATATAATTTTAAAAATCCAATATATGCAGGACCCATCGAAAATATTAAAAACGGGAGTATCGAAAAACCAGATATCATCTGTTTCGGTTCCCCATGCCAGGATCTATCAATGGCTGGAAAACGAAAAGGACTCAAAGGAGATAAAAGTAAGCTCTTTTTTGAAGCAATTAGAATCCTTAACCTCTATAAACCCAGTCTGTTTATCTTTGAAAACGTCCGGGGGCTTTTCTCAAGTAACAAAGGCAAAGACTTTGAAATCGTACTTAGATCGTTCGCCAACCTTGGGTTATATGACCTCCAATGGCAACTGCTTAATACTGCCTGGTTTCTCCCCCAAAATAGAGAGCGCATCTACCTTGTCGGATCACTTAGAGAAGAACCCCGACCCCAAATATTTCCTATCGGAGAAAGCTGTCAAACGCCTCAAGATTGCACTCGAAAAAAACTCTCGCAAGCCAACATTTCTTCGACAATACATACCAAAGTAGGTGATGCCTCTATAAAAGACAATCCTTATGTTTTTACCATTCGAAGTGGCAGAAAAGTACCTGGAGGATCAAAAGTGGAGTTTCGAAAAGATGGAAGTACGAATTGCATCACCGGAGTAGATAAAGACAATTTAGTGATGAGCAGCTGGACACCTCTTAGAGTAGAACGTACTCAAAAAGCGAAAAGAATCCGTAAGGCAAATCAAAAAAAAGGGATTGACTATGCTCCATTTCAGGAAAAACAGTTTGTTCCACGCAAGGATGGTAAAATGGGTGCTATAACAGCACATCCTCAAAATGAAAACTTATTATTTAATGTAGGGAATATACGCAGATTAACCCCTTTAGAATGTGAACGCTTACAGGGGTTTCCTGATCATTGGACTAGATATGGTATTCAGGATGGTAAAAAAATTGAACTAAGTGATAGCAGACGCTATCAGCTGATCGGCAATGCCGTTAGCCCTCCAGTAGTAAAAATAGTTGGTAAGCGAATAAATGCTAGTAATATGTTTAAGAAGAGACCTTCAAACAGAAATCAGTTTTTAACTGTGGCTTCACCATTAGACGGATTTGGAAAGGTTGGTAAAACTCCTGTAAGTTATTATGGGGGAAAGCAAAATTTGACCAAAAGAATACTTTCTATGATTCCAGAACATAATTTGTATTGTGAACCTTTTGTGGGTGGAGCGGCGGTATTTTTTGCTAAAGAGCCTAGTCCTGTTGAAGTTATTAACGATATTGATGGTAAAGTAGTTAATTTTTATAGGGTTTGTAAGCTTCAGTTTTCAAAGCTTCAGAAAATGATCCAATCTACTCCCCACAGTAGAAAATTACATAGTGAAGCGAAAGACATTCTTCAGGATCCAAAAGAGAAGAACAAAGTTAAAAAAGCATGGGCGTTTTGGGTACAAACCAATATGAGTTTTTCTTCTCGTATTTTTGGAGGCTATGCCTATGAGCGAAAGACGGATGGAGTCTCCAGAACCATCCTAAATAAAAAGAATGGGTTTACAAAAAATATCTGCGAACGATTGGATTTGGTAGATATCGAATGTAATGATGCACTTATTGTGATCAAAAGTAGGGATACTAAAGAAAGCTTTTTCTATATCGATCCTCCCTATTTTAATTCCGATATGGGGCATTATAAGGGATATAGTAAAAACGATTTCATAAGTTTACTGAATTTGTTAGCAAGAATTAAGGGTAAGTTCTTGCTCAGTAGTTATCCATCCGATATACTTAATAAATATACCAAACAAAATAAATGGTTTACTAATTCGATAGAACAAACTGTTAGTGTGACCAAAGGGAAGCGAGATAAAAAGAAGATTGAGGTTTTTACAGCCAATTATGATATCACAAAAAAAGTTACTTCTCTAAATGGAAATGATGAAAATTCATATGCAACTATGCTTCTGAAATCCAAGGCACTTCAACTTCGTTTATCTTTTGTTAAAAATAACCCATCCCGAATCAATCGGAACTAACCCGTAATCGTCTAAGACTGCATTTGTAGTATTACCGAATGAAAAAGCAACATATTTCATTTGATAATTACAACGATGCCATGCTGAAGGTTAACGTAAGGAGATTACCAGAAGTTCTGCAAAAAGGGCATCAGTTTTTTCTTGAAGCTCGCGAATTCTATTTTCAGGAATCAGAGATTAAAGAAACTATTGATATCTATCTAGAACAGCTGAATGCACATCTTTTCCCGAATCAAAAAATAAACGGGTATACCGCGAATGTTTCTCTTTTATTTATTCGAGATTTTTTAAAAATGCACAGGACTGTTCAATCAAAAAATGAACTCAAGGAATTTATCTTTGCATTACAAAAAGCAGTTTCGAGTAAAGAAATTACAAAAGATGATCCCTATGCATCCCATATAGAGCAATTGCAACACAAGCTTATCTTCCAACATAATGAGATGATCTTAGCCCAGTATGTAAAAATTATAATTAACCGCAAATGGAGATCAGAGTTACAAAAAATAGTAAACCGAACCCCTACAGGAGGTATAGGTAGCTTGGATATCATAATATCAAAAGAACCTAAAAATATACCGATAGCACGGACTAAAAAAAATGAGTTATTCACTTCTTTTGATCAAAAGTCTACCGTAATCAATACTCCAACATTTCGATTACCTGGAGCGATGGGTGAATTGTTAGGAGATTTAGAAAAGTTTGAACTGGCAATCACTATTGAAGGGGATCAGGGAGGTGGTAAAACCCGATTTACATACCAACTAGCAGATGCTTTTGCCAGCATCGGAAACAGGGTTGCCATTTTTACTCTGGAGATCGGTGGCAGATCAGATTTGATTACTCGAATGAAAGATGAGTACTTAAGTCCAGATAATAGGAATCGTATTTCAAGAGCAGATCAGTTACCTGATGGGTACAAAACTATTGCAAATGCTACTAGCGATTTTGACGTTATTATAATCGATAGTTGGAACAAAACAGGCTTGTCATCACAGGACTTTGATCGCTTAAGAAAACAATATCCCAACACAATCTTTATTGTCATTTTTCAGCGTACTACAGGAAAAACAATCCGAGGGGGAACAGCACCACTTTTTGATGCTGGCATTAATATTGAGGTTGTGAAAGCAGACGATACTTTCCAAAATAATTATGCTGTTACTACCAAAAATCGATATGGTATTACAGGGATCCAATACAACATTTTCACAAAAAATATTATAGGAGCTGCAGAGATCGCTTCCGAATCAATTTTTGAATCGTAATATTTGGTTATGTCATATTATATAGACCCTATAAATAAACTTTTATAAATAACTCTGTTTAGACTATTTAAAAGTTTAATTAAACGTACTAAATAATTAGTTTAACCCGTTGTGCATTTAGGTAATATTAATTTTTAGATTATTAATGTTTCTATTGAATTCAAACATATTTATATACTGAATAACGGTCATTGCTGTG
>CANLYR010000043.1 GCA_947495425.1 uncultured Aquimarina sp.
TTCACATATAATACCACAGGCAACTATAGGACCAACTCCGGGAATCGATCTTAGCAAATAGTAATCTTTCTTATGATGCTTACGACAATAAGCACGTAATTTAGTACTCACATCGCGTTTTTGTTTATCTACAAAATCATAAGAATCTAATCGAGTCTGTAAACAATAATCCATCGTCTTATAATCAAATGACAACAATCTTAACCAAGTCCTGAATTTATGTGACCAATGAGGCTTATCCATCTCTTTTGGGATTTCAATACCTAAATACAGTAATTGCATCTTTACCTGTGTTTTGATCTTACGCAATTCTTTTGATAATTCATTACGGCGACGAAATAAACAACAAAGTTGTTACCGCTCAACATCAGGAACGTGAATACCACTTAAACGACAATCTTTCAATTCTCTACATAACAACCGAGCATCAATCTTATCACTCTTCTGAAATTGGACCTTGGATGGACGATGAACATCCGCTGGATTGACAACCATAGAATGCCAGCCAAAAGATTCAAACAATCGATGATGAGTGAATCCACAACAACCAGACTCATAACAACAATAAACCTGATATCCTTTAAAATGTTTATCAACATATTTCTGTAAGCCATAAGCATTCGGAGGAATGGTTAAAGTAGATCCATCAAATAAATCAGTAGCAGTATGAATTTTCCAACTTCGCTTGTGTACGTCAATGCCAATAAATAACTTTGATAATGTAGTATCCTTTGTTTTCATAATATAAAAGTTTAATGGTTTGTATTATATTAACTTAGGATACTGCTTTTACATTGTTGCTATGCAAAATGTGCAGTTTGTAAGTACTCGAAAGGTAATTGTTTATTTCTTGGCTTTCAAGAAGCAAGCGCGCCAGACAAGTAACGTCGGCTACATGTTAAAAAAAGACAAAATTATGACTATTCAATTTTCATCAATACTCTCAATCATCTTCTTGCTAATCACAATAAGTTGTAAAGAGAACAAAAAAACCAAAACGAACCATGCAGTACCTATAGAAATCGACACTAAAAACGAAAAAGAAGCTATTCTGAAAACCCTTAATAACGAGACCAAAGCTGCTTTTCAAAGAAACTACAAGGACTGGAAAGATAAATGGGTACACGACCCCGACATAACAAAAACCTACATTGACTTTACGAACAATACGTTTTCAGAATCTGTAGGTTGGAATAAGATAAGCCAGTTTGTTAAAACATTTATGGAAGAACACCCAGAACCTGAGCCAGTTCCAAAATTAGTAGACAAAATTGATGTCAGGCTCTACGGAAAAGGAGCTTGGGTGACTTATGAACAAAAAGACTCACTACGCGGACTGAAACGCGAAACAAGGCTCATGGAAAAAGTAAATGGGGAATGGAAAATTGCTGGAATGCAGACTACTATTTACGGATTTAAAACCGATAAGAAGTAGTAAGACATGCCTCCAATTCAATACATAAATTAATTGAGGGGGAATTTCCCTATCAGAATTTTACTTATATTAATTATCTTTAGCTTAGTGCATACGTTAAAAAAGCAAATGAGAAAATATGTAGCGGCAATATATTTTTTGTTAACTATTCAAGACCTAAGCTGCGTTTCACATAAAAATAAAGTAGGAATGGTAGAGGAAGAAAAACAGATTATAAAAATGTGCCAAGAGTTCGCTCATAGAGCGGACGAATTAGAAACTAAGGCATTTGATAATTTGGACTACAAAGAGAAAGAATTTGTCAATGACTTCAATGCATTGTTTGAACAATACGCATTTGGAAAACAAAACAGAACGATATCCGGTCTGAATTTTCGACATCCCCCAAGATATTCACATGTTGAAAAAGCAGTTTCTATCGAACCAATCAAAGTAAATAAATCAAAATATGAAATATATTTTTGGGCAGAAAAATCTTTTAATTCTGTAAAATTTATAGTACAGAAAAAAAATGAAGTATGGAAATTAATAAAATTTCAAACTTGTTTAACAGCAAATCCAAATGAACGAAATTGTAGTTGGAGAACTCATAAGCTCTAAAAAAACCACACACAAAACACTACCAGTATACAATATGAGTTTCTTTCTTAACCCAGATGTTTGTGTAGTTTCATGAAATCCGAAAGATCTTTTAGATTTTGTTCGGGGCAAGAAAAAAATAAACCTAAACAAAGAGTTTTTGCTAAGTGAAAACATAGCGAAATACAAAAAGTAATTTGTTCTGACACATTTCACAATCTTAACAAATGTTAACGTAGCATAAACTTCAAAAAGCAAAGGATTGATTAGAAAATCAATGGTCTAAGCAATACTTTTAATAAGCAATATTATACTATCGAAGGGATACAAACATCTTCTAAACGGCTTATTTCGCATCTTAGAACGAATTTTCCTTGAGTCTTAGGTTAAATACTACCCAATTATGCGTTCAGACCAAACCACTATCAGCTTTCAAGATTGAGTGTTGTGTTTACATCATCTCACTAATCGCTCTTTTACCCATTTAAGGTATGAACGACCTACAGTTAGTTCGTGCTCATTAATAGAAATAGTCTTTTGCTTGAAATGGTTTACTTTTTCAATATTGACTATTGTCGTTCTGTGTATTCTTATAAAATTAGATGCTGGTAACTTTTTTTCAAGTGCTTTAAAAGTAATGGCGCTTAACCATACTTTTTCTTCAGTAAATATCTTTATGTAATTACCATAGCTCTGAACAAATAAAATATCTTGTATTAGGAAACGCTTATCTATACCATTAACCCTCAAGAATACATGATCAATTTTGAATTGAGGAATCGCAAATGGTCGGTTTGTTGCTAATTTGTTAATGGCTTTTAAAAAACGTTCAAAAGCAATAGGTTTTAACAAATAATCAACCGCATTAAACTCGTAACTTTCTACTGCGTATTCTGCATATGCTGTTGTGAAAATAACTTTTGGTGGATGATGTAAGGTCTTTAAAAAAGATAATCCGCTAATCTCCGGCATGCTAATATCTAAAAAAAATAGATCAACAGGGTCTTGCAGATAGGCTCTATTTGCCTCAACAGGGTTTGTATAACTGCCCTTTAATTGTAAAAAATCAACTTTTAAAACAAAAGATTCTAAAATTTCTCTTGCCATAGGTTCGTCATCAATTACAAAGCAGGTATATATCATAGTTGTATTTCTAAATTAACTTGAAAACTATTTAAAGTTTTTGTAATGGTAAGTTTATGACGGTTGGGATAGATTAACTGCAATCGTTTTTTAACATTTTTAAGACCTATTCGTGATGTGTTTTCGAGCCCATTATCCATCGCATTATTCTTAATTGAAAAAAATAATATACTTTTTTGGGTACTGATTTTCAAATTTATGTAACTATTGTCTACCGTTGCTTGCGCACCATGTTTGAAACTGTTTTCAATAAATGTAATTAACAACATAGGTGCAATATATAAATGTTGTAACTGGTTGATATTCTTTTCCCAAGTAATCATTGTTTTTTCTAATCGTAATCGCTGTAAGTCTATATAATTATCAATAAACTTAATTTCGTCTAAAAGAGATACATTTTGCTCTTTGGCACTTTCCAACGAATAACGAAATAAATCTGAAAGCTTTAAAATAACACCTGGCATTAGCTTAGGTTTAAACATAGCCAGATTATAAATGCTGTTGAGTACATTATATAAAAAATGCGGATTCACTTGTTCTTGTAACAGCTTCATTTTCATTTCTACCTGAGACTCTTTCTCATCCTCTAACTGCAATTTATTAGTTAAAGCTTCTTTACTCATAAAAAAACCAGCTCCTATAATAAGCGCCAATATTGTAGTTACAAAAGTTATGAAAATGGATGTTTCAAAAGCAAAATAACTAACTACTGTGACAACCGTAACTAAAAGAAAAACAGAAATAACATAAAGTACTAATCGACTCTTATAAAAAAGTTTTTTTATGAGTACCAAATGATGGAAATAAATAGGTAAAAATAAATGTACTGAGGCGTAAGCAAAAAAAGAAAGTATAGTTTCTAAATTTATCGTACCAGAAGAACCATCAGTATCTCTCTGAACAATACCACTCAAGAATAGCAGGCTAATAAGAATAACCCAAGCTAAAATATTATATCCGATCTTAAAGAAAAGTTTCATACAAAATTTAGAGTACAAAGATAATTATTATAAAATGCAATCAGAAATGATAATGATAAACGCCGTTTGTCATTAATTGAAGGATTTTATAAGCTCAATAGTGCCGTTAGTCATTCTATACTATGAATAAACAAATCTGCATTATAAATTTGTTTAAAATTCTAAAATTATATGTAATGATAAGAATCATTTTAATCATCATTTTATACCTAAGTAATTATTTTTGTAATGGTCAAGAAAAAGTCATAAAATTGATTACAGGTGGCGAAGTAGCGCAAACTATATTTAAAGAACAAATTCCTTTTGAGCTACGATCTGGTATCATTGTTGTGGAGGTATATATCAAAGGCGTAGCCTATAAGTTTATTCTAGATACAGGTGCGCCAACAGTAATTTCTAAACAATTAGCAGAAACCTTAGACCTAAGCTACGTAACTAAAAACAAAGTTAGTGACAGTCAAGGCAATGCTCAAAATCTTGGATTTATTGAGATAGATGAGTTTACTATTGGTAATATTCAGTTTAATAATATAGGTTCTGCAGTTGCAGACTTAAACAAATCTGTAGAAATAGGTTGTTTGAATGTTGATGGTATTATAGGTGCTAATGTATTTAGAAAAGCCATTTGGGAATTTAATTTTAAAAACCAAACTGTCGCATTATCGAACTCAGCATCAAAACTTCTGGAGGATGATTCTGTCAAGGGTATCAAATTTACCCAAGATTTAGTAGGCACACCTCATTTTACAATACAATTAAATAAATCTTTGATTATTAAAGAGGTAGCTCTTGATATAGGTTCTACAGGTGGTTTTTCGCTTCCTAATGAAAAAACCAAAGGGTTAATCTCTAATGATTTCAATATAAAAGTTGCAACAGCAATAGGAAGTTCTTCTGCTGGTTTTTATGGTCATGGTGAAAAAGATACATTACTGAATGTGCTCATTGACACAATTAAATTAGATAATTTTGATATTAAAAATATCATTGTTGATTTCACAAATGAGAGTAGTGCTACTTTAGGTCTAGAATTTCTCAAAAATTTTAATGTTGTTATCGATTGGAAAAATGAAATTTTCTACCTTACTCCGCAACGGCCCTATACAAATAATACGTTAGACTCTTTTGGATTTAAATTCGCTTTCGCAAAAGCTGAAAATGCCTTTGTGATTATTCAATTATATGAAAATTCTGAGGCTAAAAGTCAAGGCCTTCAATTAGGAGATGTCTTGTTAAGTATAGATGAAGTAAATTTTAAAGATGCGAGAGAGGATGATTGGTGTGAATACCTGAATAGTAAAACCATTAAAGATATGAAAGTATTGGAGAATAAAAAGAGTTTAAAGCTCACAATAAAAAGAGATAAAAAGATATTAGAGCTTAATCTGAATAAGCGCAAATTGATATAAACTCAAATGAATTTTTAATTAACAGTGTTGTTGTACATCGGTTAGTTTTAGTTATGTATACAATTTTATATATAGGCAGTAAGTATCCAATAGATTTTGTAAATAAAAAAAGAGCTGTCCTAAAACAGCTCTTTTTACTAATCTAAAATTCTTAACCGATTACTTATCTAATGATAAATTGTTTTACAACTTTGGCTTGTGCATCTTGAAGTTCAAGAATGTACATACCCGCACCAAAACCTTCAATGTTTATGGCGCCATCAGTATTAAGTTTTCCTTCTCTTACTATTTGTCCCATAATATTGACTATAGTAAATGAAGTATTCGATACATTTTTGTTCGGCATATATACTCTAAGTGAATTCCCCTTGGTTACAGGGTTCGGAGCTAATCTAACAGCAGCAAATGCATCTTCTTCTCCATCAGTTCCTATAGTTGGTGTTATCCCTCCAAAATTTGAAGCAATTTCTGCAATAGAGCTACCACAAGATCCTTCATAAATTTTCACATTAGAGAATGTAGACGTATTTCCTGATCCGGCATCATTATCGTTAATAAATACTAATCGATCCATAGCACCTGTATAAAGACTACCGACAGGTATAACGTAAGTCTTAGTTCCGCTTGCGTAGTTATCATAGTCAAGCACTCCATAATTTTGAGTACCGTGAACTTTAATATACCTTCCGGGTGTTAGTGAATTATCATCTTCAAAACCTACTGCATGTATTTCTCCTTGCGCAGTACTACTGAAATCAAATTCTATGACCGTATTTGCGGTTACTGTATAATTTAATGCAATGTATTTCCAGGTATTATTGGTCAATGATAGTGATGCTCCTGAATTTCCTATAGAAGAATTACCCGCAGCATCTTGATTAGAGAATGGAGTAATTTGGAAATCATTAAAATTCAAAGCTGCACAATCTGGATCTGGACCACCAGCACCATTTTGAATACTAATAGCATCTATAGCGATATCACTTTGCCATCCACTTGTCCCAGAACCGGTAACTACATTAAATCGTAATTGTACACTTGCTTCTCCTGCATAGGCAGCAAGATCAATATCAGCTGCATTCCAAGCATTTCCTTGGTCTCCATTTTTACTGAATATACTTGTCCAATTTCCTGTATTATTAGTTCTTGCCTCAACATTCAGACTGTTGATGGTTGTTCCAAACATATGGTATTGGAAAGTTAGTCTAGGAGTACTAAGCCCGGTAAAGTTTAAACAAGGAGAGTTCAAAATTGCTCTTTTGTTAGGGAAACCTGTTCCATTACCAGAGGCCTCTACATACACATAAAAATTACCATCAGCTCCGCTGGCAGGTCCTGTTTGACTAGAAGGAGTACCTCCAGAATCTCTAGTCCAGTCGATATCATCACCAGTAGTTGCATTTTTCCAATCACCAAGATTGGATTCAAAACTTTCACTAAATGGGAAGGAAGCTACATCACCTGAGCAATTCCCTGTATCTGGATCAGGGCCACCACCATCACAAGGATTTACAAAAGAAACCGTTTGATCTGTTTGACCATTTGATCCGCCATTATTATTTTCATTAGCGTCTTGTCCTACACCTCTTTCAGCAAATGCTTTCCAGATTAAGCATCGGTATGCTCCGCCATATAAATCCTGATCAGCTTGTAATATACCATCACGTCCAGAAACAAATCCTGGATTGTTAGCTGTATTTTTTAACCCCTCTATAACAAGGGCCATTGCAATGTTATTACCACCAGTTCCATTATAAAAATCTGGATTAAAACCTTCTTGATCGATCAATAACCATGTCATATCCCAAAGAATAGTTGCAAACGCGTATCCTACACCATGTGGTCTAGCTAAACTACCTATGTCTGCATATTCGGTATCATTAATAGCTCTGTTTGTAGAATATCGTGTAGGACGAATTCCTGCTCCGGTTGTTGGTTGACCTAAAGCATAAGTACCTATTCCTCTACCGTCAGTACCCACATCACCGGCTTTCATAGTAAGCATTAATCCAAACCAATCGGACCATCCTTCTCCCATTTGTTCAAAACCACCAAGCGCATTGGTATTTCTTCCTCCTACTAGCCTGGTAGAAATACCATGACCATATTCATGAGCAATAATCCCATTATCGAAAGAACCATCTCTTCCCGGGTTCGTTCTGTTCCAAAGAAACATTTGCATTCTTGGGTTACTCCCATCGCCTGGAGTGGCAAAATTAGCATTATTTGTTCCGCTACCATCTTGTCCATCAGCATTTACAGAATCACCTCCTGATCCACCTTTACCATAGTTGTTTTCCTGAAAGTTACCACTAGCTTCATCAAAACCATATTGATACCATACATCATGCATAATATTGTTCCAGTAGAATAAGTTTGTGATCGATGCACTTCTGTAGTTACTAGGTGCTTGACTTAAATTCACTGGAAAGTTGAAATCTAAAGCAGACCCACCGTCTGGAGAAAAGCCAGTACCGTTATTTCCGTTAGCATCATCCTGAGCCCACACATTATTACCTCTGGTAATTGTATATTCTGCACCAGAAGCTCCATTAGTATCATGCCATCCAAAAGGTGAAGCATTAGTATTTGCAGGATCGGTAGCAATAGTACGATTACCATGAATTGGGCTTTCTGATGGCATAGCATACACATTATAAGAATCGGGTGCTAATGCAGCTGTAGCAGCTTTAGTTAAGGGACCTATCATTGTACTAGCAACATGTACAGATGATTTGTGATCATGCGATTCATGATCTGGTGCATCAAAACTACAAGAGATGACCCAGTTATCTTCTCTAATAATTTCATTTGTTGCTACATCTACGTAGGAATTCCACCAGTTCTTGCCTCCTTTTTCATATAAATTAACATTATAAGTAAGATGTAGTTCATCATTATGATACACATATGCTTTTTGAACTTTAATCACTCCGTTCTCTGTAATATTAGAATTTTTATATACGGAGACCGCATCGCCATTAGAAGATTTGTTAGTTACTTTTGCAGCTACTTGTGCTCTAGCCAAGTTGTGTTTACGAGTTACAGCAGCTATAGCATCTATTTCGTTACTCGACATCTTAACCGAAGTAACTTTTGAAGCTGCATCAGGTATCAACTGATTTACAGAGTAGTATACTTTCCCATTTTTTACAGACACCTTATATGTTCCATTTACAATAGGTGTGCCATTAAGGTATTGAGTAATATAACCGTGCGTTATGCTCTTGTTTAATGAAGAGGCTGTACTGGTTATTTTCCATTCTAAACCATTAGAAGCTGATTTGTTTTCACTATCAGCTATTACTTCATTAAAATGATTTTGAACAGCTGATTTGATGTCTTGTTGTGCAAAAGATGTTTGTCCTATTAAAAACAATAGTAAGACAAACGAGTAGACTTTTTTCATATATATAAGTTTTGAGTTTGTGTTACTCAAAATTAACGAATTTTTAGTAATTTATTCTCCTTGGTCACAAAACCACATTAATTTATCATAAATTAACATTAAAACTGAATTTTATTTAATATAACAAATAAAAATATCGTCAAACCAGTGTTATTGACCTGATCTATTATTGATACTAGTGTTCACAAAAAATAAAGTTTTACAAAAACAAATTGAAAAAAATCAGAAGAATAAAAATCCCTTTTTCTAGTTACGGTAAAAATGTCGAATTTTATACTATAATTTTTCAAAAGAAGTATATTTCTCTTAAAAAAACTCTATGTTTTGATTAATGATAATGAAAAAACTTTAAACAAGTTTTTCCAGAGGCTACATAAAATAGTTATATATTTAGTACATATTAATTTTTAATTGAATACAATAAACGAATCAAAAAGTCGGTATGAAAAGTTCAATTTTTGAAACTTCACTAACTTCCAATCACAGTTTTATAATACCTGATAAAACAGCACACCTTTTTATAGATAAAAAGCATAAAAGAGTACTTGTCAAGATAACTTACAAAAGTAAATCTGTGACATACCATGCTGCCTTGCAAAAATTGAAGGGAAGTTATTATGTTACTTTTAATACTTCAAATCAAAAAGAACTAGGCATTTTTCCTTCAGACTATTTTAGCGTACAGTTACTCAAAGACACTTCTAAATATGGCGTAGAAATGCCTGAAGAATTTGAGGCCGTATTACAAAGTGATTTAGAAGCTTCAGAGATTTTCGAATCCCTAACCGATGGTAAAAAAAGAAGCTTGATTTATTTTATTTTAAGAATTAAAAAAACTCAAACCCGAATCGATAAAGCATTAATTATAACCGAAAATTTAAAAATGGGAATCAGAGATCAACGCGCACTAATTAAAAGGATATAGTATACCCTTTTGTATATAGTTTTGACAAATAAAATATTTTAATCTTTGATGTTCTTCAATATTATATGTAATTTTAAAACATCGCTAAATCTCTTAAAAAAACATGGACAAACGAAAATTTTTAAAAACGACAGTAATCGCCTCAACTGGGCTGGCTGCAATACCATCAATGTTATTATCTTCTTGCACTTCATCTCATAAAAATAAAGATAACAGTACTCCTACAGATGAAAAAATAGCAATTACAACATTTACGCTACCTAAATTAAATTATAACTATGATGCTTTTATTGATACTATTGATGCCATGACAATGGAAATTCATTATTCTAAACATCATCAGGGGTATGTGAATAAATTAAATAAAGCGCTACAAGAAAACGCTGTCTCTGGTAATAATATAGTAGATATTTTGAAAAATAAAGAGCTACCTACAGCTGTTAGAAATAATGGAGGAGGTCATTTTAATCATTCTTTGTATTGGGATATTCTAACACCCGGAGGGAATATGTCTGATAATTTTAAAAATTTATTACATCAAAATTTTGGTTCTATAGAAGCTTTTAAAAATGAGTTGGCAGATGCAGGTAAGAAAAGATTTGGATCTGGTTGGGCATGGCTTTGCCAAGATACAGATAAAAAATTATTTATAACCTCAACTCCAAATCAGGATAATCCATTGATGTCAACTGCCGATAAACAAGGACATCCCATTCTTGGTATAGATGTTTGGGAACATGCATACTATTTAAAATATCAAAATAAAAGAGGTGATTATCTTAATAACATTATTAATATAATTAACTGGCAAAAAGTTGAAGCTCGAATGCTATAAACCAAAAAAATAAAAGGATTTTCTTTACGTTACTTTAATAGTGTATTCCTTTAATAAGTAGGCGACTTCTGGTAATCCCGATAGGCATTCCATAGGAAAGGATTTTAAAATATAGAGGCCAGCCCCTTCCTCAAACCTTAATTATTGAGTATATTAAGATCAAAATTAAGTACATTGCATACAAAAGTAGTATACATAAGTAATTGAAATATGAAAATTTTATATTTAATAGTATTGGTTACACTCTTGGCAGTATCTGGTTGTAAAAAAGAGAAAAAAGAGCATACCGATATCAAAAAAGAAACTTCTGCAGAAAATAGTGTTAAGAAATTAGAAATTAATTTAGTAGCAAAAAATGAAAGCGACGTATCAGGTAGCATTATTTTTATAGAAGAAGAAGGTATGGTAAGTATGGAAGCATCCTTAACAGGTTTAAGTGAAGGCGAGCATGCAATACATATTCATGAAAAATCTGATTGCTCTTCGCCTGATGGTAAATCTGCAGGCGGTCATTGGAATCCAACTAAACAACCACATGGAAAATGGGGCGCAAAAGAAGGATTTCATAAAGGAGATATTGGGAACATTAAAGCTGATTCAGAGGGTAATGCCAGTATAATTTTTGCCACCAATGACTGGTGTATTGGCTGTGATGATAAAAAAAAGAATATTATTGGTCGTGCAATCATAGTACATCAAGGGGTAGATGATTTCACAACTCAGCCAACAGGTGCTGCAGGAAGCAGAGTGAGCTGTGGCGGTATCATACAATAAATTGATTTTAACTCTAAAAAGTAGTACTTGCAATTTTGTTTGAGAATAACTTTTTTCCTTTTATTTTTTTATAATACCTTAACTATCTAACTAATATTACTCTATGAATCCTTCAACTTCTGGTTGGATAGAAAAATTTCTAAGGGATTTGGATACTAATCCATACTTTTCTCATCGGTCTTTAGACACCCTATACTCTGATTTAAGAAAAGTTGGTTTTATTTATGGCACCTCTATAGCTACAATCATTTCTGGTGATTCAGAAATTATATATTCTGAAGAAGAAATAACTAAAATTAATCTGTTTGCTTCTCTAGTGGTTACCTATAATGATACAATTGAAAACGCAGATAAGAAAGATTTTATAGAAGCCCTCCTTCAATTTTATAGTTTTCTAGATACCAAAAAATCATTCTTTGCACTCACTAGTGTTCTCCCTACGAATAAGAATGAAAAACTCGAGAATATCATTCATGCCCGTATACAAACAAATGAATCAATTTTTAAGAAAAACTTTAGCCACCTCCTTACCAATGCACTATTATTTATAGACATATTAGCTTTTGAACATTTTTTAATTCATGATAAAAACCCTTTTGAGTATGCTGCAAAACTCGAAGAAACATTAACAAATACTGTTTTTCTTGCTTTAAATTCTAAACAAGAACAAGATGATTATGATAAATTATTAGTGAAGCTATTTGCTTCATCTGTGCGATACACAGATATTTCAACAGAAGAAGAGGCTAGTTTCGACTATATAGCATTAGACCCGTATACCGATGAAATTGAAAAAAGATATATCATTGATCTTACAAGTCTTGCAGTATGGAACGATAAAGAATTAGATAAAGGTGAGCAAAGTTTTATGTCTGCACTTGGTGAAGAGTTAAAATTACCTAATAAAGTTATTAAAGAATCTCTCGATATGGTACAAAACTTTGTAAGTACGCATAAAGATGAAATTTCATTTTTTAACTACTCACATCCAGCATTGCATTTTTACCAACAAACATCCAGAACTGTAAGTGTATTGGTATTAAGGAATAAAAAACGACTGATAAAAGAGATCTCAGAAAGTAAAGATCTTATGGTTTTATTGGGTCAATCTACAATACGAGATTTATCAAAAGAAGAAAAACATAAGGTAAAAAAACAGCTATTAGATATTTGTAAAACAATTCCTTCTCTAGCAATTTTTATTCTACCTGGAGGTAGCCTACTCTTACCATTATTAGTGAAATTTATACCGCAACTGCTACCCTCTGCATTTAATGAGAATAAATAATTATACTTCTAATTTCTCAAGTTCTTTATAATTATTTTTTAACCTATTCGTTAAAATCCCATAAATTACTCTGTAAAATAAAGCAATAATACCAAGCGCAGCTGCTATAACTAATATTGTTATTATTATCACTAAAAATACAGGAACTTCTTCTTCTACAGATTGACTTGAATACTTGTCTGTAAAAATTGCTAAATACCCTACGATTGCTACTGTTGTTACAGCCAAAAAGCCTATGTTGGCCCAAATGTAGTATTTTACAGTTTTACGAGTTTTTAGGATATTCTCCATGAGCTGTTTTGCAGAATCTGTAACTTGAATTCTCTTATAATTGAGGTAAAACCTGATCATAAAATAAATAAGAATACTATAATAAATGATAGTAGAAATTAACGAAATGTTTTTAGTACCCAATTCGATCAAATTATCATATTTCCCACTAAGCCTAACCATAATATCTAAAGATGCCCATAGTAGAAACTCTAATACACTAATGATAAAAATCCATTTTACCATTGAAGATGATTTTTTTAATATCATCTGGTAAATTTCATTATAGGTCAACTTTGGAAATATAGCTTCCTGCTTGTTCCAGTCTTTTTTTAATAATTCTAATTCATCCATGGGGTTAAGGATTTAGTATTTTTTTCAATTTTGTCTTCACTCGATTCATTTTTACCCTGGCATTTACCTCACTAATACCCATAGTATCTGCTATTTCTCTGTATGATTTATCTTCCAGATATAGAAAAACTAATGCTTTTTCGATATCATTGAGTTGTTTTACAGCTGCATACATAAGTTTTAATTGCTGCTCTATCTCATCATCATACTCATCAACCTTAATTCTAAAGCTTATCGTATCTATATCAGAAGTTTTTATACTTCTTTTTGATTTTCTATATAAAGTAATCGCTGTATTAAGCGCTACTCTATACATCCAGGTACTAAATTTTGCATCACCCCGAAATTTTGGATATGCTTTCCAGAGTTGGATTGTTATTTCCTGAAACAAATCATTATGTGATTCTTGATCATTTGTATAAATTCTACACACCTTATGCACAATATTTTGATTTTGCTCAAGGTTAGTTACAAAACTATGTTCTAATTCTTTATTCACTTTAGCGGGTTGCATCTTATATGTAGTCAATATAACGTTTGTGTTACACCTAAATTTAAATTTTATTACTCTATATTTTATAATTTTCAGAAAAAAAGAAGCTAATTCACTCTTATTCTGATATAAAATACCACTATTATATAGGGGAAACAATTTTATCATTTTACCTTTGTAAAACAACACATACATTATGAATATTCCTATTACTAATTTACCAAGATTAGTTATCATCGGTGGTGGTTTTGCGGGAGTCGCATTAGCTCGAAAAATGATTAAAGAACCTGTACAACTTGTACTATTAGACAGACATAATTATCATACCTTTCAACCACTTTTATACCAAGTCTCTACCTCGTCTTTAGAACCAGATTCTATTGCCTATCCCCTTCGCAAAATTGTAAAAAGAGGAAAGAATACTTTTTTTAGGATGAGTGAAGTAGAATCCATAGATGCAGATGATAAAAAAATTCATACTAATAATGGTAGTATTTCTTATGATTATCTTGTAATTGCTACCGGTGCACGTACTAATTTCTTTGGAAATAAAACTATCGAAAATAATGCTATGCGAATGAAAAACCTCCCCCAGGCATTAAACTTGCGTAGTCTCATGCTAGAAAATCTTGAACAGGCTGTTATTACAACCGATACCGAAAAAAGAAAGGAGCTTCTTAATTTTGTATTGGCAGGTGCAGGACCAACAGGAGTAGAACTTGCTGGGGGTATTGCAGAACTAAAATTAAATGTACTGCCTAAAGATTATCCTGATATGGACTTTAGCGAGATGGAAGTCCACCTTATAGAAGGTGCGTCACGTATTTTACCTCCAATGAGTGAACATGCTTCAAAAAAGGCAACTGCGTTTTTAGAAAAATTTGGGGTACATATTCATACTAATACCCAAGTAACAAATTACGAGAACAATTGGGTTACTACAGATACAGACCTAACCATACGTACTGCAACTTTTATATGGTCGGCCGGAGTCACAGGAGCACCGGTAGCAGGTATAAAAGCAGAAGCATTACTACCAAAAGCCAATCGTTATAAAGTGAATCAATACAATCAAATCGAGGGTTATGAAAACATTTTTGCTATTGGTGATATTTCTGTGATGGAAACTACGGCATATCCAAAAGGACACCCTATGGTAGCCCAACCAGCTATACAACAGGGAAAACATCTGGCCAAAAACTTAAAACGTCATTTAAAGGGCAAATCAATGACTCCTTTTACATATTTTGACAAAGGATCTATGGCCACTATCGGAAGAAATAAAGCAGTGGTAGACCTTGGTAAATTTAAATTTGGCGGTTTTTTTGCATGGTTTATCTGGATGTTTATTCACTTATGGTTTTTAGTAGGTTTCAGAAATCGATTTGTCACTTTTTTTAATTGGGTATATAATTATATCAACTACGACAAAGCAGCACGACTTATAGTGAGACCTTTTAAAAACGATAACGGATCTGTAGAACGTGTATGAAAGCGATCATGATAACTTAATAATTAATCTCTTAGCTTTAAAGGTTCATACCGAATCCAAAACTTCGGGCATCCCTGATAATATAACGATAATGATGACATCATTTTGAGCTAGCCCAAAAGCTTCCCGACGATGGCAGCAGCGTTTTGAGCTGACCCAAAAGCTTCCCGACGACGGCAGCATCGTTTTGGGCTGCCCCGAAAGCTTCCTGACGACGTCAGCATGGTTTCGGGGCAGGGAGAATGGGGAGTTCAGAAAAAATAGAAAATGAATTACCTTGCTCTAATTCCATTTCTTATGTTAATTTACATCTGTCAGTGATTGTCTTCATTTCACCATAAAAATCATTTTAACGGCTCTTAATTTATTCTTCTGTAGAAATCAGGCTTCTATATTTCAATTGATCATTTATTTTCAACAACTCGGTACGATTTACTTTTAATTTTTTTTCATCTACGCCATTTTTGACTCGTCATAAAAAACATGTATATGAAATCGCCATTACTCAACATTCTATTTTTCATTTCTTTTAGCACCATCGCCCAAACAACAATTACAGGAAAAGTAACAGACAAACAAAACACCGCAATCATCGGTGCTAATGTTTATCTAGAAGGCACTTATGATGGTGGATCTACTGATGAACAGGGAAATTTTTCTTTCTCTACCTCAGCAAAAGGGCCGCAAACATTGACCGTTTCTTTCTTATCTTTTGAGACCTATACACTACGTGCAGCTGTTTCAGAGATGGAAAATGTAAATATCACAATTCGAGAAGACGTAAATTCTTTGGGTAGCGTAATATTAAATGCAGGAACATTATCTGCTGGAGATAATAGCAAGGCTTCTGTTCTTACGCCATTAGATATTGTAACTACTGCAGGAGCTGCGGGTGATTACATTGCCGCTTTGCAAACCTTACCAGGCACCTCTAATGTATCAGAGGATGGTCGTCTTTTTGTAAGAGGTGGCGATGCTAACGAAACGAATATATTTATTGATGGTTTACGGGTTTTTCAACCCTTTTTGGCCACCACCAACAATATTCCGACCAGAGGTCGTTTTTCTTCATTTCTTTTTAAGGGAACTAACTTCTCTACCGGTGGATATTCTGCAGAGTATGGAGATGCGCTATCGAGTGTATTACTACTTAACACCATAGACGAGCCTGATCAGGAAAAATCAGAGTTACAGTTCTTAAATGTAGGCATAGGAGGAGGAAATACACAAAAATGGAATAATAATTCGTTAAGTGTCAATGCTTTTTATATCAACCTGAAACCATATCAAGGCATTATAGAGCAACGCGTAGACTGGATCAAACCCTATGAATCATTATCAGGAGAAGCCGTATATCGTCATAGCTTTGCTAATGATGGATTGTTAAAAATTTATGGGGGATTAAATTATACTAATTTTGAACTTATTCAAGAAGATATCAATGTAGCTGACGGCATCAATTTTGGCCTTAAGAATAGAAATTTATATTTAAATACATCATACAAAGGAAATCTGGGAAACGATTGGGACATCGCAACAGGTGCAAGTTTTGCTAATGATTATAGTGATATCAAAATCACGAATACAGAAGTTACCGACGATGAAAATAGTTTTCATGCTAAAGTAAAAGTGAGAAAGCGATTTAGTAACCGATTCAAAATAAGTATAGGCACAGAACAATTCTTAAATACGTTCTCTGAAAAGGCAGAAGATCCTGATTTTGATATTCCGTTCAACACTACATTTAATAATAATAGTACCGCAGTATTCGCTGAAGCCAATGTGTTTTTTAGCAAAAAACTTGCGATGCAGATTGGTACCAGAGGAGTTTATAATACGTTACTAAAAGATACCAAAATTTCACCAAGAGCATCTTTGGCCTATAAAACCACATCAAAATCACAAATATCATTAGCCTATGGTGATTTTTATCAAGCTCCGCAACAAAATGTGTTAAAATTTAATTCCCTGTTAGAACCAGAAAAGTCATCGCATTATATCCTTAACTATCTATATCAAAATGATGGCAGAACATTTAGAGCCGAGGGATATTATAAAACCTATGAAAGTCTCATCAAGTTTGATACAGAAATTCCGCAGTTTGATAGCACATTTAATAATGACGGTAAAGGATATGCCACAGGAGTTGATATTTTTTGGAGAGACAATACATCCATCAAAAATCTCGAATACTGGGCAAGCTATTCTTATCTAGATACAAAACGAAATTATAGAAACTATCCAGAAAAGGCAACTCCAAACTTTGCTGCAACACATAATCTTTCTCTGGTAACAAAATATTGGGTACAGGATTGGAAATCTATGATAGGTGCTACTTATAACTTTGCTTCAGGTCGACCCTACAATAATCCTAATGAACGTACTTTTCAGAATCAGACCACAAAAAGCTTTAATGCCATTAATCTTAGTTGGGCATATCTAATTAGCCAACAAAAAATCTTATACTTTTCTGTCTCCAATATTTTAGATTTTGACAACGTTTTCAATTATCAATATTCAAATACTCCAGACCCTAGCGGTAATTTTTCAAGACGCGCCATACGACCAAACGCTGATCAATTTTTTATTCTAGGATTCTTCTGGACGATAAGCGATGATAAGTCTGATAACCAATTAGACAATTTATAAAGCTGATTTCAATACACACTTACCATATAGCAAAATTGAAGCTTACATTTCATCTCTAAAAAATTACAACTCGGTCACAAATCTTATTACAAAACATACACTTTACTGATCTTTATATCATTAATCAAAAACATAACAACTATGAAATTTATTGTAATCACATTAATCTTTCTAACAGCAAATACAATTCATTCGCAAACCGCTTATGAAAAAGGAATGGCAAAAGCTTTTGAATTATGGGAAAATAAATCTCCAGACGAAGCGATTAACCTTTTTGAGCGTATAGCCAAGGCAGAAAAAGAAAATTGGATTCCGTATTATTATGCTGCACAGATACACATTACAACTAGTTTTAACATTAAAGAAGCTACAGAAATCGAATCCAGACTAAAAAAAGCACAGAATTATATTAATGAAGCCAAAACATTTTCTACAGACAATGCAGAGATTCTAATTATGGAAGCCATGCTCAATACGGCTTATGTCGCTTATAATCCTTCGGTATATGGACCAACACTTTCAGCAAAAATCGAAGCGCTTTATCAAAAAGCAAAAAACCTGGAACCAAATAATCCTCGCGCAATTTTGTACCATGCTGAATGGAATATGGGAGCAGCAAAATTCTGGGGTAAAGACCCAATGTCCTTTTGTCCTGAAATAGAAAAAGCTATCTTGTACTTTGAAAAAGAACCCAAAAACAAAATTGCATTTTATCCAAGCTGGGGGGTGCATCAGGCAGAAAGGGTTCAGAAAAATTGCAACTAGATTATTTAATTTTAGAAAGGACACGAATACATGAAAAGCAGTATACTCTATATAATCAAAGTAAGCATTATCATCGCAATTGGTATTGAAATGATAAACCGGCTCTTTGGGTCATGGGATACGATAACGTATGAAAAAATTATTGAAAATCTAATTATACAGTTTATGTTTGCTTTTCCACTTACCTTGGTTAATACGTATTTCTATAATTTTATTAGTGAAATATATTCTTGGGAATCACAAACACAAAAAAGATTATGGTACGGTGCTTTTGGGGCAATCATTCTTACTATGGCAACCATAATCATTATTCGCATAATTCTTGTTGTAGGATATTATGGTAAACCGTTTGAGCAATTTATTCAGGACGAAAAACTAAGTTATTACCTAAGCGGATTTGTTATCACGTTGATTGTATCCCTGTTTTTTCATGCATTCTTCTTCTTCAAAGAATTACAAAAGCAAAAAATAACCGAGCAAAAAATTATCGCAGGTACAGCCTCGGCAAAATTTGCAGCACTAAAAAACCAACTTGACCCTCATTTTTTATTTAACAGTCTTAATGTATTGACTTCTTTAATTGAGGAGAACCCTAAGATGGCTCAAAAATTTACCACTTCATTATCTAAGGTATACAGATACGTATTAGAACAAAAAAATAAAGAACTTGTAACCGTTGATGAGGAGTTGGCTTTTGCGAAAACCTATATGACCTTGTTACAATTGCGTTTTGAAGAAAGTATTGTATTCGAGATGCCTGAAAAAGCTACAAACCCCGAAGCAAAAGTGGTACCATTATCATTACAAATCTTATTAGAAAACACGATAAAACACAACGTAGTAATGCAAACAAGGCCATTGCACATCAAAATATTTGAAAAGGATAACTTTTTAATAGTAGAAAACAACTTGCAACCCAAAGAGGTAATAAAACAAAGTAGTGGCGTTGGCTTAGGCAACATACAACAACGCTATGCCCTACTCACCAAAAGAAAGTTCTCTATTTACAAAACTAAAGATTCTTTTATTGCAGAACTCCCCATATTAACCAAAAAAGTGATGCATACAGATATTGAAACTTTGTCTGATCTGAAGGATGAAGAACAGGAAAAAAGTATGAAGTATAAACGTGCCAAAGCACAAGTGAAAAAAATGAAAGAGTTCTACGGTAATCTACTATCATTTTGTGTTATTATTCCTTTTATGGTATTTGTCAACTATAAGGATAATGGCTTTAGTTTCCCATGGGTTATTTTTCCAATCATTGGCTGGGGTATTGGATTAACATTTCACTATATGGAAGCTTTTAATCGTCATCTATTTCTGGGTAAAGACTGGGAAAAAAGAAAAATCAATACATATATGAGTGAATCAAAAAGAAAAAAACATGAATGAATATAACAACAAAGTAGCTTACGAAAAAGCAAAAAAAAGAGTAGAAAGAGAAAAAGGTTTTTATTCGCACCTTACCGTTTATCTGATTATCAATATTGCCTTACTATTGATCAACTCAGACTTTTTTGATGAAGGTTTTAATAACTGGCTAGACTGGAATTTGTATACAACGCCTTTTTTATGGGGAATAGGTCTACTATTTCATGGCCTGTCTGTTTTTACGAAAATACCAGTGTTTGGCAGCAAGTGGGAAGAAAGAAAGATTGAAGAATTTATGAACGATGACAATTTTTAAAATAGCAATAATTATGAAAAATTTTGAAGAACAAAAGAGATACGATAGAGCTAGAGAACGTGTAGAAGAATTAAAGAAATTTTATAACAACCTAACTGCTTATATTATATTTATAAGTCTCCTGGGGGGATTAAATTATTACCAAAACGAATGGTACAATGCCTGGTTTATATGGCCTGCCTTGGGCTGGGGTATTGGTATTATTTTTCATGCGATCAAAGCCTACAGAGTAAATCCTATGTTTGATAAAGATTGGGAAGAGCGTAAAATCAGAAAATATATGGAAGAAGAACAAAACGGGAAAAAACAATTATGGGAGTAGATCGGATGATAAAATCGTTAGATTATTAGGTATATATGTATTTGATTATAAAAATTATAAACCCACTTATATCTAATACGTTTCAATCAAAGAGTTCAACAAGCCTAAAAATCTAGTAGATCCAAAAATATAAAAATCAAAACATGAACGTTATTATTATCGAAGACGAAAAACCTGCAGCAAGACGCCTAAGCAGAATGCTGGCAGACCTAAGCATAAATGTACATACCATGCTACATTCTGTGCAAGAATCAATAGTATGGTTTAATGCCAATGAGCATCCAGATTTAATTTTTCTGGATATTCAGTTAAGTGATGGGTTGTCTTTTGAAATATTTGATACGATTACTGTGAAAAGTGCTATCATATTCACTACAGCTTATGATGAGTACGCACTCAAGGCCTTTAAATTAAATAGTATTGACTATTTACTAAAACCTATAGATGATGAAGAACTAGAAGCAGCGATACATAAATATAAAGAGCAAATTCCGCAAAAGAAACAAATACAAGTAGATTTTGATGACATAAAAAAATTATTGATAAACCCTATCGACAGAGTGTACAAAAAGCGTTTTACAACTCGTGTAGGGCAACATCTTAAAATATTTCCTGTAGAGGATATAGAATGTTTCTATTCTGAAAATAAAGGAACCTATCTGCACACTACAGAAAACAGAAATTACCTGATCGACACTACGCTTGACTCCCTAGAAAATGAAATCAATCCAGAGCAATTTTTTCGAATAAGTAGAAAATTTTATGTCAATATAAATGCAATAAAAGATATTATATCCTATACAAATTCAAGGCTTCAGATCAAGCTTCACAACTTCAACGAACAAGAAATTATTGTAGCGCGAGAACGTGTTAAGGATTTCAAAGCCTGGTTAGAATAATGAGTGCTATAAAACTAAATCAATACTCCCATTTCCTTGTTTTGTTAAGCTCTTCTTCTGCTTCAAGTACTTCTTGTGGGATCACTTTAAGAAAAGATGGATGTTGTTCTATGGCGTACTCTAGTTTTTCAACAATATCATCAATTGAGTCATTTTCATAATCAATATCAAGAGCAGGTTTAATAACCATGGATTGTAAAATTCCTTTCTTTTTGATAACTACCCCTTTTTTATCGAAAGACCTTCTAAATCCATCTATGACAATAGGAATGACTATGGGTTTATATTTTCTTATGATATGAGCAGTACCCTTACGGATTGGTTTAAAGGGTTTTGTAGTTCCTTGCGGAAATGTAATGACCCAACCATCCTCTAACGCTCTCGATATATTAGTGATATCGCTCATTTTTACCTGTCGATTTATCTCTTGCCCCTTTTCTCTCCATGTTCGCTCTACAGTAATTGCACCTGCATAGGCAAGAATTCTTGCTAGCAAACCTGCTTGCATCGTTTCTTTGGCAGCAACATAATACAGATTCATTTTTGGTTGCCACAAATACCCGACGTTTTTAATAGAATCTGTACGACCGCTCAAACTCGCATTAAAAACATGAAACATAGCTACTACATCAGCAAAATAGGTTTGGTGATTTGAAACAAATAAAACACCATTATCAGGAAGGTCATTAAAAATTTCGCTCCCTTCGATTTTCAATTCGTTGAAACCGCGATAGCGTCTATGTGTCATAGCTCCCATAATACGAATGAGCCATTTTTTAAAAAATAATATATGTCCAAAAGGATTTCTTTTAAACAATCCCATAAATGAATTTAATTTACTGATTACTAATTTAATACAACAAGTACATCCTCATTACATCTGTGCATAGTTAAGGTTTTCTTAAAAAAATACATGTCTTTTTAACCATTTTTTTTTAGCTCATCTCA
Source organism: uncultured Aquimarina sp. (assembly GCA_947495425.1). Classification (GTDB taxonomy): domain Bacteria; phylum Bacteroidota; class Bacteroidia; order Flavobacteriales; family Flavobacteriaceae; genus Aquimarina. The sequence continues at coordinate 22,660 of CANLYR010000043.1, forward strand.
CTATCTAACTCATAATTAAATCAATAGATCATGTTCTATTGGTTGCATTTTAGCATATACAAATTCGCTTATACAACTTGAGGAAGTTCTTTATAAACCTAAACTAAAGATACAAAATCATTACGCTATTAGCATCTTCAGAAACATTTTAAGTTCACTTAACATCATGGCTGTGGCACCCCAAACCGTATACCCTCTTAGATCAAAAGAAGGGACCTCTATATTTTTTGCATAGGAGGTGGATAATCTTTGTAAGATGACATTATTCTCGTCAAGTAATTCTTCGAGAGGTACTTCGATTACCTTGGCAACCTCTTCTTTTTGTAACACAAAATTGGGTCTTTTCTCGGTAAATCCCAAAAAGGGATGCACCCAAAAATTTGAAGGAGGTATATATACTTTGGTTAATGATTTTAATACACGCACAGAACTTCTTTGTACTCCAACCTCCTCATAAGTCTCTCTTAATGCTGTCTCTGTATAATTTAGATCGAATGCTTCAACTTTTCCTCCTGGCAATGCTATTTGTCCAGAATGCACACCCTCATATACAGGTCGCAAAATCAGTACAATATGCGTTAAGCCTTCTTTAGGATAAAAAAGCATCATTACTGCTGCATTTCGGGGGTTCTTTTCTTCAATCTTAAGATTAGAAAGTGCCTTCACGCGCATCTCTGGAGCCATAATAAAATGTGAAGATTCTCCCGGTACTGACATTTTCGCTATTTTTGGAATTAAATTCTTAAAGGTTTCAAATGTCATTTACCAAATCAATTTTAATTTTTTGTGCATGTATTTTAATGTTCTCTAATTGTGAAGATACACAATCTAAAAAAAATAAACAGCATGCTGTGAAAAACAATAATTTAAATTCAAAAAGTGATACATCTTCAATAAAAGCTCAACATTCAGAAGAAAAGTTGAAGAAAACTATTGTTGAAGAAAATGAAGCTGACAATGACCCTTTTAAAATCACCAATAAAAATCTAAGAGAATTCTTTATGAATTATGGTGAAGAAAATCCTGAGACTTTAGTAAGATTAAAAACAAAATATGGAGATATCGACATAAAACTATATAAAGAGACACCAATACATAGAGCAAATTTTATCTACATGGTAAAGCAAAAATATTTTGATGAAACATTTTTCTATCGTGTTGCCAAAGGATTTGTTATACAAGGCGGAAATAGTGATCGCCAACAAATGGCAGTTAAACGCCATCAGATTGGAGAATTTACAATTCCTCAAGAACAAGTAAAAGGGCTAAAACATACTCGTGGTTCTGTAGCTTTATCCAAGCAATGGGTAGACAATCCGTCTAATCGTTCTACACCTTTTGAATTCTTTATCGTAATTGCCAAAAATGGGGCCCATCATCTCGATGGAGAACATACTATTTTTGGTAAAGTCATAAAAGGCATGAATGTAGCTGATAACATATCAAATGTACCAGTGGATGGTAGTGAATGGCCAAAAGAAAATATATTTATAAAAGCAGAGGTAATTAAATAATAACTCTTTAGACTTTTGGATCATTAGATTATTGGAAGGCTAGAAAATAAAAATTAGAGTAATTTGTTAGATATATTAATTCTTATGTATTTTAAAGTATGCAGTCAACATTATTTTGTCAAAAAAAATATAAATCATAAAATACATACTGAAAAAATAAATAAAAAATTCGTAAAACCAACTATCTCCAATACAAAAAAAAGCATATAGAAAAATCAAAACCTCTATCAGAGCCTTTAGAAATTCTTTAGATTAATCTGCATTCTAACAATCTAAAAACCTAGTTATCTAACTCTTAAAAGTTTCACATACTACAATTGTTGTGTATAATAGTTATAGTCCTTTAAAACAGTGTCCAAAAATTGTCGATCATATAGTTCTGATTGTATTTCAAGGACTTCTTCAACTCTATTTCTTAACGCTTTTAATGTTTTATAATCATTGGATTTTCCAGCAATGCGATAGGTTTCTTTGATCAAACGCACATCTTTATCAGAAAGCTTAGTTACATTTAAAAACTTGGGTTGATAATCATCTTTAATCTCTTCTAAAATAGTGTGTGAAATCTTTACTTTTTGCTTTGTATTGATTACGACAGTGCCAGCTGCTGCATCACCAAGTCGCTGTCGTTTATCAGAAAATAAGATCGTGAGTATCCCAATCGAAGCCATAAACAACCAAATATCGACTAGTCGAAGCATCCATCGTACCAAATAGTTACTCCATCGTGGCGGTAAGCCATCAATGCGTACTACCTTTATTTTCATAATCATTTTTCCTACTGTTCTGCCATTAAAAATAATATGCATATAGAGCGAATAGAACATTACCGGCAACATGAGGAGCGATTGTATACCAAAAACGGTCCAATTATCCTTGAAAGCAGTGCCCACAAGAGTTGTGACAAAATTCACAACAAAAAGATATAGCCAAAATAACCCAATATCGATTAAAAACGCAAGCATACGTTCTCCTATACTAACAGTTTTATAATTTAGATTTACATTTTGTGTGGTATTGATTGCTATATTTGACATTTACAAGTAAGTGATTATCTTTAACAAAAAAATTATAGATGCGGGAAGCAGCTTTTGTGAAGCAAAATAAAGAAAAATGGATCGCTTTTGAACAAGCAATCCATGAAAATTTAAAAACTAGTCCAGATCAACTTGCAGATAATTACATACACTTAACCAATGATCTGTCGTATGCGCAAACCTATTTCCCCGATAGTAAGACATTATTATATCTTAATTCTCTCGCCTCACAAGCACATCAAAAAATATACAGTAATAAGAAAGAAAGTAAAAATAGAATTATCGAATTCTGGAAAACAGAATTCCCATTATTCTTTTGTCAACATCAAAAAACATTGTTGTACACGTTTTTATTTTTTGGTATTGCATGTTGCATTGGTAGTATTTCTGCACTAAATGATTCTTCTTTTTTAAGACTAATTTTGGGAGACGCTTACGTAAATGAAACATTAAATAATATTGAAAAAGGAGACCCCACAGCAATATACAAAAGCGGAAGCATGGTTGGTTCTTTTCTTGGGATAACAATCAATAATATACGCGTTGCATTCCTGGCTTATGCATTTGGTGTAATCACTTCGATAGGCACAGCATATGTATTATTCAGTAACGGGATTATGTTGGGAGCATTTATGACATTTTTTTATACCAAAGGTCTTTTATTTGAGGCTTCAAAGTCTATATGGCTTCACGGAACCATAGAAATATCTGTTATCATTATAGCTGGTTGTGCCGGAATCGTAATGGGAAACAGCATACTTTTTCCTAAAACCTATTCGAGAAGAGTGTCATTTATGAAAGGCGCCAAAGATGGCCTAAAAATAGTGGTTAGTACGATACCATTTTTTATTATTGCAGGTTTTATAGAAGGATTTATTACTCGCTATTCTAATATGCCCGTTTGGTTAGCCATGTTGATTATTTTTAGTTCATTGCTACTCATTATATTTTATTACATTATATATCCTAATCTTCTAAAAAAAGCATATGAAAGATAATTATATAGAGCTTAAACAAAATAGAGATTTTGGTGAAATTATAGCTACATATTTCGATTTCTTTAAGCAAAACTTAAAAAGTTTCACTAATATCTTTATAAGTTATAATGGTATTTTCATACTCCTACTCTTGGTCATTAGTTATCTAATGGTGACAGGATTTATAGGCTTGTATGATGGCACTTCTGAATTCGGAAACACAACAAACAGCGATGAATCCATTATATTTATAGGAATTGGGGTGGGGGTTATCTTTATTGTATTTATTTTTATTACAGCACTTAATTACAGCTTAGCATCTAGCTATGTTATTAAATATGAACAAAACAAAACAAATAGTATAGACCGAAAAGAAGTATGGAACTATATTAAAATTTATTCAGGCAATATACTAGTTTTCATATTACTACTAATACCGATATATATTGTCTTCGCAATCGTTTCTTTAATCTTAGCATTTATACCTATCATAGGCACACTAGTACAGTATGTATTACAATTTGCATTATCTTCTTGGATTGGTGTATCCTTTATGGTTATGATGTATGAAAATAAAAGTGCTTCAGATGCCTTAGGTGAAGGTTGGGATTTGATAAGAGGTAATTTCTGGAAATGTATAGGTGTTAATTTTATTCTAGGGATATTATTAGGGATGATATTAATACTTATCATTGTAGCGATACCAGGAGTTATATTTGGTATTTATACTTTTTTAGCACTAAACGCAGGTGAAGATATTACCAATTCTATTACTGCCAAAATAGTATATACTATCGTCTTATGTTTAGTATTAATAACCTTTGCTTACTCCCAACCATTATCTCAGTTCATTAACGGGATTTTATATTTCTCCCTACACGAACAAAAATATAATGTAAATACAAGAGAAAAAATTAATCAAATTGGTAGTGGTGAATAAGAAAGAATACTATATCATATTTGTTTTTCTTGTCGCTCAATTGCTTTCACCTGTATGGAGTCAACAAGATTCGCTTTCAGTAGTAATTGATAGTAGTAAGGTAACTGTAATTGATTTTTCTGATGATTTATCAAAAAAGTATGCAGGAGATGATTTTGAGTATACCACAATTGAAGGGGAAGCAGAAAATTTCTTAGCTCGAGCGCTAAACTGGTTTTTTAATGGTCTACAAAGTATTTTTGGAATAACAATTGACCCACAACTAGCGAAACTATTAGAAAACATGATCTATATTATATTTATTGGGATTGCAGTATACATCCTAATAAGAGTATTGGTCGGAAAAGAAGCCGTATCCTTTTTTAGAAAAAAAAATACACTTGTAGCACCTTTAAACATAGCAGAAGAACACATCGAAAAAATTAATCTGGATGAGTTGATCGCGAATGCACTAGCAGAAAAAAATTATCGCCTTGCCATACGATATATGTATTTGAAAACATTGCAAGATTTATCACTAAAAAAAATTATTGATTATCATTTCGAAAAAACAAACACAGATTATTATAGAGAGATTGCAGATATCACTTTGAAACAAAATTTCAATAGAGTTTCTTATTTATATGATTATATATGGTATGGCAAATTCGAATTAGACAAAAATGGATATATAAACGCTAAAGCGTCTTTTGATGTATTGAATGCTAAAATGAAAAAAATTGGATAAGAAATCAAGAAACATATTGATACTTTTTGGGCTAGCGTTATTGACTATTATTGTTATCGAATTATCCAGGCCGACACCTATCAATTGGAAGCCAAGCTATACCTCATCAGATAAAATACCATTTGGAGGATATGTGTTTTTTGAAGAATTAAAAGCTCTTGACAACAATAAACAAATAGATATAATCTCTAAAAATCCGTATGATTTTTTGAGCTCAACAGCGTACACATCTAATTCTACGTATTTATTTGTTAATTCGAGCATTAATTTTGACAAGAGGTCTTATGAAAAACTTATTGAATATGTGAGACAAGGAAATGTTGTATTCATAGCTGGAAACGATTTTGGGCAAATCATCAAAGACTCTTTAAATATCGAAACTGAGGTAGATTATCAATTAACAGAAACAGAAATTACACCAACGTTTTTCTCGCCATATATAAAAGAAAGTGTCGTACCCAAGTTCAAGAAAAACGTTTACAAAACAGTATTCAAAAGTTTTGATACAACAAAAACAACGACACTTGGGTACTATAAGAATGAGGAAGCTCAAGAAAATCTAAATGAAGTAAATTTCATAAAAGTTAAAGAAGGTAATGGAACTCTATATTTTAATACCTTACCCCAGGCATTCTCTAATTACTATATCCTTAACGGAAATCAGAGGTATGCTGCAACGTGCATTTCATTTATAAATTCGAGTCAAACCTACTATTGGGATGATTATCTCAAGGATGGTCGTAAGGTTATTGATTCTCCTATGCGTTTTGTACTGAACCAAACCGCATTGCGATGGGCATATTACCTAGCTATTATTGGAATAATATTGTTTATTATTTTCACAGGAAAAAGAGAACAACGAATTATCCCGATTATCAAACCCCTCGAAAACACATCTATCGAATTCACCAAAACTATTGGAAATTTATATTTTCAGCATAAAGATTATAGCGATATTGTTTGTAAAAAAATCATTTACTTTCTCGAAAAAATCAGAAGCACGCATTACATCGACACCAATATTTTAGATACAGTTTTTATAGAAAAATTAGCTGTAAAAACAAATCATTCTATCGAAGAAACCAAAGACCTGATCAATTATATTAATACCTTAGGTAATAAGGTTATACACAGCGAAACAGATTTGGTAACGCTACATAAAAAAATAGAAAAATTTACATTATAAACCATGGAAGAAACTAATGAAAATCCTTTGGAGTTCAACAACAGAATAGATTTAAAAAACCTACAACAAGCTGTTCAAAAAATTAGAGAAGAGCTTGGCAAAGTAATTATAGGTCAACATGAGATGATCGATCTTTTGATCATTTCTATCCTTGCCGATGGTCATTCTCTTATAGAAGGAGTGCCCGGAGTAGCAAAAACAGTAACCGCCAAATTACTTGCCAAAACCATGAATGTAGATTTTAGCCGGATTCAGTTTACGCCAGATTTAATGCCTAGTGATATTCTGGGAACTTCTATTTTTAATGTCAAAACATCAGAATTCGAATTCAAAAAAGGGCCAATATTCTCTAACATTATTTTAATTGATGAGATCAACCGTGCTCCTGCAAAAACACAAGCTGCTTTATTTGAAGTTATGGCAGAACGACAAATTACTATTGATGGTATTCAGAATAAAATGCAAAGTCCACTTCTGGTATTTGCCACGCAAAACCCTATTGAGCAAGAAGGTACTTATGCCCTACCCGAAGCACAATTAGATCGTTTTTTATTTAAAATTAATGTAGGATACCCTTCTGTTGAAGAAGAAGTAACCATTCTTGAAGGACATCATCAGAGAAAAACCATAGTTCCTACAGAAATGATTCAGCCTGTTATTAATGCAAAGCAAATTATTGAATATCAGGAAATCGTAAAAAGCATCATCATCGAAAACAATCTACTAAAATATATTGCATCTATAGTACATAATACTCGTAACAATGGAAATCTATACCTGGGAGCATCTCCAAGAGCATCAATCGCCATTATGAATGCTTCTAAAGCTATGGCAGCTATTAATGGACGGGATTTTGTAACCCCGGATGATATCAAGAAAGTAGCCGCTCCGGTATTGCGACATCGCGTAATATTGACTCCAGAAAGAGAAATGGAGGGTTTAACTGCAAAGAAGGTAGTCATGCAAATTATTGAAACCATTGAAATCCCGAGATAGTGAAAGTTTTTTTAAAGAGTCTATATCTGAAAAAAATATTTTTTACCCTATTCTTTTCAATAGCGGTACTCTTTGTTGTTTCTTATTTTTTCGAAAATTTGTATCATATTGCAAAACTTATGCTGTACATACTTCTTGCAGCACTCGTATTTGATATTTTACTCTTATATAGAAATAACATTGGCACTCAGGCATCTCGATTATTACCTGAAAAATTATCCAATGGAGATCAAAATAATATTGAAATTACTTTAGTCAACAGGTATCAGTTTACAAGCACAGTTAAAATTATAGACGAATTGCCCATACAGTTTCAGCACAGGAACTTTGTCATTGAATCACGCTTAAAACCTTCTGAAGAAAAGAAATTTACTTACGAATTGCGCCCTACAGCACGTGGGGAATATCATTTTGGAAATCTTAACATTTTTACCTCCTCACCACTAGGGCTTGTTGCAAAAAAAAGACAATTTTCTACTGATGCCATGATCCCCAGTTATCCTTCTTTCTTACAGCTCAAAAAATATGATTTTATAGCATTTACTAATACACTAAAACAATATGGACTCAAAAAAATAAGGAGAATTGGTCATACACTAGAATTTGAACAAATTAAAGAATATGTATCTGGTGATGATATAAGAGATATTAATTGGAAAGCAACAGCAAAGAGAAATCAATTGATGGTAAACCAGTACCAAGATGAAAAGTCACAACCTATCTATTCTGTTATCGATACTGGCCGCGTTATGAAGATGCCATTTAATGAATTAAGTCTGCTAGACTACGCTATTAATGCTACGCTTGTAATTTCTAATATCGCAATCAAAAAACAAGATAAAGCAGGAATGTTTACATTCTCTCGCAAAGTCGAAAATGCAATTGTAGCCCAACGACGAAAAAGCCAGATGAATTTAATATTAGAAACGTTATATAATATTAATACAGACTTTGTCGAATCAGATTTTGCAAGATTGTACATTGATATTAAACGTAGTATTAGGCATCGAAGCCTACTTTTGTTGTATACAAATTTTGAAACTCTGGACGGCTTGCACAGGCAAATCCCCTATTTGCAAGCTATTGCCAAAACGCATTTGTTAGTAGTAATTTTTTTTGAAAATACAGAGTTGACCTCATTGCTTGATCAATCAGCCACTTCTACCAAACAAATTTTTGAAAAAACCATTGCAGAAAAGTTTGTATATGAAAAGAAAATGATTGTTAATGAATTGAGCAAGCATGGCATCCATTCGATCCTTACTGCTCCAGAAGATCTTACCGTGAACACCATCAATAAGTATTTGGAGATTAAAGCCAGAGGGCTTATATGACTCTTGATGTTCAAATTACGATTTTAGAATTGTGAAATCATGATATACAACTCTAGAGTTATATTTAAATTTTAGAAATATAAAAAAGTATCGGTTAGCATGCTATTATATATATCTCCAACATGATCATTCTGGTAAAAAATCTAATGAATGCATTGAAGTTGACATCATAATGCATAAATCTAACTCTTATGTCATAAATAACAACACATTTCATCCTACAATATCTACAATTGAGTCATAAGTTTTATGACTGGCAAGAGAATTTATAGACATTTGAATTATTAAAAATCAAATAACTATAAAACTTTAAACAGATGAAAACTCTAGCTGTACTAATAGCCATTTTAATTTCGAACTTTATCGCTCAGGCGCAAGAAGAAAACAAAGGAATAACGATTACCGTAATGGTACCTAATGTAACCAGTTCAGAAGGAGAAGTCATCTTTGGGTTATACGATGAGGATACTTTTATGAAAGCTGCACCCATTCAAGGGCAAAAAAGTAAGATCATAGATGGCAAAGCAAAAATTACGTTTATCAATGTTCCTGAAGGTACATTTGCGATTTCATGTTTTCATGATAAAAATGGTAATAATAGCATGGATTTTGAAGATAACGGAATGCCAAAAGAAAATTATGGAGTGTCAAATAACAATTTGAGTTACGGTCCACCAATGTGGGGTGAGGCAAAATTTGAAGTAAGCACAGAAGATTTAAATTTTGAAATTAAAATGTAACACCATATTAATATTCATCAATCGTAAAATGCTCGTCCCAATTTTTAGGCCGAGCATTTTTATTGAAATAAGTAGGCAAGTTTATGGTTTTTCTTCGTTTCGTCATGTAAAATCATTCAATCAGATAGCTATTTTAATTAATTGCTTAAATCAAAATCATGCAGACTACACTAATTCCCCTTTGCGATTTTAAGAGTAAGTACAATAAGATTGTGATGTCATGAATCATTGCACTACATTTGACTTACCATTATTGCTACAAGTAATGTTTGTATAATGGTAATGACCACAATAAATACTATAATTATATTAAGAACATCCCATTTCTTCTTTTGTAGGGTAATTTTAGATTTCATAGAATTAGGGTTTTGATAGTTGATATTTTCAAAGTTAATAAAGGAACTTGTAGCTACCTGTAAATCAAAGGTTACAAAAAGTCACATTATTCAAAAAAGAGGTTTACATTTGGTTTACATACCCGGAAACCATCAGTAAATATTGAATTTATTGCTATATTTAGATTTTTATTACAATACATCGGTAAAATACTATTGCTTTTATTCGTGAGATGCACTAAAACAGAAATACCGATTACACAAAATCTGAGTAAAAGCATGAGTTAAATATTACGTCCAAATACTGTTAATAGAAATAACACCTTACAATCTAGAACATAAAAATAAAAGATGATACCCCACAACACCGTTCTTTTTTTATGCACAATCCTTATCTTACATTCTTCTGTACAAAGTCAAAGTAGAGATAGTACCATTAAAGTAGTGGATAGCCTCAACTGTCATTATCATGATAAACAAGCTAACAAAACTTTTGAAAACATATATACTCGTCTCAAGAAATCTCAATCTGTGAGTTATGCTGAAGGATTACTTCATAGTTATAATGATTTAATATGGATATATGGGCGGCAACAAAACCTGGATAGTGTTTTGTATTATTCAGGTAAGTTTGAATCCACAGAAGCCATATATCCAAATAAAAGACTCAGGATAAGTTACTTAATGGACAAGGGAAATATTTTTCTATATTCTCTTGGACACAATAATGAAGGGCTTGATATTTACTCTGAAGCATATAAACTTGCTATTGACGAGGACGAACTTACAAAATCAAAAATACGGGCCAATCTTGCCGTGGGATATATCCAAAAAGGGCAATATGATAAAGGGATCGCCATGTTGAAACAATCTCTTAATGATTCAACGTCTATTGGTGAGCGATATAAACATGTGCAGTTGTCTCATCTGGCCTTAGCTTATCAATACAAAAAAATGCCAAAAAAAAGTACTCCTATACTTCATAAAATGTTAGCATATGGGAAGAAAAATCAAGATATACAGATGAAACTATATTCGACACATCTTCTTGCTCGCGATTATTTTCTTTTAGGAAACTATCAAAAGGCGATTGATAGCGGTTTGGCAGTTAGAAAAAAGCTTATTGCAAACCATTTTAATAGGTTTATGGCTGCCAATTCAGAATATCTAGCCGATTCTTATCATGCTATTGGGGATATAGAAAGTGCGATCTATTATATTGAAGATGCCATTAACACTACTGATAATCTTGCGGACATCCCTAAATATTATAAAAGCCTTGCGGAATTTTATAAAAATAGTGGCTCTTTAATATCAGCGATTCATAGTTATGAAAAAAGAGAAGCTATTATTGACAGTTTGCGCGCGCTCGAAAAAAAGAAATTTACAGGCTTATATGATACTAAAATAAAGTACATCAATCAAACACAGGAAAACCAAAGAGTTACTCTAGAAAAAGATATCCTTACTGAAAAAAATGGAAGACAAAAACTGTATATTATTTCTTTAAGTGTAGGACTATCCTGTTTGCTTATGATTGTCGTGAGTTTTTTGATCTATAAAAAATATCACCAATCAAAAAAGACAGTTGTTGCGCTAAAACAAAAAGAAAAAGAGGTTTTAAAAAATCATATCAAAGTTAGAGAAGATGAACTATCAGCTATCCTCATTGCACAAACCAAAAATATGGAAGAACTTACTGCAATAGAGCACAATCTCTGTACTGCAATACAAAATAATGATCCAAATGACATTACTGCTGCCAAAGATTCACTAAGCCAGTACATCGCTTCTCAGGGGGACTACAATATATTTTCTGAGCGCATAGGATCACAATATCCCGGCATTGTGCACCAACTCAAAAAAAAACATCCCAAATTATCTACGAATGAGATTAAACATTGTCTGCTACTAAAACTAAGATTATCGCTCAAAGAATCTGCACAATTACTTAATGTATCGATAAGTACCGTAAAAATGACAAGAAATCGAGCAAAAGCAAAAATGAATCTACCAGAAGACCTTTCCTTAAAAGAGTATTTGGATCAAATAGTTAATGAAGAAATTCTGGTATAGCATACTTACTCTTCTATTTTTTTATGGATTGTAATAAAAAAAGCGGATAGGTAAAACCATATCCGCTTTTCAAACTCAAATAGTCACTTAATGTACTACTCTCTCTAAATTGTTACACCTAACGTGTGTTATATATCGAGACCCACATTACTTATGATATCATTATGCATTATATCTGGGGTATCTAACATCACCCCTTTACATCTTCTATCAGCCTCTGTAGTTCTTTGGATTTGGTGGGGTATCCAGATGATAGTACTGTATTATCTTTATCGAGTATGATGGTCGTGGGAGTTCCTTGTATCCTATATGATAATGCAACCGTTTCGTCTCCTGCCAATACTTTAAAAGTATACTCATTATCAGTAATAAGCTCCTTATTACGCTCTGGAGTAGACGCTGCTTGTATCACCACTACTGCTACATCACTGTTGGCTTTGGTAAATTTATCTAGCTCAGGGTAGTATTCTGTACAATAATGGCAATCTGGGCTAGAGAACACCAGTATTTTCTTTGTGGTGTTCATCGATGCCAATGATACCTCTACACCTTCACTATTTTTAAGCAAAAACTCTGGTGCTGGCGCACCTATGGCTAGAGGTTGTGCCGCTTGTTGTGCATCTATTGCTTTTTTAAACTCTGTATGGATAAAAGAGAGTTCTGTTTGCATTTGTGTTTGTATATTTTTGGTTGTATTTAAGGATGTGTAGCCCAAATAACCTATTGTGCTCACGACCGTGATCACTACAATCTGTAATAACACGACTATTTTAATGGTATTTTTCATGATTTCTGCTTTTGATGGTTTGTATGCTATTGCATACTAAAAAATAAGGAGAGAATAGTCTGTACTTATTACGATCAATTTTAGACCAACTTAGTATTATATACTTATTCTCTCCTTTATTTCACAATTTGATATTTTTATTTACAAAGCATTAGCATTATCTCCAACGTACATGATATGAAGATGCTCTATCATTTCCGTTCATGCGCTGTAATGATAATACTCCAGGAAAAGCAATATCCTCATGAATACGCCATCCAAAATTTCTACTAAAAACTACTGATCCAACACTGGTCGTTTTTGCAGACTGAAATGAACTAAGTCTATCATTAAAGTACTTAAGCTGATTATTTGTTCTTCCTTTAAACACATTACCACCCATCCATATTGGAAATTTTGCACCTCTAAAGTTTGGATCTGAATAGGCATAGCCTGCTAACCTCTTAATTCTATCAACCACTCTATAGCGCACAACATCTCCTTTTTCAAACTGACATACCCCAAAACGATCACAAATATCTCTCCTATAATGAGGTTGTCCTTGCGGCTTTACTTCATAAATTACTCTATTACCTCTACGCACTTGCATGTGTGTATTAGGCCTAACTGCTACAGACTTTATTCTACGGTTTAGCGTATGACTCCACCAATTGTTTGACTGTGGTATATATTGATATAGATGCCCTACTTTTCCTTTAAAATCGGGATGTTGATAAAGTACTACTGCAGTATGATGATTACCTCCATTAGGAAAAAAAGAAACCGAACCAACAGCCCCTCCAGCCTTATTTTCGGTGATCATCTCATCGGATTCTGATCCTCTTGGATCTATATCTATCATGGCATCAAGCTCTTCTTTTAGTATTCTTTCATCTGCAGTTAAGTTTGCTTCCCAATTAGGATCAAAAGGTTTATCCTCGACAGCTCCTGAGTTTGTAGTTACTATATCATCAACTTTTTCTTCTTCACAACTTATAAACACTATGCATAAGCATATTACTAAACTTATTCTTCTAACTATATTTTTCATTTTTTTATATTTTTATGTTATTATATTTTTAATCTAAAGCATATCTGAAGCACCTCTGGGCTGATACTTTACAAACTTGATAGCTTGCAACAATAGCTATTGCTACGGCAACAGCTGCGGCAGCTGTTCCGATACCTGCAATACCAAGAGCAAATGCTGTTCCTCCTGTTTGCCAAAAAAGACCACCATTTGCTAAAATTAAATCTCCAGTTAATGCCAAAGATCCCGAAGACAGGGCTAAGCACATTTTAAGCGCTTGTTGGCATCGTCTCACTTCCCATCCCATTAGTTGTAGTCTTGCTTGATTATACATAGGTATCGCAACAGCACCAGGAGGTTGCTTATTTAGCTTTCCTTTATATGCTACCTCTGCCAAACCATTAAGTTCTGGTTCAAAAGCCATTTCTATCATACTATTAAATATGGTTTCTTTTGTTATTTGAGATTTGTCATTTCTTTTAGACTGAAGTTTGTTAAATACAAATAACATTTCATTTTCTATCTCTTTCTTTTTACTCGAACCAGATTTTGACTGTAAAAAATCTGATTTAAAAGCTTCCTTAGAGAGCCCTACTGGATAGTTTGATTTATAAAAAATTTTAATCTTATGTACTGTAGAAAGTGTATTTATCATATTTTCCATTACTTGTTCACGTTCTGCAAACTTTTCGTATTTGCCCCAGTTTTCTTTATCCAAGGGTTCGTACGATTGAAAGTTATCTTGCTGACTATAACTAAGAAAGCAAAAAAACAATATCATACTTAGTGATATAATTACATTCTTCATGATTGTTAATTTTTAATATTAAATAATCTATTTACAACTAAGGTGCAAAAACTTTTGCTTGACACTGCCTAAGATCCTCTTGGCAAGAAGGACGCCCATAATAAGCAGTCACCACCATTGCATAAAGTGCAAGTGAAGTTTTTAATCCCATTAGAGCAAATCCTACAGGTGTACTTCCAGCTGCGGCCATTGCAATGAAGCCCTGTATATTTAATGTTGTTATAGATGCTGTAACAGCAAATAGTCCAGCTCTCATCGCTAGACAAAGGTTGTAAGTCTTAACACAATCATCTAAGTCTCTAATCATTCCCAGCCGTCGTCTAGCCTCTTCAGCAGTTTGACGCGTTATTCTACCAGGGGGAACTCTATCAGCTTTTCCGTTATGTGCAATCAAAGTCATACTATCAAAATCTGGATTGAATGCCAGTGTAGCCACCACATCAAAAGCCGCTTCTCTAGTTATGGATGTTACTGCTTTTCTATCGATAGTTTGATTTAACTTATTAGCCACCAAAAAAATTTCGTTTTCTAGATTCTTTTTTTCTACCGATGACGATTTATTAATTTGTAAAAAATCTTGCTTAAAAGTCTCTTTAGTTAAGCCTAGTTTGCTTCTCTTATTATAAAAAGATTTTAGTTTGTGTGCTGTTGCTAAAACATCTACAAAGTTTTCCATTCCTTGTTCTCGTTCTGCAAATTTTTCATATTTGCCCCAGTTATCAAAATCCAGCGGTTCTTGATCGGGATTTGATGCTATCTCTTGCCCATAACTTGGGAAAAAACAAATACATAATAAGCAGATGCTTACTATTACTTTTACGTTTTTCATTTTAATTTAGTTTTAAGATTAGTATTCATTTGTGTACGTGTTGATCAACACCCCTAAAGTAGAAACACAATCCATAAAACATTAAAAATCAGGGTATACAAAAGGTTGCCATCAAACAAAAAGGAGGTATACATTTGGTTAGCACACTCTTGAAGTACCAGGAAATACTATTGTTTTGAGCTCCCCATAAAAATCAAAAAAAAGAAGGAATTTTTAATTTACATGTTGTTTAAGCGTTTGCATCCTCTTAAAAAACGAAAATAAGAGTACTATTATCTTTATAAAAGAGTGCGGATTAATCAAAACTAAACAAGTGTTAGGATTTCGTTAACGTTTTATAACTATTTATATAAAAATAGTACATTACTTTGTCCAACGTAAAACACAAAATAATGAAACCTTTTAAAATATTTGCATTACTTTTTATGCTATGCTATGCTAATATTGTACATAGTAAAGATAGAGAATGCACAATTAAAGAAATTGATAGCCTTTTTTTCAATTATTTATTTAAAGTCTCGCCAGAAGCTATAAAAAGTCATCATTATCAGATTAAAAAATCAAAGTCTATTGATTATTATGACGGTGTTCTGAAATCTTATTATAATTTAGTCTCTGGTCATGGCATGCATAAAAATGTGGACAGCATATTATATTATTGTCATAAATTCGAATCTTTAGAACAATTACATCCTAATAATATCCTTAAAACACGATATCTAGGGACTAAAGGGATGATTTTTGAACATAGCCTAGGGTTAACCGAAGAAGCTCTAAGTATTTTAACACAAGCGTATAAACGTATTGAACAAGAGCCCGAAAATAAAAAAATGCTTCCCAGAGTATCCGCTAATATTGCCTTTTGCTATATTAGAAAAAAACAATATGATAATGCGATCACTATTTTGAAAAAGAATCTTGACGATTCCATTTCTGCCCCCGCAATTGAAACATATATTCAATTATCGTACTTGTCATTGGTCTATCAACGCAAAAAAATGCCCAGAAAAAGTATTGCTATATTAAATAACCCGTTGTGCATTTAGAAAAAGTTGTGCAAACTGCTAAAAGGCAGTAAATTGTAGTTACCACACAACAATTTA
>CANLYR010000044.1 GCA_947495425.1 uncultured Aquimarina sp.
CGGGGTTTTATTATACTTAAATATACAACAAAACCCTCATATTTACAAGAGTTTTCGTGTTTTATGAAGGTGCCTTACTATTACTAAAAGTGTTTGAATACAAAAAGCCGAGATCAAAATGGAAGCTCGGCTTTTTAATTTTTATGATGTAGAAGAAGGATTAATTCCCGCCTTCTAAAGCTTTCAATTTATTTTTCATCGCATCTGCTTTTGGATCATCTAGTTGATAAAAGATATTCATTAGCGTGCGCACAGCTTCAACATTATCAGGATCACTTTTTAAAGCTCCTTCAAGATACGGGATCGCTTCTTTGTATATAGCATCTCTTTTAAGCTTCAACTCATCATAGCGCTTGTAGTCTTTACTAGAAGTACCTAAAGTATTCATTTCGTCGACTACAGCCTTTTCATTACCTAATATTAAAGCTGCAATATTAATTTGAGCTGATGCATAATCTGGTTTCAGCTCTAAAGCTTTTTTATAATATGATAATGCCTGATCATTATCTCCCAAACGAGAAGCACTTACACCTAAGTTGTATAATAAATCCGGGTTTTCTGGATCATTCGCAACAATCTGCTCCATAATTTCTTTATACTTTGCAATGTTACCTTGCTTATAAAACATATCGGCTTGTGCCTGCATCAAAGCTGAATCTTCTGGACTTTCTTTTCTAGCATCTTCTAATGCTTTCATTGCTTCTTCATCTTTACCTTGATTCATATAAATTAAAGCAATATTTTTAGCAATTTCCCCTTTTCTAGATTCAGACTGACGTGTTTCAGGTTTGATGTAAGTTCCTGATTTGACAGATAGATCTCTAGTTTGTTTAGAGTCAAAAGGCTCAACCTCACTTGTAGTTTTATTGGTAGCAATATATTCTGTAGTAACACCACTATAGCCTAAATCCTTTAGCTCTTCGTAATACTTTAATGCAGTATCATAATCTTTTCCATTGATTGCATTACCAGCGGCATAATATAGATACACAGTATCTATTTTATTAGTTTTGTAACCCAAATAAAGTTTTTCTGATGCTCCCTTGTAATTTTCCGAATTCTGGTCCTTTATGGCATTTTCGACCAATGCCTGTCGCAATAACTGCAATTTCTGACTAGCACCGGCAGCATACTTAGAGCCTCCCGTTGCTTTTTCAATTTCTATTGTTTTGTTGTATGCAGCAGCAGCACCTTCGATTTTGTCTATAGATGAGTCAGCAGAGGATGATAACACTTGCCCCTGAAGGAAATAATATTGTGCTTTCATCTTATCATCAGCTATTTCTAACTGCCCTTCTGCGGACTTTAATGCCTCGCTTGCAGCTGCCATATCACCTGATTTTAGTGCTTTAGAAGCTTCTTTTAATGCTTGTTTCTGAGAAAATCCAATAGCACTAAATGTTAAAAATAATACTACGATAAATTTAGTCTTCATTACTTAATTTTTAAAATTGAGATTTGATTATTGTTCTGTTTCATTATCAATATTCGTGCCATCTGAAGCTGAATTTGTATCTAAAGAAGAAGAATCTGCATTTTCTATATTTTCACCCTCTCCATTTTCATCAAAATCATTATCATCCTGCATTACTTTTGCTACTGCAGCTATTGAATCTTTACCTTTAAGATTGATAAGACGTACTCCTTGAGTAGCACGGCCCATAACTCGTAAATCTTCTACAGCCAATCGTATAGCAATTCCGGATTTATTTATGATCATAAGATCATCCATATCTGTTACATTCTTAATAGAAACCAAGTTTCCTGTTTTCTTGGTGACAGAAATGGTCTTAACTCCTTTTCCTCCTCTATTAGTTATTCTATAATCTTCTAATTTAGAACGCTTTCCATAACCATTTTCAGAAACAACTAAGATATTACTATCCATATCATTCATCGAAACCATTCCGATAACTTCATCCATCTCATCTGCCAGACGAATTCCTCTGACACCTGAAGCTCCTCGACCCATCGGTCTAGTTTTTTCTTCTTCAAAACGAATCGCTTTTCCGGATTTAACAGCTAGCATAACCTGACTTTTACCATCGGTTAACCTTGCTTCCAGCAATTCATCATTATCCTTTATTGTAATAGCATTGATACCATTAGTTCTTGGTCTCGAATATTGCTCTAACGATGTCTTTTTAACCTGACCTTTTTTGGTTGCCATTATGACATAATGAGAGTTGATGTATTCTGAATCTTTGAGATCCTGAGTACAGATAAAAGCTTTCACCTTATCTCCATTTTCAATATTGATCAAATTCTGGATAGCCCGACCTTTTGAGGTTTTGCTTCCTTCTGGGATTTCATAGACACGCATCCAGAAACATTTTCCTTTCTGAGTAAAAAACAACATGTATTGATGATTTGTACCAACAAATAGATGTTCAAGAAAATCTTCATTACGCGTAGTACTTCCTTTTTGCCCTACTCCTCCTCTATTCTGTTTTTTATATTCATTTAGAGAAGTTCTCTTAATATAGCCTGCATGAGAAATAGTAATGACTACTTTTTCATCAGGAATCATATCTTCAATACTTAAGTCTCCTCCAGCGTACTCTATTTGTGAACGACGATCATCACCATATTTTTCTTGTACTTCGACAAGCTCATTTTTGATGATTTCCATACGACGTTCTTTCTTATCAAGAATATCCTTAAGGTCTTCGATGGTCTTCATTAGTTCATCATATTCGGCACGCAACTTATCTTGTTCAAGACCAGTTAATTGACGCAAACGCATTTCTACTATTGCTTTGGCTTGTATCTCTGTAAGTTTAAAGCGTTTCACAAGCGTTTCACAAGCTTCATCTGCATTTGCAGATGCACGAATGAGTGCTATTACTTCGTCAATATTATCAGAAGCAATAATTAGTCCTTCTAGTATATGAGCCCGCTCTTCGGCTTTTCTTAATTCGTATTTTGTACGACGAACAACAACCTCATGTCTATGCTCTACAAAATAATGAATCATTTCTTTTACATTCAGTAATTGAGGTCTTCCATTAACGAGTGCAATATTATTTACACTAAAAGAAGACTGTAATCCTGTGTATTTATATAAAAGATTTAATACAATATTAGGTATCGCATCTCTTTTTAATATATAGACAATGCGCATTCCTTTTCTATCAGACTCATCACGAATTGTAGATATCCCGTCGATCTTTTTATCATTAACAAGATCGGCGGTTTTCTTGATCATATCGGCCTTGTTAACCTGATAAGGGATTTCCGTAACAATAATACTCTCTCTACCATTTACTTCTTCAAAGCTGGCTTTGGCCCGCATAACAACTCTACCTCTACCGGTCTTAAAAGCTTCTCTAACTCCATCATAGCCATAAATAATACCCCCTGTTGGAAAATCCGGAGCTTTTATGTGCGTTATTAACTCATCAATTTCAATATCGTTGTTATCAATATAGGCAATAGTACCATCAACGACTTCACTTAAGTTATGTGGAGGCATATTTGTTGCCATACCCACTGCAATCCCTGAAGCTCCATTGATTAATAAACCAGGAATTCTTGTCGGAAGCACTGTCGGCTCCTGTAATGTATCATCAAAATTAAAAGTGTGATCTACTGTATCTTTCTCGATATCTGCCAACATGTCTTCAGATATCTTTCGCATTCTTGCTTCTGTATAACGCATTGCTGCGGGACTATCTCCATCTACAGATCCAAAGTTACCTTGACCGTCAACAAGCATATATCGCAAACTCCATTCCTGAGCCATACGCACCATCGCATCATAAACCGAAGTATCACCATGCGGGTGATATTTACCAAGAACTTCACCTACTATTCTTGCAGATTTCTTATGAGCACTATTTGCTCTAACACCCAGTTCATGCATACCGTATAGCACACGTCTGTGAACAGGTTTAAGACCATCCCTAACATCTGGAAGCGCCCGAGATACGATTACAGACATCGAATAATCGATGTATGCAGACTTCATCTCATCTTCTATATTTATAGGTATAAGTTTTTCTCCTTCTGTCATAAAAAACTTTTTTCTAAAATTGAATTAATAAACGCGCTAATTTAAGTAAATAAAGATGGTTTTGGTGGCTTAATACCTATCTAATATACGCAATTTATTAACAAAAAAAGCACCACGCATAGTTAATAAGTCTACAGCGCTAGGTTTTGATAATTATAGCATTTTTTGTCTATTTACAGTTATTAAGGGAAAAAACATCATAAATTGTCAGTATATTAGACTCACTATTTTTTAAATTCTTAATTTATACGACAAAATATTGCATAACTGTCAGATATTTGTTAATGATCGTTTAAAAGGAATAGTTTTTGCCTTAATAATCCTAAAAATTACTATTTTAGTTAAAAAGAAAAAAGAAAGAGAATAATCTTATGGATGATAATTTTTCACCTAGAGTTAAAGATGTAATTGCATACAGTAAAGAAGAAGCCCTGAGATTAGGGCATGACTTTATAGGTACAGAGCATCTTATGTTAGGGTTATTAAGAGATGGAAGTGGAAAAGCGATTAACATCTTGGATGCGCTAGAGATAGATTTAACCAATTTGAGAAGAAAAGTTGAGATCTTGAGTCCGGCAAATCCAGATATAGCAATTGTATCAAACGAGAAAAAAAACTTGCATTTAACAAGACAAGCTGAAAGAGCACTGAAAACAACTTTTTTAGAAGCCAAATTATTTCAGAGTTCTTCAATAAATACAGCACATCTTCTCTTATGCATTTTAAGAAATGAAAACGACCCAACTACAAAGCTTTTAAATCGTTTAAAAGTAGATTACGATAACGTTAAAGACCAATTTAAGTATATGATTGCAAACGATGATGAATATATAGACAATCCAAAAGCAGAATCATTTTCTGAAGATGATGATGATCTAACAGGTGATGCCTCTAAGGAAAACCCATTTAATTCACCATCTAGCGGAAACAAGGCTGGAAAAAAATCTAAAACACCTGTTTTAGATAATTTTGGACGTGATTTAACTGCCATGGCAGAAGAAGGAAAACTAGATCCTGTAGTAGGAAGGTCTAAAGAGATAGAACGTGTGTCTCAAATATTGAGTAGAAGAAAAAAGAATAATCCACTACTTATTGGAGAACCCGGAGTTGGTAAATCTGCCATTGCAGAAGGATTAGCACTAAGGATTGTAAAGCGCAAAGTCTCGAGGATACTTTTTGACAAAAGAGTAGTTACTCTTGATCTTGCTAGTCTTGTTGCTGGTACCAAATACAGAGGACAGTTTGAAGAGCGTATGAAAGCCGTAATGAATGAACTTGAAAAAAATGATGATATTATTCTTTTCATAGACGAGATTCATACGATAGTTGGTGCAGGTGGAGCAACAGGAAGTCTTGACGCTTCAAACATGTTTAAACCGGCATTAGCCAGAGGAGAATTACAGTGTATTGGTGCGACAACACTAGATGAATACAGACAATATATTGAAAAAGATGGTGCTTTAGAAAGACGTTTCCAAAAAGTAATTGTTGAACCGACTAATATCGAAGAAACTGTCGAAATTCTCAACAATATCAAGGAAAAGTATGAAGAACATCATAATGTAAGTTATACCGATGAAGCAATTCGAGCATGTGTGACGCTAACCAATAGATATATGACTGATCGATTTCTTCCGGATAAAGCTATTGATGCTTTAGATGAAGCAGGATCTAGAGTACATATTACCAATATTGATGTCCCTAAAAAGATTCTAGATCTCGAAAAAAAGCTAGAAGAGGTAAGGGAATTAAAAAATAGCGTTGTTAAGAAGCAAAAATACGAAGAAGCTGCAAAGCTTAGAGATGATGAGAAAAATTTAGAAAAAGAATTAGCCAGCGCTCAAGAACAATGGGAAAAAGAATCAAAACTACACAAAGAAACTGTTGATGAAGAAAATGTAGCAGATGTAGTTTCTATGATGACTGGCATAC
The DNA here is from genome assembly GCA_947495425.1 of uncultured Aquimarina sp. Taxonomy (GTDB): domain Bacteria; phylum Bacteroidota; class Bacteroidia; order Flavobacteriales; family Flavobacteriaceae; genus Aquimarina. The sequence goes on from CANLYR010000044.1 coordinate 5,948, forward strand.
CTGTTAATCGAATTGCCCAAACCGAGAGCAACAAGTTAGCAGAACTGCCTCAGTTAATTATGGGTAAAGTAATTGGTCAAGAAGAAGCGGTCAATAAGGTTGTAAAAGCTATACAACGTAATCGTGCAGGGCTTAAAGACCCAAACAAACCTATTGGGTCATTTATATTTTTAGGACAAACCGGTGTAGGTAAAACACAATTAGCAAAAGTTCTTGCTAGAGAGCTTTTTGATAGTGAAGATGCTCTTATTCGTATTGACATGAGTGAGTACATGGAAAAGTTTGCGGTTTCAAGATTGATCGGAGCACCTCCTGGTTATGTAGGCTATGAAGAAGGTGGTCAGCTTACAGAGAAAGTAAGGAGAAAACCTTATGCTGTAATTCTCCTTGATGAAATTGAAAAAGCACACCCGGACGTTTTTAATATGATGCTACAAGTTTTGGATGATGGTTACTTAACAGATAGTCTAGGTCGTAAAATCGATTTTAGAAATGCAATTATTATTATGACTTCTAATATCGGAGCTCGTAAGCTCAAAGACTTTGGGCAAGGTGTCGGTTTCGGAACTTCTGCCAAAAAAACGCAAGCCGAAGATTATGCAAAAGGAGTTATTGAGAATGCATTGAAAAAAGCTTTCGCACCAGAATTCTTAAATAGAGTTGATGATGTTGTCGTATTTAATGCTTTGGAAAGAGAAGATATTCATAAAATTATCGATATCGAACTTGATAAATTATATGGAAGAATTAAAGGCTTAGGGTATGCATTGTCTCTTAGTGAAAAAGCTAAAGATTATATCACCGAGAAAGGGTTTGACAAACAATATGGTGCAAGACCGTTGAAAAGAGCTATTCAAAAATATATCGAAGATGCTCTGGCTGAAGAAATAATCAATGCACAGCTTCAAGAAGGGGATAGCATATTTATGGATATGGATGATGACTCTGGTGAATTAACCATAAATATTAAAAAAGCCGAAGAATCTACTGAATCATAATTTAGAAATCTGTAACATTATTAATAACGAGGCTACCTGAAAAGGTAGTCTTTTTTTGTTTAAAATAAGACTACAGCACACACACGCGCTGTCGTCAATTAAAAAATAATAGACTAAAAAATAGCATCTCTCCTTATCCCTTAAGATTTATTCGTAACTTAATGACAGTTTTTTATGTTATTTATCCAAATGATTAAATCCTATAATTTAGATTTTTGCACAGCAGAACTTTATTCAGATTACGCGATAGTTATCATGAAAGAAGGAGTGACCGTATCACCAAAGTGCATAGGAACTTTCTTAAATATCATTGACAAGCACTATAAAAACAAACCATTTGTTTATATCTCTTACAGAATACATTCATATTCTGTAAATCCTGTAACACATCTACAATCAAGTAAAGTTCCAAATTTGATTGGTGTAGCTGTGGTATCAGACGATCCTCAACAAAAAGCACAAACCAAAATTGAAAAAACTTTTTTTGGAGAAAAATTTCAATTATTTAATACTATGAAGGAAGCTATGGAATGGAAAGATGAACTATTAAAAAACCATATTGATTAAATGTATTAGTCATGAACTTCAACTATTCAGAACAACGACTTCTCATAAAAGAAAAACCTTGGAACAAGCCCACGAAGCATTTGTAAGAAACTGATTTTTGATTTCGAGGCAAGCCTAGCAGCATTTAAATCTCGCTGTGTCTGTCTCAGGTAGGATTATTAAATCAACAACCTCGGAGCAAGCTCTCGAGGTATGCTTCTCAAACATTTTTTGTTATCGGGGCAAGCCCCGAAGGAATTAAACCCTCTATGATAGATTAAAAATTTTTAATTTATTTGGCAATATTAACAGCCCTGGTTTCTCTGATGACTGTAATTTTTACCTGACCTGGATAGGTCATATCGGTTTGAATTTTTTGAGAAATTTCAAAAGATAAGCTTGAAGCTCTTTCATCATTTACTTTTTCACTCTCTACAATCACGCGCAGCTCTCTACCTGCCTGGATTGCATATGCTTTTTTAACCCCATCAAAAGCAAAAGCAATTTCTTCTAAATCCTTCAATCTCTGTATATAAGAATCTAGCACTTGTCGTCTGGCACCTGGTCTGGCTCCACTTATTGCATCACACACCTGAATTATCGGAGATATTAAAGAAGTCATGTCTACTTCATCATGGTGTGCTCCAATAGCATTACAAACCTCTGGTTTTTCACCATATTTTTCTGCCCATTGCATTCCAAGAATAGCATGAGGAACTTCGGTCTCGGTATCCGGAACTTTTCCTATATCATGAAGCAAACCGGCTCTCTTTGCTAGTTTAGTACTCAATCCTAATTCGGCAGCCATAACTCCACAAAGTTTTGCCACCTCTCTAGAATGCTGTAAAAGATTTTGCCCATAAGAAGATCTATATTTCATTCTACCGATAGTTTTGATTAATTCTGGATGCAATCCATGAATTCCTAGATCAATAACTGTACGCTTACCAACTTCTATAATTTCTTCATCAATTTGCTTTCTTGTCTTTTTAACAATTTCTTCGATTCGGGCAGGATGAATTCTACCATCAGTCACTAATTTATGCAATGATAAGCGAGCAACTTCTCGTCTTACAGAATCAAAACAAGAAAGTATGATAGCCTCAGGAGTATCATCTACAATGATCTCAACTCCAGTAGCTGCCTCAATAGCCCTAATATTTCTTCCTTCTCGTCCGATAATACGCCCTTTGACATCATCACTTTCGATATTAAATACTGAAACACAGTTTTCTATTGCTTCTTCAGTTCCTATTCTTTGTATGGTATTTATTACAATCTTTTTAGCTTCTTGTTGGGCAGTGAGTTTAGCCTCTTCAATAGTACCTTGTATAAGACTCATAGCATCTGTTTTAGCCTGCTCTTTCAAAGATTCTACTAATTGCTCTTTGGCATCTTCTGCAGATAACCCGGATATCACTTCTAATTGCTGAACCTGGTTTTTATGAAGTTTATTAAGTTCGCTCTGCTTTTTTTCGAGAAATTCATTGCGATGGTTATAATTTTTGATCTTCTCTTCTATTTCGGTATTTAGTTTTTTATTTTTTGACAATTCATTAGAAACTTGAGATTCTTTGTCTCTGGTTCTTTTTTCTGCCTCAGCAATCTTCTTATCGCGAGATAATATCACTTTTTCATGCTCTGCTTTTAGCTCAATAAATTTTTCTTTGGCTTGTAGTATTTTATCTTTCTTGATTGTTTCTCCTTCACTTTTCGATTCTCTTAGAATGTTTTCTGATGTTTTTTTTGCGTCTCTAATAATCGCTGATGCTTTGCTTCGCTCTAGCATCTTAGCTATAATAAAACCAATTATCAACCCCGCAATTGAAGCTACAATCAGATATATAATGTTATCCATAATCTTTGTTAATATTTGTGTATAAAAAAGCCCACACTAGTAAAGGTTTTGTATAAACTCTGTAAAAACAGGTTTAGGGCTAACAAATTGCTCAAGAATCCGCTCGAGGCGGCGCGCTTTTACAATTTAAACTCACCCTTTTTAATTTAATTCTTGTTGAGTTTATCAAAATAACAACTAGTGCAGGCAGTAACCTTTATTTTATTTATAATGAACGTTATGACAAATGATTATGTAACAAATCGTTTAATGCATTCAATTTATTTTCAACATTAACCATATCATCATTTTTATCTATACTTTTTTGTTCGACCTGTGCAGCAAACTGCAAAGCACACATTGCTAATACGTCTTGTTTATCTCTAACTGCATAGCTTTGCTCAAACTGCTTAATCATAGCTTCTATCTTTTTTGCCGCTTTTCGCAAACCCTCTTCCTGATCCGGATAGATCGTTAAAGGATATACACGATCTGCAATCGATAGTTTAATTTTAAGCTTTCCTGCCATAGTCTATTTACTCTGAGAGTTGTGCAATACACACATCTATTTCTCTTATTAAGGCGTTTATTTTTAGCTTGGTCTCTCTCTTATGTTCGTCACTGCCGAGTATTGCATTTGCATTTTTGAGCGCACTGAATTTTTCTTCCCACTGCTTTAGTTGATCCATCTGAAGTCCTGAAACAGACTCTAATTCTGCTATTTTCCCTTTTAGATTTGCATTTTGTTGCTTCATTAATTCATACTTATGAAGCAACTTGCTTATCCTATTTTCAAGAGAATCAACAATTTCAACTAAATCACTCATTAATTAATTTTACACAATACTTCGTTACACAAAGTTAACATACCAATTGAAATAACCCAATAGTTTTTAAACTAATTTCTGTACTGCTAAATATTACTGCTCAGACTAAGGTATTTCTGTGATTTTCACATATCCCTGAGGTAAGAAAACGATACGTTATAATAGCCAAAAGATAAAAAATCTTCAATCAAAAACCTTATTATAGCAGCTACCTCTTAACTGATTATAAGACAGTCACATAAGTAAATACTTATGTTTTCTACTCAATTTATGTGTTAAAAATTTAGCCTAAACATGTGTTCAGCTTAAAAAATGATTTAATATAATTGTAGTATCTAATTGATGTGAAACAATGATTTTGTTAATGCGTCGCTACAAAGCACTACCCTAACAAAAAAATAAGTAGTTTTATACACTGTTATTAAATATCTATTTTTATTTCCCCCTATGCGTGTAATTATATTATTGATACTATTTGGTTTTTCGTTTTGCTACAGTCAAAATATTGCAAAAGATTATTTTATTCACCCACTGGATATTCCCCTCATTCTTTCTGGTACTTTTGGAGAATTAAGATCGAATCATTTTCATTCTGGATTGGACATGAAAACAAATGGAGAAGAAGGCCTTAATGTATATGCATCTGCTTCTGGCAGAATTAGTCGGATCAAAGTTTCTCACGGAGGATATGGCAAGGCAATGTATATAGTACATCCAAATGGATACACTACCGTATATGCCCATCTTAAAAAATTTTCTCCTGAAATTGAAGCTTATGTCAAGAAAAGACAATATGCAAAAGAATCATATGAGATAGAACTTTTTCCAAAATCCGGTTCTTTACTGGTGAAACAAGGTGATATTATTGCCTACAGTGGAAATACTGGAGGTAGCTCTGGACCACACCTACATTTTGAAATTAGAGACGTTAAATCCAGACCAATGAACCCAATGCGTTTTGGGATGGAGGTCAAGGATACAAAAAAACCTGTAATTAAGGGTCTTTGGGCATACAGTTTGGATAAAGATGCTCACATTAATGGCAGTCAGAAAACAACAAAGCTGAGATTAATCCCTCAAGAAGACGGAAGTTATAAGGCAGAAAACGTAACTGCATATGGTAAGATTGGTTTTGGAATCTCTACCATTGATAAACAAGATCAAGCAGCCAATAATAATGGTATTTACGAAATAACAACACAAATAAACGGTCAGGAGAATTTTAAACTAGAAATGAATAGATTCTCATTTGCAGAAACAAGATACATCAATAGGCTCATAGATTTTGGATATTATAAAAAAAATCGTAGCAGAATAAGCAAGCTTTTTGTAGAAAAAGATAACCCTCTGACTATCTACAAAAACAAAGTAAATAACGGTTTTATTACTGTAAAAGATAGTCTCTCTTATAACTATCAAATCTCTGTCAGAGATTATAAGAATAATACGTCTGTCATTAATGTCCCTCTACTAGGTTCTTACATAGATTCTATCACAAAACCTAAGGACGTAACAACCCCTGATTTTGTTCAGGCAAATGAAAATTATACATATACTTCTGGAATTTTTGATCTTTTAATTCCGAAAGGAAGCTTATATAAGGACACATATCTAGACATATCTGTCCAAGGAGAAACTGCAAAAGTTCATAACAATAAAACTGCTTTGCATAAGAACATGACTCTTGTTTTTGATGTATCACACTATAATGATGAAGATAAAAAGAAACTTTACATAGGAAGAATCGAAGGAAAAAATAAAATTTACTTTTCAAGAACTTCAAAAAAAGGAAATCGATTTTCTACAAGAACACGTACATTTGGAACGTATTCCTTATTTACAGATAATCAAAAACCTACTATAGTTCCTATCAATGTTTCAAACAAAAAATGGATCTCTACTGCAACGCATCTCAAAATAAAAATTAATGACGCTAAGTCTGGAATTAAAAGTTATAGAGGTACAATCAACGGAAAGTTTATTTTGATGGAATATGATTATAAAACAGGGATGTTAGTCTATGATTTTAACGACAAAATTAATACCGACTCAGAAAATATTTTCAAACTTGTTGTGTTAGATAACGTAGGTAACAGAGCTACATTTGAAACTACATTCTATAGAAAACCTTAAACCTTACTACTTTTTGAAACATAAAACCTTACTTCTCTTAGCCACATTTATTACAATAAGTTTTTCCTCACGAGCACAAACTGCCAGACTACAAGGTGTTGTTTTAGATGAGAATAATTTTCCTATACAAGGAGCAAATATTACTAATAGAGATTCAGGAACTCAATCTAATAAAGATGGCGTTTATCAACTTATCATTCCTGCAAACCAAGAAGTTGAAATTACAATATCACATCTTGGCCTCAAAGATGTACAATTTATAATTAAGCTCGAAGAAAATCAGGAATATGAACTAAATCCGATATTAAAAACCAACGTAGAACAAATTAGTGAAGTAATCATTTCGGGTAGAGAAAGAAAAGTGGTTGAGGGCATAACAACTTTAGATCCTGAAACCATCAGAACGACACCATCTGCAAATGCAGGTGTAGAAGGATTGCTGAAGAGTTTACCAGGAGTAAGCTCTAATAATGAATTAAGCACACAATACGCTGTTAGAGGTGGAAATTTTGATGAAAATTTGGTCTATGTGAATGAAATTGAAGTCTATAGACCATTTCTTATTAGATCCGGTCAACAAGAAGGGCTAAGCTTTGTTAATACTGATTTAGTTCGTAATGTAGATTTTTCTGCTGGAGGTTTTCAAGCAAAATATGGAGATAAACTATCTTCTGTTTTAGACATCACGTATAAAAGACCCACAAGATTAGGAGCAACAGTAGATGCAAGTTTTCTAGGTGGCAGTGTATCTGCAGGAGGAATTTCTAAAAATAAAAAACTAGCCGGTATCGTTGGAGTGCGATACAGGGATAATAGTTTATTAGTAGATGCTAGAGATACCGAAACAAATTTCCAGCCAAGATTTGCAGACATACAAACCTATATTTCATATAATATTACAGATAAATTCGAATTAGGGCTCTTGGGTAATTTAGCCAGAAACACATATGATTATGAGCCATTGACTCAGCAAGTCAATTTTGGGACATTACAAACGGTTCAGGCATTAACTGTTCTTTATGAAGGAGAAGAAAGCGATCAATACGATACTTATTTTGGAGCATTAAAGGGTACATATCGACCTAATGCCAATTTAACATTGAGATTAATAGCTTCTGGGTATCAAACTCAAGAGCAAGAACACTATGATATTTTTGCTGCGTATGCCCTTGGTACTGTCAATAACGATATAGGTAGCGAAAATTTAGGAGAAGTAGAGTTTAGTGAAGGTGTAGGTTCACAGCTAACGCATGCTAGAAATGATCTAGACGCCTTGATATTCAATGTAGAACATAAAGGCACATATAGCGTAGACAAACATCAATTTGATTGGGGTATAAAATATACTTCTGAAGATATTCGGGATCGTTTACAAGAATATGAAATCGTTGATTCTTCGGGGTTTTCTATTAGACCTCCGTTCAATGATTTGAGAAACGACCAACCATATACTCCTTTTGCTAGTCCCATTGTTCCATTTACAAGTGTAAGAGCGATCAACAAAGCAAAAATAGATAGGATTTCGGGGTATGCCCAGTATAATATTCGTACAACTATGAAAGAAAGTGAAGTTTGGGCAAATATTGGGGTAAGAGCCCACCACTGGAACATTTATGGTGAGACTGTGGCGAGTTCGGATTCACAAATTGTATTTAGTCCAAGAGCACAGGTTGCTATAAAACCTAACTGGAAAAGCGATATGATTTTTAGAGTTGCAGGAGGATTATATCATCAACCGCCTTTTTATAGAGAACTAAGAGATTCCTTGGGTACTGTACGCCCCGAAGTTAAAGCCCAACAAGCTATCCATTTGGTGTTTGGCAATGACTATAGTTTTAAAATGTGGGAAAGACCTTTTAAACTTACTACAGAAATATATTATAAGAAACTAACCGATGTGAACCCATATACCCTTGAAAATGTACGTATTCGATATCGCGCTAGAAACAATGCAGAGGCTTATGCACAAGGAGTAGATCTGCGTCTTAATGGTGAATTTGTACCCGGCACAGAAAGCTGGGTAAGTTTAGGATACCTAAAAACAGAAGAAAATATTGATGATCGAGGATACATATCAAGACCAACAGATCAAAGATTAAAAATTGGAGTGTTGTTTCAAGATTATGTTCCATCAATACCAAGTTTGAAGATGTATCTTAATCTGGTATATCAAACCGGAGTACCCGGTGGGTCTCCAAGTTATGCTGATCCTTATAATTTTCAGAGGCGGTTACGAGATTATAGAAGAGCCGATCTGGGAGTATCTTATATTGTTGTGGATCAAAATAAAAGATTACGCGAAGGACATTTCCTTAATGTATTTAGAGCACTTAATTTTGGGGTAGAGATTTATAACCTCTTTGATAATCAAAACGCGATTACCAATACTTTTGTTAGAGATGCATCGAGTCAACGTCAATTTGCTATTCCAAACTTTTTGACTCCAAGAGTTTTCAATGTGCGATTAGGAATGAAATTTTGATTTGCAGAGGAAAGAATTTCAACAGAGATTACTCTGTAATAAATTTCTTTAACACCTCAACGACATAATCCACTTCTTCTTTAGTATTATATTTTGAGAAAGAAAAACGTACAGAAGGTTTTTTTAAATCTTCTTCAGAAAGAATTTCTGATAGCACATGTGATCCCTTACTGCTTCCACTTTGACATGCACTGCCTCTTGAGCAAGCAATTCCATTAATATCCATGTGAAACAATAATATTCCTGCTTTTTCCTCAGAAACGGGTAGACATACATTGATTAATGTATAGGTGCTGTGCGCATCATCACAACAATTGGCATTAAATTTAACTCCTGCTATATTTTTTTTCAGGGTTTCAATAAAATACTTTTTTAAGTTGATAATACACTGCTTCTCTTCTTGCAAATTTTCATAAGATAAACGTAATGCTTCATCCATACCCACGATGTTATGTACACTCTCTGTACCTGCACGATATCCTCGCTCCTGCTCTCCACCAAAAATCAAAGGTTTAAGTCCTGAATTTTTTCGAATATAGGCAAAACCAATTCCCTTTGGACCATGAAATTTATGAGCACTCACTGCTGTAAAATCAACATTTAGCTCATTTAAGTTAACCTCTAAATGCCCAACAGATTGCACCATATCACTATGAAAAAATGCATCATACGCTTTACACAAATCTCCAATTTTTTCAATATCCAATATAGTTCCTACTTCATTATTTACATGCATAAGACTAACCAATGTTTTTTCTTTGGAAGCCTTTAACAGCGATTCAAAATGGGTGTAATCGATAGAACCATCTTGATGAATATCCACATAACTCACTCTAATTCCTGAAAGAGATTCTATTTCTTGTACTGTATGCAGTACAGCATGATGTTCTATTTTAGATGTAATAATATGACGAACATTCAAATCCCTAACTGCACTATTGATAACTAAATTGTCTGCTTCTGTACCACCAGATGTAAATATAATTTCAGAAGCCTTTACTCCTAAATAGTTTGCTATATTTTTACGAGTTTGCTCAATATGATTTTTTGCCGATCGACCAAAACCATGAGAAGAAGACGGGTTCCCGTAATCTTCGTTCAAAACCGAGACCATTTTTGTTATGACTTCGGGTCTTATTTTTGTTGTAGCAGCACTATCAAAATAAACTTTTTGCATAAAATCTAAAAATTAATCGTTTATACAGACCATCAAAAAATATCATAAAACAAATATAAATTGTTTTGTGATATTCATTTTATGATTTACAAAACTAGTTTAAATAAAATTATTTTTGGCTAGACACGTTATAATCTTTCAATTCCCTTATTTTTGTCAAAAACTGTTAAAATGATAGGTTGTCGTAAACATTTTATATTTTTTTTCGTCTTTATAAAAAATCATAAGGATTAATGCATAAATTTTAGATACGTGAAAAAACTCTTGCCGTTCCTTTTATCTACATTACTACTATCTTCTTGTGATGATGGAGATATCATAATTACTAATTTTGAGTTTGATGACGTCGAATTACAACTTTGTAATGGAGCGAAGGAAAATGAATTTGTTTTTTTTAAAATCAACCAAACTATTAATGAAGCCATATCTTATAATTTTATTAGTGAAACCTTCTCTGATACAATTGCAACAGATACTCCGATAACCATAGCGCTAAATAATGAAACTAATATTTTAATTTACCGCCAATTTAACACCTCTATAACTCCTGATTATTATTGCTCTAATATTCCTTCGAGTGAGATTATTGTAACCGAAGAATTGATAAGCACATCCGGCAGATCTGAAATTTTTACTGAAATTATTGAAGAAGATGATAGTGATGATGTTCCTGCTGATCAAGAAGGAGATGGTGATACAGACCGTGATGGTATTCCTGATTTTAAAGATCAGGACGATGATAATGATAATATACTCACTAGTGCAGAATTGTCGAATGGAGACTCAGAGGATGACTCTTTTAGAAATACAGATGGTGATGAGCTAGACGATTACCTAGACCCCGACGATGATAATGATGGAATTTTAACCATCAATGAAGATTTTAATCGAGACGAGAATTTCAACAATAATGGCAACCCCAGAGATGATGATTATGATAGTGATGGGACTCCAAATTATCTGGATGATGACGATGATGGTGATGGGATCTTAACCATAGATGAAGATACGAATGGTAATGGAGATCCTACAGATGATGATGATGACAATGATGGGATACCTAATTATCTAGACACCAATTCTGACAGCGATATGCGAAATAATAATGATTCTATACCGCCTGGTCGCAATAATACTGTTCAAACGACCTTTAGAACAACGGTAACCATCAATGAACTCATTTTTGATGGTGAAAATCAAAATTTTGAAGATGAAAATTTTTCGTTTGAGTTTAGAGACGTTACTATACCGAAGACCACAACAAAAAATGTAAATTAGAGATTATTATTTTAATATGAAAATAGCCATTTATAGTATATTTCTTGCTTTCCTTATTTCAAATTGTAGTGAGGGCGATATCATTGACAACGATGTTAATTTTGATGCCACGTTAGAAAATTGCTCAAACTCTAATGATAATACGTTTGTTTTTTATAAAATAGACGCTAATAGCAATCAATCGTTATCAGCAAATTTTACCAGTCCAACATTTGACATTACTCCCGAGGTAAATGACATCTCTGTTACTACTCCAACCGTGATCCCATTAAATTCAGATAGTAATCAATTAATATATAGGCAATTCAACGAAACTATCACTGGTTCTGATTACTTTTGTAGCAGTATTCCACCTAGCAACGTTTCGATTGCACAAGAAATGATCAGTGCCGAAGGTAGTATTGAAATCAGTTATCAAGAATTAGATCCCGAATCAAATACGCAAAGAAGGTATACCCGAACTATTATAGCAAAAAATGTAAGCCTAGAAGGAAATGGTATAAGCATTCGAAGAGAATCGCTGTTTTTGGGAAGTGACACCATTGCTGCAGATGTATCGATTGATTTTGGTGGAAGTTTATTAATCTGCCCTGAAAACACTCCTGATACATTTACTGTGTATACTTTTAATGATGACATAAATAGAGCTATACATTTAAATTTTGCAGATACTGCTTTCGAAATCAATCCTTCTGTAGATAATATTGTTGAAGAAAATATCGATACTATCCTCCTAAACGATACCAACATATTAACCTATAGAGAATTTGATACTGCTATTCCAGATACAGACACTGCTACAGAGTTCTTTTGTAACAACAACCTTCCTAGCGATATTAATATAACCAGAACACTTAATAGTACTGGTGGAAGTATTGAAATTAGTTATGAGGAAATAGCTCCTATAGATATGGAAAAAAGGTTTTCAAGAACCTTTACATTAAAAAATCTAGTCATATCGGGTACAGGAAGCCCAATACAAATAGAAAGTCTGGTACTGGGTTCTGACACAATTCCTAAATAACACCATGTATCTTTTAGATTTACTATAATAACATAATATAGTGTAGGCAACTTTGATCAAACGTTCAGAATAATCAAATCCCATTAATTATTTACGCACTTATAGTAATAAGATCTTAATAGATATTGATATAACATAATTACTTAGGATTCTGAAGAATATAAATTTCCATAGCACCTAATCCATATTTTTTATAATCAGCGTCAGAAATCTTAACATTATCATACCGCCCAAATAGATACTTTAATTCTTCTTTAAGAACCCCTTGCCCAACACCATGAATAAAAACTATTTTAGGAATACGCTTACTAATTGCAAAATCTAATTGTCTTTTTGCAGTATCTAATTGTAGTGTAACCATATCATGATTTGCCATACCTTTGGTAGATTTGACTAACTTATGAATATGTAAGTCAACCTCCATTGGGGGCAGATTGCGATCTTTTGGTTTTGGAGCAGGTCTTTTGGGTCTTTTCTTGAAAACTTCTTTTTCCTGTAGGTTTCTATGAATTTCTTCATAAGACGGAATAATCATTTCTTCTGATTGAATTTTCACCACCTCATTGATCAAAAAAGTCATATCAAAACCATCCTCTGTTTCAATAGTAACCCCATTAGAAGTGATAGAAACAACCTTTCCCGTGATTGGTTCATCCAAAACCGATACTGTATCTCCTACTCCAATCATTGTTATTCTTCTTCAAAATATTGGTCAGTACTATGATCGGTCTTCGATTTTATTGTAGCATTAACAAGAAACAACCCTAACATCAATAATACTAGCCCTGCACTTTGTATATAATAATTTTTATTGGCAGAAGAGATTTCACTAATAAGTGCTATCGCTCCCAGAGCAATAATGATTATACTCATTATCTTTTTTACCTTGCTATATTTCATATCGCAAAAATACCAAATAATAGATTTTTCTAACGCTCAAATTTTTTAATTTATGAAATTATGTATATTGCAATAAGTTTTAATAAAAAATATTGCCTTTGGAAACCTATATGTTGCCTTGTCTTTCCAAAAAATTTTTTGGTGTTGATTGTTTAGGTTGCGGTATGCAAAGATCGATAGTTTTTTTGTTAAAAGGGGAATTTGTTGCTGCATTTCAGATGTATCCGGCGATTTACCCACTATTATTATTACTAATATATTTGGGAACTAGCTTTTTTATAACATTTAAGTATGATCAACTTATCAAAGTTGTTCTCATGATTACTATTGCGCTTACCATACTAAGTAACTATGTAACTAAAATTATTTTTTAACTTAATCTATATTTATGGAAACTAATCAAGAAAGACCAAAAAACTATTTAGTAGAATCAATTCTAGTAACTATTTTTTGTTGCCTACCATTGGGAATTGTTGGGATCATTAATGCTTCAAAAGTGAATTCTGCTTTTGATCAAGGCAATTTTGAAGAAGCTAATAACGCTTCAGCAGATGCTAAAAAATGGACAAAAATTGGATTCATAGCAGGACTAGTCGTAATGGTATTATATATCGTATTCATGTTTGCAATGGGAGGAATGGCAATGTTAAGCGGTGCTAATGGATACTAATGAAAATTAAGTATATAGGTATAGGTCTAGTAGTATCAATATTACTATACCTATACTATTTTTACAATCCTGGTCAGGAAATATATTTTCCGAAATGCCCTTTCTACAGTCTTACCGGACTTTATTGCCCTGGATGCGGAAGCCAAAGAGCTTTGCACCAATTATTACACTTCAATATTTTTGAAACTCTAAACCATAATGCCTTATATGTTATTGGATTATTTTCTATTATTTACAATATAATAATTAAAGGGATAAACAAATACAGGAACAAGAACTACTACAATTATTTATATCACCCAAAAACACCTATATTACTTGGTGTACTAATCATAGCGTTTTGGATTTTAAGGAATGTTCCCTCTGAACCATTTTGTTATCTGGCACCATAAAAAAGGAAAGCAATATACTTACTTTCCTTATTTTCTAAGATAAACATTATACTATTATTAATTACTCAAATGCTTTAAGTGTTTTGATAATAATAGCAACACATTCGAGAAGTTGTTTTTTATTCATTACCAAAGGGGGTGCAAAACGAATAATATTACCATGTGTAGGTTTTGCCAAAAGTCCGTTTTCTTTTAGTGCTACACAAATATTCCATGCTGTATCGCTTTCTTCATCATCGTTAATTACAATAGCATTTAGTAATCCTTTACCACGCACTAAATTAACAATCCCTGATGTTTCTATATAAGTATTCAACTCTGACCTAAACAGTTCACCCAACTCAAAAGCGTTCTCTGCAAGTTTTTCATCTCTTACAACTTCTAAAGCAGCCATTGCGACAGCAGCAGCAACAGGGTTTCCTCCAAAAGTACTTCCATGGTTACCTGGTTTAATGACCTCCATGATGTGATCATCAGCTAATACCGCAGAAACTGGATACGCGCCACCACTCAGAGCCTTCCCTAATATCAACACATCTGGCTTCACGTTTGGTGTACCTGAACAATTCTTATCAACACATGAGCAATTACCACAAGTCGCTAGTAACCTACCTGTTCTGGCAATACCTGTCTGCACTTCGTCTGCAATAAATAATACATTATGCTTTTCACAAAGTGCTTTTGCTTTAGCTAAATAATCTTCTGAAGGTACATAAACTCCAGCCTCACCCTGAATTGGCTCTACCAAAAATCCTGCAACATTCGTATTATTTTCTAATGCCTGCGCTAACGCAGTAATATTATCATATTCTATTTTAATAAATCCTTCAGTATAAGGGCCAAAATTCTTTCTTGCTACCGGATCATTAGAAAATGAAATGATCGTAGTTGTACGCCCATGAAAGTTATTTTCGCACACTATAATCTGAGCTTCGTTCTCTGAAATACCTTTTTTCTCATACGCCCATTTTCTACATAATTTTAATGCAGTTTCAACAGCTTCAGCACCGGTATTCATTGGTAATAGTTTATCAAAACCAAAATACTCGGCCGCAAATTTTTCATATTCTCCAAGCTTGTCATTATAGAAAGCTCTTGAGGTAAGTGTCAATGTTTGTGCTTGATCCATCATCGCACCTACAATTTTGGGATGACAATGTCCTTGATTAACTGCTGAATATGCACTTAAGAAATCATAATATTTTTTCCCTTCTACATCCCACACATATACTCCTTCTCCTTTATTTAAAACAACAGGTAAAGGATGATAATTATGAGCTCCATACTTATTTTCTAATTCAATTGAATGTTGTGACGACTTATTTTCTAAAACAGCCATTTTCGTAATACTTTTAATTATTGAAACAACCATTCCTTCTGTACCTTTATCCTTTCGATACGTTTCGAAAATTCAGCGTGGGAGAGAAATCACCCCTAAGAGATCCGCAAATTAATAAAACTTTATTGATTTTTTTAATTTCTTTTTTACAAGATATTTTGAATAATCAATAAGTATATGCATTCTATTCTTATTTTTGCGCTATGGCAAGAAAAAACAGAAGACAAGTTTTTGAAAATATCGAAATAATTGACGCAGGAGCAAAGGGAAAAAGTATTGCCAAGGCTCCTGACGGAAAAATAATTTTTGTAAACAACGCAGTACCTGGTGATGTGGTGGATATACAGACGACAAAAAAACGCAAAGCATATTATGAAGGTTCTGCTACTGTATTTCACAAACAATCTGATAAACGTGTTGATCCTGCATGTGAGCATTTTGGTACTTGTGGGGGTTGTAAATGGCAGTTTATGGGGTATGAGCATCAACTGGCCTATAAACAACAAGAAATAGTAAATAACCTAACACGTTTAGGTAAAATTGAATTACCTGAGGTTACTAAAATACTAGGATCTGAAGACCAGTTTTTCTACAGGAATAAAATGGAATTCTCATTTAGCGATAGTAGATGGTTAACCTTAGAAGAGATACAAAGTGATGCTGAAATCGAAAGCAGAAACGCACTTGGTTTTCATATCCCTGGCATGTGGGACAAAATTCTCGATATCAACAAATGTTACCTGCAAGAAGACCCTAGTAATACTATTAGGAATAAAGTAAAAGCATTTGCTACCGAAAATAATCTTTCATTCTATAACGCCAGAAAGCAAGAAGGCTTTCTTAGAACTATGATGCTTAGAATCTCTTCAACCGGAGAAATTATGGTATTGATTCAATTCTTTAATGAGAATGTTGAAAAAAGGATATTGCTTTTAGATTATATTAATAAAGAATTTCCTAAAATTACCTCCCTACAATATGTTATAAATTCTAAAGGAAATGACACCATATATGACCAAGAGGTGATTTGTTATCATGGAAAAGATTTTATTGAAGAAGAAATGGAAGGATTACGCTTTAAAATCAATGCAAAGTCCTTTTATCAAACCAACTCAAAACAAGCTTACGAATTATATAAAATAACTCGTGATTTTGCTAATCTTTCTGGCAATGAACTTGTATATGATTTATATACCGGAACCGGAACCATAGCGCAATTTGTTGCAAAAAAGGCAAAGAAGGTAATTGGTGTAGAAGCCGTTCCTGAAGCTATAGAAGACGCCAAGGAAAATGCACGAAATAACAATATAGATAATGCAGAATTCTATGTTGGAGATATGAAAAAAGTATTCACCAAAGAATTTATTGCAACTCATGGCCAACCCGATGTCGTAATTACAGATCCTCCAAGAGATGGCATGCATAAAGACGTAGTAGCTCAATTATTAAATATTGCTCCAGAAAAAATTGTTTATGTAAGTTGTAATAGTGCAACACAAGCACGTGATTTGGCGTTATTAGATGAAACATACAGTGTAACCAAGGTTCAGCCTGTGGATATGTTCCCGCAAACGTATCACGTTGAAAATGTGGTGTTATTAGAAAAAAGATAAGATATGAACATTTTCAAATATCTACTAAGCATAGTTACTATTTTACTCATATTGTATTTAAGTACAAGTTGTGAACGAGATGACATCTGTGCAGAAGGTACACCGACCACTCCTTTGTTGATTGTCAAATTTATAGATTCTGATACAGGTACTGAAATAAAAGCACCTACAGAATTACAGGTAAAAGCAGTCGATATTGAAACTCCTTTTGCTTTGACTGAAGTAACTGATTCAATCTTAATTCCTTTAAAAACAAATGAATTAATAACTAATTATGAATTTACTATTAATTCTAATTTTGAAAATGATTCCATACCACAAAATACAGATATTGTAAGTTTTCAGTATACACCAGAGCAAGAATATGTAAGTAGTGCTTGTGGATTTAGGGTTAATTATAAAGGTCTTACTATATCACCTCCAGAAGCTGGTGAAGATGGTAGTTGGATTAGAAGTATAACAGTACAAAGAGAAAACGTAACAGATGAAGCAACTGCGCACGTATTTATTTTTCATTAGTATTCTACTTGCTGGCACTACTATTCAAGGGCAGGAAGAGGAGAAAAAGGAAGAAGAAAAAAAAATAACATCCAACGATACACTACCTCCTGCAGAAAAGTATGGGTTAAGAGCAGGAATTGATATCAGTAGGTTAATTCGTTCTTCTGTGGATGAGAATTATTCTGGGTTTGAAATTGTTGGGGATTACAGGTTTTATAAGAAATTTTATCTAGCCGCAGAAATAGGTAATGAATCCTTACTTAGAGATGAAGAAAATATAAAAGTAGAAGGATCCGGGAGTTACATAAGAGCAGGAATTGATTATAACACCTATGATAACTGGTATGGAATGCAGAATAGTGTTTATGTGGGACTTCGTTATGGCTTCTCTAGATTTGAGCAAACGCTAGATGAATATTCTGTTTTTACAGGTACTAATTACTTTGGAGTGAATACTAACACTGATGGAATTGAATCCGATGGCTTAACTGCGAGTTGGATCGAATTAGTTTTTGGGATAGAGGTAGAACTTTTTGCCAATATATATCTTGGTGCCAACGTTTCCTTGAGAAATTTGATAAGCGAAGAAAATCCTGAAAGATTTGATAACCTTTATATCCCTGGATTTGGAAAAACAAATGATTTTAGTACTATTGGTGTTGGTTATGGGTACACAATAAGTTACTTGATACCGTTTTTCAAGAAGAGAAAGTAAATTATTTGTATACTATATAGTCTAACCCATTGCTTATTTAGAAAACTAATTATAAAAGGAGTCAATTCGAGTATTTTGTCATAACGCAGCATAAGCCAAATGTAATTCGACTGGCCTCTGTAGAACTATCGACACATTTTCTTTATCGAGAAAACAATCAAGCTAATACATCTTATCCCTGGACTAAAATCGAAACTAAAACACCTCTTTCAATAATTTCTGAAGCGCAGCCCATGATTGTTCATCTGCTTCTTGTTGATATGCTACCGGTAAATCAAATTTCTTCCCTATAGAATCAGCACTTTTACTAGTAAAAGAATGTGTAGTGTTCTCATAGGCAATATATTTATAGCGTGCCTGCACACTATCCATAGCTTTTTTATAGGTAACAACAGTTTCTTGTGGCACAAAAGGATCATCTGCGCCGTTACAAACTAATATTTTTGCTTTGATATCTGTAGTAGGCATAACAGGGAGTTGCACACCGCTGTGAAAAGCCGCAACCGCATCTAAGTCCATCCCCAAATTAGCCATCGTAAGTGCTACGCTACCCCCAAAACAGTACCCTATTGCCGCAATTTTATCTGCATCAACTGATTCTTGCGACTTCAACATTTCTAATGCTGCACTAAACCGTTCTTTAGCACTATCAATATTGCCCATAACATTCATTGCAAATTTCCCTGCATCATCAGGATGAGCTGCTTGCTTACCGTCTCCATACATATCAATAGCCAGAGCAACATATCCTAATTGTGCAAGCATATCAGCTCTCTTTCTCACATAATCATTATGGCCCCACCATTCGTGTACAATAATGATACCCGGACTTTTTTCTGTCTCATTTTCATTAAAAGCCAGATATCCTTTCATCAATAACGTATCTGCTTTATAGGCAACTTCTTCAGATATAATTTTTATTGGTTTTTTCTCTACTATCTCATTTTCTGTATCCTGAGTAGTATCTGTAGCTGATTTATTGTCTTTACAACTTATAATCAACAAAAATGAGAGTAATAGTGAATGTAGTATAATACGTTTCATAGCAGTTAGTTTTTAAGTTAAGGTTAGTTTTTACAATGTAAAAAAATCTTTAGCGTCTGAAACTAATTTTGGATAATTATAACATTTGTAGTAGTTGAAAAAAAATAATAAAATATCCTCTGTAACATATGAAAAGAAAAATAGCTGCAAAATATTAAGAACCTTTTGGGTTTTTAAAACCCAAAAGGTTCTTAATGTCTATAATCTAATCTTCAATAAAAGGGACTCCAGCTTTTTGTAATGCTTTAGAAAGTAAATTAGCTTCGTTTTTCAGATCATTATATTTAGCTTCAATTTCTATGATTAGATTTTTGATAATTTTCATAGTTTCAAGATGAGTACTCGTAGGACCATATGTAGAGCGATCAACACCTTTATAGATAGCAAACATACGATCACCAATAGTAGGTTTGGTTTTCTCACCTATTTGCTGTTTGGACTGATTTCCTTTAAATTTTTTAAGCAAGTCATCTGTCCGTTTTTTTGCAGCAGCAAGGCGTGTATCTAGATCTCCTGGCGCAACATTTGCTTGTTGTAATGCGCGTTGCATTGCTTTTATACGCTTATCGATTTTACTTATTTGTAGATTTAAAGTAGAAATTTTTCCTTGTGCTTCTTCAAAACTTCTCCAAAAAACCGAAGTCTCTTCTGGAGTTGCTCCTTTCAAAGTTCCTTCTTGCATTTTTTTAACCGTAAAAGATACCGGATCTGATAGCTGAGTTACTTTCCCTTTCACAATTTTAGACAACGTAGCTGTGTATTGACCAGGAACTACCATAAGTCCTTTTGGAGCACCGTAAGGATATTCTTGCTCCTTAAGGGTAATTGCTTGACTAGCCGGATAACGAAGATCCCAGGAAACTCTATGAAAACCAGACTTTACAGGACCTTGTATTCTTCGAATAGTTTCACCTTTACTATTCGTAATTGCTAGTACAATTTGCGGTTTAGATTCTGTACGTTCTTCTTCTACTGTATCCCAACCCGGAAACACGATATCATTATCTTTATTTTTCTTTTCATTTTCTTTTCGAATTTCTGAACCGGTTTTCAATCCATCTTTCAAATAGTAGGTAAAAACAGCACCAAAATCCGGATTGGGAGCAACATAGTGCGAAGCTCCCTGGCTTCCTTTCTTATCACCAAAACTAAGATGTGGGCGTGGTATATACCACCATGCATCGCGTGTTGGAAATAATATAGCTTCTTCTTTTAATTTAGTTTCAGAAACACTTCTTAACGCAGTATAGTCATCAAAAACAAAAAATCCTCTTCCAAATGAAGCTCCAATTAAATCATTTTCTTTTCGCTGTATTGCCAGATCTCTAAAAGAAATTGTAGGCATATCTCCTGTCAATTTTATCCATGTATTCCCACCATTCACAGTAAAATAAATGCCAAATTCGGTTGCTGCAAATAAAAGATTCGGTTGTACATGATCCTGAACTATGCGCCATACCAATGTTCTTTCTGGAAGATTTCCTTTTATTGATTTCCAAGTACGACCATTATCTACACTCTTTAACAGATATGGATTAAAATCACCATACTTGTGATTATCTAATGCTACATAAACAGCATTAGCATCAAATAGATCTGCTTTAATATCATTTACAAAAGCTGTATTCGGCACACCGGGTAGTGAACCAACTTCTATTTTGCGCCAATTACTTCCACCATCTTCTGTGGCCTGAATAATACCATCATCGGTACCAACATACAAAATATTTTCTTGTTTAGGAGATTCTGCGATCGAAGTAATCGTATTATAATTCGACATTGCATTCACATCCCAGGGTGCATCCCAGGATTGTTTCTTACCCATAATATTTAATTCTATTCGTTCCTGATTTTTGGTTAAATCACTAGAAATAGCTGTCCATTTGTCTCCACGATTATCTGATCTCCAAAGGCGTTGTGAAGCAAAGTATATTCTTTTGGGGTCGTGAGCACTGACTAGAATTGGTGCGTCCCAATTAAATCGTTCAAAATTTTCATCGGCTCCCGGTTGTGGCTGAATATCGATCACTTCACCCGTACTTAGATCAATTCGTGACAGATTCCCCTCTTGTCGCTCTGCATACATAATATTTGGGTTCCCAGGCTCGGTAGCAGGTTGATGACCATCCCAATTTAAAACAACGCTCCAGTCAGAATTTTGGATACCATGCACATTATCTGTTCTGGATGGGCCTCCTTGAGTGCTGTTATCCTGTGTCCCTCCATAAATATTATAAAAAGGTGCAGAGTCATCTACAGCTACTTTATAGTATTGTGTGACGGGAAGATTATCTATAAAACGCCAATTTTGAGTAAGATCAAAGGTTTCATACAAACCGCCATCTGTTCCGACCAGTAGATAATTTGGATCGTTTTTTTTAAAAGCAATCGCATGATTATCAGAATGTTTATGTTCTTCTTTCATTCTGTTGAAGGTTTTTCCGCCATCCTCAGAAACTTGCATGCGTACATCAACTAAATACAATCGTTCAAAATGATGTGGAGAAGCGTATAATTCTTGATAGTAATGCGGTCCTGTTGCTCCCGAAACAGCATCGGATCGTTTTTCCCAAGTAGTTCCTCTATCAGCAGAGCGATAAACGGCTCCGGTTCTTCTATCTAATTCTATAGCTGCATATAAAATATCTGGTTTTTGTGGTGATATAGCTAATCCTATCTTACCCATCCATGATTTTGGAAGTCCATTTTTAAGCTGCTCCCAAGTTCCACCTCCATCTTTACTACGATGCAGGCCAGACCTTGGACCACCTCCCATGTAAGCTGCAACGGTTCGATGTCGCTGCCAGGTAGCTGCATAAAGTAATTCTGGATCTCTTGGGTCTATTGCGATATCAGTAACGCCTACCCACTGATCATCTCCAAGGGTCTTCTTCCATGTTTTTCCGGCATCAATTGATTTATAAAAGCCTCGCTCTCCTCCTTTTGTCCATAAAGGACCTTGAGCTGCAACCCATATTACATTAGAATTTTCAGGATGTATTATAATCTCAGAAATATGCTCAGACTTTTTTAACCCCATATTTTCCCATGAGGCTCCACCATCATTACTGCGATAAATACCATCTCCATAACCAACATGTCTTCCTCCTACATTTTCACCTGTTCCTACCCAGATTGTATTATGATTATTTGGATCTATGGTTACACATCCTATAGAATATGAGGTCTGATTGTCAAAAACAGGACTCCAGGTAGTTCCAGAATTAGTAGTTTTCCATACTCCTCCTGATCCAACGCCTACATACCATATGCTTTCATTTTTGGGATGAATCGCTATATCTGCAATTCGCCCAGACATAAATGCCGGACCTATGTTTCTTAATTTGAGCCCCGAAAAAACAGAATCAGAAAATGCGGATTGTACTACTTGCTTTCCTTTGGAGCGTTGTCCTGATACTGATGTGGTAAATAGCAATAAAAATATTGCAAAAAAGATGTGTGTGAATTTGGTTTTCATGCCAGTTGATGTGATTAGTTATTAATTGAATTTTACTCTATAATCCTGCCTCAGGCAGACATAGCGAGATTTAAATGCTCCGAGGCTAACCTAGAAATTAAAAATTAGTTTCTTACAAATGCCTCGTGGGCTTGCCCCAGAGTACTTCACTAGAAAATTATTGTTATTTCAATAATTATCTCTTAACAAAAGCATAAAACTATAATCATCAAATTGATTTTAAGATTTAATTAACCAATGATAAGTTTAAAAACAAAAAACGATCAATAAAAATTTCTTGAAACCAACAATCTTTATTAAAGAGGAGCCATTGAGGTATACGTGAGTTTCATTTTGATCTTACAGAAGCAAGAACCAAAATGCTGTATTTTACCTCACCCAGAAATGTCGAAAATGGCAGTTCTACCTCTACAAAGTAGCGTAAATCGGAAATCGGAGGCAGAACTATCGGAGAATTATTATGATTAAATAATACATGATCGCTAACAATACATGATAAAGCTGTACTTACTTTATAAAAAATTAGTTTTTCTGAAACTTTGTTCTTTTACTGCCAGCATACATTTCATACTTCACTAATCTAGCTTCCAGCTTACCATTAAATACTTTTATTTTTCTAGAAGGCCGAAGTCCGACATGTTTTAATGCTTCTAGATTACCCGTTATAAACCAAGCATTAGTCCCAGGATAGTTCTTTTTCAATGTATCCCCGACTTGCGCATAAAATGTTTCCAAATTAATTTCTAATCGTTCGTCATAAGGAGGGTTAAAAACCATATGTAATAAACCATCAACTTCTTTTTCGGATGCAAAAAAGTCACCTTCTTTTATTTTTATAAAATCTGTAAGATTTGCATTTTCTATATTGATATTCGCTTTTCTGACAGCCGAATATTCTTTATCCGTACCAATAATGGAATGATGAAAATCTCTAGTTTTATTAAGACACGATTCTTCGATCTTTTCAAATAAGTCCATATCCCAGTCTAACCACTTTTCAAAGGCAAACTCTTTTCTGTTAAGATTTGCAGGAATATTACAGGCAATCATAGCTGCTTCTATAGCCATAGTACCACTACCGCACATAGGATCTAAAAAATCACACTGCCCATCCCAGCCAGAAAGCAATAGTAAACCAGCTGCCAAAACCTCATTAATTGGAGCTATATTGGTTGCAGTACGATACCCTCGATGATGTAAAGAACCACCCGAACTATCCAATGAAACCGTGCATACATCTTGTTGAATATGTATATCTATCGAAAGATCAGGATATTCTAAATCTACACTTGGTCTTTCGCCTGTATCTGTTCTAAACTTATCTACAATCGCATCTTTTGATTTTAATGCAATAAATTTTGAATGGTTAAAAATAGTAGAATTTACAGTAGCATGAATAGCAAAAGTATCTTCTGTATTAAGATATGCCGACCAGTCTATGCTTTGTATAAAATCATATAAATCCTGCTCATTTCTAATTTTTCTAGAGGTGATCGGTTTTAAAATTTTAATGGCAGTCCTTAGACACAGATTTGCTTTATACATTAAACCTGTATCGCCATAAAAACTTACCATACGGTTTCCAATTTCTACGCGTTCTGCTCTTAAATTCCTTAGTTCTTTTGCTAGAACTTCTTCAAAACCAAAAAGGGTTTTGGCTACCATTTTAAATGTAGTATTCACTATCTTCGAATTCGATATAATTAAACCGTAAAAATACATTAATTTTGCGCCCTATGCTAAAAGATTCAACAATGTGGTATGCATCCTGGTTTGATACGCCGTACTATCATATATTATATAAGGATAGAAGCCATACCGAAGCTAGAGGTTTTATGGACAATCTCACAAGGTACCTTAGTTTGGAAAAGGGTGAAAAAATTTTAGACCTAGCTTGTGGAAAAGGGCGTCATAGTATTTATCTCAACGAGCTTGGTTATGACGTCACTGGTGTGGACCTTTCAAAAAACAGTATTGATTATGCTTCGCAGTTTGAAAATGATACTCTAAAATTTAAAGTGCACGATATGTGTCGTCCTTATTCTGAAAAATTCTCTGCCGTTTTTAACTTATTTACCAGCTTTGGTTATTTTGATAAAGAAGAAGATAATTTAAAAACCATAAAAGCGATAAAATCTGACCTTAATGAGCGAGGTTTTGGAGTTATTGATTTTATGAATGTAGACTATGTTATCCAAAACCTTGTTGCTGAAGAAACTAAAAAAATAAACAAAATAAAGTTTAATATCAAAAGGTATGTACAAGACGGATATATTTTTAAAGAGATTAGATTCAGAGATAACAATGAAGATTTTTTCTTTACAGAACGCGTAAAAATCATAACATTAGCTGATTTTGAACAGTATTTTAGACAGGCAGATATTGATTTACTGGATATATTTGGTGATTATCGATTGCAAAAATTTAACAAAAACACTTCACAAAGACTTATATTAATATTTAAATAGTGCATAATTATATCTTATCCATAGCAGCTGTTTTTATAGGAGCTTTAATTGTCTTTATTTTTAGACCCGCTAATCATAAGAACTTAAAACTTCTTTTAGCGTTTAGTGGGGCTTTTCTTTTGGCGATTACAATATTTGATCTGTTGCCAGAAGTATTCGAAGATAATCCTTTTGCCAAACGTACTGGTGTATGGATTATGATCGGAATATTACTTCAAAAATTACTAGAATATTTTTCTAAAGGAGCAGAACATGGTCATATCCATTTAGATAAAAACACCTACCAAATTCCAAAATTGCTTTTTATTAGTCTGGCACTGCACGCTATACTGGAAGGCTTCCCCATACATCATACAGATGGAATTCTTATCGGAATTATCATTCATAAAATTCCAATTGCTATGATTTTGACAACCTTTTTATTGAATACCAAAATCAAAAAAACTACGATAGTTTTGATTCTAATAATCTTTGCTTTAATGACTCCTCTTGGCACATTTATTAGCGAGCATTTTGATGGAATTCAAAACTATTACAAAGAAATTACAGCACTGGTAATTGGTATATTTCTGCATGTTTCAACTACTATTCTGTTTGAAAGTAATGCAGGACATAAATTTAACATAACTAAACTTTTAGTCATTCTTGTAGCAACTATAATTGCGTATCTAATATAAAAATTAAAATGTTTAGTAAAGAAGAGTCTAAAAAAATAAGGGAAGCGTTTTGGATAAGCTTTGGAAAAGAATATCCTAGAAAATGGTTACTATACAACACTAAAATAAAAGATCTAACTCTCAAGTTCACTTTCACCACAAAAAAAGCGCAAGTATCTATTGATATAGAGCCTTATGATGAGATCGTCAGAGCATATTATTATGACAAACTTCTACGCCTAAAAAATATAATTACTGCAGAATACATTGAAGAAATTATGTATACAGAACATTATAAACTTGATAACGGTAAAATTATTTCTCGAATATATGTAGAATTGCAAGAGGTTAGCATCCATAATAAAAATACTTGGAAACAAACCATGTTTTTCTTAAATAACCATATGGCTATGCTTGAAGCTTTTTTTATAGCATATAAAGATTTTATAGTACAATAAACGCTATTCCTATACCTGCAAGAATTACATTATTAAAATCTCTTTATAGTATTAATATAAAGGTTGCGAACAATCAAATTTTTTTGATGAATAGTATCAAAAAAACAAAAAAATATAATAACAAATTATTAATATATCAATAAAACTTAAATACCTTATATTCAATACATTATAAGAATAACAAAAAATGTCAATATAGATATTTATACATATATTTGTAACGCACAAATTATTACATAAAACAATATTTAGGAGAAATTATATGCTTAATAAAGAAGGGCTTACCATAAAATCAAATTCCTCTAAAAAAGTATCAGAAGTTAGACTATATGGTGCTGGCGGTCATTCGCAAGTAATCAAAGAGACTTTAGGCTCTGAAGAGATTCTAGTAAAAGACTATTTTGATGATAATCCAAATAGAAAGCATTACCTAGTACCAAAGGTTCATGAAGGCGCACGAGAGAATATTGATTCTTTTCCGCACGAAGGTCCTCCTTTCATAATTTCAGTAGGAAATAATCAAGAACGATCAGAAATTTCGAAAATGTTGAAAAGTGAATTCCATACCGCAATTCATGACACAGCTATTATATCGCCCAAAGTTACTATAGGAGAAGGAACTGTGGTTTTTGCAGGAGCTATTATACAGCCTAATACTGCTATTGGTAAACATGTTATTATAAACACAGGAGCAAGTATTGATCATGACAACATTATAGGTGATTATGCACATATCTCTCCTCAAGCTGCTCTTTGTGGTCATGTAGAAATTGGTGAGGGAACTCATGTTGGAGTAAGCGCCTGTATAATCCCTATGGTGAAAATTGGCAAATGGTGCACTATAGGAGCTGGTGCCGTAGTTATAAAAGATGTACCGGATTATTCTACAGTGGTAGGAAACCCGGGTAAAATAATAAAAACTAAAAAAACTAAAAGATCAAACCAACAAAATGATGTTGTTTTTATAGGTTCTGGAATTTCAACGTCATTTACTATTATTAAATTATTAGACAAGTATACTAGTAAAAAAACACCACTAAAATTATCCATAATAGAAAAAAGTAAAGAGTTTCATACAGGTATACCTTATGGATATCGTTCTTCTGATTCTACTTTATTGATTAAACCTCTTTTCCAATTTCTACCTCTTGAAGAGTTGAATACTTTTATTAAATGGTTATCACTAAACAAAAAATGGTTAATCAAAGATGCTTTAACTCAAGGAGGTGAATTAACTCAAAAATGGTATGAAAATAATTATGATGCTATCCAAAAAGATGAATGGTCAGCGCTTTATATACCACGTAGTTTTTTTGGGAAATACATTGCTCTTGTAGTAGGAAAAAAAATATATGCTGCAGTAAAACAAGGAATAGTATCAATAGATTATATTATAGATGAAGTTACCACGGTAAATAAGTCTTCTGGTTATTATTCAATTTACCTTAAAAATAATGCATCACCTATATTATCATCAAAAGTTGTTTTAGCTGTTGGATCTGCTCCAAACCGTAAGCTATTTTCTACGAATGACATATTAATATCTAAAGACAACGGAATTTTATTTGAAGATCCATATGAGCCAAGTATAGCTGATACATTTCATCAAATTAAAGCGTTTATTACCGCTAAACAAAAGCAAAAGATAAACATATTAATTATAGGTACAAATGCAAGCGGAATAGAACTAGTTTACAAATTAAACGATGATGCTGAGATTTCTACGAAAATAGATCAATTTTTTGCACTATCGCCTCAGGGCGCATTTCCAGATTCTAGAGCCAATATAGATCCAACCATTACATTTATACCAAAACATCTAAAAAAACTGAGTAAAGAATTAAAAGTAACCGCCTCTAGTATTGCAGAAGCTGCAAAAAAAGACTTAGATGTAGCAGAGCAAAATGACATTAGCACTATATATACAATACAGCCAATATCTGAAGTTTTTTGTTCTTTGTTGGATAAATTAAGTTTAACTGAAAAAGAAAAGTTTGCTGCTCATGTAGGAAATGAAATTGGAAAAAGACAAAGAGAAGCAGGCTCGCATTATTCAGAAATGGTAATTAACCTTCTTTCACAAAATAGATTAACTAATATACCAGGTAAGTTTTCAAACGTTACATCAAGTAATGCCAATGGAGTACAATTTGCTTATGTATCTAATAATGAAATAAAACAACATCATGATCATGTAGATATTATAATTAATTGTTCTGGAGGTTTTGATATTAAAACTCCTCAGAATGAAAATACGCTACTTAGTAATTTGATAAAAAATAATATTTGTAACACCAATTCTTCTAATAGAGGAATAGTTGTAAATAATTCTCTAGAGGCAGCAGAAGATTTTTATATAATTGGTCCTCTACTAGGAGGGAATTTAATAGATCAAAAACCTGTATGGCATGTAGAACATGCAGGAAGAATAGCTACTTTGTCAGGAAAATTAGCTGATATTCTTCATAATAAATTATCTACTAACAGAAAAAATCAGAAAAAAGATGTTGTAAAGGTTTAATACAATACACTCTCTTTAATAAGTGATACTTTGCTTTATAAATTGATAAATCATTTTTCATATTACATATTTATGTATAAATAAGTAATGAAAAAAGCTACCTGTCAGTACGAAAAGATGCCAAATCACATGGCTAAATGGCACTCTTTTTAAAGCATAGAAAATAATCCCTACGGTATATGCTAAACCACCTAACATTAAATATATAATACCTTTTGAATGCACTCTATAGATTAATTCATTACTATCAAGAATTATTAACCATCCCATAATTAGGTAAAGAATAATTGATAAAACTTCATACTTCCCAGTAAAAAACAACTTTAATACTGAACCAAGTATTGCCATGGACCAAACCAGTGTAAATAACAGTACTCCTTTACTATCAATTAGAGTAATTAGTGATACTGGAGAATACGTCCCCGCAATTAGCAAATAGATGCTAATATGATCCATAATTCTAAATCTTTGTTTAAGCACATCATCCGAAGAATAATGATAAGCTGTTGAGGCAAAATATAAGATAAGTAAAGAGCTTGCATATAGTATAAGTGAAAAACTACTATATGGTGTTTTGTTAGTGTTTAAAATAAGTAAGAAAAAAAAACCAAATATCGATAAAACAAACCCAAATCCATGAGTTATCCAGTTCCACCTTTCTTCTACTGGAGATTGTATTTTCATAAGATAAAGTTATAAAAACCAAGATTCTAAAGGAACACAATATATTGTTAAAATCTCTTATGTAATTTAAAACTATGGTATAAAAAAACCCTTCATTGTTATAATGAAGGGTTTCAAGGAAGGCGGCGACCTACTCTCCCACGATTGTAGTACCATTGG
>CANLYR010000045.1 GCA_947495425.1 uncultured Aquimarina sp.
ATCAATAGGTTATACCGTGCTTTTAATAAGCAAAAAAACAAAAAAGTCGGAAGATTTTTTCTTCCGACCATGACTGGGTGTTACCTCCTCTTTTTATTTGCAAAAATCAAACAGTCAATCCCCTTTTTTACAGAGGGGGATTTACCCCTTTTTTAACAAATTCACAACACTAGAAAAAAGTCACAAATTCATACTAAATTACTTTTTTTCAAGGGGTTAGTACTATTATATTCTAACAAAATATAGGAATATTTTTTATCCCTGTAGATTAATAGTACATTTAGTATTCACTAACATCTTAAACACCATTAAAATGAATACGCTAATCAATGCAACCAAAACAATTGTAATACTGGGCATTCTTATGCTGATCACAAGCTCTTGTGATCACGAGCAAGGCAACGACAAATACATCAAAGAGCTTGAGCAAAAAATTGTAGAATTAAAAAAGGAACTCGGGCAACTCGATGACTCAAAGCCCGGTAATATTATTGATCCAAAATTTGCAGCACAGTTATATAATAATTACGACACCACTCGTGTAAAGTGGACAGACAGGCATATTAGACAACGATCAGGTCAGGAAGAATTTAATGCCACTCGATCATTGTACTACAATTTGGATAGCCTACACAATTACTTAGCGTATATCAAACGTATTTCTAAAAAAGCCGGCGTTGATCCATCTGGGTTACGCTTTTACTTTGGGTCGTATTCTAGTAAATACAATCGCAAGGGATATGCTTATAGGCAAACCATCTTTATTGCACCCACCATCGCCAAAGCAGTAGGAAAAGATACAATGAATCTAGGATATACACTTAGTGATGATTTCAAGGTAGAACTGTTAAGAGATAAAATAGGCACTGTGGCCCGTAATCAAGAATCAGGAGGTGGTGCTAACATGCAAAAAGCAGGATTCTTTAGTATTAGCGCAAGTTCGTATGGAGGAAATAGTACCGTTGCTAATGAATTAACAGGTACTCCCCCGAAAGGAGATCAATAGATAATCAATGAATTTAAGTAACGATTTTTTAACTTTCTTAATCAAGATAGGTGTAGGTATTGAACTTATTACTGCTATAATAGGTTCTATCTTTTATAATAAATACAAAAATATATACTTATTAAAATATTTTGTTTTACTATTATGGTATGTTGTTGTAAATGAGTGTATTGGACTATATATACGACTATATCATGATACTTCTAATGCTATAGCAATAAATATATATAATGTAATAAATTTCACCTATATATTACTTTTGTATCATAATTACTTGATCTATAAAAAAAGAAAAAAATCAGTATTTATAATGCTTATTATATACCTGCTCTCATTTTTTATTAATGGTTTTTTTGAAAATTATTTATATGAATTTCAAAGTATTCCATACATAGTAGCAGCATTATTCATAGTAGTCACAATAATATTGTACTTTATAGAAGTTTTAAATTCTGAAAAAGTATTATATACCAATAAAAACCTGCTATTTTGGATCAGTGTAGGCTTATTACTATACTTTGCAGGGAATATTCCGTTTAGAATATTAAGGAATTACTATGAATATTTAACTGACGCAACTATTTTGTTTTTGATTAATTTTACTTTAACAATCATAATGAATACCTGTTTCATCATTGGTTTTATATGGAGCGACAACAAACAGCCATATTAATTGCTAGTATCATTCTTGTAGTGATTATTATTTTATTGATCGTATTATTTACAATCTTTCAAAAAAAGAAGAACAGTCTATTACTACAACAAAAAGAAGCAGAGAAAAAATTTGAGACTGCCATTGCAGAGACTCAAATAGAAATCCGCGAAGAAACATTGCGCAATATTAGTTGGGAGTTGCATGATAATATCGGGCAGCTCCTTACACTAGCCAAAATACAGGTGAGTAATGCCCAGGATGATGTGACCAAGTTGGGCGAAGTCACCGAGACGATAACCAAAAGTCTTACCGAGCTCAGGGCATTATCAAAATTAATCAATCCCGATGCTCTCAAAAGTTTAAACCTAACGGAAGCTGTGACAATGGAGATAGAACGGTTTAATCGTTTGCAGTTTATTAAAGCAACCATAAGCAGTAATGAAGAAATTGAAATCATAGGCGACAAAGTTCAAATTATTATTTTTAGAATATTACAAGAATTTTTCACCAATACCATCAAACATTCTAAAGCTTCAAATCTGGAAGTGAATATACAGTATGACACAGAAAAATTGGTAGTTCATGCAAAAGATGATGGCGTTGGTTTTGATGTAAATGTCTCTAACACACAGCAAGGTATTGGTCTATGTAATATACAAAACAGAGGAAAACTGATTAATGCAAAAGTGATCCTAAAATCTGAAGAAGGCAAAGGAACAGCAATGACCCTTACCTACCCCTATAAAAAGAAAAGTTTACCCTCATTAGAAAATGAAGTTGATTAACTTTGTAGGGATGATAATGTACACAAATAAGAAGTCACACTATGAGGCTTCATAAACAACATAGATAAAACGAAGACTAAACATTTTGTTTTTTCTGGTAGTTAATAAAATAAGTAAAGGCATGAAATATTCGGTTGTAATCGTAGAAGATCACATTCTGCTATCCCAGGCATTATCAGGACTAGTAGATGGATTTTCTAAATTCAAAATATTATATATTTGTAAAAATGGAAAGGAGCTTTTAACACGCTTAAAGGATCCGAAAAATATTCCCGACATTGTACTAATGGATATCAATATGCCGATTATGAATGGCATAGAAACCACAGAAGCACTAAAAGAAGAATACCCAGATATTAAAGTACTAGCACTCTCTGTAGAAGAAGATGAAAAAACCATTCTCAAGATGCTTAGAGCCGGTGCAAAAGGATATTTACTCAAAGACACAGAAAAAAGCATCCTGGAGAATGCACTGATCGAAATACAAGAAACAGGTTTTTATCACACCAAAAATGTAACCAACCTGCTACTAGGTTCGCTGCACCCAAAGATTAAAGATGACATTGTGCTCAAAGACCGCGAACTGCAATTTATCAAACACGCCTGTACCGAAAAAACATATAAAGAAATCGCTGCTAATATGTGCCTGAGCCCAAAAACGATAGAAGGCTATAGAGATTCAATTTTTGAAAAATTAGGCCTTAAAAACAGAACCGGTTTAGTCATCTATGCAATAAAGAACAAGATATTTGTTCCTTAATACTTTGTTGCGTATATTATCTTCACTTTTATGTCGTTTATTGATTAAAGCAAAAACAGAACCGTTACTAATACGCTATAGTTAGGATTTTATAGTTTTTTTAATAAACTAAACTCGCTTAGACTTCGCAAAAAATAGTGTTTTTGTTTATTTTTGTGAGAATAAGAATATTGAATACTTTTTATGCTAAAGCAACAGTTAAATTTTAAACTTTCTCAAAAACTTTCCCCACAACAGATTCAGCTTATGAAGCTGATTCAGCTTCCTACGCAAGCTTTTGAACAACGTTTGAAACAAGAGATGGAAGAAAATCCTGCGCTGGATAGTGGTAAAGAAAAAGCAGACGACTACGAAGATACTTTTAGCAATGAAAATACGAATGAAGAAGATTATGGGACCGAAAAGATAGAGGCTGATATCAATGTTGATGAGTATCTGAGTGATGATGAAATCCCAAGTTATAGATTAAGCTCAAACAATTATAGTGCAGATGATGAAGAAAAGAGTGTTCCTTATGCTTCAGGAACAACATTTAATCAACATTTAATCAATCAGCTAAACACCTATAGATTTGATGAAGAAGAGCGTGAAATCGCAGAGTTTCTTGTGGGTAGTATTGATGAAAGCGGCTATATAAGAAGACCTCTGGCAGATATACTAGATGATCTTGCTTTTACGCAAAACGTATATACGACCGAAGAAAAAATAGAAAGTATTCTAAAAATAGTCCATCAGCTTGATCCAGCAGGTGTAGGCGCTCGTAATCTGCAAGAATGCCTTATCATTCAGCTAGAAAGAAAAGAGACTACAATCCCGATCAAACTTGCTTCGAATATATTAAAAAACGCATTCGATCACTTTAGCAAGAAACATTATGAAAAGCTACTATTAAAATTTGATATCACAGAAGATGATTTGAAAAGTGCAATCGATGAAATTGAACACCTTAATCCAAAACCCGGCGGTGCCTACTCTGGTAACAATCGGATGGTAGAGCATGTGGTACCTGATTTCTTAATTAAAATCGTTGATGGAGAACTAGAGCTAACATTAAATGGCCGTAATGCTCCAGAGTTGCATGTTTCACGAGAATATAACAACATGCTTCAGGGATATAAGGCCAGCAAGGAAAAATCTAAATCACAAAAAGATGCGGTTTTATTCATAAAACAAAAATTAGACGCAGCAAAATGGTTTATCGAAGCCGTGAAACAAAGACAGCAAACGCTTTTTATTACCATGAGTGCAATAATGCACTATCAAAAAAGTTATTTTCTTAGTGGCGATGAGCGAAACCTAAGACCAATGATATTAAAAGATATTGCCGATGAAATCGGAATGGATGTAAGTACCGTGTCTAGAGTTGCAAATAGCAAATATGCAGACACTCCATATGGCACAAAACTGATCAAAGAGTTTTTCTCTGAGTCGATGACCAATGACGAAGGAGAAGAAGTCTCCACACGAGAGATAAAGAAAATACTGGAAATAACAATAGGAGAAGAAGACAAGAAAAAACCGCTTACAGATGAGAAACTTGCCAAAATCCTAAAAGAAAAAGGATATCCTATTGCCAGAAGAACTGTGGCCAAATACAGAGAACAATTAGATACCCCTGTTGCAAGGTTACGAAAGAAAATTTAATGAATTTTTTTCTAAAAAGTGTTTCATACCTACTACACCCAATAATAATGCCTCTAGTAGGTGCGATTATCTATTTTACAGCAGCCCCTCGGTTTATCCCCGAAGATATTATCAGATTAAAGATATTAGGATTAATAATACTCACCGTTTTGATCCCTATAGTATTGTTCTTTTTCTTGAAAAGCTTTGGAACTATCAATTCTATACATCTAGAAGACACTAAACAGCGTAAAATCCCATTATTACTTCAGTCGATTATACTCATTATAGTGATCAAAATCGTTATTGATGTATACCATTATCCTGAATTATATTTTTTTTTCCTCGGTATTTTATTTTCTTCATTAAGTGCAATTTTCATGGTGTTATTCAATATCAAAGCAAGTCTTCATATGCTTGGTATCGCCGCGGTGACCATGTTTACTATTGCATTAAGTATTCATTTTGGGATGAATATGATAACGCTCATCACTATATTAATGATTGCAAACGGGCTTGTTGCCACATCACGGTTGCATTGTAAAGCACATAGCAATCTCGAGCTTATTCTCGGGTTTTTGATAGGTATAATCCCACAACTAACTTTAATCAACTTTTGGCTATAGAATGTAGAATATCAGACCAATTTTTGCTGGTGTAAGCCCAACCTTATTTCCGTCTATCTGCGCATCATCAGAGAATAACGTATTGAGACTGTAATAAAAGTGGAAATTAAATGTATTCCACCCAAAAGTAAATGTAAATCCCATTCTCCAACGGTCTAACTCATCAATATCGGTCTGCTTCACTTCGTTATCGGTTTGCTTGAAGTTTGAAGTAAAGGAATATAAATATCCCATTCTTAATCCCGTATATATTCTATAAAACTTATGAGTTTCGGGAACAGAAGTACGCCATCTAAATTCTAAAGGAGCTTCAATAATATGAGTTGTAAATCGATTGGTAGTAAAATCAACATCCCTTAGACTACTAAATATAGTCTGCTCGGTATCTTCCTCTTCACCAATAAATAAATTCTGATTATACACATTTAGCGAATACCCTAACCCCAAACCAATAGCAACATTACGCCTCTTATTTATAGGCATATCTCTAATAAAACCCAAATGTAGCCCACCAGAAAATCCTGATTGACTAATATCATTAGGCTTATCAAAAAGTAAATTAAACGTAATTCCTACATAGAACTGGTCTTCTCGATACAAAGAGTCTACTACTACTTTTTCTGGTTGAGCATCCAACTCGGACTCTTGCCCAAAAGATAGCGATGCAGATAAGCAACATAAAACGGATAATAGCAACTTCTTCATAAGGTTACTAAAATAAATGTATTTCTTTAGAAATCATGCAAACTTTCAAAAACAAAATTGAAACTATGCTAAAATTACATCGATAATCTAATTTTAGGCAATACACAAAAGGTTGGAAATGAAACTTTAAAACAAAAAAGATCCTGCTTATGGCAGGATCTTTCTTATATGTTGAACTGTATTGTACTAAATACTCATCGCAAATTATCAACTGCACTACCTGTTCTGGTCGTGTAATTGATTTTTAATGCTTGTACTTCTCGTAGTTCTTTTTTAATATCACCTACAAGACCCATATTGGTTTCTCCATCAACTTTTAAAGCTGTTGTCAAAAATGGAATTAATTCTTCTCGCTTTGCAGCTCTCTCTGCTAATATAAATGCTTTGATCTCATCAACATTAGCAAACTTATCATTGAGCTGAATCCGTGCTTGATTACCAGCGCTGGCACGATATCTAGAACTTGGCTTTCCTGCATAAATATACATCACCAAATCTTTTTTATCTAGTTTTTCAATCTGATCTGCCAAGGGTAATTTATTGTCAATCATCAAAGTATTTTGACGCATTACTGTGGCTACCATAAAGAAAAACAGTAACATAAAAACAATATCTGGTAATGACGCTGTAGAAATAGCAGGTAATTCACCGCTTTTTTTCTTGTTAAACTTAGACATAAGAATTTTGTTTTATGTTATACTTATTTCTTTGGTTCTGCTTCTGATAGTTTCTCTGGAAACAGAAATTGTATCTTTTTGATATCTTCCTTCAATCCTTCTTTGTTGCCAACGTAATTCACATCTTTAAGATCTTTTTCCATTTGAACGAAAGATTTACCAAATAAACGCTCTGCTTCTCTGTTACGCAATGTCGTATATGCAGCTACTAACTCATTCTGAACTGCAATATATGTAGCATAGTTAGTTTCTCTGTTATTACGCAGAGAAATTACAGCTTTGGTAGGATTATCTGATGAAGTAGGGTCTTTTGCTCCCTGACAATAATTACAAGCTTCTTCTCCGTTACCACCACCATTGTCTAAGAATTTGACTGCAGCTTCACGAAGATCTTTTAGTTCCATAGGAACTTCTTCAACTAGCAAGTCATTATTCTTATTGAGTTCTACCACAAAAATATTCTTTTGTTTTAGAATTGGCGGTTCGACATTATCCTCTTGAGGAGGAGGAAGCTTACGGCTAATACCGCTATCAGTTTCGATAGTAGTTGTAACCAGGAAGAATATAAGAAGTAAGAATGCAATATCTGCCATAGACCCTGCATTAACTTCTGGTGCTGCTCTTCTTGCCATAATTATTTACCTATTAGTTTTTTAATACCTGAAAGGAACATCAGACCAACTGCTGCTGCTGCTAGTACGTAAAAAGCATACAAACCTGTTCCTACCCACTTTGATCCACTTTCAGAAAGCATTTTTCCATCTTTCAATGGGGTATCTACTCCATCAGCCAAGGCATAACCAAGACCAACAACTACAATAAAAGCTATAATTCCTATTGCAGCGTTTTTGAGACCTGCTGGGTTTTTTGCTAGTGTTGAAAACACTGCAATTAATGTCGCTATGATGGCTATCACAAAAATAACCAGTGTGAGACTGTACAATGGAGTTACTGAAGGTTCTGCTATTTCTAACGGAAGTTCTCTAGCTTCAGATACACCATTTTCAACCATCAAGTTACCGATTGAACTACTCATAACATACCAAAGGATTAAACCTAAGACACCTATACCCAGAACAATATATGATAATATTTTTGAAATCTTCATGTGTATATTTTTTTAATTTGGAATACAATTAATTAGCATTCCGATTAAATAACAAGAAAAATAAACGCTCTTTTTTTTACCTAAAGAGAAAATAATTCTTATTTCTTGTTTTTATAAGCTACTAACATATCGATTAAAGTAATCGAAGCATCTTCCATATCGTTAACAATCTTATCAATTTTTGCTACAATATAATTATAGAAAATCTGAAGAATAATAGCTACAATAAGTCCAAATACTGTGGTTAGAAGTGCTACTTTAATACCACCTGCTACAAGAGAAGGTTGCATATCTCCGGCTGCCTCAATTTTATCAAATGCCTGAATCATACCGATTACAGTACCCATGAAACCAAGCATTGGCGCCAGAGCAATAAATAAAGAAACCCATGATACGTTTTTCTCTAATTGTCCCATTTGAACACCTCCGTAAGCCACAACTGCTTTTTCTGCAGCATCAATGCTTTCGTCAGCTCTGTCAAGACCTTGATAGTAAATGGATGCAACAGGACCTTTTGTATTTCTACAAACTTCTTTAGCTGCTTCGACACCACCACTATTGAGTGCGTCTTCTACATTTTGTTGTAATTTCTTTGTGTTTGTCGTAGAAAGATTTAAAAAGATAATTCTTTCAATTGCAATCGCTAGACCTAGAATCAAACATAAAAGTACGATTCCCATGAATTCAGGTCCTCCTTCGATAAAACGTTTTTTGAGGTTTTGATGGAAGGATAACTCTTCAGTAGCATCTGCTGCCACATCATCTTGTGTTGTTGTCGTAGTTATAGGAGCAATTAATAATTGCACATTTGCCGTTAATAACTGGGCAGGTGCAGTAGCTGCTTGTATGTTTCCAAAAGCCATTACCGCTACGATTGCCAGAATAGAAAATAATCTTTTCATTGCGCTGAATCTTAAATTTTAATTAGTTAAAGGGTTAAAGATATAAAAATAATATAAAATCTTTCATAATTTTAAATATATTGCAGAGAGGAAGGGATTCGAACCCTCGATACGCTTGTGACGTATACACACTTTCCAGGCGTGCGCCTTCGACCACTCGGCCACCTCTCTTCATTGTTTTCCCTAAAAATTAGGGATGGGCAAATAACAAAAAAAATGTTAACTGTTAAAATTTAGGACGTTAATTTTCTGACATTTCACCTCGCAGCGAGGTTTCATAAATGGTTTTGAGCACTTTAAGGGGTAAATTTTCCCCTAACAAATACATTAGTTTTGCTACTGCTGCCTCTGTTGTGATGTCTTTTCCTGAGATAACTCCTGCTTTTTTCAATGCTACACTGGTATCATATTTCCCCATTTCTACACTTCCGGCTGCACATTGTGTAACATTAATTATAGGGATTCCTTTTTTTATGGTATCAGAAATAATATGTGCAAACCATTTTTGGGTAGTAGTATTACCAGCTCCATAGGTTTCTAATATTACTCCTTTTATAGTGTCAATAGAAAAAATACTTTTTAAAATACTCTCATTAATACCAGGGAACATTTTAACAATAATGATATCATTGTCAAAATGTGTGTGATATACCATTTTTTTTCGCCTGTTAGCAGGTCTTAAAAAAGCTTTGTTAATTTTAAGATGCACTCCAGACTCTACCAAAGAAGGATAATTAAGGGACTGGAATGCTTCAAAATGCTCAGCATTGATTTTGGTTGTCCTATTGGCCCTAAGAAGTTTATATTCAAAATAAAGTCCAACTTCAGTAATTACAGACCTCCCCTTTTCCTTTAGCGCTGCAATTTGTACTGCCGTAATGAGATTCTCTTTAGCGTCTGTTCTCAAGTCACCAATAGGCAATTGAGATCCTGTAAAAATAATTGGCTTTGTAAGGTTCTCAAACATAAAACTAATAGCCGCAGCCGTGTATGACATGGTATCGCTACCATGCAACACTACAAAACCATCATAATTATCATATCTGGCATTAATAATATCGCCAAGTTCTTTCCATCGTTCTACATTCATATCTGAAGAATCTATAGGGGCTGCAAAACTAACTGTATCTATAGTACAGTCTAATTGTTTGAGTTCTGGGATGTTTGATAAAAGTTTATCAAAATCAAAAGCAATTAATGCTCCTGTCTCAAAATTCTTGATCATCCCAATAGTACCACCAGTATATATAAGGAGTATGTGCGGCGATGTGTTCATACAACAAGGTAAAAATTAAATTACATTCAGTTTAATCAAACTCCAAATATATCTCTGGAGTTTTTGGTAGTAATTGCTGCTATTTCTGCAACTGGTTTTTGATATATATCCACAAGTTTCTCTACTACATTAAGCAAATAAGAACTCTCATTACGTTTACCTCTATAGGGTGTTGGAGCTAAATAAGGTGCATCAGTTTCAAGAACAATGTGCTCCAAAGGAATCTGATTCAAAAATGTATCAATTTTACCATTCTTAAAAGTAACCACTCCCCCAATTCCTAATTTCATGTTACAGGCTATTGCTCGATGAGCATCTTCAATAGAACCCGTAAAACAATGAAAAATCCCAAATAAATCATCTCCTTTTTCAGAGGCTAATACTTCAAAAACCTCTTCAAAAGCTTCTCTACAATGAATCACGATTGGTAATTTATACTTTTTTGCTAATACAATTTGATATCTAAAAGCCTTTTTCTGTTCTTCTAACAGCGTTTTATCCCAATACAAATCTATACCGATCTCCCCTATTGCATAAAACTTCTTATTTGATTTAGTATTAAAACGTTTTTCCAGCTCTTCTTCAACATGATTCAACTCTTTTTTATAGTTCTTTTTTACGTGCGTAGGATGCAACCCCATCATCAAAAAAACATGCTCGGGGTATCTAGACTCAACATCGTACATGGCAGTAGTGTATGTCGAATCAATGGCAGGTACAAAAAAGCGAGTTATCCCATTTTCTATAGCACGTTGCATCATTAGGTCCTGATCTTCAGCAAAAGACTCGCTATAAATATGGGTATGAGTATCGGTAAGTATCATTGCGCAAAAATAAATAAATTAGTGCTGTGCGATATAATTTTTGATGATTTCTTTTTCCTCTTAAAACAGTACCTTTGTCAAAGATTTTTTTCCGTATATATGACCACACTTCGTAAGTTTCTTAGTCAAAAAGAATACCACCGTATTACACTTGTTTTTACAAAAACCAATCATTTTGAAGTTAAAGCGTTCCTAAATGGCATTGAAGGTAATTTCATTGTAGATACTGGTGCATCAAACTCCTGCGTAGGTTTTGAGGCTGTAGAAAAATTCAACCTTTTTGCACAGGATAGCGATGTCAAAGCAGCAGGAGCTGGTGCTACTGATATGCTCACACAGCTATCAAAAAAAAACACAGTTCGAATAGGCAATTGGTCTAAAAAACAAATATCACTTATCCTTTTTGACCTCAACCATGTAAATAGTGCGTTGACTGCTCACGATGCAGAGCCTGTAGATGGTATCATTGGTGCAGATATCCTAAAAAGAGGAAAAGCAATTATCGATTATGAAAGAAAATGTATGTACCTAAAATAAAAATAATGATAAAGGTATAACATTGAGATCCCTTTCCTTTTAAACTCAAGAATGAAGCAGATATCATTATATCTCAAAAAACTACGTGTTTTTCTTACATTTTTGTTATCATGCACAGGAAACAATTACACATAATTGATTGTCTAATTGGTAACTAAATTGCTACTTTTGCATTTTACTAACTAAAATTTCTCATGAGCAACACAAAAACTGCAAAATCCGCATTAATTTCTGTATTTAGTAAAGACGGACTAGCACCCATCGTAAAAAAACTAGACGAACTTAATATTACGATTTATTCTACCGGTGGTACCGAAAAATTCATTAAAGATTTAGGGATTAATGTTATTCCTGTAGAAGACGTTACATCATATCCTTCAATTTTAGGAGGAAGAGTAAAAACATTGC
The DNA here is from genome assembly GCA_947495425.1 of uncultured Aquimarina sp. Classification (GTDB taxonomy): domain Bacteria; phylum Bacteroidota; class Bacteroidia; order Flavobacteriales; family Flavobacteriaceae; genus Aquimarina. The sequence continues at coordinate 11,893 of CANLYR010000045.1, forward strand.
ACCCAAAAGTATTTGGTGGAATTTTAAACCGTCAAAATAATAGTAGTGATGTTGCTGAACTTGATGAATATGAGATTCCGCAAATTGATATTGTTATTGTAGACCTTTATCCTTTTGAAAAAACAGTAGCTTCGGGAGCACCAGAACAAGATATTATCGAAAAAATAGATATAGGTGGGATTTCATTAATTAGAGCCGCTGCTAAAAACTTTGCTGATGTTACTTGCGTAGCTTCAGTTGATGATTATGCAGAGTTTTTAACTGTTATTTCTAAAGGTAACGGAAGTATTTCTTTAGAAGATCGTAAGCATTTTGCAGCTAAGGCTTTTAATGTATCATCGCACTACGATGCTGCAATTTTTAATTATTTCAATAGTGATCATGAGATTGCTTCACTTAAAATAAGTGAAACTAAAGGCAAAGTGTTACGCTACGGGGAAAACCCACATCAAAAAGGTTTTTTCTTTGGAGATTTTGAAGCTATGTTCGATAAATTACATGGCAAAGAGTTATCATACAACAATCTTCTCGATGTAGACGCTGCAGTACACTTAATGAATGAGTTTAAAGGTGAAGCACCTACATTTGCCATCCTAAAACATAATAATGCCTGTGGATTAGCACAGAGAAAAACAGTATTAGAAGCTTATGTAGATGCTTTGGCTGGCGATCCTGTTTCTGCTTTCGGAGGAATATTAATTAGTAATACTGAAATAGATAAGGCAACTGCAGAAGAAATTCACAACTTATTCTGTGAAGTCGTTATCGCTCCTTCTTTTAGCAACGAAGCTATAGAAATTTTAAAAGGAAAGAAAAACAGAATCCTTTTGATTCAGAAAGAAATTAATTTACCCGAAACACAGGTTCGTTCTTGTCTAAACGGGGCTTTAGTACAAGGCAAAGATCTTAAAACTGATGCCAAAGCTGATCTTAACACAGCAACCAAAGTAGCTCCTACCGCTGATCAAATTGAAGATCTTTTATTTGCATCAAAAATATGTAAGCATACCAAATCAAATACTATCGTTTTCACCAAAGGAAAGCAACTACTAGCGAGCGGCACAGGTCAAACCTCTAGAGTAGATGCATTAAAGCAATCTATCGAAAAAGCAAAATCATTTAATTTTGACCTTAATGGCGCAGTTATGGCTAGTGATGCCTTTTTTCCTTTCCCGGATTGTGTAGAAATAGCCGATAACGCAGGGATAAAAGCTGTGATTCAACCAGGTGGATCTATAAAGGATCAATTGAGTATAGACTACTGTGATCAAAACGGAATTGCAATGGTTATGACAGGAACACGTCATTTTAAACATTAATTTTATTACATTTACTGAATTTTAACCCCTTTTTCTGACTTTTATGGGATTTTTTGACTTCTTTACCGAAGAAATAGCAATAGATTTAGGTACCGCTAACACCTTAGTAATTCACAATGACAAAGTAGTGGTGGATAGCCCTTCTATTGTTGCCAGGGATATTATGTCTGGCAAAATTATCGCAGCCGGAAAAGAGGCTGCTATGATGCAGGGAAAAACTCATGAAAATATAAAAACTATTCGGCCACTTAAAGATGGAGTAATCGCAGATTTTGATGCCAGTGAGAAAATGATAAGTATGTTTATCAAAGACATCCCTGCGCTAAAAAAGAAAATCTTTGCCCCAGCCTTACGTATGGTTATTTGTATTCCTTCGGGGATTACCGAAGTAGAAATGCGCGCGGTTAGAGAAAGTGCAGAACGTGTAAACGGAAAAGAGGTGTATTTGATACATGAGCCTATGGCTGCGGCAATTGGTATTGGCGTAGATATCATGCAACCCAAAGGAAATATGATAGTAGACATAGGTGGGGGTACAACAGAGATTGCAGTGATCGCTTTAGGAGGGATTGTTTGTGACAAATCTGTAAAAATTGCAGGTGATGTATTCACCAATGATATCATATATTATATGCGTACACAACATAATTTATATGTAGGAGAACGCACTGCCGAAAAAATAAAAATACAAATAGGTGCGGCCACAGAAGACCTGGAATTACCACCAGAGGAAATGAATGTACAAGGTCGAGATCTTTTAACAGGAAAACCTAAACAGGTTCAAATATCCTATAGAGAAATGGCTAAAGCTTTGGATAAATCAATTCTACGTATTGAAGATGCTGTAATGGAAACACTATCCCAAACCCCACCAGAACTTGCTGCAGATATTTATAACACTGGTATCTATCTTGCAGGTGGTGGATCTATGCTTCGTGGATTAGATAAACGACTATCGCAAAAAACCGATTTACCGGTTTATATCGCCGAAGACCCATTAAGAGCAGTTGTAAGAGGAACAGGGATTACGCTCAAAAATATAAACAGATACAAAAGCGTATTGATCAAATAGTCTTTTAAAAAAATAAGGATTAGAAATATACCTAAATTTCTGATTTTACGTTATCCTGCTTTAATACCCTATAACGAGAGCTAAAATCTATGTAATTGGATCGTTTAATTTAAAGAAGTAATCATACCCTAAATCATGCAGCAGATCATTAATTTTTTAATCCGAAATAAACATTCGCTGCTATTTCTTCTATTACTATTCATATCATTAGTGTTCACAATACAATCGCATTCTTATCATAGAAGTAAATTTGTAAGTTCTACTAATTTTATTAGTGGTGGTGTATATGGCTGGCAACACTCGATTAGTGATTATTTTAAATTAAAAAATGAAAACACACGTCTTCTCGAAGAAAATGAACGTCTTTACAATCAATTAAGCGCATTTGGTGTGGACTCAGTGTCTAAAAAACATATCGACACGCTAAGATATACTGTTCCTTACACGTTTACAAAAGCTCGGGTGATCAAAAATGATTACAGCAAAATTGATAATTATATTTTAATAAATAAAGGCGAAAAAGACAGCATAAAACCTGATATGGGCGTTATCACAGATAAAGGCATCATTGGTATTATAGAAAATACGTCCAAGCACTATAGCAGAGTAATCTCAATTCTTAATAGTAATTCGCGAATTAATGCCGGATTAAAAAAATCCAATCAATACGGTTCTTTGGTTTGGAATGGAGAAGACCCTAATATAGTTCAGTTAGAAACCATACCCAGGCAAGCTATTCTAAAAGAAGGAGATACCATTATAACCCATGGTCGCTCAACAATTTTCCCGAGAGGTATTGGGATTGGCACCATCTTAAATTATAAATTAAACCAAAACAAGAATTACTATCTTATCGATGTCAAACTGTTTAATGACATGACTAATATTGGTTTTGTATATACAATCAAAAACAATAATGCCGAAGAAATTAAAAGTCTAGAAAAATCAGAATATGAATAGGGAGACGGCATTACAAATAGGCAGATTTATGATTCTGGTTTTGGTTCAGGTCATGGTTTTGAATCACATCAACTTTTTAGGATACTTAAACCCATATATCTATATTATTTTTATCCTTTTAGCGCCTATTAATATCAATAAGAGTCTTTTTCTTGTAAGTAGCTTTATTTTAGGGCTTATCATGGACTTTTTTGGTGATTCTGGAGGTGTACATGCTGCTGCTTGTACCATTATTGCATTTTTTCGACCAGTAGCCTTACGAAGTGTATTTGGACTTAGTTACGAATTTCAGACTTTAAAATTAAGTAACTTAAGGTTTGGTGAAAAGTTTATTTATGTAATTTTAATGGTTTTAACACATCATATTGTACTTTTTTCACTGGAAATTTTTAACTTTTCTCACATACTATTAATAGCCAAAAAGACGTTATTCTCGAGCTTATTGACCATAATAGTCACCATGCTTGTTTTGGTATTGTTCAGAAGAAATGATTCATGAGAAAGTTATTACTTTATCTTATTATAATTACTACAGGTATTGTTTTTATAGCAAGGCTTTTTTACTTGCAAATTTACAACACATCCTTTGCCTCTTTATCCGAAGATAATGCTGTAAAAGTAATTTATGATTACCCACAGCGAGGAGCTATTTATGATAGAGATGGAAGGTTACTCGTTGCCAACCAACCCTCTTATGATGTCATGGTAATCCCGAGAGAGTTGAAACCTTTTGACACTTTAGAATTCTGTTCAATTCTTAAGATCAGTAAAGAGAAACTTAAAAAACGATTGCGTAAGGCAAGAGTATACTCGCCTAGAGTGCCCTCGATAGTAATTCCTCAACTCACCAAAGATGAGTATGCTTATCTTCAGGAAAAGATGCGAAAATTTGATGGTTTTTATATCCAAAAACGTTCGCTAAGGGATTATCAAACGGTGCATGCTGCCAATGTACTAGGGTATATCGGTGAAGTAAATGATGCTTTGATTAAAAAAGACCCCTACTACCTTTCTGGGGATCTCATTGGTATTGATGGTGTAGAAAAACAGTATGAAATAGCACTTAGAGGAATCAAAGGCGTAAAACGAATTCAGAAAGACCGGTTTAACCGAGATATAGGACCATATAAAGAAGGTAAGTTTGACACCCTTCCGGTAAACGGAAAAGATCTTACGATTACCCTGGATGCAAGACTTCAGGCTTACGGGCAGACGCTTATGCAAAACAAACGAGGCGGTATTGTCGCTCTAGAACCTGCTACAGGAGAAATTCTAGCGCTAGTAACTGCACCTACCTATAAACCCGAATTACTTGTTGGAAGAAAACGCTCTCCCAATTTTACAAAGCTGGTTTATGATACTATAGCGATCCCATTATTTGATAGAGGATTAAAAGCCGAATACCCTCCCGGGTCTCCTTTTAAAACCATTAATGCTCTTATTGGGTTACAAGAAAATGTCATTAACACCAAAGAAAGTATTTCTTGTAGTATGGGTTATTATTACGGAAGAGGGCAAAAACTCGGGTGTCATTCTCACAGAAGCCCTTTGAGCATGATCCCAGGGATTGCCAATTCTTGTAATGCCTATTTTGCTACTGTATACAGAAGAATTATAGAAAAATATGACACCCCACAAGAAGGTATTGACACATGGAGAAAACACGTGCAAAGCTTTGGGCTAGGAAACTATTTGGGAAATGACCTCCCGGCAGGAAGACCTGGTAAAGTGCCTAATTCGGATTATTATAACAAGGTATATAAATACCCTACGTACAAATGGTATGCTTCAGCCACATTATCCAACGCTATTGGGCAAGGAGAGGTACTGGCTACGCCCATTCAATTGGCAAATATGACCGTCGCAATTGCAAATAGAGGGCATTATTTTACCCCGCATATTATTAAAGCGGTTGATGGAAAACCTATCGAAAACGAAAAATACACCAAACCCAAAATTACAACGATAGATAAAGAACATTTTGACCCTGTAGTTCAAGGTATGTATGAGGTATACACCAAAGGAACTGCAAGTTTTCTACAGGTGGAAGGAATAGAAATCTGTGGAAAGACAGGTACCGCAGAAAACTTTATGAAAATCGATGGCGTAAAAACACAACTTACCGATCATTCAGTATTTGTAGCATTCGCTCCAAAGGATAATCCAAAAATAGCACTTGCGGTTTTTGTCGAAAACGGATATTGGGGAGCACGCTATGCCGGAAGAATAGCATCTCTTATGATAGAGAAATATCTAAATAATGCAATTACAAGAAGAGATCTTGAGGATTGGGTTCTTACTCATAGTCTAGAGGAAGAATATGCAAAACCATATAGTGGTGAACCCTTTAAAATTAATCAATAATGGCTAGATCAAGTGTAGCCGCTATTGATTGGATAACGGTATTATTATTTATATTACTCGTAGGCTTTGGTTGGGGAAATATATATTCGGCATCATATGAAGGTGAAGTTTTTTCTTTAACTGATTATTCTCATCCCTATGTAAAACAAGCCTACTGGATCCTATTAAGTCTCGTCTTGATTGTTGTCATACAAGCTATCGAAGCAAAGTTTTATGAACGATTTGCAGGTTTAATCTATGTACTATCCATACTTTCCCTCTTAGGGCTTTTTATTTTCGGAAAAACCATTTCGGGAGCTACATCATGGTATGTTTTTGGTCCTGTAGGATTACAACCTTCTGAGTTTGCAAAAACGTGTACTGCATTAGCCTTAGCAAAATACCTAAGTGATATGCAGACTAATATAAAATTGCTTGGTCATCAAGTACGGGCTTTTTTAATTATTGCAATACCTGCTGTTATCATAATTCCTCAACCGGATCCGGGGAGTGCATTAGTATATGCCGCTTTTTTCTTTCCGCTCTACAGAGAAGGATTAGCAGCAATATATTTGATAGTCGGGGTTTCTGCTGCCGCTTTATTTATTCTTACACTACTTTTTAACCCTATATGGGTTGTTATTGCAGTAGCAATTATGATGCTTTGTATTTTAATTAAAAACAGAAAACAAAAGCCTAAATATTCTAGATATATCCTAACCATTATAGTAGTAACGGGATTTTGTTTTTCTGTAAATTACATTTTTAATAATGTATTCGAGCAGCGACACAGAGATCGTTTTAATATTGTATTGGGTAAAGAAGTTGACTCTAAAGGTATAGGGTATAATACCAACCAAAGTCAGATTGCCATCGGAAGTGGAAGCTGGACAGGAAAAGGATGGAAAGAAGGTACACAAACCAAAGGTGGTTTTGTTCCAGAACAGCATACTGATTATATTTTTAGTACCGTGGGTGAAGAATGGGGTTTTCTGGGAGCCACAACAGTAGTCATTTTATTTGTGTTACTATTGATCAGACTTATCAATCTGGCAGAACGACAAAAGTCACAATTTAGTAGAGTATATGGCTACAGTGTCGTAGGCATTTTATTTATTCACTTTGCTATAAATATTGGTATGGTAACAGGGCTAATCCCTACTATCGGAATTCCTCTTCCTTTTTTCAGTTATGGGGGGTCCGGATTATGGGGATTTACAATTTTACTATTTATATTTATTAAACTAGATTCAAACCGAGTTAATGAGTGGTAATGTCAATTCAATAAACAGCCGCTCCTTACATTAGAACTTCCAACCTTTTATTGTTGAAGAACCTTCTAGCCTAGCCTCTATTTTATCTTCTAATTTTGGAAAAAAATCAATTCCTGTCCGTTTTTCGATATAGTCAACCGAAACCACAAATTCTTCGAGCGGTCTATTTGAATTCTTCCCTTCCATTAAAAAAGCAATCATCTTAGGATTTCTAGAACTTTTATCTAATATAATCTTATAGAAATACTTAGGCACCGATACCGCTTCATACCCTATAGATTTAAGATCACCAGACAAAACTCCTCCTGTCGCTACATACACCCCATCATAAGTTTTGGCCCAATACCGTACCTTTTGTTCTAGATCGTTCCATATACCACTATTAAATTCATGATTTTGAGGAGTAATATTAGAAGTAAGAAAGGTCTCCTCAAATGCTTCATATTTAAATCCTCTATCCCCTGCCGGACATAAGTGACCTCTATCATAGCCGGATTTCTTATAATTACGCCAATCGGCAGAAGACGTACCTACTTTTTCATCTTTTTCAAAATACGGTCGTTTAAAATCATGCTTAGCTACATGTTCCTTTTTCAACTCATAAACCACCCATTCTGCTTGCTCATGTTTTTCTGAGTATGATAATGAATAATAATTATGCATTACCACTACTCCGGTAGTCGACGTTGGAAGATAAAAAAAATTAAGCTTTGAGTTAGTATCGCCTCCGATTTCTGTAGAGGCACCTGTTATAGTACTCCCTGCGAATTCTTCAATATAGTAAAATCCGATAGTAACTAAAACGATTAATATAGGATATAGATATTTTCTGTTCAATTTTTAGTATATTTAAAATAGGGTACAAAAATATCAAAATAATCAAGTGTGGCCTCTATTTTCCTTTCTATCTTAAGGTACGTACCTACACCTAAATAATATTTTCATATGCATATTAATCTTAAAATCAAATATTATGAATCAAATCACAAAACTGGAAGGAGCGACACAGCTTTCTAAAAAAGAACAAAAAGATGTAAATGGAGGTAGAATTCCTTTTGTTTCTGCCAATAGAAGAGGATGCAACCCTTCTACTGGTTGTTGTTACCACAATGGTAGTGGTTGGGTGCAAGGACCTCCTTGTTTTTAATCCATGACAACAAGTTAATATACGAGCCCGCCTACTTTGTTTGAGGCGGTCTTTTTTTGTTACCTCACTTCAAATTCAACAATGGACGATTAAGATCAATCATCCCAAAAATCCATTAATTCAAAATATCTTACAGGTAAATCAGGTAGCTTATCCAAAGGTTAGTTATTTCTACTCAAAAAATTTCTATAAAATTACTTTCAAAAAGTAGTTCGTATGATTATACCAACGCAGTGTCTCTTAAATAATGTAGTTGGTCTAAAATTTTTCTTTATAACAAAAGTGATATCTACATTTGAAAAACTTAAAACACAAACCAACATGAATAGAATCAATTCATTACACGAATAAAAAGCTTCTATATTTATTCAACATTTTGCAAGGTTATATACCCGTTGTTCTATTTCTAATTATTATACGTAGTTATCTTGTTATTAAAAATACTTTGAAATGCATTTTTAAGCGTATCTAATAAATAGCATAATTACAAAACTAGTAAGTAACTAAACCCTATGCTTTACCCGTGTAAAAAATCTATCTTAAATATCATAGCGCAGGCAAGAACGCAAGCTTTCTTTTAAAATTTTAGGTTAACGTCCTATGTCTAACTAAAAACTCTTTCTAATTATGAAAAATATTCTTAACATTTTCGGATTTTTTCTTTTCCTATTAAGTATCGCCCAGCCTTTGTTCTCACATGGTACAGTAATTTATCCCCAAAGTAGAATTTACAGTTGTTTTAGCAACCCATCCAACCCTGTCTGTACCCCTTGTGGTAACGCAATTTATGACTGGATGGGAGTTTTACAACCTGATACCAATTTCGGAAACCACCAGGCTCTAATTCCTGATGGTCAAATTGCCAGTGGTGGCAATGCAAATTTTAGCTGCCTTGATGCCCTAACTGCAGCTTGGCCAGCAACACCTGTAGACCATGGGTTTATTGATGTTAAATGGGAAAATACCGCACCTCATAAAACTCAATATTATAAAGTGTATATCACCCAATTAAATTGGGATCCAACAAAACCTTTACGATGGAACGATCTTATAGAAATTGGTCATGTAGGACCAAGCCCACCAGAGTCATTTACTACGATTAGATCTTTTATCCCTGATTCTTATGCTGGTAAAAGAGCCGCTCTAGTAAGTATATGGCAAAGAGATTACAATGATAGCCATGAAGCTTTTTATTCGGTAAGTGATATCCTTGTTAATCCTAAAGATGGTACATGTACAACAGGAGATGAGGTGAGTATTACTTTTGACAACAATACCAATTGTACCTTACAATATTATCAGAATACTTCTCTACAAGGATCAGCCAATGCGGGAGATTCTTTTGCAACAAATACCACAGTAGGGAGCCAGTGGACAACTAAGGATACTTTAGGAAATCAAGTAGATAGTTTTACCATTACTTGCGATCAAGCAATTTATACTTCTACAGCAGAATGCAGCAACGTGGGTGGTTGTGGAGGATTAAATACTTGGTTATCTGATGCGATTTATGTTACAGGTGATAAAGTAGCATATAATGATATAGAATATGAGGCCAAGTGGTGGAATACAAAAAAAGATCCTGAACAAAACTCAGGTCAATGGGAGGTATGGAAAAATCTTGGACCTTGTACCACTAGTTCTAATGTTGATAATAAAGCACATGCTTCTGAAGCGCCGAGTTTTACTGTCTATCCTAATCCAGCAAAAGATATTATTAATCTAAGGATTCATAACCTTACATCACTATCTTCTAAGATTAGTATTAAAAATATAGATGGAAAAACTTTAGAAACCCAAATCCTGAAAACACCTAAAGGTAAAACCAAAGCAAACCAAACAATTAAACTAAATGATCTATCACCGGGCATTTATTTTATACAGATCACTACAGAAAATAAAACACAAACTCAGAAGATTTTTGTACAATAAGTTTAAACCCGTTTTATGCATGAGAACTTCGTGATGCATAAAACGGGTAAAAACAATGTTAACGTATAACGACTACAGTTTTAAATCGTTGCTATAAATTTGGATATACTAAAATAAAGGCAAGAAATTATTTCCTGTACCAGGATAAGGCATCATTCTTATTTTATCTAAGAAAAAAGATTCTTAATGGCTTTCTTTTTTTAGATTGTATATCCCCCATACCATAACGATCAATTCTAGCACCAAACCTATAGAATATTGAATTGAAATTCCATCCAGAATTGTACTGACTATTCTTCCAAAAGCTAAACCTGCCATAAAGATAACATTGCTTATAGTTGCAGTCCTCCAGTACTCGGATTTTGTAATTCCGACTATCCAATACACAGCAAATCCAATGTAAAGCCCCATGATTGCTCTAAAAATATTCTTTAGCTCTAAATTATCTACATTAAAATCAAAAAACAATGGTAAAATCTTACTTGGATTCGATCCATAGAGTAAAGCAGCTCCAAAAACAACAACTGAAGATAAGGCTAAATGCAAATTTTTAATCATAGTATTGAATAGCATAGTTACCCCTTGACATCCAATGCATCTCTAAGTGCATTACCGATTAACATGAATGCCATTACCAAACTCATAATTCCTAATCCTGGTATAATGGCAAGGTATGCTTTACCCAAAATAATATACGAATAATGATCTTTGATCATTGCTCCCCAACTTGGCATAGGCGGTTGAGCACCAATTCCCAAAAAGCTAAGTCCACTTTCTATAAGAATAGCTGCAGCAAAATTTGCCGCAGAAATTACAATAACCGGTGCCAGACTATTTGGTAATATGTGTTTTGTTATTATTCTAAAATCTGTATACCCCAATGCTCTCGCAGCTGTTACATACTGCGCCTGTTTTACACTTAGCACTTGTCCTCTAACCACTCTGGCAACTTCTACCCACATTGTTAAACCAACTGCTATAAAAACTTGCCAGAAACCTTTGCCCAAAGCTAATGTAATAGCAATTACCAGTAATAAAGTAGGTATCGACCAAGTCACATTAATAAGCCACATAATTACTGCATCCGTTTTTCCACCAAAATAACCTGCAGCGGCACCAAGTGATATTCCTAAAATCAGAGAGATTAATACCGCAACAAAACCAATAGAAAATGAAATTCGAATCCCTACCAGCATTCTACTTAATAAATCCCTCCCGTACTTATCTGTTCCCAGTATAAATGTTTGCGTTTTGATATATGTGGTGACTACTTCTTCTGGCGACATATCTCGAGGAAAACGTTCTAATTTTACTTCTCTTGCAATCCCTACGATTTCTCCTTCACTATATGGAACGATTTCTAACATGTTATTATCCAAAGAATAACCATCAATTGGGAGTTCAGTATCTGTGTTTTTTTCTCCAAAAAAAATTTTATTTAGAAATGATTGATTTGAAACATCCTGAGACGGAATAGTTAACATTTTCACCTTAAAACCCGGGGGTTTAGAATGAATAGATACATGCATCTGATTTGCATTTTGAGAATTATCAGGTGCTAACACATAAGCGAGCATTGCTACAAATGCACACAAAATAATGAAATAAAAACTCAAAACGCCCCAAAAATTCTTTTTGAATTTATGGAGCGCTAGTGTACTTAAAGAGTTTGACTTTGTTTCGGGCATTAATGTATTAATTCTTAAGTGTAAGCGGATTTTTAGATCTTCTGATATTATTAATCTTCATATCCTCAAGAACACTTATGGCTTCTTCAACATATACATCTTTACTAAGACTTTTATGCCATCTCTTTCTTTTTTCTGCCAAAACTGTATCCTTTTTTATCAAAACTTGTTCATATGGCAAAGATTCAAAAGTTAACTCTGTTTTATAATCATCAATAGCTTCAAAGCGTTCTGCTTGCTTCTCATTGAGCTCAATATTAGCTTTGTACTTTTCAAAATTTAAAGAGTATATATCAATATCTCTCTTTTGTCTAACCCATTTTGCATTTTCATCAATTAATTTCAGCTGGTCATTTTTAGACATTCTTGACTTACTGTTAGTGATCGTTTGATCAAAATCAATATAACCATCCCAACTTGTATAATCGGCCGCAGGTATTTTATCCCATGGTAGTGGATTTTCCTGATCTTTTTCTCCGATATCAATATAGCTGTAACGGTCTGGAACAACCACGTCACTTTTTACACCCTCTAACTGCGTCGAACCTCCATTTACTCTATAAAACTTTTGAGTAGTGAGTTTCAAAGCACCAAGGTCTCCAAAATCATTGCTACGCATCCATCTATTAAGATCCATTACGTTTTGAACAGTACCTTTACCATAGGTTTGTTTGCTTCCTATGATAATGGCTCTTTTATAATCTTGCATTGCTGCTGCCAGAATTTCTGATGCTGATGCTGATAATTCATTAACCAAAATTACCAATGGACCGTCCCAAAGGATATTCTTGTCTTTATCACTCAATACCTCGGGAGATTCTCCTTTTGTTCGAACCTGAACAACGGGTCCTTTTTCAATAAACAATCCAGCAATATCAACAACAGTCTGAAGCGAACCTCCACCATTATCTCGCAAGTCAATGACTAAACCATCCATATTCTGCTCTTTGAGACGGGTAATTTCTTGTTTCACATCTTTCGCAGCGTTACGTTGATTGTAGTCTTGCATATTAAAATAAAACTTAGGCAAGTTAATAACTCCAAAAGCTTTATCATTCTTCTTTACCATAGAAGATTTTGCATACGTTTCTTCGAGTTCTACTACATCTCTTACAATATCGATCACCTCGGTTGTACCGTCTACTTTTTTTACAGTGAGGGAAACCTTTGTTCCTTTTGGACCTTTAATTAGACTTACAGCATCATCAAGTCTCATTCCCACTACACTCACTGGTTCTTCTTCATCATCTTGCCTCACCTTCATGATGTAATCTCCAACTTCGACTTTATTACCTCTCCACGCGGGACCACCAGAAATAATTTCAATAATTTTTACATTATCATTTTTCTTTTGTAATCTGGCTCCTATTCCTTCTAACTTTCCAGACATCGCTATATCAAAACGGTCTTTATCTTGAGGTGCAAAATAATACGTATGTGGATCAAATTCTTCTACAATAGAATTAATATATATTGAGAACCAATCTTTACGCTCTAAATCATCAGCAAATTCAAAATACTCTTTTAAAGAGCCTTTCGTTATTTCACGGGCTTCTTCTTCTATCACCGCTGAATTTTTAATCACATAGGTACTATTTTTTGCTAACGAATCTTCTTCTTCTACTACTTTATCATAATAGCTGGATAATGCATTGAACTTGAGTTGCAGCCTCCATCGATTCATCATCTCATTTTTATCTACTGCATACGGTAGCTTGTCGTAATCTGTATCGATACTTTCCTCTTTTTCAAAATCAAAAGGTTTTTCTAAAATTTCTTTATATAAGATTCTCGCTTCAGCCATTCTCTTTTGAAGGCGATCGTATGTTAAGTTAAAAAAAGTAATATCCTTATTTCTAATTTCATCATCGATCAAATCTTCATATTTCTTAAATTCTTCTATATCTTCTTTGTAGAAATAACGCTTTAGGGGATCCAAAGCATCGATATAATCAGAAAACACTTCTTTTGAGAAATCATCATTTATATCTTTTGCATCGTAATGCCCTTTTCCTAAGACATAACTTATTAAATCAATTAGTAATTTATCTTTATCCGGATCATTCTCAACATTGGTTGTAAAGCTACAGGAGGCAGCCGAAATAATCACGGTAAGCATCAAAATCAAAAAACTCTTTTTCATACGCTTCATTAAAATTTAGGGGTTTGTAAGCAAAATACATTAAAAATCGTGCCAATAACAGGTAATAATACTAAATTTTTCTTAATTGAACTAATATTATTCCTTACTCTTCACTTATCTACGGTATCGCACAAAAAAAGTGTACTTTTACGGCTATAAAATCACAGGGTGTATGGCTAAAAAAAAACCGCTAATTCTAGTAACTAATGATGATGGAATTACTGCTCCGGGAATACGTGCATTAATTAGTGTGATGAATACAATTGGAGAAGTATATGTTGTTGCGCCTGATAGGCCTCAAAGTGGAATGGGACATGCTATAACTGTAAACAGCACACTATATTGTGATGCTATTGTTATTGATAAAAATGCTCCTCAAAAGGAATATAGTTGTTCGGGAACACCTGCAGATTGTGTAAAAATGGCTTCTCGTCAGATTTTAGACAGACAACCTGATTTGTGCGTTAGTGGTATTAATCATGGTTCGAATGCGGCAATCAACGTCATTTATTCTGGTACTATGAGTGCAGCAGTAGAGGCTGGTATTGAAGGAATCCCCGCGATAGGGTTTTCATTACTCGATTACTCGTTGGATGCAAATTTTGAGCCTTCAAAAAAATATGTGAAAACTATTGTAGAAAATGTACTCAAAAATGGACTTCCAAAAGGGGTAGTTCTTAATGTAAATATTCCCAGATTACCTGAAGAAGGTATAAAAGGTGTGAAAATATGTCGCCAGGCCAATGCACATTGGCTAGAAGAATTTGACAAAAGAACAAACCCCATGGGACGAGAATATTATTGGCTTACTGGCAAGTTTGTTAACGAAGACAAAGGTGAAGATACAGACGAGTGGGCGCTTCAACAAGGCTATGTTTCTGTAGTACCGACTCAGTTTGACCTTACAGCTCATCATTTTATTCAAGAATTAAATAATTGGTCGCTTCATGATTAAAAAAGAAATTGGCATAGGATTTTTAGCAGGTATATGCGCTAATAGCATAGGATTTGTTCTTTGTATATTCATCTTTTCTGCTTTAAGTGGACAAGGCATGACGTTTGGAGAAACTGTACAAGAATCAATAGAAAATGATTCTTTTGGAAGTATGGTCGCATTGGGTGCTATCCCTAATCTTGCTATTTTCTTCTTTTTTTTAAAAAAAAATAATCCATATCGTGCACGTGGCGTACTTCTTGCTTCACTTATAGCTGCAATATGTATTGCTATTAGTAAATTTGGATAACATCAATTTGAATATGCAATACTGTTCAAACTTTCGATGAATTTTGACATTGTTTAGCATGTCTTTTTAAAACGTAATGGAAATGATTATTTTAGCCACTTATGATTGTTTGTGTGCGCTACAATAATAAAGGAAACACATGAAATATTACTTAATTGCAGGAGAGGCCTCTGGTGATTTACACGGTGCTAATCTTATGAAATCTATCCTTAAAGAAGATCCCGAAGCCGAATTTAGATTCTGGGGTGGTGATCTTATGCAAGCTGTTGGTGGTACTATGGTAAAGCATTACAGAGATTTGGCATTTATGGGCTTTATAGAAGTGGTCTTAAATTTATTTACCATCTTAAAGAATATAAAACTATGTAAGCTGGATATCCTTAATTATCAACCCGATGTAATTGTGTTTATAGATTATCCTGGATTTAATTTACGCATTGCAGAATGGGCCAAAGAGAAAGGGTTTAGAACACACTATTATATTTCGCCTCAAATATGGGCATGGAAAGAAGGTAGGATTAAAACGATCAAAAAATGCATTGATATGATGTATGTCATACTCCCTTTTGAGAAGTCCTTTTATGAAGACAAACACGAATTTCCGGTTCAATTTGTAGGTCACCCCCTAATTGACGCTATTGCAAATCATACGCAGATCATGCCTGAAGCTTTTAAAAAACAGCATGAGCTCGATGATCGTCCGATTATTGCAATACTTCCTGGAAGTAGAAAACAAGAAATTCGAAAAATGCTAGAAGTAATGCTTACTGTTGTTGATGCGTTTCCTGATCATCAATTTGTAATTGCCGGAGCACCCAGCCAAGATGCCGATTTCTATACTCCTTTCATAAAAAAACAAGGTGTACATTTGGTTATGAATCAAACCTACGATCTTTTGAGTCTAAGCAATGCCGCTTTGGTTACTTCTGGTACAGCCACTTTAGAAACCGCATTGTTTAAAGTCCCAGAAGTTGTATGCTATAAAGGAAGTTATATCTCATACCAAATTGCAAAACGTGTTATTAACCTGGATTACATTTCTTTGGTAAACCTTATTATGGATAAACAAGTGGTGACAGAACTTATACAAGGTGATTTTAATACTAAAAAACTTAAGGAGGAACTTGCCAAAATTACCGATAGCTATACTCGTGCTGTGATGTTTTTGGATTATTATGATCTTGAAAAAAAACTTGGAGGCAAAGGTGCTAGTGAAAAAACTGCTAAATTAATTTTTGAATCTTTACAATAAAAAAGTCCCAAAAATGAAAAGAATCTTCTATTACCTACTTGCATTAATCAGTATAGCGATCTACTCCTGTGGAAGTTCACCCAAGGATAAAGTTATTATTTCTGGAAAAACAAAAGCGGCTAGTACATCCGGCAATAAAAAGATAAAAAGCATTGTAAGCTATGCGAAGACATTTAATGGTACAAGATATAAATATGGCGGAACAACAAAAAAAGGAATGGACTGCTCTGGTTTGGTATATACTTCATTTAAAAAAGAGAATGTTATCCTCCCAAGAACTTCAAAAACAATGGCAACACAAGGAAAACCTATATCATTAAAAAAAGTTGGTATTGGTGATTTACTATTTTTTAAAACGAATAAAAGAAAAAATGTGATTTCTCATGTTGGGTTAGTTGTAGAAACCAAAGGAGTAATCAAATTTATCCACGCTTCTACCTCTAGAGGAGTAATCATATCAAGTTTAGATGAAAAATACTGGAATAAAGCATTTACTTTAGCAAGACGGGTTTTATAAATCAAGTCTTATACCATTTCTTACTTTAAAAATTATTCTTACCCGCAGTATAATATATTCTTTATTTAAAAAAAATATGCTCAGTTCCGGAAGATGAAACTAGCATCTCGTATCATTGTAGGGTGAATGTTTACATTGTTTATGCTCACATTATCATTTTCTAAACACTTAGTGTGAGACTACTCAATATACCTTTTGTTATTCTTACTTTTTCTACGCTTCTTGGTATCCTTTTAGGGTATTATGTTATCATCGAAACTACTACTGCAATTGCAGGGTTTCTTTTATCCATTTGTTTTTTGGGTATTTCATGGCAATATTCAAAAAAGATGTATGCCAAAAAAACTGCCTTTACGTTTATAATGATAACTGTTTTTATATTTTTTGGAATCAATCTGGTGAACGTACATCACCCAAAAAATCAACCTGCTCATTACTCGAATCAGGTTTCAGCTGAAATGCTTGAGAAAAACTCTTACGGAATTCAATTTCATATCAAAGAACGGTTAAAATCTACACCGTATTATAACAAATATATCATTTCAATCCATTATATAGGAAACAAAATTGTTGAAGGAAAAATTTTACTTCAGCTACCAAGAGATAGTACAAACCACAATCTTAATATCGGGGATGCATACACCACTTTTGCAAAAATAAAACCAGTTGCTAAGCCTTTAAATCCATATCAGTTCGATTATGCTAAATATTTGAGCAATCAATACATATATCATAAGGTTACCGTACAACCTCATCAATTAATCAATACCCATACATCACTATGGTCTCTTTTACGTATTGCAGATCAAATAAGAAAAAAAATCAACACAAAGCTTAATCAATATTCGTTTAGTAACAAACAATTAGCAATTATTAATGCATTACTGCTCGGGCAACGGCAGGATATAGATCAAGAAACATTTAGTAAGTATAGAGACGCCGGAGCTATTCATATTTTGGCGGTATCAGGCTTGCATGTTGGAATTATTCTTTTGATTTTGAATGTTATCTTATCACCATTGGATATCCTTAGACGCAAAGGAAAAACCATCAAACTGCTTTTGACAATTCTATTGCTTTGGTGCTTTGCCATCATAGCAGGATTATCTCCATCGGTTCTTAGAGCGGTTACTATGTTTTCATTTTTGGCTATAGGGGTTCAATTCCGATCTAAAACGAGTATTTATAATTCACTATTCATTTCTATGTTTCTATTGCTTTGTTTTAAACCATTATTATTATTTTCTGTGGGATTTCAACTAAGTTATGTGGCTGTTTTTGCCATAGTTTGGATACAACCTGTCATTGCTAAACGATATCAACCCAAGTTTTATGTTTCAAAAAAATTATGGGAAACTTTTACAGTTACCATAGCTGCTCAACTGGGATTGTTGCCGCTAACCTTGTTTTATTTTCATCAATTCCCTCTCTTATTTTTTGTTTCAAATCTAATTATTATCCCTCTTCTGGGAGGAATACTGGGGTTTGGTATTGTCGTTATTTTACTGGCGTATTTTGAGATTCTCCCACAATGTATTGCATCTTTATTTGGCAATTGCATTGATGTTATTAATATGATTATAGGTTGGATCGCCGATCAACAGCACTTTTTGATTACAGGTATTCCATTTTCATGGAAAATGCTTGTAGTACTTCATGTAGTGATTATCGCTACAGTTTTGGTTTTTGAAAAATACAAAAAGAAAAGAGTTTTCTTATTAGTGCTAAGTACTATAGCAATGGTAATGGTTATGATTTCTGAAAAATATAGAGTTTCTAATCTCGAGGAATTAATTGTCTTTAGCAACCAACGCAATACAACTTTGGGCGTTCTCAAAAATCAGAGATTACAACTGTATAGTAAAGATCGTATCGCTAAAAAAACACAACACTTCTTGTTTGGTAATTACCTTATCCAGAACCAGGCAATTCTCGATAGCATAATACCACAACTAAAAAACACATATCGATATAAAGAACAAACTATTTTGATTATTGATAGCGCTTCAATATATACTATCAAAACATTTCACCCGGATATTATTATTTTATCTAACGCTCCAAAAATTCATCTCGATAGAGTTATAAACAGTTTGCATCCAAAACAAATCATTGCAGATGGAAGTAATTATAATAGTTATATAAATCAATGGAAAAAGAGTTGTATAAAAAATAACATCCCTTTTCATTATACAAACGAAAAGGGAGCTTTTATACTAAAATGATATTTCTAAATTCGAATTATAATGCTACCAGAGTATCTTTCAGGAAATTATAATCGGGTGAGTCCATTATTTCTTGTATAATTTTATGAATTTTGGGAATACAATCTTTTGCCATTGTATTTGGACTATTAAAAAGCACGCAGATTCCTAAATCTTCATTAGGGTAAATCGCAATTTCACTTCGGTAATTATTAACACCCCCACCATGATGAATTATCGTATTCAATGCATCTGTGTTTTCATCATTAAATTTATGAACACGCCAACCCATACCATAATATGATGCCTCATAACCTGGCCATCTTTGGTAGTAATTTCTTCTTCCTCCTACCTGAATCTTAGGATTAAAAACATCTTCTATTGTACTAGGCATTAAGACATCTGGATTGTTACCTAACAAGAATTTCATCCATTTCCCCATATCGGTAGCGCTGGCATTGATCCCACCAGCTGCCACTGCGTTATAGTATTTTTTATTGATGGGTAGCGCTCTCCACCCTCTTCGTATACGCTGATGAGGCAAGGCAACATTATCAGATTCTTGCAAGGCTTCGTAACTTGCAGAAGCCGTAGACATATGTAATGGGTCAAAAATTTTATTTTGAATAACTTCTTTTAGCGGTTTGCCAGCTATTCTTTCTATAATTTCACCACTTAGAGCAAATACTGCGTTTTGGTAATTATACACACTACCAGGTTCCTGAATAGGATATACCTCATTAAAACGACCCGCTATAGTAGTTAGGGATAAACCATCTTCTACAAGGTTTGTAAAACTGTGGTATGGCAGTCCAGTGGTATGCGATAACACGTTTGAAAGTGTTACTTTATTGGTATTTGTTTTGTTCGCAAGTTTGAAATTTGGAATATGATCTATAATTTTATCTTTCCAATCCAATACGCCTTCTTCAACGTGGATTCCTGTTAATATCCCAGCAAATCCTTTGGATACTGACCCTATTCTAAATATTGTTTGGGCATTAACTGTGTCTTTTAAAGATGCATTTCTATTTCCAAAACCACCTGAATAAATGATCGAATCACACTTAACGATAGCAACTGCAGCTCCTACAATCTGATGCTGCTCTAATGCTTGATTAAAATATGCCTGAATAGAATCTACTAATCTTTGTTTAGTTAAATCAGGTAAATAAATTTCTGGAGGTTGTGGTTGCGGAAAAAGAGTTGCTTGTTCTTTCTCTGG
The DNA here is from genome assembly GCA_947495425.1 of uncultured Aquimarina sp. GTDB lineage: Bacteria > Bacteroidota > Bacteroidia > Flavobacteriales > Flavobacteriaceae > Aquimarina. The sequence goes on from CANLYR010000045.1 coordinate 32,213, forward strand.
AAGATCGGGTTGTTCTACAAATGCTAAAGAAAAAAGCATTGTAACTAACAACATAGAGGGGGCGGCTATGGCTAAAATATTTCTCATAAGTAAAATCAGAACAAAAAAATAAAAAATATTCGACAAAAGCAACAAAAGAATCGATTAAACGCACATTTTTTATTTTTAAACCAGATTTGGGTATCTTTTTTCGGTTTATATACTAGGTAACGAACACAATTTCAATTAATTGTAGATAAGATCTAGATTTTTAATGTAGTACATAACTTTTAAGCTTATTTTACGGTATTAATTAACGCAAAAAAAGACTGCCTACTACTAGACAGCCTCTTAAAATATACTGTTTCTTATTGTAATCTATCGTTATTCTTTCTTTACAGCAATATTATATGAACACAGACGTCCACCGTCTCTAACCCCATGATCTTTAGATCGTACACTTGTGCCAGGCTTGGCAGCAACTATCTGCGTCAATAACCTACCCCAACCATTAAACGTAGATTTAGCTCCTCCACTTACTGTTACATAACCAGCGGGAGTACGAATTTCTTTTCTGGCGAATCCTCCTGAAACATTACTACAATCAGAATTCGTTAACACGCTGAGCGATCCAAAGTTTGGAATATTATGTTTTATACCAATAGCATATGAAGTAATAGAAGCAGCAGATGGCACTCCATGGTCTTTGCTTTTAACAATCCAGGAATTTCCTGATGGGTAAGATGCGGTTAATAGATTCCCGTTTCCAGACCAATTTACTTTTGCTCCACCAGAGACAAGCTTAAAACCAGTTGACACAGATGCCGAAGCAGAGGGATGCCCCGTTACAGAGGAAGTTTTAGAAAATATTCGTAAACTATTTTTTAGTTGTTCCTGAGGAATATAATTTCCATTATTATCCTTAAGACGAATACCTATAGCAGTTACTTCAAACCACCATACTCCATTGCCATAAAGATGCGCTTTTGCTTCTCCTCGCCAGCCTTTAAATTTATGTATCCCTACTGTTGGTGCAGACATGGTTAATAGAGCTCCAGGATCGCCGTTTATTACAGTTGCTTGGGCTGAACCACCAATACAAAGAAATCCATCAGGAACAAATGCAGTAACTGATTTTAGATTAGAATTTTCTTGTAATAGTTTTGCTCCAATGCTTATCTCAACTCTTCCTGATTCATCAGTATATATAACCTGCGATTTGAAGTTTTTGGGCAGAGAATCCTCTGTAGAATTAGCATTTTCTTGTAAGGTAGTACTATTTTCTATATTATCTTTCTCACAGGAAACTATTACAATAGCTAGCAATAGTAAAAAAAGGGGTTTCTTCATTACTTTTTGAATTTAAAATAATTTACAATTAAATATTTACTTTATTATATGTTCAAAAATTAAGATCTCAAATTATTTGGAACCTAATATTATAGTTGTAATAAAGCATACTTGGTTCTTCATTAAGATTACTAAATTTTGGACAATTATAATTTAAAAATAATTGCTGAAGTCTTGGATTTGTATAAAGTTGAAGATCCAGAACTAAATTTTTGAAGGCTTCAAAACATATCTCAGTTTTTTATTAGAGCAATAACATTATAAACACCACATAACAAATGACTTGACAAAAAAAATGAGGATACTTTTTTCGTCCTCATTTTTTAAATTTTTTATTGAATATCCGTTTTTAATCATAATCCTGTAATTCCAGCAATTACAAGTCTATCGAAGAGCTTCTCTTCGA
>CANLYR010000046.1 GCA_947495425.1 uncultured Aquimarina sp.
TCTCTAGTTTTTATTCTCTGTAATAAATGCTTATGCATTTAATACGCGCTGTCAATCAATATATCAATGAACTTTCTAAAACTCGTGAAGCGATCTTCTTCGCCACAAATTCTTAGCTAATTACTAAGGAATCGAACCCTATACATGTTATCGCTAACACACCTACACCAGCATAATTATGTACCTATGAACTTCTCTTATCGCGCTAAGCGGGTGCAAATATACAACCCTTTTTAACCCTACAAAACTTTTTCTGAATTATTTTTTAAAATTTCTGCAAAACCCTAAAAAACAAAAATAATCCCAATGAACATCCAAAACTAAAACCCGTTTTGAGCGTGCAAACATACAACCCTTATTCAGTATTACAACAATTTTTTTGAAGTATTTTTTAACCTTTTTGTAATGCCTTGATAACACAACCATTACAATAAATAAAAAATATAAAATAAGGATTTTACATTCTTATGTTTTCTCTATTATAACGACAATCGACTTACTGATAGGCGTATTACTCTTATCTGCAAAATGATTATAAGGAACCAAAACATTAGTTTCGGGAAAATAAGAAGCTAAATTTCCTTGGGGAATATTATAAGGTATCACTAAAAAATTAGATGCTACTCTTTCTGTATTATCATATCTACTTATTATATTGACAACATCTAGCTTATTTAAAGTATACATATCCATATCTACCTTATTCATCAATACGACTCTCCTCTCATTATATATTCCTCTATAACGATCATCCAAACCATATATAGTAGTGTTAAATTGATCATGAGAACGAATAGTCATTAATATAAATTCGTTTTCTTTCAATTGATGTTTTGGCGTATCACAAAGGCTAAACTGTGCTTTTTGATTTGGAAGCTTACTAAAATCTAAATCTCTTACATTGTTTGGGAGATAGAAACCTGACCCTTTGGATCTGTTATTTACGTTTTTAAAACCTTTTATAACAAGTTCAATCTTTTCTCTGATCAATTTGTAATCTTTACTCAGGTTTTTCCAATCTACAGGATGACTATCTCTAAAATAAGCACTGGCAATGCTACCAATAATCTCTGGCTCACTTTTTAGGTCACGCGAAGCTGGTTTAAGAAGCCCTTTTGATTGATGTACTTTCCCCATACTATTTTCAACAGTAAAAAATCTGGGTTTTCCATCTTTTGTATCTAATTCTGAGCGACCAAGTGTTGGTAAAATTAGTGCTGTTTTACCAGTTATCAAGTGAGACCTGTTTAGTTTTGTACTAATATTGACTGTTAACTCACAATTTTGTAGCGCCTTGGCGGTGTATTTTGTATCTGATGCTGCTGATAAAAAATTCCCCCCTAATGCGATAAACACTTTTGCTTTTTGATTATACATTGCTTCTATAGCATGTACCGTATCTAGTCCTTCTTTATCTGGTGGAATAAACCCAAATGTATCTTCTATCGCTTTATTTAATTCTGGAGATACATGATGCATAATACCTACCGTACGATCACCTTGTACATTACTATGACCTCGTACCGGGCAAGTACCAGCTCCTGGCTTGCCCAAACTCCCTTTGAGTAATAACAGGTTTACACATTCTTTTATGTTTTGAACTCCATTTTTATGTTGTGTCAATCCCATAGCCCAACAAATAATAATTTTGTTGTTATGAGCCAATAACTGGACAGCATTATCCACCACCTGTTCTTCTACTCCACACAAATCAAGTAATTCTTTTTCGGAATATTTTTCTATATGTCTCAGTAAGTCTTCATACCCATCGGTGTACTCATTAATAAATTTATGATCAAAAACATTTTGGCTATCTTCATCTAACACAGCCAGTTTTTTGATTATCAATTTTAAAAGCGATACATCCTGATTTATTTTTACTTGAAGATGTATATCCGTTAACGTTGTTCCTGATGACAATACTCCTTTTACTTCCTGAGGGTTTTTAAATCTAATCAAGCCCGCCTCTTCTAATGGATTTATACTTATTACTTTTCCTCCAATTTCTTTGCATTTTTGTAAAGCCGATAACATTCTTGGGTGGTTTGTTCCCGGATTTTGCCCGATAACCATAACCAGTTCTGCTTTATCAAAATCGTCAAGTTTTACGGAGCCTTTACCTATACCTAATGTTTCATTTAATGCCACACCACTAGATTCATGACACATATTAGAGCAATCAGGCATATTATTAGTGCCAAATGCTCTAACAAACAATCCATATAAAAATGCTGCTTCATTACTTGATCTACCCGAAGTATAAAACACACCTTCATCAGGTGAATTCAATTCGTGCAATTGTTCTGCGATTAAAGCGCTAGCTTCATCCCACGAGATTGGTTCATAATAAATACTATCAGGTTTTAGGATCATGGGTTCTGTAAGTCTTCCACTTTTTCCGATTTGGTAGTCTGACCATCGCGACAATTCTTCTACAGAATATTTGGCAAAAAAGTTTGTATCCACTCTAGCATTTGTTGCTTCTTCGGCTAATGCTTTTACTCCATTTTCACAATATTCTCCAAGTTTTGATGGTTTTTCGGGGTCCGGCCAGGCACAACCAGGGCAATCAAATCCATCTTTCTGGTTCATATGAGAAAGGGTGTGCAATGATTTTACTACTCCCATTTCTTTAAACGCATGTTGAAGTGCTACTTTTACAGCAGGCAATCCCGCAGCATATTGTGCTGGTTCTCGAAGCTTAATCCCAGTAAACTCATTTGGCCCTAAAACAGAAAGATTTCTTTTTTTGGTATCACTCATTATTATTTACTCTAAAAAAGATTGAAGCATTAGTGTTGGTTAATCCCAAAGATAAGTCTAAATGTCGAGAATACACATGTATTGAACGCGTAAGGGATAGAAGCTATCTACCGTATAACGCGTACCTGCCTGTCGGCAGACACGTAGTTTGGCCCACATAAGGCGGGGTACGCTAAAATATTATAAAAAGAAGTTCCAGACAATACCAAAACGCAACACAGCATCACGGGTGGGATATCCTGGTGCCGAAAATTCATTGTTTTGACTAAAGGCTTCTCCAAAATTTTCTACTTTAAAAAAAATGCGAGTTTGTCTCACTTTGGCGTTAAAAAATAAATCAACCTGCGGAAACCCACCTATCTCTTCGTCATTTTGAACATAAAATTCAGCTAAAACCGGATCATATGCATCTGCATTATAGGCTGTGAAATATTTAAATGTTACCCCTGCTTGTAGATAAAGTGCATTTTTTTTGAAAAAATAATCTTGAAAATAAAGACTATTTCTTGTGATTATTTCGGGCACATTATATACTTGCTCTCCATTTTGAACATTTTGATACATTATTGTATTATCAAGACCCAGTTTCCAAAACTTTAACCCTTGCATAAGCTTCACTTGCAACACATCAATACTTTCTCGAAACTGAAGTGGTGCTATCACTCCATCTGCATTCTTCTGAAAATATGTATGATTATTAATTGTAGCATAGCTAGCTTTTATTTCTGCAAACTTTTTTGCTTTGAGATTAACTTGAATTTTTTGAGTTTCTATATTAGAGAAGTCATTTTGCCAGTTGTAATTTATATAATCACTTTGATACAGGAGAAAGTTATAGTTAGGCGCTACTGCGCTTGAACTTATTTTTACCTGGGCTCCATAATTATCATTGAAATTGAAACCTGTTCCTGCGTTAAAATAATTTCCGGTAAAATCTCCGGATACCAAAGTCATCCCATCAGCAAACAACTGAAAACCTTTATATTCATTTTGGTATTCACCTCCTACAGAATACACTTCTCCTTTAATACGATTGGTTATACTTGTTGAATTACCTGCTTCGTCGATCTGAGTTAATAGTGTATTATACCCATAATTATAATTAGAACTCCCACCTATTATTTTTAAACGTCCTAACCAAGTATTGGTAAAATCAACAAAAACTTGATTACTAAAATCTTCAAAAGCTACATTATCTGAAATTGCGCCAGCGACATAAGCCTCTCCCAAAAGATTATCTGGAGCTATTGCTGCCTGATCATATCTATATCTTTTATCTGTAAGATCCATAACATGTCCCACAGACAATCCAGTGTTTGTACTATCTGTTTTTTTAAGTACTGTAAATTGATGATCCAGAAAAAATCGTTTCCCAAGAAGAATGTTTTCTGCATCTTCAAAATTAACAGATATCGATGCGCGCTCAGAAAATTCTTGTTCCTCCCCTACAAATTCACCTGTTGCCAGATATTGTTGCAGACCTTCAACTGATAAGCCTCCATTTTCTTCATTAAGCAAATCTTGCGCTACAAAATGTGTTTTTACCTGATATTTTTCATTTTTGGTGACGTAACTAGCTGTAGTCCTGAAATTACCTGTACTTGTTAATGCATGCTGATATTTACCTAAAGAACGTAACCCTTTGTATGCAATAGAAAGATTGAGTCTTGGTGAAGTATTTACAGTAAAAAACGCATCAAGCTGCTGACCTTGCTCAAAAGTAGTTCTGAAATATAGTTCGGTAAGTGGTGTGGGTACATGATAATAGTTAATCTCGTGAGACTCTATAAAGTTGAAGTGCCTTGCCCTTGCTCCAAAAAGAGGTAAAAGGTGATTTTGCTCCTCTCGCTTTACTAAACTAGTATAGCTTTGTCCAACATTATTGATCGGGAGCAATTCGAAATCATCTCTTCGCAGATAATTGAATTTATAATCTTTTTGTATTGTTAAGGTGGTATCTAGATAAGTTGTATCATTTTGTATAGTTATAATTTTATATTCTGTAACTGGAGGTTTGTTTTCTTTCTTTTTCTGTAATTCTGCAGCTTTTTGCCTTAGTGTTTGCTCAGACTTTTGATCACTTTCTCCACTCAATGTAGAACCTTGGTTAATTTCTTCTTGATTTCTATCCTGTGCATGAATCACAGAAAAAGATATCAACGCGACTATAAGTATTACGTTTTTTCTCATTAGCATACAAAACTGAAGCAAAAATATACTTTTTTAACGAAAGTAAATGATCCTCATTGTTTGTTTAAATTAACTTTATTAACGAACTTAAAAAAATAGTTTTTTGAAACTATTTCCATACCGTATATTCGTACCATGCTTACACTAAAATTACATCCTAATCTCATTGAATGCGGTACCGATGAAGCTGGGCGAGGTTGCCTTGCAGGCCCGGTAACTGCAGCTGCAATAATTCTTCCTGATGATTTTAGTAATAACATCTTAAATGACTCTAAACAGCTTAGTGAAATCAAAAGAAATATGTTGAAACCCCTACTAGAAGACTGTTCTTTAACTCATAGTGTTGCACATGTTTTTATGGAAGAAATTGATAGCATCAATATTCTCAACGCCTCTATCCTTGCCATGCAAAGAGCAATCACACAACTAAAACCCCAACCAGAACATATTATTGTAGACGGAAATAAATTTAAACCATATCATAATACACCACATACATGCGTTATAAAAGGTGACGGAAAATATTTGAGTATAGCAGCAGCCTCAGTTTTAGCAAAAACATATAGAGATGAGTTTATGGAAAAAATACATGAAGAATTCCCGATGTACAACTGGAAAAAAAATAAGGGATATCCAACGGTAGAACATCGAGAAGCTATTCGAAAGTATGGTATCACAAAATACCATCGCAAAAGCTTTAGATTACTACCCGAACAATTTACACTAGACCTCAAATAGTTATATATTTGAAACCAAAAATAAAAAACAATATATTCGAATAATATTTCGATTATTAAACTTGACTTATATTTTGCAAACCAGGAACACAAAACGCATGAACATACTGAAAATAACACTTGCAGTTTTCTTAGTTTTTATTGCTATTTCATGTGATGACACCAAAAAGCCATCAAATTCTCTGATCGATTATATCCCCCGAGATGCTCAAATTATTATAAAAATTAATGATCTGGATGCTGCAACAAGTAAGCTTCAAGATAATAGCTTTATTAAGAATAATGATCATTTAGAACTACTCGAATATTTTAAAAATTTATCTATTCTGGATCAAGTTAACAAACAAGAAGGATTATTATGCTTTTCGCCTTTGGGGAAAAATGATTTTGAATATACATACATCTCAAAATTTGATCCTTCTGTAATTAAAACTGACTCCTTACAGACCAAGAAAATCGAAACCATAAATTATTCTGAAAAGACTATTTACAAAATCTCATCAAAAGGAGTTCCTTTTTTTGCAACTCGCCAGGATAGTATTCTTATTGCTTCATCTTCACAACTATTAATTGAGAATGCTATAAGAATACATGCCAATCCTTTACCTATAGATAGTGATTTAAAAAAGGCATATGAAGTTTCTGGAATAGACAATACCATGTCGTTACTAATACATGGAAAAAAATTAAAAAACATTCAAAACTCTCTATTGCCGAATAGTGATTTGAAAAGTCTCTATAATTTTAGTGGATGGACATCTCTGGATGCAACAATAGGGCAAAATGGTATGTATCTGGATGGTATTGCGATAGAAAAAGATTCGTTATCCAGTACGATCGGCATCTTTGATCGCACAATACCCCAAGAGAACCAAATTTCAAAAGTTACTCCAATTACGGCACAAGGTTTTATTTCTTTTACATATGATGATTTTGATGTTCTAAAAAAGAATTTATCAGTAGCCCAAGGCAGAGAACTTGAGGATGTTCCTAATGACTTAGATGATCTATTGTCTGGTGTTTCTGAAATTGGAATGATTTTTTTAGAAAAAGAAAACGCATTAGTTTTAAATGCTTTGGATTCTGAAACTGCTATCAAAAGTTTGGGAGGAGAAAAAACAGACTCTTACAGAAATATTTCTATATACAAATACAAAGACACATCTTCTTTTTCAGAAATTTTAACACCTTTGATTAAAGATTTTGAAGCTTCTTTTTATTTTGTATATAATAACTTTATTATTATTGGTTCGTCAAAAAACATAGTGCGAGATCTAATTTCAAACCTTTTAAATCAGACACTACTGCATCAACAACAATATTTCAAAAACACTATAAAAGATTTATCTGATGAATCCTCAATTTTGATAGCTGGTAATACTAAACACCTTAAGCAATATATTACCGAAAATGTAGAAGAACGTTATACCACGCAATGGAATGATCTACAAGACAAAGGATATAATCTAGCAATACTTCAGGTTATCAAAGAAAAGGATTTTGCCCATGTGCATGGAGTGCTAGAAAAAAGTCTTGTAAAGGGCGCGGCAACATCGGTTACCCAAACTGCTTCGACAACTTTAGAAAACAAGGCTTTAAACAAGCCTATTCTAGTTAAAAACCACAGAACAAAAGGAATGGATGTTGCCATACAGGATATCGAAAACAACCTGTATTTGATCTCTGATAAAGGATCTATTTTCTGGAAAAAGCAAATTGATGGTGAAATTCTGGGTGATATTCAACAAATTGATATCTACAAAAACGGTCGATATCAATTACTATTTAACACCGCGAATACATTATATCTGATTGACCGAGATGGTAAAGATGTGAAACCATATCCGAAAAAATTTAGCAACACCATCACACAACCTCTTGCATTATTTGATTATGATAAGAGCAAGCGCTATCGTATTCTTATTACTCAGGGTAATACGGTAACAATGTATAATGCCGAAGCCGAAGTAGTCACTGGTTTTGGCTTTAAAGGCACATCGTCTGATCTGGTCAAACCACCAAAACACATTAGGATTGGAACAAAAGATTATATCCTACTCCCCGAAAAGAATGGGAATTTAAATATTTTGGACCGACTGGGAAGACCCAGAACAATAGTAAAAGACAATTTTGATTTCTCAAATAATGAATGGTATCAATACGAGAATAAATTCACTTCACTTACCAAAAATGGAAAATTAGCTCAAATACAAACCAATGGTAATACTACAACAAAAGACCTAGGCCTAGATGAGAACAGTGCTCTGGTTTCAACAAACAAGACTTTGGTTACTTTTTCAGAAAATAAGCTTTCGATAAAAGGAAAAACTCTCGAATTAGAATTTGGTGTATATACTCAACCAAAACTCTACTACATTAATAATAAGATTTACATCACTATTACTGACGTACAAGCCAAGAAAGTATATCTATACGATAGCAATGCCGAATTGTTCCCGAATTTCCCTGTGTACGGAAATTCTGTATTGAGCCTTGGCAATATGGACAAAGATCCAAATTTAGAATTTGTGGTCCAGGGAGAAGATAATAGTATTTTAATTTATCAAATTAACTAAAGTAAGACGGTAGATTGTAAAATTAATCGCTTGATTGATAATCTGACCATACAGTCTTAAATTTTTTAACATTTTATTAGTATTTTTACTGCTTTATGTTAAACATTATCTTAGTGGCACTAAACTCAACTTTTATGAGTTGTATGGCATATGATATAAATTTACTAACACAAACTCAAACTCAATTATGAAAACAAGTATTTCTAAGAAAATACTGATGCTCACTTTATTATTAGTGAGTATTGGTGTTAATGCACAACTATGGAGTCCTATATCCTTGGGAAAATCACAGGGTAAAGAAAAAGAATTAAGAAAAACCACTCCTACTCAGTATCAACTATTTGACCTAAACACTAAAGAGTTAACTTCTATTCTTAGTAACCCTCCTTCTCGGGCACAACAAAAAAATTCTAGTATACTAATGGATATTCCTACTAAGGATGGGATACTACAAAAAATTAGAGTATTTGAAGCATCTGTACTTGATCAAAGTATAGCAAAAGAATTTCCGAGTATAAAATCTTTTGTTGGTTACGGTATAGACGATCCTTCATTAGTGGTTAGATTCAGTACATCCAAAATTGGTTTCCACGCAATGATTACATCCGGAAATTATGGAACCATTTTTATTGATCCATATACAAAAGACAAAGGAAGCTACATTAGCTATTCAAAATCAGATTTACCTGAAAATCCAGATCGTTTCGAATGTTTGGTAGAAGACGATTTTAAGGAAAGTATCACCAAACAACTTCCAACCACAAAAAATGCTAACGATGGTAGACTAAGAACCTTTAGACTTGCTATTGCTTGTACTGGTGAATATTCTCAATTTCACCTAAATAATCAAGGAATAAGCTCTGGAGCTTCTGATCGAGTAAAAAAAGAAGCTGTTCTCTCTGCTATAAATACTACAATGACAAGAGTTAACGGTATTTTTGAAAGAGATTTGGCTTTGACAATGGTTCTTGTAAATAACAATACAGATATTATCTTTTTAAATGCGAATACTGATAACCTTAGCAACAGTAATGCCAGTGCACTAATTAATGAAAGTCAAACGGTTTGTGATCAGTTTATTGGTCGTAATAATTATGATATAGGACATGCTTTTAGTACGGGTGGCGGTGGATTAGCACAACTTCGATCTCCTTGTACAAATTCTAAAGCCAGAGGGATTACTGGACAAAGTCGTCCTATTGGGGATCCGTACGATGTAGATTATGTTGCCCATGAGATGGGACACCAATTTGGGGGTAACCATACACAAAACAATAGATGCCAAAGATCAGGTGCTTCAGTTGAACCAGGAAGTGCATCTACAATAATGGGATATGCGGGTATTTGCTCTCCAAATATTCAGAATAATAGTGATGCATATTTTCATGCTATCAGCATTCAGGAAATGTGGCAAAATATTTCTCAGGGTAATAGCAGATGTGGCGCTCAAAGCAACACTGGTAATACCGCTCCAACTGCTAATGCAGGACAAGATTATACCATCCCTGCCTCGACACCTTTTGTCTTGAAAGGTAACGGATCAGATGCCAACTCAGGAAACGCACTTACGTATTGCTGGGAACAAATGGATACACAACCTGCAACTATGCCTCCTTCTTCTACATCAACAGGAGGACCAGCTTTTAGATCTTTGACACCTACATCATCGCCAGATAGATACATGCCTGCATTATCAACAGTAAAAACTGGGCAAACAGCCTCTACATGGGAGGTTGTTCCATCGGTAAGCAGAACAATGAATTTTAGATTAACAGTAAGAGACAATGTACCAGGCGGAGCTAGTACTGCTAGTGATAATACAAGAATAACTGTTGCTGGTGCTGCTGGTCCTTTTATTGTAAATACACCAAATACAAATGTAAGTTGGGCAGCTGGGTCTACACAAACAGTAACCTGGAGTGTTGCAGGTACAACAGCTAATGGCATTAATGCTGCTAATGTAGATATTTTACTATCTACAGATGGTGGTAACACCTACCCCATAACAATTGCTTCGGCAGTAACAAATGATGGTTCTCAAAGTATCACGGTACCAAATGCTACAGGAACGCAAAACAGAATTATGGTTAGAGGATCAGGACATATTTTCTACGACATTTCTAATAGAAACTTCGAAATTACTCCTGGTACTGGTGAGGATACACAAGCTCCAACTGTCCCTGCGGATCTAACGGCTTCGAATGTTACTCAAACTACGATTGATCTTAACTGGAACGCTTCTACAGATAATGTAGGTGTCACAGGATATGATGTATATCAAGGAGCTATAGTTATTGCTACTGCTACAGCTACTTCATATCAAGTTACCGGGTTATCGCCAAATACGGCATATAGTTTTAGTATAAAAGCCAAAGATGCTGCTGGTAACGAATCAAATGCCAGTAACGCTGTAGATATTACTACACAATCTTCTGGCGGAGCTACATGTACAGGAGAAATTTCATCTTTTCCTTATACTGAAGGATTTGAAAACACTCTAGGATCTTGGACACAAGGTTCTGGAAATGATTTCAACTGGGTAATAAATTCAAATGGAACACCATCAAGAAATACAGGACCATCTAGTGCAATAGAAGGAACAAATTACCTGTATATGGAATCTTCCAGACCAAATTTCCCATCAAAAAGAGCAATACTAAACTCACCTTGCTTTGATTTGAGTGCTTCTACAACGGCAAGTTTTGACTTTCAATATCATATGTATGGCGCTACAGGTATGGGAAGTCTTGCATTAGAAGCTAGTAATGACAACGGTGCGACCTGGATTACGCTCTGGTCAAAATCAGGAAATCAAGGTAATTCGTGGTTGTCAGAAAATATAGATATAAGCACCTATGTTGGTGCTTCGGTACAACTACGCTTTAATGGCGTAACGGGTAATACCTGGCAGGGTGATATGGCGATAGATGATATTCGCCTTACTGAATCTGGAGGATCATCTACATGTATCGATGTAGTATTAACTCTTAATTTTGATGATTATCCACAAGAAACAAGCTGGCAAATTACCAATAGTAATAATCAAGTTATTACTTCTGGAGGGACCTATGATTCTCAACCTGATGGATCAACAGTAACCATTACAGAGTGTTTAGATCCAGGAACATATACTTTTACACTTAATGATAGTTTTGGAGATGGTATTTGCTGTGGATATGGTAATGGGTCATATTCTCTTACATCTGAAGGAAATACTATAGTTTCGGGAGGATCTTTTGGAACATCAGAATCGACTACATTTACTATTGGAGAGTCTGCCAAAGGAGTTGTTACTGAGAGCATAACTACTACAGAAGCATTACGAATTTCTGCAGTTCCTAATCCGGTAAAAGGAAATGAATTATTAACCGTTACGGTGTCTAAAAAAGAAACTTCATATCAAATTTTTGATGTACTGGGTAGAACTGTAATGAAAGGTGAACTAATTAACAAAACGATTAATACTAGCGAGTTACAGAAAGGACTTTATATTCTAGAACTGGATCTGGGAAATGAAGGCAAATACAAAACAATACGGTTTATTAAAGAATAATAAATCGCTTTTCTAAATTCATAAACAAGCGGTATGCAAATGTATATCGCTTGTTTTTTAAAGACTGATTCTTTCTTTAACTCTTATGATTTTATGAGAAACCTCATCAATTACAAATGACAAATCAATAACTATTTCCTCTTTTGATTTTTGAAGTATTAGATTTCCTTTATCAACTTTATAGTATCCAGCCTCTCCTCTACAAAAACAGTGTTTCCCGAAAAGTAACTTCACTTGTGCTAACTTTTGATTTTCTAGATGTAGAATTTCGGTAGCTGTATTGATTTCAAAATGTACAGTTTCAGAATAATCTCCATCTACTGTTCCTTCAGTACCTTTTTCCAAAAACGTAAACTCAACCACCATATGTTCTCCTTGCTCAATAACAGGATAATATGCACCAGTTGTATCTTTTTTAAGTAAAATTGAAGAGTTTTTATGGATCTTAATGCTACAGTTTCCATTCTCGGGACAATATTCTTGATTTTTTGAAACTTCTACTGCATTTTCAGAAGAACTCACTGTATTTGAAGTCTTACATGCACCGATAAGTGCAAGAGTTATAAAAATAGCACACGCCTTCATGAATTTAAATCATTTGTTCCATTATATAGATTGGCAGATTATAGAATCAAAACCCAATAGTTACTTTTTTAGTATTGACCTGTAGATTTATCCTTCAGTTTTTTGTTTCAGAAACTCTGCTTCAAAAAGAACTTTGAAATGTTTCAGCAATTTCTCTTTTACTTCTTCTTCATCTACTTTTTCTAATCCCAATTCTGCATGGAGTGAAGTCACTGCTTTTCCTTTGATTCCGCATGGGATTATATGATCAAAATAACCAAGATCTGCATTTACATTTAATGCAAAACCATGCATCGTAACCCAGCGACTTGCGCGAACCCCCATAGCACATATTTTACGAGCAAAAGGGGTTTCTACATCCAGCCAAACTCCTGTTTCTCCTTTACTTCTGGTTGCATTAATCCCGTATTCTACCAAGGTGAGGATAACCATTTCTTCAAGAAAACGAAGATATTTATGAATATCTGTAAAGAAATTATCGAGATCAAGGATTGGATATCCTACAATCTGTCCCGGACCATGATACGTTATATCTCCTCCTCGATTAATTTTATAAAAAGCAGCTCCTTTCTCCTCAAGTTGTTCATCAGACAAAAGAAGATTACTCATATCCCCACTTTTACCCAAAGTATATACATGAGGGTGTTCAACAAAAAGAAAATAATTAGGGGTTTCTAATCCGGCATCCTCTCTTCGATTTTTGACTTTGATATCCAAAATCCCTTTAAAAAGATGTTCCTGATACTCCCAGGCAGCCTTAAAATCTTTGTTCCCTAGCTCTTGTATTTCGATCTTCTTGTTCATTACCACAAAGATACAATGAACACACTTGATTCTTTTTAGATTTATTCTAAATTTTTATTTATCGGGATTATTCAATATTACCAAGGCTGCTATAACTCCCGGAACCCAACCACAAATAGTTAATAATAATACGATTAAGACAGAACCACATCCTTTGTCTACTATAGAAAGTGGCGGGAAAAAAATAGCTAACAAAACTCTCCAAAAACTCATAAAGTTGATTAAAATAAATTACAGTTTATACCTATGAGTAGTCAAAGGCCCTATTTTGTTACAGCGATAAATTTAATCTTATATTTTTAAGTGAGAAATTATTTGATTCTTGATATCAGACCTTTAGGAATAAAACGTACTGCCCAGCAGGTTTTTATTTTATTTCTATTTTCAGAAATTCATAAAAATGAAAATCTTCAAATTTGAGTTTCGCTAAATTGAAAGGTAAGGTCATACTTTGTATCTTTGCAGGCTTAAAATGGCAGCATTATGCAACTATCAGAACAAGAACTTGTAAGAAGAGAGAAATTAAGTGCGTTACGCAATCTAGGTATCAACCCTTATCCGGCACCATTATATCCGGTAGACCGTACCTCGAAGCAGATAAAGGACAAGTTTGAAGAAGGTAAAAAAGTAACTATTGCCGGGCGGTTAATGTCCAGACGTATTCAAGGTCCTGCTTCTTTTGCTGAGTTGCAAGATGCTGATGGTCGCATACAAGTATATTTTAACAGAGATGAAATCTGTGCTGGTGAAGACAAAACGAAGTACAATGACGTATATAAAAAACTATTAGATATTGGTGATTTTATTGGTGTCGAAGGTGAACTTTTTACTACAAAAGTGGGTGAAAAAACCGTTATGGTTAAAGATTTCACTTTACTTAGCAAATCCTTAAAACCATTACCACTACCTAAAACTGATAAAGAAGGAAATACTTTTGATGAGTTTAATGATCCAGAAATGCGTTATCGACAACGTTACACAGATTTGGTAGTAAATCCACATGTCAAAGAAGTTTTTGTAAAGAGAACTAAGCTTTTCAATGCAATGCGACAGTTTTTTAATGATCGTGAATATTTTGAAGTTGAAACTCCTATATTACAACCGATTCCTGGAGGAGCCGCTGCCCGCCCATTTATAACACACCACAATTCTCTAGACACCCCATTATATATGCGTATAGCAAATGAACTATACCTTAAGCGGCTAATTGTAGGTGGTTTTGATGGTGTATATGAATTTTCAAAAAACTTCCGTAATGAAGGAATGGATCGAACTCACAATCCTGAATTTACGGCTATGGAAATCTATGTAGCGTATAAGGATTACAATTGGATGATGGATTTTTGCGAACAACTACTTGAGTTTTGTGCCATTGCCGTTAACGGAACAACTAAAGCCGTTTTTGGGAAGCATGAGATTGATTTCAAAGCACCATATGCGCGAGTTACCATGGCAGATTCTATCAAACATTTTACTGGTTATGATATTACTGGTAAATCTGAAGATGAAATCCGAGAAGCTGCCAAAAACATGGGAGTTCAAGTAGACCATACAATGGGTAAAGGAAAACTTATCGACGAGATTTTTGGTGAGAAATGTGAAGGAAACTACATCCAGCCTACGTTTATTACTGATTATCCTAAAGAGATGAGTCCTTTGTGTAAAGAACATCGCGATAATCCAGAGCTTACAGAACGTTTTGAATTAATGGTCTGTGGTAAAGAAATAGCCAATGCATATTCTGAGCTTAATGATCCTATTGATCAACGCGAACGTTTTGAAGAGCAATTAAAATTAGGCGCAAAAGGAGACGATGAAGCCATGTTTATCGATCAAGATTTTATTAGAGCCTTAGAATATGGAATGCCTCCTACATCGGGAATGGGAATTGGTATGGATCGCTTGATCATGTATTTAACAAATAATCAATCTATACAAGAAGTATTATTCTTTCCGCAAATGCGCCCCGAGAAAAAACAGATCGAGCTTGGAGATAACGAAAAAGCAATCTTTGAAATTCTTAAAAAAGAGAAAAGTATTGCTTTAGCAGATCTTAAAAGTGCTGCCGGACTTAGCAACAAAGCCTGGGACAAAGGCATGAAAGGATTATCTAAATTAGGCTTAACCAAAGTTACCAAAACCGAAGACAGTCTTATTGTTGAGATTGCAGAGTAAGCTGAATCTATTAAAATCTTGAAGTTTTGTAAGAATCTACTATATTTGAGTAGTATAAAAACCGAACAACCATGCCATTTATAACAGACGAAGAATTACAAGATCTTAAAAATCAAGTAGATAAAGCCGAAGAATCTCATAAAAGTGCTAAATACCTAAGTGAGAAAGCTGTTAAAGATGAAAAAGACAACTCAAGGAAATTTAAGATTGCTACGATCATCCTTGGGATTCTTGCGTTACTTGGCGTAGCAGGCACTGTGTATTTTATGAATTTTGCTACAGCAGATATGGTCTCTCAAAAAGATCATAAAGAGAAAGTAGGCATTCTTGAAAACAAAGTTTCTGAATTAGAAGGAACATTACAAAATTTATCTATGAATCAGGAACTATCAACAAATGATTCTGATTCTGCAGGTTCTATCGAAGGTGAACTTGTATATGCTGTACAGATCGGCGCCTTTGAAGAAAAGAATCTTGCATTGTACTCTGACAATTTTGTGAATTTTAAAGAGATTAAGAGCCAAGGATTCAATAAATATGCTCTAGGAAATTTTGAAACACTAGCAGAGGCAAAACGTTTTCGCAGAGAATTAGTTCGATTAGGCTTTAGAAATGCTTTTATCGGTTCTTATCAAAACGGAAAGCGTATCAAAATAGAAGAAGCATGGTAAGAAATGGCAAATAGTTCGTAGTAGTTAGTTGATCCTAATTTCTAACTACTACAAACTAATCAGCAAGACTATGTTTGATTAAACATTAACCACAATGTAATTTCTTCCTGATTTTTTATAGTACACTCCATTACAAGTGTAATATTGTACTCCCCTTATTTTAACTATTCTATGTCCCTTGGGTAACGTAGTAACTCTTGCTCCCATAGGCGCTGCTACTGTAACATATCGTCTATTCTTTTTTACATACCAGACCCCTTTGTTTCTGTAATACCTTTTATTGTTATGCACTATAACCTTAGGTTGGTGTAGTTTGGTTACCACTACCCCTCTTGCAGGACGAAGTCTAACCGAAGTAGCGCAGGAAGTTGTTGCAAAAGAAAGTAATAAAACTGCCAAAAATAGTTTTAAAATGGTTTTCATATCTGTAGTGTTTTGATTATATCATCTTAGACCTGAAAACTCTAGAAAGGTTTAACCGTTTTTATTTTTCAACATATTCTTGTATAGGAATACCATCAATAATCACGTCTTTAAGTACCGACTTACCTTCTTTAATATATACTAATGCATATACATTGTTTTTTATAGTATCACGATTCGTTTCTACATATGCTTTTTCTGCATCATAAGCTTTGGTTTCTTCCATATAAAATCTATCAAATGGCAATTTAAAATGTATAGCATTCTTATAGTTTCCCGTAACTTTGGCCTCGACATAATCGTTATTTGTTTGCAAAGGCTCTTTGCTTATAGCACTTACTGTTGCAAAACCTGCACTATCTTTTTCAATATATACTTTGATTTGATCTCCATACCTATATGCTGTATCGGCTATTGGAAAATAATCGATTTCATATTGCAGCGTAATATACTTCCCTCTAAATGGATCTGTTGGATCGATAGGTCTTGTTTTAAACTTATATACATTACCAGAAATCAAGATATCCTCTTGCTCCCATATCATTAGTGAAGGAACAAATAGCTGTACCAAAGCCAATAGTACAAATCCTATACATACATGAATCGTTTTCATAACTGTGTGTCTTTTACTTGTTTTTTAATTTTCAGTTGTTTCTTCAGCATTACATAATTAGTCAAAAAGAATCCCGCTCCCACGACTACAAACAAAATCCCTCTAATTACAAAACTCATCCCAGTATCAAAAAATCGACAAATTATGAGTATAGAAATCATTAACAATCCGTAATTAAGTATCCCGAAGTTAAAGGTATCAACTCCGACTTTGATCGCTGATATTCCTAAAGCAAATACTAATAGATTCATTAGCACAATGGGTAAAACTCCGATATCTGGAAGCAAAAAGTATACGATCCAGAAGATTATAAAAGCTATTTGAAACAGGTTAATCGCTTTTATTCCATTTTTGAAAATTGTATATCCTAAAACTGCTATTGCACTTATAAACAATACCAATTCTACAAACAATTCCTGAAAATCATAATGAAATTCACTCGGGAGTTCTTCCCAGATCCAACGAAATGTAAATATCATAAGAGACACTACAGTGCCTAATGAACCAATAATTAACCAGCCGTTCTTAAGTGTTCGTAATTTTTTGAATATTGAAAGTCTTCCAAGTGTATACAGCAATCCAAATAGCGTAATATAGGTTACAAACCCCAAAGTATCATCACCAACAAAAGCACTTAATGCTACAGCTATACTAGCAGGTAAAATCCAATTGAAGATCATTACTGTATTGCTCAAAATCTTATTTTTAAGTAAATTCCAATAGTGAGGAACTATTGCCAAAAGAAATACAACGTATAACCAAGGTGTTTGATTATTTCTATAGTCCCATACTCCAACTTGTACCGCATAATATGCACTAAGTAGTATAATAAGTAGCGCTACAGCATGTGATCGTAATACATACACCAGGGGCAAACAAAGTACTGTCCAAGTGAGTAGATAAGATGCCAACTCCCCAGGAATATTATAAACCTGACTTACCATAGCGACACAAGCTCCTACTGAGAAGAAAAGAAAGGTGCCTGATGCCTCTTTCCATATATTACTTTTTTCTTTGAGAATAGAAAAACCGACTAGCAAATGCCCTAACACCATAGGAGCAAATGAAAGAATTGTTTTAATTGTCCTCGAAAAGTCATCCCAGTTGTGTGCCAAAATCAAAATAATACCTGCACCTACAAGTAGTGCTCCAAAAACACCAAAAACCATAAATAATGTATTCGGTTTCCCTACATCCTTAGTCGCATAATATTGCTCTATTTTGTTGGCAAGCTCAGGAGAAATTACTTTATCCTTAACCAAAGTTTTTAATTCTTTATTAAATTTTGAAATCATATTGTATCACTAAATAATTACTTTAAAGGTAATAAAAAGACAGCCGCCACACTGCGGCCGTCTTTCATAATCATCAAAACAAGGAGCCTCCCCCCGGATGTCAACATAATCTTGATTTTTTTATAATCGAATTGACACGGCTCCTTCTTTTGATTATTGCTCACTATTTTCAATAAATTTTTTATCTCTGGTATTTTTTTGTACAGCAATTGCAGCAAATAAACTCAACGTAAAAGACATTCCATAAAACCCTTTCTCACTCAACTCAAGATCGGCATTCCATAATCCAATGATTAGTAGCAGAATAGAGGCTATTGTTGTAAACCAACTAATCCCATAATAAATATCTGTTACTGGTATATTTTCTAATCTATCTCTTACACTCTTTTGTACAGATACTGCCGAGAATAACCCAAACAATAAGATGGTAAAATAATACCCTTTTTCGTTAAGCATCATATCGGCATTCCATAATCCTATACAAAATGATATCATACCAATAAATAATGCTGACCACGATGCTGATATAAAAGCTGGCGTTGGTTTTTGATCATACACCCTATTCTCTTTTTTTTCTAACTTTTTGTTTACCGTATCTTCAGACACGTCATTACTAAATTTGTACTCCATGATTACTATGTTTTTGATAATTAATTTAATGTTCAAATATTTTGTTTGAACAAGACAAATGTGCAATGATTCTTTCTGAAACCAAATTCTATTTTCAAAAAAAACTTACGATATAATTTATATTAAAAAGATGTCTTGTAAATATTCATAGTATATTTAAACGATAAATACTTATGACATAATGTATACTATTTCATCAATTATACGCACTTTATCCAATGAGGAGAAACGAAGTTTTATAGCACTACTACGGCAAAAAAACAAGAGGAGTGATACCAAAAACATACAATTATTTAAGCTTTTGGATATTACCGAAGAAACCAAAGATCTTGATGTGAAGATCTATGGAAAACGATCCAAAAGTGCTTTTCATGCCCTTAGCAAAAGATTACATGACAGCCTGATTGATTTTATAGCATCAAAAAGTTTTGAAGGAGAAACCTCTGAAGAAATGGAGATCATGAAACTTTTACTAGCCAGCAGAATATTTTTCGAACAAAAACAATATAAAATTGCTTTCAAAACCCTACAAAAGGCTGAACTAAAAGCAAAAACGTATGATCTCTATAGTATTTTGAATGAAATCTACTATACCAAAATTCAATATGCACATCTTAATCCAGCAATACTTCTTGAAGCATTAATTGTAGATTTTAAAACCAATAAAGCATCGATACGGCAAGAAGAAAACCTCAACCTGTTTTATGCCACGGTACAAAACAAGCTTGTTCAAGATCACAAAGACTATATAAACATTATACGAGACACCTTGTCTACTTTTGGAATTTCTGCTACACAAGACCTCACGTTTAGGTCCTTATTCAAAATTCTTGAAATCACTAACAAAACCGCACAAGCAACGCGAAATTATTATACCATACTTCCTTTTGTAGAAGAAATCTATGGCCAAATTCATCATAAAGAAAACCTGAT
Organism: uncultured Aquimarina sp.; assembly: GCA_947495425.1. Classification (GTDB taxonomy): domain Bacteria; phylum Bacteroidota; class Bacteroidia; order Flavobacteriales; family Flavobacteriaceae; genus Aquimarina. The sequence goes on from CANLYR010000046.1 coordinate 19,949, forward strand.
AGATAAGCACTTGTTTTATCATATTCAGATCTTGTATTATGTAGCTAATGCTTATTTTAGAAATAAAGATTTTAAAGCCTCTCAACATTATCTTGTTTTGATGAAAGAACAGATGCATAAGTCACAAAACCAATATTATAGACGATTTTTGCCACAGTACACCTTGCTATATACTTTAAATCTGAACTACAGCGGTCATGCTGATCAAGCAATTACCACTCTCGAAACCTTTGATGATCATCATCACAAAGAGCAGATTTCTTATGTATTAGATCTAAAATTAAGCTTGATTGTGTTTTACTTTATACAATCCCGATGGAAAGATGCGTTGGGTATACTAACTAATTTTTATCATAGTGATTATTGGTATACAGAAAAAGCAGGGATGCTCTGGGTGATCAAAAAAAATCTGATAGAAATTTTAGTACATATCGAACTCGACAATCTAGATTTAGTAGAATCCAGAGTACAAAGTTTTAGAAAAAAACATAGTGCCTATCTCAAAAACAATGGTGAAACACGAACGATAGAATTTTTAAAACTCATCTTAGCGTATTATCGTAATCCAGAGATCGTAACTACTGAGGCCTTCAAAAATAAAGTCCAAAACACCCTTACTATAACACCAAAAAAGCAGGAAGATATTTTTGAAATGAGTTTTTATGCTTGGTTAAAAGCTAAGGCGCATACTACCAAATTGTATGAAACGATATTGAAGCTTGTTAATTAGTAAATTACCGCTATGCAAGCCCAATAAGCACTCTAAAAGAAAAGGGATTAAGGTTTCGAGGCAAGTCTTAGAGCATTCAAATCTCACCATGTCTTCATGAGGCGGGATGATCGAGTAAATTCTAGTTTTATTGTGCTATTGATCATATTTTTTATGATTCGAAACTAAGACCCCAACAAAAAAAATTCAAAAAAACCATCTAGTATTGAAAAATGAAACTAAGATGGCGTATCCTTGCAAAATAAATCATTTACAATATTCAAAGTATAGTATAATTAAATTAATGTTGTGGAAGTATTTATTAATTCTAACTAGACTGTACTTTCAGGAATATTAATTACTGTTTTACTACTATACTAAGCTTAAAATTTATACCATGGATAAAATAATATTCAAATTACTTTTTCTTATTTTACTAATCACGAATACAGCGTGTTCTGTTCTTCAGCCAAAAAAACAAAAAACAACCACTGCAAAAACAGAAAAAAACGAAGATACAATCAAACCTTACAATGAGGTTATTACTGAAAAAGCTAAAACTGACAAGGGCTTATTTGCTGTTCATAACATAGAGAATAAATATTATTATGAGATTCCTGATTCGTTACTCAATAGAGAAATGCTGATGGTAACACGTATTTCTAAAACCGCATCTGGCATTGGTTTTGGGGGTGGAAAACAAAATACACAAGTATTACGTTGGCAACGAAAAAACAAAAAAATAGTATTGCGCGTAGTATCTTATGAGGTTTTTGCATCTGATTCTCTACCTATTCATGAAGCGGTAAAAAACTCTAATTTTGAACCTGTATTACATGCTTTCGCGATCAAAGCATTTAATAAAGATATTGATAATCAGAGTAACAACACAACCGTTATTGAAGTTACAGACCTGTTCAAAAAAGATGTAAAGGCTTTAGGATTTCCAGATCAAAAACGAAAGAAATATAAAATTTCGAAATTAGATGACAACAGATCGTACATTGATACGATAAGAAGCTATCCTTTGAACATAGAAGCACGCCATGTAAAAACATATAATGCTGCAGAGCCTCCATCTAATAGCAGTACAGGTTCAATTTCTTTAGAAATGAGTAACTCTATGATTTTACTCCCTAAAACTCCAATGAAACGTCGTTACTTTGATCAACGTGTTGGGTGGTTTGCTCGTGGTCAAACTGATTATGGATTAGAAGCTCAGCAAAGTAAAACAATACGTTATCTTGATCGATGGAGATTAGAAGTAAAAGATGAAGATCTAGAAAAATTTAAAAATGGAGAACTTGTTGTTCCCAAAAAACAAATCGTGTATTACATAGATCGCGCTACTCCAAAAAAATGGAGAAGTTACATTAAAAAAGGAATAGAAGATTGGCAAGTAGCTTTTGAACAAGCTGGTTTTAAAGATGCTATTATCGCCAAAGACCCACCTACCCCCGAAGAGGATCCAGATTGGAGCCCAGAAGATGCTCGATATTCTGTAGTTCGTTATTTGGCTTCTCCAATTCCTAATGCAAATGGACCACATGTAAGTGATCCAAGATCTGGTGAAATTATCGAAAGTGATATCAATTGGTATCATAATGTGATGACATTACTACGTAATTGGTTTTTTGTGCAAACTGCGGCTATCAACCCTCAAGCGCAGCATATACAATTCAAAGATGAGGTTATGGGAAGATTAATTCGGTTTGTCTCTTCTCACGAAGTGGGTCATACGCTGGGATTACCACATAATATGGGTAGTAGTGTGGCCTACCCTGTAGAATCATTAAGAGATCCAGAATTTACGAAAAAATATGGTACTGCACCTTCAATTATGGACTATGCAAGATTTAATTACATAGCGCAACCTGGTGATGGTGATGTAGCTTTAATGCCGAATATTGGAATCTATGATAAATATGCTATAAAGTGGGGGTATCGCCCCCTACCTTATTTATCAGCAAAAGGAGAGAAAGAAACACTAGACCGTTGGATTCTCGAACATCAAAATGATCCTATGTACCGATTTGGAAAACAGCAATTTGGAGTAATTGACCCAAGTTCACAAACGGAAGATCTTGGAGATGATGCTGTGAATGCAAGTACTTATGGAATTAAAAACTTAAAAAGAATCGTTCCTAACCTTATTAAATGGACTGCCGAGGACGGAAAAAACTATGAGGATCTGGGTACTATGTACAAACAAGTATTAAGACAATTTAATAGATACATGGGGCATGTAAGTGCTAATATTGGTGGAGTATACGAGCATTACAAAACCTATGATCAGAATGGCGCTGTTTATTCTCATGTTACCAAAGAAAATCAAAAACGGGCCATGTCTTTTTACATCAACAATTGTTCTCTACCCCAGATTGGTTATTAGATAAGAATATTTTTGACAAAATAGAATCCGCAGGAAATGTTGAGCGTATTCGCAGTACTCAAGTGAGAACACTAAATGACTTATTAGATCATGGTAAAATGGCACGTTTAATCGAAAATGAAGCTTTGAATACTAAAGATGCATACACCCTGATCAATATGATGACCGAACTAAGGCTTGGTTTATGGAGCGAATTACAAAGTGCAAAAGTGATCGACGTATATCGTCGTAATCTACAAAGGGCGTATGTAGATAGAATGGGGTTTCTAATGAAAAAAGATCAACCGGAAATACCAAAAGACATGAGGCCCTATGTGAAACGAACTACTGTCAACGCTTCACAAAGCGATATTAGAGCAATAGTACGTGCAGAACTCAAAGCGGTGCTCAAAAACACACGCATCGCAGTAAATAAAACTAAGGATAAAATGACACGATATCATTTACTGGATATTATAGAACGAATTTCTTTATTATTAGAGCTTAAGAAATAAATAATTATAGGGATCAGTAGCCAAATACATACTAATATAATTTTTTAACTATCTCATATTATATATTTTATAATAATTACTACTGTCTGTTCGAGCACAGTCGAGAACTATTCGTCTATAGAAAACAGGTTTCGACTGCGCTCAACCAGACATTTTCTTCTGAATACCTCTTAGACTTGTATAGAGATCGTTTATTCAAATGAAGAGTACCTTTCTTATGTATATTCATCGCAAGAATTAAAAATCAGTTAGATTCATTCCATTTTTTATTCATAGTATAGTATGGAAAACACTTCCGTGTCAATACAAAAATTTCTAAGGTATTAGTTTTAAACTCTAGTAATAGCTATAGGATGATAACCAGCCTAAACACCTTCAGCACTTCAGATAGTGAAATTCCATGAATTCTTTCGATACAAAGGTTACCCCATTAATTTAACAAGTTTTTATACCATTAACAACAACAAAATCGATAACCTTAACGTTATATCTTTTCTAAATAAACCATGTCACACAATCCATGAGTATACTGCCCAAGTATGGCTTGCTACAATTAAGAAACTCGGCAAGAATATACACCAAAGATGTTCCCGAAAGTCTATCCCTTTTTAAACAGGAGACTAAAGACTTTAAAATAACTCTATTTATTTCATATCACCCTGAAGAATCAGAAGAACTGGATAGTGCGATTAACTTTTTAAAAGATTGTGATGTACTTGTGTATTCCGATTGGTTAGATGAAGAACTACCAAGAGACAAAAGCGATATCACTACAAAACGATTACAAGAGCAAATACAAAAAAATAAAAAGTTTATTTTTCTTGCTACAGAGAAAGCGGTAAATTTAAAATGGTGTGATTGGGTATTACGATTAGCCACTACGATAAAAGCTCCAGAGGATATTGCTATTTTACCAATACGTGAAGATTTTAGTGACTATAGTGGTGCAGAACACTTAAAAAAACATCCTTACATTAAAGAAAATGATTTTACAATCAATGCATATGATGTTAAATTTCCTAATGGAGAAGAGAAATCACTAGCAGAATGGCTTATATCATAAATAGGTTGTAGCTATCAATCAAATGGTATTGTAAATCTAAGGCATCCAGTAAAAAATAATATCTGATAAAAGATAATAACGTTTAAAAGCAGGGCTTTTCAATTCTTTTTTCACCAGTATAAGATTTATTTTGCGTTAAAATCTTGAAGCCTTGGAAAGATTTTAGCAAAATAAATCTGGTTTTCAGTATAACTGAAAAATACCTTAAAAAAAGCGCCTTTTCTTTTGTTTCTGTTTGCTGCCGGGCGAACAAAGAAAATGAAAAGAAGATTGAGTTAAAGAAAAACAGTTTAATGCAAAGTTAAATTATATTCTGAAAATAAAAACATTATGAATACGTCAATAGTAGTTTATCGAAATAACGCTTTACCCTAATCAACTAAAGTCTCCTCGCTACGTTCTCAACCGCTGCAATGGTCTCATCTAAATCCTCATAGGTAAGTGCATCTGTAATGAACCATGATTCAAAAGCACTTGGTGCAATATAAATCCCGTGATCTAGCATACCGTGAAAGAATTTTTTAAAGGTATCATTATTACCCTTGGCAGCCGTATCAAAATCTACAACCTTATCTTCGGCAAAATGCACAGAGATCATAGAACCTAATCTATTAATCGTATGTATTACATTGTGATTATGAAGTGCTTTAGTGATACCCTTATGCAAATATTCAGTTTTGTCTGCAAGACTATTAAAAATCTCTGGATTATCATTAAGTTCAGTAAGCATCGCAAGTCCAGCAGCCATTGCCAATGGATTACCGCTTAGTGTTCCTGCTTGATACACTGGCCCCAATGGCGCTAGATGATTCATAATTTCCTCGCGTGCAGCAAAGGCGCCTACAGGCAAACCGCCACCAATTACTTTTCCGAAGGTTATCATATCGGCGTTTACATCCAGAAGTTCCTGCACTCCCCCTTTAGAAAGCCTAAAACCAGTCATAACTTCATCAAAAACTAATAGTATATTATGTGCATCACATAACGATCGGAGACCTTCTAGAAAACCTTTTTCGGGGGGGATGCATCCCATATTTCCAGCTACTGGCTCTATGATAACACAAGCGATTTCATCTTTATTAGAAGTCATTATATCTTCTACATGTGCTAAATCATTATATCTAGCTAATAAGGTATCTTGCGCCGTACCTTTGGTAACACCGGGACTATTTGGACTCCCAAACGTAACTGCACCACTACCTGCCTGAATCAAAAATGAATCGCTATGCCCATGATAGCATCCTGCAAACTTAATGATCTTATCCTTACCCGTATATCCTCGAGCTAATCGCACCGCGCTCATACAAGCTTCGGTTCCTGAGTTTACAAATCTTATTTTATCAATATTGGGCACCATAGAAACTGCTAATGCTGCAATCTGTGTTTCAATTTCTGTAGGCATCCCAAAACTGGTACCTTTTTTTGCTTTTTCTACCACAGCATTGACTACGGCAGGATGTGCATGCCCAAGAATCATCGGCCCCCATGAGTTGATGTAATCGATTAATCGGTTTTCGTCTTCATCATATAAATAAGCGCCTCTGGCTTCTTTTACAAATATAGGGTCGCCTCCTACGGCTTTAAATGCCCTAACGGGTGAATTAACTCCTCCGGGAATCACTTTTTGCGCTGCTGCGAATAATGCGCTGCTTCTTTGGTAGATCATGTGCTTAATTGAAATCTTCTTCGTCATCTTCGGCAGTTACCTTTAGCACCTGACCGATTTTGATATTGTTATCTACTAGGTTATTAAATACTTTGAGTTCGTTTACAGAGATTTTATATCTGCGCGAAATCGAATACAGTGTGTCTCCTTTTTGTACTATATGCTCGTCTTTGCTAGTAACCGGATCAGGTATAGTAGTAGCAATGACTACAGCAATATCTTTTTTGGCTTCTTTGCGCATTTTGCGTTTACGCCCTAGCACTTCGTTATCAAAAGTATATAATTGATACTTTTCGATAATGTTGATTAACTTTTCAGGGTATTTCCTATCGGTCGCATATCCTGCTTCTCTAAGACCTCTGGCCCAGGATTTATAATCTTTTTTATTGAAGGTAAAAAGTCGTGAATATCGTTTTCTGTTTTTCAAAAACAAAGAATGATCTCTAAAAGATTCTCTGGCTTGGCTATATTTTCTAAAGCACTCTTGCGAGCGATCATCATCATGATATACCCGGTCGCCTTCCCAATCATGGCATTTAATACCAAAATGGTTTTTTGCTCTTCGTGTTAGTTCTCCATATCCGGCTCCAGATTCTAAAATGCCTTGCGCCAAAGTAATGCTGGCAGGAATGCCATACGTTTTCATCTCACTCTTGGCAATATCAGAAAATTCATATATGTACTGTTGTACTCGTTCTTTGTAGGGTAAAGCTACATTTTTTTTCAATGGTGTTATCTTAGGTTTTTTATCCGATATAATTGGTTGAACCTTGGGTTTCACAGTAGTGACAGTAGTTCGTCTTGGTACTGTTTTTTTTGTCCTCGAGGCGATCGTTTTTTTGTTTCCTCCACAAGAGATCAAAACCATTGCAATACCTAGAAGTGAAATAAATTTCCTCATTTTTAGCTTCAAATTGTAATAAGGGGTAGCTTCTTTTTCTTTAGTTTTTTGTTCATCCCGGCAATTCCTTGTAATCCACCAGTATGTATGGCTAAAATACGAGTATTTTTTGAAAAAAACCCTTTCTGTGCCAAATCAAAAATTCCAAAAATCATCTTAGCCGTATAGATTGGATCAAGCATAATATCTTGCTGAGTATAGAAGCTGTTTATAAACTCAATACCCTCCCTGTTTATTTTTCCATAGCCTCCAAAATGATAATCCGATATTAGTTTCCAGTTTGTTTTTGAAGTATATTTTTCAATTTCTGCGGAAAGAAAATCTCCTTTTAAAGCAGGAAAGCCTAATACAGTTTGATTGGCATTGGTGCTATTAATAATACCAGCAATAGTACCTCCCGTACCCACTGCACAACATATAACATCATAATTTGCATCATTAGAAGTCATTATTTCTTCACATCCTCTAACAGCCAAAGGATTCGTACCTCCTTCAGGTATTAAATAAAATGGCCCAAACTCTTTTGTTAATGCTTCTAAAAAAATAGCAGAAGTTTTTTCTCTATATCGTTCCCTACTAATAAATTTAAAATGCATACCCGATACTGAAGCAAAATGCAACGTATCATTTTCTGATAGCGTTTTCTCAAGGTTCTTAGCCAATTCGTCACCTCTGATGATACCTATAGTTTGTAGACCTATAATCTTCCCTGCAGCTGCCGTAGCTGCGATATGATTACTATAGGCCCCGCCAAAAGTAAGCAAAGTCTTGTATCCTAATTTTTTAGCTTCAGCCAGATTATATTTTAATTTTCTGAATTTGTTTCCGGAGACATCCTTATGAATTTTATCTTCTCTTTTGATATCAAGATAAACTTGAGCTTCTTCCAAAATCGGATGGGTAATCTTTTGATTTTCTGAAGGTACCGTTTCCGAAGAAAAAATGTGCATTTACAAATATTTAATAAAACTCCAGGGTTTTCGCTTTTTCAAGTAATTGAGATCATCCTCATTATAATAGGCTTCCCTTTCAAAAGAAATGTTGCGATACGCTCGTTGGGAATTTCGATATTGAAGAACCCTAAAAATATACTCTGCAAAATAAAGAATAAAGAATGGTAATACCAATAGCTCTGCTTGTTGTCTTATATGAATTTTTTCGTGATTAATAAAGGTTTCATCATCCTTAAGAAAGGAATCTTTAACCACAATAAAAGGCCAAAGAGCCAATCCTACAAAATGACGACCTATCAAATATTTGTTAACAACTATGCGCATATAACTACAAGATACTATTTTTGTATGAAATGAGTAACTCTAAAAAAGTATTAACTCCAAAAGAAGGAGATTATTATATCACCCCAGAAGGGTATCGATGTTTTACAGAACAATATCATCTAAGGAGAGGGTATTGTTGTGAGAGTGGTTGCAGACACTGTCCATATGGATATGACAAAAAAACTAATAGCTATGCTAAAAAATAGCATGAAAGCATAGGCCATGGTACGATTGTTGCAGTATATTTTTATAAAAAAGCTATTGTTAAACTTATAAAATAAAGGATTATGAAAAATTTTTCACTTTTGTCATTAATCCTTATCATAACTCTTGGTTCCTGTTCTAGTGTACGTGTTGCCTCAGATTATGATAAGCAGGCCAATTTCAATGCCTACAGGAGTTTTGCTTTTTACAAACCCGGAATTGATAAAGCAGAAATTAGTGATTTAGATAAAAAACGTATTCTTAGAGCTATAGAAGCGGATATGATATCCAAAGGATTTACAAAATCTGAAAATCCAGATATGCTCGTTAGTATTTTTACTGAAACCAGAGAAAATGTAAATGTGAACCAAAACAATTGGGGCTGGGGCGCCGGTTGGGGCTGGGGTTGGGGTTGGAATCCTTGGTTCTGGGGTGGCGGTAATTTCAATTCAGTTTCGCGTGTAACCGAAGGTACTCTTTACATAGATCTTGTCGATGCTTCTAAAAAAGAATTAATTTGGCAAGGAATGGGAACAGCTGCATTAACTGATAAAGTTGAAAAAAAACAAGAAAAAATGAATAAGATAGTTGGTGCAATCTTAGAAAAATACCCCCCAGAAATTAAATAATAGTATCATTAACATTATAGATACGAATAGCCTCCCTTAATTGAGAGGCTATTTTTTTTATGTACATTTATACAGAACTTATGTCATTTTTCTTTTGATTTGATCAAAAAAATGATAATAACCACAATAGATATGCGTAATTTTCTACTTGGAGCTTTACTTACTGCTTTATTAGTGTTTGGAATAAAATACTTTATCGATCAATCTAACACCAATGCAGCTGAGCTTCAATCTTCTGATCTCATTCTCAACCAAATAAAAAATGTAGGCAAACTTGTTGTTACCGAAGGCCATTTTTCTGAAGTTATTACTTACAAAGACGATAAAAAATTCTATCTCGATATACTTACTGCTACAAAAAAGGCGATTGTAGTAGTTAATGCTGAAGTACGCGTTTCTTATGATTTAAGTAAAATTGAGCATACTATTGATACAGAAAATAAGACAGTAATCATTACCAATATCCCTGAAGCTGAAATCAGCATTGATCCAGATATAACGTATCATGATCTGAAAGCTGATTTTTTCAATCAGTTTGTACCTGCGGATCATAACCTAATTAGAAAAAAAGTAGTAGCACAACTTGAAAAAAAGGTGAAAAAATCTTCACTAGTTGCTAATTCACAAAATCGTCTTATTAGTGAATTACAAAAAATCTATATCCTTACGAATTCCTTAGGCTGGACATTAAAATACAATCAAACTGTAATTGAAAGTCAATCTGGTATTGAAAACCTAATAGAGTGATTTTAAATCCCTTTTATCAAATTCCCAAACTTTATCCACGATCCATGATCACAAACTTATTGGTATGGATTATGATCTTTACCAAAATAGCAATAACATTGTGCTATGCAACAAAAAAGATGGAAAGAGTGACCTCTTTCCATCCCTGAATTAAAAAAACCTATATGCATAGAACTCTTTTGTCCCTCAAACTCTAAACACATAGTTATTTACTCGATACTCCTGCCTCAGGCAGACATAACGAGATTTGAATGTTTTGAGGCAAACCTAGAAACTTTTAGCCTTTTCTTTAAGAATAACTTTTCGGGCAAACCCAGAGGTTATTTGTATAAAACGCTTAGGGGTAGGTGATACCCCACCCCCTATTCTTATTTATATTAAAAAAGTTTTGAATTGGGTCCTTCAGTTGATTGATCTTTTCTTGAATTTTCGGAAATACATCCTGAAGAATATCTTGTGTTTTCTTGTGCAATATTACTCACCGTTTTCTTTTATTTCATTTAAAATCTCGGTGCTTACCCAATATATATCCTGATTACTGGTATATAATAGATAGTTCCCATCTTTAGTTACAAAAGGACAGTATTCATAATTTTTGGTGTTTATTTTTTCACCCATATTCACCGCTTGTGACCATGTATCATCCGGTTCTTTAAAACTTATATATAAATCGCCACGTCCAAATCCATCATCACGTGTAGCACAAAAGATAATATAAGACTCATCTGGGGAGACAAAAACATCTGCTTCGTAATGCTTAGTATTTATGGCTTCACTTAATGGCACAGGTTTTTGAAATTCGTTGTTCACAAACTTAGAATAGTATATGTCATGGTCTGTTCTCGTCGTGTCCTTGCGTGTGTACCCATTAGATGAAAAATACATGGTGCGCTCATCGGTAAACGAAATATAATATTCATCACCGCTTGTATTTATATTTTTTCCAGCATTGATTGGTTTAGACCATCCATTACTTGTTCTCTCTGCATACCAAATATCAACATCTTTGAGTTCGCCCTTTCCATCTAAAGCTCTTTTGGAAATAAAATACAGTTTGTTTTCATCATTCGAAAGAAAAGGGTCATTGTAACTGTAGCGTTCATGTGACAATATAGTAACAGGTTTTGTCCATGTATTTGCTTCCATTTTGGAGTATCGAATTTCGTTTCTTCCACCTACATCCACACCGAAATAAAATTCTGTTCCATTTTTATTGAATACTGAGCCAAATTCTTGCTCTTCTGTAGAAATAAAATTAGGCGCAAACATCACAGGTGTTGTTTCAGGTACTCGCTGTCCCATGTATTTGCCTTTCATTTCAAATTTGCGAACAAGGCTTTTGTCTGCCCCTCTGGAAATCAAAAAATCAGAAACATTCTCGGCACCTATTCTTTGAGAAATTTCCAAGGCTGTACTCCCTCTTTTATTTTTGGTATTGATGTTTATCCCGCTTATAATTAGTCTCTCTATAACTGGCTTGTTTCTATTCAATACTGCTATTTCGAGAAGTGATGCTCCATACACAGAAGTCCAATCATTATTGGTCTGTAATGCTATTAGGCGATCAAGATATTCTATATTGTTAAACTGCACAGCCACATGCATTGGTGTTTTATCTTGATTATCTTTCACATTAATCCGTATATTTTTTTGGACCAGAAAATCAAATATATCTTTCTTCTTGCATGCAACTGCCCAGTGCAACAAGGATCTGCCACGATCATCTTGTATATTAATTGCAGTATTTTGGAGCATACTATCCAATCGCACCAAATTTCCCCGGCATGCAGTACGATAAATGTTTTGTCCCATTAGTTTGGGTTGAAGTACGAAACAAATTATGAGTATTACTATAGGTTTCATTTTTTAAAATGTTTGTTAGGAGATAAGTAAGCATGAACTCATCAGATTTATGCCTTTCTCGCAGGCAGATATAGCCTCCCCCCTACACAGGGGTGTTATTTTTATGCATTTCATCATCAAAATCCTGTCTAAGACCTTAAACAACTGATTTAGCGCATAATTATACCCCTAAGATAGTATAATATTGCTGCGAAAAATCAGGGCTTAGATCATCGATTTTTTAATCAATATTATCCTTTTTAGAGACTTGTGCAACGGTTACCATTGTTGTGTGTAGTTTTTTTTATTCGGTTATTCTATTTTTCAAATCCATTCGCTCGTGTAGAATTCTTATGATTTCAATTCTATCACTCGATATCTGCTGATAAAATATTATGTGTTTTCCAGATTTAAGTCCGAGTAGATTTTTGCTTATTTCACCATATTCTTTTCCAATATCTGGATTTTCTCCAATTCCATTACATATCATTTTAACTGTTGCATAATACTTATCAGCTTGCTTTTCAGACCATTTTTCAAAAGTGTAGTTCCAGATACTATCTAAATCATCAATGGCTTCTTGCCTAAGTATGACTTTAACCATTATTTCTTTTTTCTGCTTTTAGTTTTTTCAAATTTTCATCAAAGTCAAAATCCTCAACTAATGGACTATTCAACCCTTCTTTTATGGCATTTCTCAATGCGATAGTTTTACTTTCCTCATTTTCTAACATTCTAAGTCCAGCTCTGATAACTTCGCTAACGTTTTTATAGCGTCCAGCCGAGACTTGACTATTTACAAACTGGTCAAAATAATTTCCGAGTGATATGGATGTATTCTTCATTGTTTTGTTTTCGGTAAATTTACCAAAAATTGGTAAAAACTTCAAATCTAGCTCGAGAAAGTGTAAGCTGTGTTTCTTTAACTTTGTAAAGGATGTTTCTTTAACGTACCCTATTGTGGGTAACGGGATCGTATAAGCGCAGTAGCGGAATACAAGGCGATTAACTGTCGACTGACACAACAGTTTACATAGGTACACAGACCTTGATTTCAATACTTTACCCGCTATTGCTCTTATACAATGTGTCTGTTGCACAAGTTTTGCTAAAGGTAGTAAAATACGTTATCTTTAGTTATGCAAGGCAAAAAAACGTATCAAAAGAAGCTTTTTAATAACTTTCAGTTGAGTTCTCGAGTTCCAGAACATAATTTTTACCGACGATTAAAGTCAGTCCTTCACTTAGATTTTTTATACAGATCGACCAGTACTTATTATGGTAGCAGCGGTCAGAAGAGCATTGATCCCGTGGTATTTTTTAAGCTGTGTTTAGTAGGTTATCTGGAGAATATCATCAGTGACCGCAAGCTTATTGCGCACGCTAGTATGCGATTGGACATTCTGTACTTTTTGGGCTATGATATTGATGAGGAGCTACCCTGGCACAGTACCATCAGCAGAACCAGACAATTATTTCCAGAGGAAGTGTTTGAGAAGGTGTTTACTCACGTCTTTGAGATGTGTGTAGATAAGGGTATGGTAAAAGGCAGTACACAGGCGATCGATAGTGCTCCTGTGAAGGCAAACGCCAGTATGGATAGTTTGGAGTTAAAAGTCCATGCGCAGGAACTAACAGCTCATCTTTCAGATATTCGTCATATCAGTAATAGAGACAAAGATACTTATCGTAAAGCTAAAGACAATAAAGCCAACAAAGAGCAACGAGAGATAACTGCCAGCGATAAGGAACTCAAGGAAATAAAGAGCCGTAACAAGAACTAGAGTGAGAACCAGAACCAGCGACCGGGCGCGGGCAACAAGGGAAGTCGCTATACAAGTAATAAGACCCACTACTCACCAACCGATCCAGATGCAAGAATAAGTGTAAAGCCAGGTAAGGCCAGAAAGCTCAACTATCACAGTCAGCTCAGTGT
>CANLYR010000047.1 GCA_947495425.1 uncultured Aquimarina sp.
GGGGTTTTATTATACTTAAATATACAACAAAACCCTCATATTTACAAGAGTTTTCGTGTTTTATGAAGGTGCCTAAATCAATATGCATGAAAACATAATACTGCCCTGCTTCAGGGTTTTCGTATTTTTCTTTGATTTCATAGTAGTTTAAAACTTCGATCATCTTTGGGACACTACTTATCAAGGCGATGAATACAATTATAAACCCGATTCTTCTACGTGCACTTTTATCATTTTTTAGTATGGTGATAAGATCTTTAATCATAATATTTGATTTAACCCGTATTCAAAAGACATTCTCCGGGACAAAGCCTCGGGTTTAGTGTCAAAGATCTAAAATAAGTAATTTTATTCTCTTAATTTTTATAACAGAGCAGTTTTAATTGTGATATCTCTATGGGTCTGTCTAAAACCTTACAAAGGGATATTACCATGCTTTCGTTTTGGTCGATCTACAGTTTTATCCTCGAGCATACTAAATGCTTTTAGGAGCTTACGTCGGGTATGTTGTGGTAAGATAACCTCATCGATGAATCCTCGTTGTGCTGCGCGATACGGATTAGCAAATTTCTCTGCATACTCAGCTTCCTTTTCAGCCAGTTTGGCTGCGGGATCATCTGCGGCTTGTATTTCTCGTTTAAAAATAATCTCACTCGCGCCTTTGGCACCCATCACAGCGATTTCGGCAGTAGGCCAAGCAAAATTAAGATCGGCACCAATGTGTTTTGAGTTCATTACATCATAAGCGCCACCATACGCTTTTCGGGTAATTACAGTGACTTTGGGTACTGTGGCTTCACTTAATGCGTATAACAATTTTGCCCCGTGAATGATAATTCCGTTCCATTCCTGATCAGTACCAGGTAAGAATCCAGGTACATCGACCAGTACTAATAGCGGAATATTGAAACAATCACAGAAGCGTGTAAAGCGTGCTGCTTTTTTTGAGCTGTTTACATCCAGCACTCCTGCCAAAAACATAGGTTGATTCGCTACGATCCCGATACTTCTTCCGCCCAGACGGGCAAAGCCTACAATAATATTTTCTGCATATTCCTTATGGATTTCATAAAAAGAATCTTCGTCAATAATACCACCAATAACCTCATGCATGTCATACGGTTTGTTGGGATTATCAGGGACAATAGTAGACAGTTGATCTCGTATTTCTTCTTCTAGCGCATAGGGCAAGGTATGAGGATCTTCGGCATTACTTTGCGGTAAATAACTTAATAGCTTCTTCACATCTTCCAGACATTCGATATCGTTACCAGACGTTACGTGTGCTACTCCGGATTTTGTAGCATGTGTACTGGCACCACCTAGCTCTTCTGAGGTCACTTCTTCATTGGTTACGGTTTTAACTACATTGGGACCGGTCACAAACATATAACTGGTATCTTCTACCATGAGTGTAAAATCGGTCATTGCTGGGGAGTATACGGCACCACCGGCACAAGGCCCCATGATAGCAGAGATTTGTGGAATCACACCCGATGCCTGTACGTTTTTATGAAAAATGTCGGCATATCCACCCAGCGAACGAACACCTTCCTGAATCCTGGCACCCCCAGAATCGTTGAGTCCTATCAGTGGTGCTCCCATTTTGATAGCCATATCCATTACCTTGCAAATTTTTTCAGCATGAGTTTCGGATAATGCCCCACCAAAGACTGTAAAATCTTGTGCAAACACATATACCAATCTATGGTCTATGGTCCCATAACCGGTAACTACACCATCCCCGTAGTAGATTTCTTTTTCCATGCCAAAATCAGTAGTACGATGGGTGACCAGAATCCCTATTTCTTCAAAAGAACCTTCATCAAGTAAATAGTCAACACGCTCACGGGCGGTTAGTTTTTTCTTTTGATGTTGCTTTTCGATACGTTGTTTACCACCTCCTAGCTTTGCTTGATCAATTTTTTCTTGTAGTGCTTTTATTTTTGGATCCATATGTTTTAATGAGAAGTTAATTTTGTAGTTAGCCTTATACAGTTTGCATACATCATTTTATTATTCACTAACTGGTAATCTTAAAATTTTCTGGTCGTTTTGATAGTGTTTCATAGCCATCAGTGCAGCTATTTTGGCTTCTGCAGCTGTTGTTTCTTTTATTTTTTCTGCGGAATAGTGCTTTTTGACAAAATGGGTATCAAAATTACCAGAGCGAAACGCTTCGTGCTCACAAACAAATTTTCCGAAGGGGAGCGTCGTTTCCACACCTTCTACATGATACTCTGCGATGGCTTTGATCATAAGTTGAATAGCTTCTTCACGGGTCTTGCCATACGTAATAAGTTTGGCTAGCATAGGATCATAGTAGATAGGGATATCCATCCCTTCTTCAAAACCATTATCTACTCTAATCCCGTCTCCAACAGGAATTTGATAGATATCCAAATGCCCTACACTAGGTAAAAAATCGTTCAAAGGATCTTCGGCATATACACGTAGTTCTAAAGCGTGTCCTTGTATAGTAAGATCTTCTTGGGTTATGGGCAGTTTTTCGCCTCGCGCTACTTTGATCTGCAACTCGACCAAATCTGTTCCGGTGATTAATTCGGTTACGGGATGTTCTACCTGTAATCGTGTATTCATTTCCAGAAAATAGAAGTTGTGTTTTTCATCTAAAAGAAACTCCACCGTTCCTGCTCCAATATAATCGCAAGCTTTTGCTACTTTTACAGCTGCTTCTCCCATTCTTGAGCGCAACTCTGGTGTGAGTACAGCAGAAGGTGCTTCTTCTACCACTTTTTGGTGTCTGCGTTGTACACTACATTCTCTTTCGAATAAATGAATCACATTGCCGTGACTGTCTGCCATCACCTGGATTTCGATATGTCGTGGTGAGGCAACATATTTTTCTATAAACACAGAACCATCTCCAAATGCCGAAGTAGCTTCGCTAATGGCACGCTGCATTTGCGATTCGAGTTCTTCTTCTTTTTCTACGACACGCATTCCTTTTCCACCACCTCCCGCAGAGGCTTTGATTAAAATAGGATAACCAATATCCTTGGCTATAGCTTTGGCTTTGTTGACATCGGTGATCGCTTGATCGATACCTGGCACCATGGGGATATCGTAGGCTTTTACTGCTTCTTTGGCAGCTAATTTGCTACCCATGACTTGTATTGCATTTGGTTTTGGACCAATAAATATAAGGTTGTTCTTTTCTACTGCCGCAGCAAAGTCTGCATTCTCACTAAGAAATCCGTACCCGGGATGTATAGCATCTACCTGTAGCTGCTGAGCAACCTCAATGATTTTGGATCCTAATAGATAAGATTGATTTGAAGGTGCCTCACCAATACAAACGGCTTCATCAGCAAATTTTACATGGGGCGCATTGCGATCTATAGTAGAATATACAGCTACAGTCTTAATACCCATTTTTTGTGCAGTAGTCATTACTCTGATGGCAATTTCACCTCTGTTTGCTACTAATATTTTTTTCATAGTGTATTGAATTAGAACGTATCGTTCTATTAAATGCTCGTTTCGAGCTTATTCGAATTCGATTAACAACTGACCTTTATCTACAGCATCGCCTTTGGTGGCAGCGATAGATTTTATAACACCATCTCTTGGTGAAAGAATCACGTTTTCCATTTTCATAGCTTCTAAAATCAACAAAGGATCATCTTCTTTAACTTCTTGCCCGGTGGTAACGTGTAAATCTAAAAGTAGCCCTGGCATTGGTGCTTTGATAGTATTTACCTGTTTCGAAGATCCTATGGAAAAGCCCATTGCCGCGATTTGCAGATCAAGTGCATTGGCAATAACTACTTCATAGGCCGTATTATTTACTTTAATTGTATATGTTTTGTTGTTGAAATCGGTGGCTACAATCTCCGTTTGGTACGATGAGTTTTTATATAGAATATGATGTTCTGTCTCTGAAGTGGCTATTGCATCTATTTGTGAAATATCTCGATCTGTCAAATCAAATTCAAAAGATGAGTCTACCCGAACCTTGTATGTGTTACTCATAAGATTTCTGTGTTTTTCTTAATTTGAAGGATTAAATTGAACCATTTCTTAGGGAAAAAGCAAATTAATTAAGAATTTATTGAGAGTTTTATAGTAACTTTTTCGGGTTTGAATTACAATATAAGCAGTAGATGTCATTTATAGAAGGTTTTAGTATTGGATTAGGAATGATTATTTTTATAGGTCCAGTTTTCTTTTTGTTACTAAACAGTACCCTTCAATTTGGAGTAAAAGCAGGAGTGGCTGTAGCTTTTGGTATCATTTTTAGTGATTTTGTATGTGTTGGGTTATGCTACTATGGGTTTTCGTCACTACTTAATATAGAACAACATCAGTTTTGGATCGGAATAATAGGTAGTGTGATACTATTTGGTATGGGAATAACTTACGTATTTAAAGAAGTAGCAATACCAGAACATAATATATTGAATGCAAAAGGATTCCAAACGTTCTTTTTAAAAGGCTTTAATATCAATTTTTTTAATCCATTCGTTTTTGCCGTTTGGATTGGTGTTTATCAATACGGAAAATCAAAATATCTGAATCAGGAGCTATTTATTATTTTTTTGATGGCTGTGTTATTAGGAATTTTAACGACTGATGTATTGAAGGTGCTTTTGTCTAAAAAAGTTAAAGGATTTATATCTCCAAAAAGGCTTACTATATTTTTTAAAGGAACAGGGATCATTTTGATGCTCTTTGCTATTCGATTATTGTATTTGGTGTGGTAAAATTGATGAATAGGATTTTACTTATATTTGAGTATAACAACCTTAAAAACAAATCAATATGGAATTTAATTTTTTGATTGCAGCAGTAGCTGCCTTAATACCTATGGTGTTAGGGTTTATCTGGTACAATCCAAAAGTATTTGGAACAGTCTGGATGAAAGCGTGTGGGTTCACTACCGAGGATCTAAAGGGAGGTAACATGGCTTTGATTTTTATCTTGAGCTATGTGTTTAGTTTTTTTCTGGCTACAATGGTCAATATCTTAGTGATTCATCAGTTTGGGTTCTTTTCTACGCTAATGAATGATCCTGATTTGATGAAAGAAGGAACAGAAACCTATCAATATGCTCAGGACTTTATGACAAAATATGGGAGTAACTTTAGGACGTTCAAGCATGGGGCTTTTCATGGTGCACTTACAGGAGTATTCTTTGTATTACCTGTATTAGGGACCAACGCATTATTTGAAAGAAAAGGATTTAAATATATTCTTGTCAACGTAGGGTATTGGACAGCATGTCTAGCACTAATGGGCGGGATAATTTGCCAGTTTGCATAACTTATTGGTGTACATATAGAAAAGGATCTGAATTTTTAGATCCTTTTTTATGTTTTGTTACCAAGTACTCTGCTCGCCAATTTTTTCAGTAATGGAGAAACATTATTCATATCGCGCGCTCTTTCTTTAGCGATTAACTTTCCATTCTCATCATAATACAATTCATAGCTAAACACAAAACGTTTGGCCTGATTACCTATGCCCAATGTTCCAAACCTAAGGTCATTAAAATAGATATGATCTTCAAGTTTTTCAATAGTATACCACCCTTCAGATAGTTTTATTAATCTTGGTATAAGGGGATCATTTTTCATTTCGCCTAGTAAACTATGATTTTTAGGAAATGCTGAAAATTCAATATGATCATTTTTATCTAATAACGAATAATAACCAATCAAAAATGAGTCATCAGTTTCTACATTGGCAGTCCATAAGATACTATTTAGGGGTGTAGGACGTGTTTGTATCTCATTATATTTGATGTGTTGGTTTTCTAAACTAGTAGAAAAACGAGTGCTGGCAATGTGCTGTGCTACTAATGTGATGATCATATAGCAGCTACTTATACATAACCCCAGCGTATTGATCTTGCTCCTTTTTGAGTGTATCCGTTTGTAGCACATGGCAATTATAACACAAACCAAAAATGGCAGTGTATATAATGGATCAACTACAAAAATATTGCTGATGGCTACTCTATAATCGAAAGGCCAAAACAATTGTGTCCCCCATGTAGTAAATGCATCGAGAATAGGATGTGTAAACAATCCTAAAAACATAAGTTTGGACCAGTCTTTCCAATTTGCTTCTTTGTTTTTATATAGTTTTGAAATCAACCACCCGAAGAGTGGTGCAGCTGCTATGCTAAATAAGATAGAATGTGAAAATCCTCTGTGTAACTCATTGGCAGTTACGTTATCTACAAAAAACTTTGATACTACATCAAGATCGGGAATGGTTCCGGCGATGGCACCCCATAACATAGCTTTATTACCTACTTTTTTTCCGAGAACAGCTTCTCCTACCGCAGCGCCTAGTACAATCTGGGTTAATGAATCCATATGCTATATTAGTCTAGTTGAAGTTTGAATGGATTTCTAACTTCGTATTCGCTTGGCGAAATTAGCTCTACTAATGGTTTTAGAAGCGTATTTGAAATAGAATTGCCATGTCGAACATATAATTTCATTGCTACAGGTTTAGCACCCACACTACTTTTTATAATTTCTGCAGTTCTTCCTAATCTAAGTTCAGTTGCTTTTTTTGATATCGCTAGGTCAACATAATCGTATAACATTTTTTGATAAACAGCATACTTTTTATTGTAACTATAATCTATCCCTATGTGATTTGCATCTATAACCTGATCCAAAATAAACGATGTGGTAAAGCCTACTAGTTTCTGATCAAGAAAATACCCTCTAAAAATAAATGTATCTCCTAGAGATTCCTTGAGGTTCTTAAACGTAGAAGCATTGAGTTTTCCAATCTTAAAATCTGCCTTTTCAATTACAGATAAATACAATGTGTTGATTTCATTCTCAAAGGTAATTATATCTTTCTTTGAGAAATTTTTGACCGTAATCGCTTCAGATTTTTTAAAAACTTTTTTGGCTCTGGTCCTAAATTTTGTTTTCATACTAGCCAGATAATCTGTAAAAGTATGCCAGTTAGGGTGAATACTTAGGACCATATTAACATCGATTTTAAATTCTCTGAAATCATGATCTTTGATGTAATCGCTAGTATCAAAAGAATGAGGCCAGAACTCTTTAAGCAATATAAAAGAAGGTTTATCTGAGTTTTTGGACTTTCGGATCTCTCGAAGGGCATTTGAAAGGTTTTCAAAAGCATCTTTTGCATCAAGATGATCCGAATTGTATAAAAAACCATGTTCTCCACATGAAAATAGATTGCCGCATACCAAGACTTTTACATCTAAATTTTTAAATAATGTATTTTTTATGGCATCTCCCATGCTGCAAGGAAATTCTTGAAATTTTAACTGTGCAGAATTAAATGTAATGAGTTGTGCTACAGCAATCGCCACAGGGGTTTCTTTATCATAAAACAAAATATATCTAAATGTGATAGTTTCTGAAAGCGTATCTTCTAATGTTTTTAGATATGCCAGAGAAAGAAAAGTAGTGTTTTTAGTATTGACTTTATTCCAATCCTTAGTAGGAATATCATTAATTTTACTATAGTATGAATAGCGTAATGATGTTGAAGAACATCTATTTTTTATCTTTTCTAGCATAAATTTTTTACAGAAATTTCAGAAGTGTTCCTCTGAATGATTTCAAAATTACATTTATTTTTTTAGTTTGTATGATTAGAATATCAAAACTCACCAGTTGTGTAAGTTAATTCTTTTATTCTGAATTGATCGATTCGAATGCTTCGACAGGAGTAATAATCCAGACATATACTATAGTTGGTTGTAATACTATGTTAAAAGAATTGATACTGCAGGGCAAAAATTAAATAAATAATTTGCCCGTGGTTAGCATCACAAGAAGGATAAGTAAGTACGTTTTATTTTACAATTCCTACTTAATTCTGTTGATGTTTGTTGCAGAAAACGTTCGATCTCTGGATACATTAAACATTGTAATGAAGCTTTAATTTTAATAAATCTTATAAATTTACAATTCTATTTTACAGCCAAAAGTATTGCTTACATTTCAAAAATCAGAATAAGTATTTCATTTCTAATTAATATTTATTAATTTTCCGTATATTATTTACGGTAAAACCATAATTTATCAATTACTGTAACCTTCAAAATTACCCCTACATGAAGAATTATATATTTAATTTGATACTCTTACTTAGTATTCAATCGTCTGTTTTTTCTCAAATTAGCGCAAATTCATTAATGGGTCTTCCTATGGCTACAACTGCCGAAATAAATGCAATTACAGGAGCAAGGGAGGGTTCTTTAGTATATGATACCGATGCTAACCGAGTGTATGAATTCACTGATGTTGGCTGGCAAGAATTATTGACTACTGGTAATGTATACGCAGGAGCTTTTCAGGTTTCTGCGGCCGGAGTGGTCAATGTTACTGGAATTCCCTTTAGACCAACTTCAGTTACTTTTACGGCACATGCTAACGTAGAAAGTTTTAATCTTAATACAGATAATGGAACGGTTAATAATGATAGAGGAATTCGTAATGCTTTTGGTACAATGAATGGATTTGCCAGAGATGATGCAGGGAGTATTACTCAACAAGTTATTTATGTGGGTGCACATGGTAATTCGGTTAATGACATATCAAGATTTACTTCAAATACAAATTCGATAGGCTTACGATATGGCGATCAGAATGGTCAATTTTTAGGAAGTATTCTGGGGAATCTTACTTCATTTGACCCTAATGGTTTTACTATGAATGTGACCTATACCAATGGTAATGTAACTAACGCAGCTAATAATGTGTTACCAGGAGATATAAATAATGAAGGAATTGTAGTTTTATACACTGCGTACAGGTAATCGAATTTAAATATTTAGGAATTTAATCTTACCAGCTCATCGTTTTATCCATGTTATCTCATGCTTTTTATCTGAATATGTTCGTCTACACAAATTAAAGCTCTCTTACCCAAATATTTCTGTACTGTACCAGATTACCATGATCTTGTAATTTTATAGGACCCTTACTATGGGCTTCATTTTTTGGAGGACCAATATACTCTGTAGATCCTAAAATTTCTACATGATCTTGCACTAGCACTCCGTTATGGATCACAGTAAAGCTTCCCGATTTAATTTTCTTCCCCACGGTATCAAATTCTGGAGCACGAAAAATGATATCATACGTTTGCCATTGATCCGGTGCTTTTGTAGCATTAGCTAACGGGATATGCTGTTTATAAATAGATGTAGCCTGACCGTTTGCATAGGTGCGGTTTTGATAACTATCCAAAATCTGCACTTCATATTTGTTCTGAAAAAATACACCACTGTTTCCTCGTCCTTGACCTTCTCCTTCAATAACATCCGGAGCGCTCCACTCTAGATGCAACTGCACACTGCCAAAATTTTGTTTGGTTTGTATATCGCCAGATTTTGGTTTTACGGTCATTGTTTTATCCGGATGTATAGTCCAGGTGGCGGCAGTACTATCTTTTGCTGAGATCCAGGCTTCTAAATTAGAACCGTCAAATAATATAGTAGCATCAGAAGGAACATTATTCTTATCAAATGACACCACCTTTGGTTCTGGTTCCCAAACTTCAGTTGCTGTAGGGTCAGTAATTTCTTTTTCTGAAGAAATAAGAAGCTCATCTTTTTTCTCTTCTTTTACTGTGTTGATTTCAGTTTTTTCTTTGCAAGAATATATAATAGCAAGCATCAAAAAGAGGGGAGTAATAATTTTCATAGTGGTGTTTTCTAGTTGGTTAAAGTCCTAATATTTTTTTGAGTTGATTTTTATCAATATTAGCTCCTGCAAAATCATCAAATGCTTTTTGTGTAGCTTCAATGATATGTTTTTTGATAAATGGCGCACCTTCTTTGGCTCCTTGTTCTGGTGATTTAATACAACATTCCCATTCCATCACAGCCCATACATCACATCCGTATGCTGTAAGTTTGGAGAAGATAGTCTTAAAATCTATTTGCCCATCACCGGGAGAACGATATCTTCCTGCACGATCAACCCAGTCACTATATCCGCCAAAAGTTCCTTTTTTTCCAGTAGGATTAAATTCTGAATCTTTTACATGAAAAGCTTTAATAAATTCATGGTAATGATCGATATATTCAATATAATCCAGTTGTTGAAGCACAAAATGGCTAGGATCATATAATATATTTACACGCTTATGGTTTCCTGTAGCCTCTAAAAAACGTTCAAAAGTAATACCGTCGTGTAGATCTTCACCAGGGTGAATTTCATAACAAATGTCTACGTCTTTTTCATCAAAATGATTGAGGATGGGTAGCCAGCGTTTGGCTAATTCTTCAAACCCCATTTCTATAAGGCCGGCTGGTCGTTGCGGCCAGGGGTGCATGGTATGCCAAAGTAAGGCTCCAGAAAATGTGGCATGTACGTTTATTCCTAATCTTTGGCTTGCCGTAGCAGCATTTTTTACTTGCTGTATAGCCCATTCAGTCCGTATTTTTGGATTGTTTTTACAGCTATCGGGCGCAAAGTTATCAAACATAAGATCATAAGCGGGATGCACGGCTACTAATTGCCCTTGCAAATGTGTAGATAGTTCGGTAATCTCTAATCCGTAGTCTGTAATCTTACCTTTTAACTCATCACAATAAGTTTGACTTTCTGCAGCCTTGTCAAGATCAATCAAACGTGTTTCCCAGGTTGGGATTTGTATGCCTTTATATCCTAGATCTGATGCCCATTTGCATAAACCGTCCAAAGTATTGAACGGTGCTTTATCATCCATAAATTGTGCAAGAAATAGTGCGGGTCCTTTGATTGTTTTCATTTGCTTAAATTTTTATCCAACTCGCATTATTTTTACTACTTTCGACAGCAGCATACATAAATTTCATACCACGCAATCCATCGTTTACAGTTGGGAAATCTTGATGTTTGGTAACTTTTTTTCCTTTCTTAATCTCATTAAGTTCTTTTGCAAAACTTCTATAAATCGTTGCAAAACCTTCGAGATATCCTTCGGGATGTCCTGCCGGAATTCGCACATATGCTGATGCTTCGGGATATATTCCGTTACCGCCCGGAGTATAGATTTGTTTAGGTTGATCTAACCAACGAACCACGAGTTCGTTTGGGGTTTCCTGATGCCACTCAATACTTCCTTTGGTTCCATATATTTTGATCCCTAAATTATTTTCTTCGCCAGTTGCAACTTGTGAAAATGTCATTGTTCCTTTGGCTCCGTTTTCTAATCGCAATAAAATATTACCGTCATCATCCAGTATTCTACCTTCTCCAAATGCTGTAATATCTGCAGCTAGTTCATCAATACGAATTCCAGCTATGTATTCTACCAAATTCTCTGCATGTGTACCAATGTCGCCAAGAGCACCACCAATACCAGATTTTTTGGGATCTACACGCCATGCCGCTTGTTTTTGGCCTGTTTTTTCTACAGCTGTAGCCAACCATCCTTGTAGGAAGTGTACATTAATTTTACGAATAACTCCCAAATCACCTTTGGCAATCATAGCTTTTGCTTGTTTCACCATGGGATATCCTGTGTAATTGTGGGTGAGCGCAAAAACTTTTCCTGAGTCATGCACAATCTTTTCTAATTCGATAGCTTCTTCTAGTGTTAGTGTCATTGGCTTATCACAAATCACATGAAAACCATGTTCTAAAGCCATTTTAGCTGGAGGAAAATGCATGTGGTTCGGTGTTACAATGGCAACAAAATCCATACGCTGATCTTCAGGAAGATTTGCTTCTTTGGTGATCATTTGTTCAAAATTGGTATATGCTCTATGATTTGGAATGCCTAACGCTTCCGCGGAAGCGATACTTCTTTCTTTATTGCTAGAAAATGCACCGCATACTAAGGATACCATTCCATCAATACTTGCTGCTTTTCGGTGTACATCTCCGATGAAGGAACCAGTTCCTCCACCGACCATCCCCATTTTAAGTAGAGTCATATTTTTATTCTTTATATTCTATTTTTTCATTTTTGAAGAACAAAGCAAATAATACCATCACTACAACTGCAAATATTGCAGGGAAGATCCAGATCCTATTCCAATCGTGATGTCCTTCTAAAAGAAGATTAGCATCTGTGATTTTTCCTGCTACATAAAAACCTATTAACATACCAACGCCATATGTAGCGAGTGTAATTAATCCTTGAGCAGCGCTTTTGAATTTTTCTCCGGCTTTACTATCAGTATAAATCTGGCCAGAAACAAAAAAGAAATCATAACAGATACCATGCAAAGCGATCCCTGTAATTAGCATAAAGGTAAGCGCTCCGGCATCGCCATAGGCAAACAATAGATAACGTACGCCCCAGGCAACCATACCCACCAAAAGTGTTTTCTTAAAACCAAACTTTTTGAAGAAGAAGGGGAGTAGTAGCATAAAAACTACTTCTGATAATTGCCCTATGGTCATTTTTGCTGCCGGATTAGAGACTCCAACTTCTCCCAGAAATTGCCCTGCATGTTGATAGTAAAAAGCTAATGGAATACAGATTAGAATTGAAGCTAGGAAAAAGAATAGAAAATTTTTATCTTTTAAAAGCTTTAATGCTTCCAATCCCAAAATATCAGAAATACTTATCTTATGCCCTGCATGACTCGTTGGCGGTGTTTTGGGCAATGTAAAGCTAAATATCCCTAGTATTGCAGAGGCAATAGCAGTCATGAAAAATGTGTTTTTTAGCATTCCTTCGGCCACAGCTTGTCGAGAATCCCAATGAAAAACATAGCTTATTACCAATCCGGAAACAATCCAACCAATTGTACCAAATACACGTACATAGGAGAACTCTTTTGCAGGATCTTTCATTTGATTGAAAGAAACCGAATTTACCAAAGCTAATGTGGGCATATACGCTATCATATACCCGAGTACGTAAGGATAAAAAATAGTAAAATCTGTAGCATTAGCCATTTGGTACATCAAAAAGGCACCAAGAAGGTGTAGGATACCAAGTATTCGTTCTGCATTAAAAAAGCGATCAGCAATTAATCCTATTATAAAAGGTGCTATGATGGCTCCCCAGGATTGAGTTGAGTATGCCATGGCAATTTCTCCTCCACTTGTACCAAGTGTATTAGGGAGATAGATTCCCATAGTGACAAACCAACCTCCCCAGATAAAAAATTCCAAAAACATCATTAAGGAGAGTTGGAACTGAGTGATCTTATTCATAAATGATTATTTAGTTAAATTGCTTTGACGTATCGATCAATAAATCACGAGTTGCCTGTATGCCTTCTATTTCTGTAAGACGTGAACCTTCATACTCGACCCCAATATGTCCTTTGTAGTCAGCTTTTTTAATAATATCAAGCATTTTCTTATAATCAATTGTTGTTTCATTACCACTAGTATCAAAATCATATGATTTAGCACTCACGGCTTTGGCAAACGGCATCATTTCTTTTACACCTTGATATTTTGGGTATTCTTTGACGCATTTTGCTTTCCAGCGCTTACCATTTTCACGTTCTAAACAAAAGTTACCAAAATCTGGTAAGACACCACAGTTCTTTTTGTTAACTTTTTGTATAACTTCAATAAGCATAGCAGCATTAGAGGACAGGTATCCATGATTTTCTACAATAACATTGATGTTTTTGGTAGCAGCATAATCAGATAATTTACTTAAACCATCTGCAGCCACATCTACCCATAATTTTGGGTCATTAGTGCCGAATAGGTTTACACGAATAGAATGGCATCCCAGGTATTTTGCTGCGTCTACCCATTTTTTATGATTCTCAACGGTTTGATTACGTTCTTTTTCATCAAGAACTGCAAGATCTCCTTCTCCATCCACCATAATGATTAGGTTTTGCATCTCGTATTTTTTACTTTTTGATTTTAGTATTTCTAAAAGGGTTTGCATTGATTTTTTTGGGTTAGGCTCTTTTTTGAGTTCTTCGGTGTAGAGTTGACTTACATATTCCAGACCTTCAAAACCTAATTCATTTGCTTTTTGTGCAAAGTCAAAAAGATTCATTTCCCCAGATTGAAATGTTCTATGTAGTGACCATTGGGCTAGTGATAGTTTGAAAAATGGTGTATTTTCTTTTGAAGAAGGGTGTGCGGCTTGTTCTTTTTGATCAACTTCTGAGTCTTCAGTGGTTTTGTCAGCTGATTTTGTTTTACAAGCGCTCATTGTTAGTATGAATATAAGCCCTTTTATGATCATTAGTTGCATGAATTTTAATTTAAGTCTAAAAATTATAGCGACCAGGCTTTTCCTTGAGTAAGATTTTCAACCGAATCGCATCCTATCTGTTCTCCCGGAACAGGTAGGTATGCCAATACATTTTCTCCTATATGTTCACTGGTTTTGAATCCCCAAATAGAAAGACTTCGCACTACAGCAAGATAATTAAAAATAACAGCTTCATTTGAAACGTTTTCTAAGTCTTTAGGAGCCTGTATTTGTTGCATTTCTTTTTCATATGCTTCTTGTTGTTCTTTGGAAGATCGTAGGTATTTTGTTAAGAACGCATCGTAGGTTTCGGTTTTTATTTTTCTTACAGGTTTCTCGTCATTTATCCCCAGTGCTTTAGTCACATAACCTGCTGCCTCTTTGAATATTTTTGCTTCTTCTTCCTTTGCTACGTTGCTTATGTATTTATCTATAAACATAGGTACATTGAGCGCTTTGGCACCGGGTGTATCTGTTTCCGGTATAATAAGATCAACGATTTGCACCAATACCTTTGCTTCATCTTCTGAAAGTAATTCTGGTATCCAGGTTAGTTTGATATCGCTGGTACAACTTTGTAAGATACTAAGTATGCCAGGAGTAGCAGCGATATACCCTGCTGATAATCCTATGTTTTTTAAGGCTTCTCTTCTGTTCATAATCTATAGCATTAAGCGTTTTCTTGAATTTGTTTTGCTGCATGTGCCGCAGCTCTAGCAGTAAATGCCATGTAGGTGAGTGACGGGTTTACACAACTTGCAGAGGTCATGAAAGAGCCATCGGTTACATACACATTGGGTACTGCATGAATTTGATTATTTTCATTGAGTACCGATGTTTTCGGGTCTTTACCCATTCTTGCAGTTCCCATTTCATGAATACCTAATCCGGGCGCCCCAATATCATCCCATGGTTCTACATTCTTAAATCCGGCTTTTTTTAGCATTTCCATGCCTTGGGCAACCATGTCTTTACGCATTTCAAGCTCATTTTCTTTAAATTCTGCATCAAATGTAATGGTTGGGAGTCCCCATTCATCTAGTTTATCATAATCCAGTATCATTTTGTTGTCATGATACGGTAAACATTCGCCAAATCCCATTAATCCAATTCGCCATTTCCCTGGTTTTAAAATATTTTCTTTTAGTTCAGCGCCATACCCTAATTCTGCAATAGTTTCTTTCCAATCTTGTCTGCTGGCTCCTCCTTGATATCCGTAACCACGTTTGAATGTCTTTTGATCGGTTTCTGCTCCAATATTTCTAAATCTTGGGATATACAATCCATTAGGTCTTCGTCCTTTGTAGTAGGTGTCCTCAAACCCATCAAAATCTGCAGTTGCACCTGCTTTAAAATGATGATCCATGATATTATGACCAAGTTCTCCAGAATCATTTCCCATTCCGTTAGGAAATCGTTCTGATTTAGATTGCATCAGGATACTTGCTGAAGCTATAGCCGAGGCGCATAAAAAAATAACCTTTGCTGTATATTCTGATGTCTCTTTGGTTTCTGTGTCGATTACTTTTACTCCGGTTGCTTTTCCGGTTGCATCACTATATATAACTTCATGAACTATAGCATTTGGTCGTAGAGTCATATTACCAGTACGTTCTGCTGCTGGCAAGGTAGAAGAGTTGCTACTAAAATAAGCTCCAAACGGGCAGCCACGCATGCATCGATTACGATATTGGCAGTTCATACGTCCCTCAAAAGTTTTGGTGCCGGTGATGTGTGCTGTTCGACCAATTGTCATCACTCTATCATTATAGTTTTTAGCAATGTTCGACTTGAGGTGATCTTCGACACAATTTAATTCCATAGGAGGTAAAAATTGACCATCAGGCAGTTGTTTGAGTCCTAATTTTTCACCGCTTACTCCTATGAATTCTTCAACTTTATCATACCATGGCACTATGTCTTTGTAGCGAATAGGCCAATCTACAGCGATTTCTTCTTTTTTATTGGCTTCAAAATCAATATCTGATAGTCTGTAGCTTTGTCGTCCCCACATCAATGATCGCCCACCCACATGATACCCACGTATCCAATCAAAGCGTTTGGTTTCGTTGTACGGATGCTTTAAATCATTTACAAAGAAATGACGGTGCTCTTTTCCGGTAACATATCCGGTTCGGTGTTGTTTTTCTTGTTCTGCTACTTCTTCTCGTGTTGGCTTACCTCTAAATTCTGAGTCCCATGGATCGTCATTCATAGTCGTATAATCTTCGATATGTTTCACCATTCTACCTCGTTCTAAAACAAGGGTTTTTAATCCTTTTTCACAGAGTTCTTTGGCAGCCCATCCACCACTGATTCCGGTTCCTACTACGATAGCATCATATTGTGATTCTTGTTGCATAGTTACTACGATTTATGAATTTAATTGCAGATTATTCCAGAGTTCTAAACCATTCTACCATCGCCCTGGCTTCTTCTTTTGTGATATTTTGATTGATCATTATAGTATTATTATATTCTTTTAGCAATGCCATAGCTACAGGGTCTTTTTTGAGCATTTCATCTGGATTCATGATCATATTCATAACCCACTCTGGACTACGTTTTTTATATATTCCAACCATAGGAGGACCAATAAATTTTTGTGAAGCTTTATGACATGCTACACATTTGGAAGAAAAAAGTAGTTCACCTTTGGTAGCCAATTCCTGATCTATGACGTTGCCAAAAGTAATAGATGTTATTGGACCAATACCTTTATTCTCAAGAAGTATGGGAGTTGAAGATTTTTCTTGAGTTGTAACATTTTTTTCTGTTTTTTTTGTGCCTATAGTGACAGTATCTTCTTTAGCTTTTTTTTCTTTCGTACAACTAGCTAGTTGTAAAGTGAATAAAATAATTCCTATATAAAGATGAAACGAATTCATATACTTTGAAATTCTATAAATAAAGAGTGAAATATTGAGTAATTATCAAATTTATTGTAAAAAAATTACACTATTTTTAACTCGATATGCAATTTTTTGCATTAAATTGTCTTTAACATTTAGTTAATCAGATAATTTAGAGTATGATTAAAGCATCGTTTGAAAAAATTATTCCTACAGAGGGTTCATCATTTAAGATGTTTCATTCTAAGGCTCCTTTTCTGACATACGGTGGGCATTGGCATTTTCATCCAGAATATGAGATTGTATATTTACCTTCGGGTAATGGGAAAAGGTTTATAGGTACCAAAATAAGTAAATTTGTAGATGGTGATTTGATACTCCTTGGGCCTAATATTCCTCATAATTGTTTTCATGTGGGGTTTGAATCTGATGCATATGAAGAATATGTAGTTCAATTTAATGGAGAAGATATTAAGAAAGTAAGTCGTTATTTTAAGGAATTTACTGCTATCGAAAAACTACTTACTGATGCAAATACAGGGTTAACGATATCTGGCACCGAAAAATATAGAATAGGAGAGCACATAAAAAAGATGATTACCCTTTCTCCATTAGAGAGATTACTGCAATTATTTATTGTTTTGCAACAGTTTACTGAAGCACCTTATCAAAACCTTAAAGCTATTCAATATTTACAGGTTTCGGTAGCGAGTACAGAACGGGTTAGAGAAATATATCAAATTATTGAAGATAATTATCAGGCTAATATATCAACACGACACGTAGCACAACAGATTGGAATGACAGAAAGTTCTTTTTGTCGATTTTTTTTAAAGAGCACTGGTAAAACTTTTAAACAAGCATTAACCGAAGTAAGAATCCAAAATGCTTGTAATTTGTTGGTGAATACTGATGCTGCGATATCAACTATTGCTTTTGATTGCGGGTTTAACAGTGTCTCTCTTTTTAATCGTTTATTTAAAAGAATTATTGATGATACCCCCAATACGTATCGACAGCAATATGTTAATCACTTACAAGTTTCTTTTCCTAAAATCGCTTAATTTTCAACAAATAAAATTTCATTAATCAAATTTTTGTAATTTTACACCATAGATGAGAGAAAGTTTTCTAAAAATATTAACTGTTTTAATGTCATTTGTAGTGCTGTGCTCAACAATGTCATTTACTATTGATATGCATTACTGCGGGGATACTTTGGTAGATTCGGCTTTGTTTAAAAAAGCCAAGTCATGTGGGATGGAAATGCAACAAACCTCTGATTCGGGTCTATCTGTTGTGACCAAAAAGAAATGCTGTACCGATAAACAACTCATTCTTGAAGGGCAAGACGAGCTTAAAACATCTTTAGACACCTTTACATATGAACAACAGGTTTTTGTTGCATCACTACATTATACGCACCTTGATGTTTTTCTAAAATCTGAAGCATATAAAATTTCTTTTCCAGAATATCCACCTCCATTACTGGTAAAAGATATTCACGTGCTCAACGAGACTTTTCTTATTTGATTCATTAAATGATTACAGTATGCCCAATATGTATTCATTTGGGTCTGAGCTATCGTTTTTAACTCAACGAAAATGCTTTTTACTAATTATTTAATGGTCAAAGTATATGCTAAATAAAAGCATCAAATTTTTTATAGAAAATAGACTGGTTACATTCATTGTACTCATATCATTTGTGAGTTGGGGTATTATTAATGCTCCTTTTGGATGGAAAACTAATGTATTACCAAGCAATCCTGTTGCGGTTGATGCCATACCTGATATTGGCGAAAATCAACAAATTGTTTTTACGAAATGGGCAGGTAATGCCCCCCAGGATATAGAAGATCAAATAACCTATCCATTAACCACTTCATTGATGGGTATCCCGGGAGTTAAAACTATTCGTAGTTCCTCAATGTTTGGGTTTTCTAGTATCTATATCATTTTTGAAGAAAATATTGAGTTCTATTGGAGCAGGAGTCGTATTCTAGAAAAACTTAACTCATTGCCTACAGAGCTATTGCCACGAGGAGTGAGACCATCACTTGGACCAGATGCCACAGGATTGGGTCAGATTTTTTGGTATACCCTAGAGGGCAGAGATGAAGATGGAAACGTAACTGGTGGTTGGGATGTGCAAGAATTACGCAGTATTCAAGATTACTATGTAAAATATGCTTTGTCTTCTGCATCTGGGGTGTCAGAAGTGGCATCTATAGGAGGATATGTTCAGGAGTATCACATCGATGTTAATCCTGAATTGATGCGGCAATACAATATTGGACTGGATCAGGTAGTTAAAGCCGTGAAGCAATCCAATAAGAATATTGGTGCACAAACCTTAGAAATTAATAAAGTAGAATACCTGGTACGAGGTTTGGGGAATATAAAATCTATAAACGATATAGAAAATGCTGTTGTAACCTCAAAAGATTTTGCTGCAATCAGAATCAAAGATATAGCAAAAGTTGTATTAGGACCAGCAGCCAGACGTGGTATTCTAGATAAAGAAGGTGCAGAAGTGGTGGGAGGAGTGATAGTCGCTCGGTATGGAGCTAACCCTCTGGAAGTTATTACTAATGTAAAGGAAAAAATTAGTAGCCTTAGTACTGGATTGCCTACAAAACAATTATCTGATGGTCGGATCTCACAATTGACTATTGTTCCTTTTTATGATCGAACAGAACTTATACAAGAAACACTAGGAACGCTTGAAGAGGCACTAACATTAGAAATTCTGATTACCTTTTTGGTTGTTATGATTATGGTAGTTAATCTTAGGGCATCTATACTTATTTCTGGAGTACTACCAGTTGCAGTATTGATGGTATTCGTAGCCATGAAACTGTTTGATGTAGATGCCAATATTGTTGCGTTGTCCGGTATAGCCATTGCTATAGGTACTATGGTGGATATGGGAGTGATTCTGACGGAAAATATCATTAGACACCTTGATGAAAATAAAGAGACTTTATCTATAAATGAGGTTGTTTATAATGCTACTACAGAAGTTTCAGGAGCCATACTTACTGCTGTGCTCACCACCATCATTAGTTTTATTCCTGTTTTTATTATGATTGGAGCCGAAGGGAAACTTTTTAGACCGTTAGCGTTTACCAAAACCATGGCACTTATTGCATCAATAGTAATCACACTATTTATCATCCCTTCATTTGCAGCTTTGCTATTTAAAAAAAGAAATTTCAAATTATCTGTACATTATGTTCTCAATGTTTCGTTGATAGTTATAGGCGTTTTAGGAATCATTACAGCCTTGTGGTTAGGTTTAATACTTTTGGTATTTGGAGCAACTTCTATATTGCGTTTGAAAAATAAGCTTTCATATAAGTATGAGAAACATGCACAGATTATTATTTCAGCTAGTGCTATCGTATTTTTATTGGCTCAATTTTGGCGACCTTTGGGAGTTCAAAATAATTTATTTTTGAATGTTTTTTTTGTTGGGATCATTTGTTTTGGTTTGTTAGGTGTTTTCACAATATTTCAGAAGTATTACACCCGAATATTACAATGGGCGTTAGCAAATAAACTAGCATTCATGTCCTTGCCAATGATTATAGTGATCTTTGGTATTCTTATCATGAGAACCACAGGAAAAGAGTTTATGCCATCACTAAATGAAGGTTCCTATCTTTTAATGCCTACCTCATTACCCCATGCAGGGATTGAAGAAAATAAACGGGTGCTAAAACTACTCGATATGGCAGTTGCCAATATTCCTGAGATTAGAACTGTAGTTGGAAAAGCCGGGCGAGTCGAATCTGCTCTAGATCCTGCACCTTTATCGATGTATGAGAATATAATTCAGTATAAACCTGAATATATATTAAATAAAAAAGGCAAACGACAACGCTTCAAAGTTAATGACGATGGCTTTTTTATTTTGAAAGACGGCGGGTTAGTTAAAAACCTGAATACAAATAATATTTTTGTTTCCGAAGAAAATCAAATGAAAATGACCAATGTATTCGATGTGACTAGAGATGATCTGATCCCAGACAATGACGGGGAATTTTATCGTAATTGGCGACCACAAATTAAGAACCCCGATGATATATGGGATGAAATTATTAGCGCTACAAAATTACCTGGAGTGACATCTGCACCTAAATTACAACCCATAGAAACTCGTTTGATCATGCTACAAACCGGAATGCGTGCACCGATGGGGGTTAAAATTAAAGGTCAAGACTTAAAACAAATAGAAGCTTTTGGGTTACAATTAGAAACCGTTCTTAAACAGGCTAAAGAAGTAAAAAAAGAGGCTGTATTTGCAGAGCGTATCGTTGGTAAACCTTACTTGTTGATTGATATCGATCGAGAACAATTAGTGCGTTATGGATTATCAGTACAAGATATCCAAAATGTATTGCAAGTGGCAATAGGGGGGGCATCACTCACGCAAACGGTAGAAGGCCGTGAACGTTATAGTGTTCGTGTACGTTACCCGAGAGATCTTCGTGCTAATCCAACCGAATTAAAAAATGTCTACATTCCTATAGAAAATGGGAGGCCTGTTCCCTTAAGTGAACTGGTTGATATTCGTTATGAACAAGGACCACAAGTGATTAAAAGTGAAGATACTTTTTTTGTGGGATATGTAGTATTTGATAAGCATGATGGATATGCCGAGATTGATGTGGTTGAAAATGTACAGGCGTTAATCCAAGAGCATATCGATACTGGTAAGTTAGTAGTTCCAAAGGGAATTAGTTTTCAATTCACAGGTGCGTATGAAAATCAATTACGCTCAGAAAATACCCTGGCAATGGTTGTACCTTTAGCATTACTTCTTATTTTTTTGGTTTTGTATTTTCAGTTTCGATCTGTAGCAATATCATCAATGATATTTACAGGAGTTATGGTAGCTTTTGCAGGTGGATTTTTGATGATTTGGTGTTATGGACAACCTTGGTTCTTAGATTTTAATATTTTTGGAGAAAACCTTCGAGATCTATTTCAGGTAGATACTATTCATCTAAGTGTAGCAGTGTGGGTTGGATTTATTGCTTTATTTGGAATCGCAACAGATGATGGAGTCGTTATGGCTACGTATCTAAAACAGACTTTTGCCAAAAACAATCCAAAATCTCTGGAAGAAATAAGAGCTTCGGCTATTGAAGCGGGTAAGAAACGTATTCGTCCTTGTTTGATGACTACGGCAACTACTATTTTGGCACTACTACCTATTCTCACATCTACTGGTCGAGGTAGTGATATAATGATACCTATGGCAATACCTTCTTTTGGAGGAATGAGTATTGCGCTTATTACATTGTTCATTGTTCCTGTATTATTTAGCTGGAAAGCTGAAATCGCATTGAAAAAACTGAATAAAGAAAAATAGTAATCATGGTAGTACGTATAGATACATTAAAAATACATAAGAGTAGAAGCCCATGGAAATGGAAACGTGGTCTTATTTCCATACTCTTTACATGTTTTTTTGTTCAAAGTAATGCGCAAACGCTTCAAGGGTATATCGAAGAAGCAGTACAGAACAATCCACAAATAAAGGCGTTGCAGTATACGTATGAAGCAAGTTTAGAGAAAGTAAATGAAGCAGGTAGTTTACCGAATACCAGGATTGGTGCAGGCTACTTTGTAAGCGAACCAGAGACCAGGACCGGTGCACAAAAAGCAAGATTTAGTGCTTCGCAACCCTTCCCTTGGTTTGGTACATTAAAGGCTAAAAAAGAAAAAGAAGTGTCTGCGGGTGAAGTACTTAAAAATGATCTCAGGATTCTTCAGGCTAAAATAGCATTAGATGTAAAAAAGCAATATTATGATTTATATGCTCTAAAGGCGAAAAAAAAGATACTCAAAGAACAAAAATTGCTATTAGAAAAGTATAAAGAGCTATCTATTTCTGAAGTTACTAATAATAAAGCATCTGCTGTAGATGTATTGATGATCAATATAGCACAGAATCAACTGAATAATACAACTGAAATCTTAAAAGGTAAAATTTTTAATACTGAAGCTAGTTTCAATAAAATTTTGGACCGTGATGGTTTTGAAGCTTTAGTAGTACCGGATAATTTATTTATGCCAGATGAAGAACCTACCTTGACTATAGATGAGATTACATACCATCCCGAATTATTGAAATATGATGCCTTGGATCAAATGATCATTGCAGCACAAAAGGTAAATGGCAAAGAACGTTTACCAGGATTGAGTGTCGGAGTGGATTATGTGGTGGTAGAAGAGCGTCCCGATATGAATTTTAGCGATAATGGAAAAGATATCATCATGCCTATGGTGTCATTTTCAATACCATTGTTCTCTAAGAGATTTAAATCCAGAGGTAAGCAATTCGAGCTTCAACAAGAAAGCCATTTGCAACAAAGAGCATTTGAGCAAAACAGATTAGAAGAGATTCTCGAAAAAGCAATTAATGATAGGATCACAGCAAGGATTAAGTATACAACTCAAATTAAAAATATAGAGCAATCAAAACAAGCAGAACGAGTAGCATTATCTGTATATCAAACAGGAATGTTAGATTTTGATGAACTGCTTAAAATTCAAGAAATGATACTTGATTTTGAAATTGAAAAAATTGAAGCTATCAAAGATTATTTTATGCAAACAGCAATACTCAATTATTTAAGCAATTAAAATGCTACTATAAATGAAACATAGTTATAAAATCACCGGAATGACCTGTAATGGTTGCCGCACAAGTGTTGAAGAAAAATTAAAAAGCATAGAAGGAGTTACCGATGTATCGGTTAATTTAGAACTAGCCGAGGCCACCATACAGATGCAGTCTCATATTCGGGTGCAGGAATTACAAGATGCATTGTCTGAAAAGTATAAAATTATTGAAAAAGAAGCCGTCAATATTTTCGAAGAAGTGCATACAAAAGAGATATCTTTATATCAGAAAACTAAAGTACAACAACTACAGCCGTTACTCATCATATTGGGATATATCGCGATTGCTAGTATTTTATTGCATTATAAAAACTGGAGTACTACCGAAGTAATGCTTGATTTTATGGGGTTATTTTACATTGTGTTTAGTTTTTTTAAGATGTTAGATCTAAAAGGTTTTCCAGATTCGTTTAAGATGTACGACCCTTTGGCAAAAGCAATTCCTGTGTATGGTTGGGTGTATCCTTTTATTGAAACAGCTCTGGGTCTTATGTTTCTAATGCGATTTCAAATATCAATAGCGTTGATCACTACTTTAATTGTTTTGGGAATAACTACCATTGGAGTTACCAGAACATTACTGGATAAGAGGACGATGCAGTGTGCTTGCCTTGGTACGGCATTGAAATTACCAATGACCGAAGCAACATTTATCGAAAATGCCATTATGATTATAATGGCTGTCTTAATGTTAATACAAATATTTTAACGATGAAAAGAAATATCATTTATATTATCATTACAGCAATGATAGGAATATTGGTCGGTTATTTTATATTTGACACACCGGATAACATTCATATCAAAAGTTCGCATGATCATTCGAAAGAATTGATGAATGATCACATGTGGACCTGTTCAATGCATCCGCAAATAATGCAGACAGAAATAGGTGATTGCCCTATTTGCGGGATGGATTTAATACCAGTTGAAACTGAAGATGATGGTTTATTACCAGATCAGTTTACAATGACAAAAAATGCTATGGCATTGGCAAACATACAAACTACAGTAGTTGGTGATGCAGCGGGTAAACAAAATGCTCTGACATTATCTGGAAAAATTAAAGAAAATGATGAGGCGAATGCAGTACAAACAAGTTATTTTTCTGGGCGCATAGAACGACTTTTTATTAATACAGAAGGCGAAGTAGTTCGTAGAGGACAACTTCTTGCCACAGTGTATTCCCCAGAATTAGTAGCAGCACAACAAGAATTGCTCACGGCAGTTTCACTAAAAAAGTCACACCCAGAACTATACACAGCCGTACGAAATAAGTTAAAGTTATGGAAATTGTCTGAAAATCAAATTAATCAAATTGAAATTTCAGGCAAAGTGAACGATTTTTTTCCTATTTATGCTACCGTATCAGGAACTGTTTCTGAAAAATTAGTAACCCAGGGGGACTATGTTAAACAAGGACAAATTTTATATAAAATCTCAAATCTAAAAACAGTCTGGGCGGTTTTTGATGTTTATGAAAATCAAATACCATTGCTCGAGAAAGAGCAAAAAATAAAGATTACGACCAATGTCTATCCTGATAAAGCTTATGATTCAGAAATTACATTCATCGACCCTATCTTAAATACCAATACCAGAACTGTCGAAGTGCGTGTTGTACTGAACAATAAAGACAACTCGCTTAAACCCGGGATGTTTGTGTCTGGTTTGATAGATGGTGTGAGTAATGATTCAGATAATCAAGCGTTGATTATTCCTGCCAGTGCAGTTTTATGGACAGGTAAGCGCTCTCTGGTTTATGTAAAACCTGATCCGGATCAATCGATTTTTGAAATGCGAGAGGTACTTCTGGGTAATCAAATTGGAGCTAAATACATCATATTCGAAGGATTAAAAAGTGGTGAAGAAATAGTAACTAATGGAACCTTTACCGTTGATGCTGCTGCTCAATTACAGGGTAAGAAATCAATGATGAATCGATAATTAACATCATGAGGTTATGAAGTGGTTTGTGTATGCACAAACCACTTTGCATTTATTTTGTAAAAGGTTTTAGCAATTTTTCACCCAACCTGTTGTAATCGCCTTAACTTAACTTTTCTTTTTTGCAGTTGATCATTAAGATCATCAACAGTTTCATGAATGGCAGATTCAAAACTTTTTTCATCAGATGATGCATACATTCGTGGTCCAGGCATGCTTAATTGTATGCCACAAATACAGCCTTTTTGATCACTTTTATTTTCTTTTCTGAAAAAAATATCACTTCTAATTATCGAAGGATGCTTCATAGAGAGCTTTTCTAATTTTTTGTGAACCAATGCTTCTAATTGTCTATCTGCAGTAATATTTGCATATTCAAAAACTGTTTTCATAGTATTTAAGTATTAGGTTATATATTAATATCCGATTGATACCTATTGTGATGGTTGGTATTGCGTCTGGAATTCTTTCTGTCAAATACGTATCAGTCCTTTGAGTCTTTTTTCTATTTTACGCTTTTTTAGCGTTATAGATTTCATAATTTCCATAAGCTTAGGATCTTTTGTTTTTTTGTAAATTTCATTGATTTTAAGAACTAAAGCTTTTGCTTCTCTAGAGGCAGAAACTCGATCACTTGTCGACATGCGTGTTGTTCTTTTTTTCTCAAATGCTAATGCTTGCTGTATTAATTCCATGATATTATTTTTTAAAATTGATTAAATGATTTATTTTAGTATAGAGAGTTAGTCATTGTACTATTTATGATTTAATTCTCTGTTTGAATTAATAGTGGTGTTTTTCCATCAGTAATAATGACCTTACTATTTTGCGATTTTGATAACTCATTAAACGCTTCAATGCTTCTGATTTTGATAATTTGTTCAGTTAATCCTTCTGATAATATTTTTTGAGAATCTCGTTCTCCTGTGGCATTAATTATTTTTCTATCGGCTTCTAGTTTTTCTTGTTGTATAACAAACTCCATACGCATAGCATCTTGT
This sequence comes from uncultured Aquimarina sp., assembly GCA_947495425.1. GTDB lineage: Bacteria > Bacteroidota > Bacteroidia > Flavobacteriales > Flavobacteriaceae > Aquimarina. The sequence goes on from CANLYR010000047.1 coordinate 26,651, forward strand.
TCTGCCTGTAATTTTCGCTCAATAGAACCAGCCAGTCCTCTGGGTAATTGAATACTTTTCATCAAAACGGCTATGAGTTCAATACCGTCAGCTTGCTTTTCAAGATTTTCTTTCATTTTTGCCTTGATCTGTTCTTCGATTGTGGCGCGCATCCCAGAGTGCATATCTTTGGCAAAAAATTGGGCGCATACGTCAGAAGAAGCTGATCTGAATACACTCGTGATGATGGATTCATGTTCTTGACCTAAATTTTCTAAGACTAAAGGTATTTTGTTGAGTTCCAGACGGTATAATATTGAAATTTCAGAATTAACACTCAATCCCTCTTTACTCGGCAAACTCAGAATAAGTTTTATGTTATTGGTTTGTGTTGATTCCTTGATCACTTTACTGATTAATGGATTGTATACTATTGTCCCTTGTGTTGAAACTTTATTTGAGAATTTTCCTAACGTTTGTTTTACACCTGCTTCACCTGGTCGTATTACAGCGCAGTTTGAAAAAAGCAATGGAGTCATAATAAGTATAAAATATAGAGTTTTCATGCGTAGTATATTTTTAATTGAACTGACTCCACAAGACCATACCAAATACGATAAATTATTACTGATTTTTTTTTGAATGATACTCATGAGCTTTAATTTTTAACTTTTATAAATTTATTGATTATGGTTCATATATTTTTATTTATATTTATTATAGTTTATATAAAATAAATTTATGCACTACACATTACATCAATTACAGATATTTTTAAAAATATATGAGAAACAGAGTATCACCAAGGCTTCCGAAGAGTTACATTTAACGCAGCCGGCAGTTTCTATTCAGCTTAAAAATTTTCAGGATCAGTTTCCGATTCCTCTAACAGAAGTAATTGGAAGAAAATTATATATAACTGATTTTGGTAAAGAGATAGCCATTGCTGCCAAAAAAATACTGGATGAGGTAAAAGAGATTAATTACAAAACGATGGCATATCAAGGCCAGTTATCAGGGATTTTAAAAATTTCTGTAGTCTCGACAGGAAAATATGTTATGCCTTATTTTTTATCTGATTTTATTAAGAAGCATGAAGGAATAGATTTGGTTCTTGATGTTACTAATAAAGCTCAGGTTGTTGAAAGTTTGGAAAAAAATAGAGTTGATTTCTCTTTAGTATCTGTACTTCCCAATCACTTGAAAATTGAAAAAACAGAATTAATGGAAAATCAATTATATCTTGTTGGTAATACAGATCATGAGTTTACAAAAAAAATGTATGATAAATCAATTTTCATAGCGCTTCCATTAATATACAGAGAGCCAGGATCAGGAACACGACACACTATGGAAAAGTTTATAGAAAAAAATAGTTTGCCAGTTCGTAAAAAAATGGAACTTACCTCTAATGAAGCTGTAAAACAAGCAGTTTTAGCAGGTTTGGGATATTCTATAATGCCATTGATAGGAATACGAAACGAATTACAAGCAGGGCGACTACAAATTATACCCGTTAAAAGTTTTCCTATAAAATCAAATTGGAACTTAATTTGGTTAAAAAACAAGAAATTTTCACTCGTTGCTCAAGCATTTCTAGATTATATAAAGAATGAAAAAGAAATCATTATACAAAAACATTTCGAATAGTCTTATTTAATCCCTTGTAGAGGGTTCAATCCCTAGGACTTGCTCCGGTAACAAATAAAATTTCAGAAGTATACCTCGTGAGCTTGTTCCGAGGTTGTTGATTAGATTTCACTAAAAAAATATTGTACCATTATGAATTAACCTTCCTGTTTTTGGAAGGTTTTTTTGTTTGAATTGGTGGGTTACAATAAAAATATTTTATACAGAAGTGTTTTTTAATTTTTTGATCTCGATTTTAGCCGCCTGCAATAATTTTTTAATTTTTCTTTTTTTTATGCGACAGTTTGATTTACATACATCTCTCTCACTTCTATAGATAAGTGATTCACAATAGCTAATTCGATTTGTTATTGGTAATTTTGAAATCACGTTTTTATATAAGTCATCCGCATCAATTAACTTTAGGGAGTGCTTTTTCTTGAATAATGCCATCTGAGGACTGGATTTTAATACACTATTAAGTACTTCTCTTTAATAGTGTTTTGGGTGGTTAAGTATTAATTACTAATACACTATAAGCTTCAAATTTCATTCCGAATCCAGATTTGAAATATTAAAATTAAGATAAAAAAAATAGTATTCTTATGCTCTCAAATAGAATACTAAAATAAAAGAAGAAGTTAATTTTTTTTAAACATTAATTACAGTGTGATACATATTTGTATATTTGTCAAAAATGAGTATATGAAGTTAATCGAAGAAGCTTTAGAATTTGAGGGCAGAACGATGAGTAATATGACTACCAGCGATAGAGTAGCGGCTTCCAGAGAAGCAAAATCACTCATACTAAGTCTTAACGAAATCTATAAAGAAACCAAGGATCCAGAAATAATGGAAGTTATGAAACTTCTGACTACAAAAAAGCGTAAAATAGAAAAAAGATTAAAGGGAGTTCCAACAGTATAACGGTCTAGTATTATATTGTTTGCGTTTTTACCACTGTGGTAATACCTCTCATCGAATTTCAAAATTTTAATATTTTATAGTTTTACATATACATAAATAATAATTTATTTACTGTTTATGTATATAACTGATTCTGTATGTATGGAAGGTATATGAACAGGAATATTTTCTATTAAATCATTATACTATTTAAACAGATTTTAAGTATTGATGTTTTTTGATTTGATACACGCATGATTTCTAAAGTTTATGTGCAAGTCATTCATATCACTTTTTAATATGTTGTATTTTAAAGAGTTATTCTAGATGACCTATTCGAGCTGCGTCTAATTATTTTTTCTACGTTTTGCAGCACAGAATACTCGATTTAATAATTTACTGTATTTGTTTTTTAATGTAGAAGAGCTTCTTATTTGTAATACTACAGTAATGAACAGTAGTCTTGTTTGGTACATATATTTAAAATAAAACCTGAGTAAATTAAATTATTTTTTATACGTTAAAATTTTAATGTAAACCATTTAGAACGTTAACTTTGCAAGCTTAAGGAAATTGTAATTGTGATTCAAGATTTTATTATAGCTATTTTATGGAGCATTTCTCCTTTTGGTGAAGCCAAAGTGGGTATTCCGTATGGGATGTTTAATGGGCTTAACATTTATTTGGTTTTTGTAGTATGTTTTTTTGCCAATGTACTTGTGTTTCCCTTAATGATTTTTTTCTTAGAAAAAATTAATAGCTATTTGTTACAATGGCATGTTTACAAAAAAGCGGCAATCTATGTCGCTCGAAAAGCCAAGGTTGGCTCTGGTAGTAAAATACAAAAATATGGATTTTGGGGGTTACTTCTTTTTGTTATGATTCCTCTTCCTGGAACAGGCGTTTACGCAGGTAGTATTGCAGCATATTTATTTAAAATTAAAAGGCGGAAAGCGTTTTTGGCTAATACTATAGGTATATTCTTCTCCTCGGTTATCGTCTGGGCAACAACTTTACTTACTATGCAAGGCCTCAGCTAATACAATCCCTTTAAATTTTTCATTGTTTTTATAAAAATTTACACCTTTTTCAGAAGATATAAAGTAGCATGGTACAATTTACCGCTTTGATAGATATCATATTTCGCAGACATTAAAGACTTTAAGAAAATTACTAATTAGTAATATACCAAAAATTTAAATATTCTTTTAGAAATTACTCACCATAGGTATATAAATAGTTTTAGAAACCTTGCCTATGTTTTGCATTACTGCAGAGAAAGATACAATAGAACTATGCTAACGACTATTTTATATGGTGTTGCAAAATAAATTCTCATCGTATACGAATGAATTCTAATATTTTGTATGGGTTTCCTCATGCTTTACTATTCTAGTTTTAATAAACTTTACATTTAGCGTCTAATTTGGTTTACGCTTAGACTTAGACTTGGAATTTTTTCTTGACATAAGATGAGATATCATTGTTTAAGTAATGATAAAAATCTATTTAACTATTTAAAGAGTTTAGGTATTAAGATATGAGATCATCAATGTATAGTATGAAAAAGAATAAAAGTAATAGCACATTATTATTTCTTTTATTTCTTTTATTTTTAAGTATACCTAGCGAAGCCCAATTATTAGGCAAAGTTGTAAATAAGGCTAGAAAAATTACAAGTAAGGTCAAAATTACATCTTTAGATGGTACTACGCCCATTTCAACATCAATAAAAGATACACTTTATGGTATTGATTGGTTTGACGACAGTATGTTTGATATAGAAACAGCTAAAGAAATAGGCACATCTGTAATAGGACCAGGATATTATAAATCGACTTTAAGATCGTATTGTTTGAAGGCAGGAGTGTATGGTCCCACCAAAGGTGATGGATATCAAATTGCTAAGCTAAAAGGCAGCAAAGCAAAAATGATACACGCTATACTCAAAAAATCGGTTAAGCATCCCAATATCTCACAATCCAGTGTACAAACTCTTATCTGGGGGATTGAAGCCGGCACACAGTTTTCTAAATTTCCTTTAAGTTTTCAGAAAAACGTAAGACCACTTTTGACGGAAAAAGAAATGTTATCTATGGAGATAGATTTTGATCACATAAAAAATAAAATACTTCCAAAAAAAATTAGATCTCTTACAAAAACGTGTGCATATCTTCGCAAAAAGATGCAATCTACACAGATGCAATATGCCGAAATCGAAGCTATTGCGGTAAAAACTGGTGTTCCTTCATTAGGTATAGGAAGTAAAGAAATACATAATGGTCTTTGGTCGTATATTGGGAATAGTTTCTTTTTAAGAACTTCACCGCAAAGTTACGCAACTACTGATGTAGAACTCTACAGGCCTTTTTCATTAGATATCAAAAAAGATGATAAAGGTAGAATTACAGAAGTTTCAAATAATGAGAATACATTAATAGTTAGTTATGATGACACTTTTGGAGCAGGAGTATTCGATTATACGCATACAAAAGTACCGGTATGGAAAATAAAAAATATTCGTCTGCTCGATACTAAAAGTAAAAAAGATACTGTGTTATCCTTAAATCAGTGGATATTTAGAGGACCATGGAAAAAAATCGATTTGGTAATAGGTGCTAAAAATTATAGATCGTCTAAAGAATACAAACATCAAACAGATATAAAAGGTGGACCTTCATGTTATAAAGTTAATTTTTATAGTATTCAAAAGGATAAAGAGCAACCTCCTCTTGAAGAAATATATACAACAGGAGAAAAAATTAGAACTTGGATTGATAAATACAAGAAGTATATTGATGATTATAAAAATACCAGAGATGAGGTGAAGGATTTATCAACAATTCATAACCCGGACTATTATTCTGATCCAGGATTTTATGAAAAAATGGTTGCAGAAGGTATTCATGCCGCAACCTCCTATGACCGAAGTAAGCAGGGTAAGTGGACAAGAAAGCTATCTAAAATGATAAGAGATATGTATTATTATACAATGTGTAAACTTATGGGGGGGTGTAATGATAACATGCCTACAGATCCGGATTTTGAATCCTATACTGCACAGCCAGGAAACACGAGTAAACAGCGTTTAGGGTTAAGTCAATATAGAAAATAAAGATAGTTGTAGCACACGTCGCCTAGCCACAAAATGGATTTGCACGATGATCAAGATTTGAATGCCTACGAATTAATTTAATAGTGTGAAGGTCTCAAAATTTAATCAGATGAAGCACTTTTATAGTTTTTGGATCGATTTTTGATTTCATTTAATTCGATTAGTAAATTATATTTCGTATTTTACTTATTCAGGATTTTCCTTTAGGATATTAATTCTATTTGATTAATTTTGAAAATTCTAATAAATCGATGTCATTTTAAATTTTAAAAATTGGCGAATTTTAATATTAACCCCAAATAACCTACAATTATGCACAGAGTAAATATTTGCGTTTATAAAAAATACTTCTTATTCCTATTATTTTTATGTTTTGTTACACTAATAAAAGCGCAAAACGAGCAAATATCGCTTGAATCTATTAGTAAAGATGAATTTTCTGTTAATAGTATTAATGGAATTCCTTACACAATAGTACTAGAAAATAGTAATAACGATGGTCAATATCATTTACCAAGTGGAGGGAGTAGAACTTTTAATTTAGGTGATATGATTGGTACAAGAAGTACCATAAGGATTATTTTTGAAGAAGAAATGTATCATTCGTTAGAGGATAAACTTATAGAGCAATACGATGCCGATGTAGAATGGATTACATCTTTTCTAGAAATTAAAGAAAGCGAGCTTAAGATGTTTCCTACACGTCCGGTTTTTACTGATGCCGGTTTAGAAAAATTAAAATCCAAAGTATTTGAATATGCAACTACCGAAAGTAAAGAAGCATATTTCAATCAATGGATAGAAAAAATAAATTACTCTGTTGGTGCAGTAAATTTTTTCAGAGAGTTATATGCAGCATCTAATGGCGCAAACAATTCACAACGACAGAATTTTTTACCAATAAACATAAGTAAAGCACTTCAGGGTAGAAGATGATAACAATTCATCATATACCTTTCCCATTTTTCCTCCCGTAGCGACGTGAGTAACTTTTTAGCTTTTACAGTGCCGACTTACTTTGTTCTGAATTTTCCTGTTGTATTTGTTAATCCAATCATTAGATGGCTGTTGCTCATGGGTTTTAATAAGTCATTTAGTTCATACGGATCAAGCGCCTTCAATAGTTCATATACCTTCATGGCATTTTTTCAAAATATCTTTTTGAGCAACTACCACTCTTTTATTACCCAATGACGCAGTGATTTATTCTTCTGTATTTTTTTCCTTTCATCTCCAGTGAAACTTAATTAGTTTTAATTCTATCTTTTTTCCTTGATCTGGTTGTTGGTATATTGAGGTAATAAGCATTTATTTTACGAATTTTCTAAGAAGCTTGAGTAACTAAACTTAGTATATTAGTGTAATAGAGTAAGGAGGTTTCATAATGTGATTGTATCATAAATATACTCGTATGTTGAAATAATACTATTTCTATGATAAAATGTCATAAATATTTCATATCTTTTCTATATGGGAAGAGATAGAAAATTTAAAAT
>CANLYR010000048.1 GCA_947495425.1 uncultured Aquimarina sp.
ATCTTCTTACAACTATCGAAAATCATTCAAAAAATAAACAAATTGAAATTAGCGTAGCTATTTTCTGAAAGTGCCGAGAAATAATAAAAAGATTACTTTTACTACATTTCGACTAAGCCTGTCCTGAGCCCAGTCGAAGGGCTCATTGTGACAGGAAGAGTTCTAAATTTGTGAAACTCTAAGGGTGTTCACCATGCCTTTTGCTGTAATTGGCATTGCTGCAAGATTAATCAACATATCTCCTTGCGCTACAAACCCACGTTTCATTGCAATTTCATTGATATCTTCTACAGTTTCATCAGTACTAACAAATTTATCATAGAATAATGCTTTTACACCCCACAATAAATTGAGTTGAGAGAGAATCCTTCTGTTGCTGGTAAATACTAAAATATGGGCAGTTGGTCTCCAGGCAGAGATCTGAAACGCAGTATACCCACTATTGGTTAATGTGCAAATAGCTTTTGCATCAATATCATTAGCCATATGAGCTGCATGATAACAAATAGACTTTGTAATAAATCGATTTGTTCTTATATGTGGCGGGTCTTGAGGTACAGATATCAGATCTGAGTTTTCTACACTACTAATAATTTTGGTCATTGTTTCGATCACCTGTACAGGGTATTTACCTACAGATGTTTCTCCTGATAACATCACAGCATCTGCTCCATCCATTACAGAATTAGCGACATCATTCACCTCTGCGCGTGTGGGTGTAAGACTGTCAATCATCGTCTCCATCATCTGAGTGGCAATAATTACAGGTATTCTGGCAGTTTTGGCTCTCAAAACTAATTTTTTCTGAATCAAAGGAACTTCTTGCGCAGGAATTTCAACCCCCAAATCACCTCTTGCCACCATAAGTCCATCGCAGTAGGCTACAATCTTGTCGATATTTTCTACTCCTTCAGGTTTTTCAATTTTTGCTATAATAGGGATTTTATGATCGCTATGCTCTTTAATTAGGTCCTGAAGCTCCATTAAGTCCTGAGCATGCCGAACAAAAGAAAGCGCGATCCAGTCTACTTCTTGTTCGCAAGCAAAAATGGCATCTTTTATATCCTTTTCTGTTAACGCCGGTAGAGAAATATTAGTATTAGGAAGGTTGACCCCCTTTTTTGATTTCAATGGTCCTCCTTGTATCACTTTGGCGGTAACAGTATCTTTTTTGTTTGATGACACAACTTCAAAAATCAATTTCCCATCATCAAGCAATATTCTTTCCCCTTGATTCACGTCTTTCGGGAAATTTTGATAGTTCATATATACTTTTTCCGAATTACCTTCAAAAGGTTCTCCGGTTATAAAATTGATAACATCACCATCATTAACGATGATATCTCCTTTCATAACACCTACCCTTAATTTGGGCCCCTGTAAATCACCTAATATTGCAGCATTATAACCATGTTTTTCGCTAAGTTCACGAATCATTTTTACACGCTCTTTTACGTCACTATAATCAGCATGAGAAAAATTTATTCTAAATACATTCACCCCAGCTTCAAGCATTTTTTTCAGTACTTCTTTACTACTTGTAGCGGGTCCTAGGGTAGCAACTATTTTAGTTCTTTTACGTTTTGGCATTATTCAAATATTAAGTTGTTCTTTGATTTAAGTGCTGTATATTCTACTGAATATGCAGTTATAATTTGAGAAATAGTAAGCATTTGGGCTAATAATGACTTACTCGAAAATTTTGATGTTTCTGCTTCTATTTTCAGAAAATAATCTACATTTTTTAGTTCTGGGATTAAATATTTTACCGCATATAGGTTTTCTGTATCTTCAAATAATCCTTTAGAAATAACGTTGTTAGATTCTATTTTGGCACTAAACTTATTTGCCAAAAGACTGTATGTATTATATTGAAACTGGTCATGATATTGATATAGCGGAAAATTTGCTACAAAATCATTGTATTCAAAATTAATATCTTCTTTTTTTCTAAAAAGATGTAAATTCAGATTTTTATTTAATAAAAAGGCTAATCTATATGAGGCTACCGAGCTGTGAATAGCAATAAGCTCATATTCATCTTCTTCGAGGATGTCTAAAATTAATTTCTGAATAGCCACTTTACGTTTATTTATTTCCAGAATTAACGCGAAATATACAAATAAAATACCCTAACAACTTTAATTAAATTTAAAGATATTTCACGAAAACGATTGCGTTAGTATCTTTTAGGGAGAAAAAATAGAGTTTTTTTGAGAAGTAGGTATTTTTCTCGATAATTCTGCCTCAGGTAGGCATAGCGAGATTTGAATGTTCCAATCTTTGTCTCGAAACCTTGAAGCCCTTTTCTTTAGAATGTCTCTTGGACTTCCCTAGAGACTCGTTACTTTTTATAAGACAGAAATCAAATATTTATGGGCAACGCCAAAGGGTATGATACCCCGAGGTAGTTTACTTCGATGTTATTTTAGTTTGAAATGCAAAATACGCTCTTTTTGAAGCTTTTTCTTCGGCTTTTTTCTTCGAGGTTGCTCTGGCTTTTGCGATCACTTTTTCATCAATCCATAGTTTTACGGCAAAGTGTTTCATTTCATCTTTTCCGGTATCTTCATAGATTTCATAGTTGAACAGCTTCTTTTCTTTTTGGCACCATTCTATCAATAAGCTTTTGTAGCTGATTACTTGTCCTTCTAGGCTTTCTATATCAACATATGGATATATAACCGCTTCTTTAATGAATCGCTCACAATATACAAACCCCCGATCTAGATATATAGCACCTATTAATGCTTCAAAAAGATTTCCATGTATGTTGATACCAAATTGAGATTTAGGGATGTTGGTTCGTACCAGGTTGATTAGTTTTAGATCTTTTCCAAGTTCATTAAGATGTTTTCTACTCACAACCTTAGCCCTCATTTTTGTAAGATACCCTTCGTTGCCACCAGGAACTTCTTTAAACAAATATGCAGCGATTACACTACTTAGCATCGCATCGCCCAGAAACTCTAATCGTTCATAATTAAGCGCATTTCCTTTTTTATCTTTTAGATTTAAGGATCTGTGGGTAAATGCTTTTTCGTAGGGCGCAATGTTTTTGGGTTTAAATCCTAAAATTTTTTGAATTTTAGAAAAAAAATTCCCGTTCTTTTCAGAGCGGGAATTTAATATGTTGCGAATAACATTCATTATTCGTCTAGTTTTTTAAATAATACACAAGCATTATGACCTCCGAAACCAAAAGTATTACTCATGGCATACTTGATATCACGCTTTTGCGCCTTGTTTAAGGTCAAATTCAACGATGGATCTATGTTCTCATCCACAGTGGTGTGGTTGATAGTTGGGGGCACCGTATTGTGTTGCATTGCTAAGATAGAAGCGATTGCTTCTATAGCTCCAGCAGCACCAAGCAAGTGACCTGTCATAGATTTTGTTGAATTGATATTGATGTCTGATGCGTGATCTCCAAAAACTTTAGTAATTGCTTTCAATTCTGCTACATCGCCCAGAGGGGTTGATGTACCATGTGTGTTTATAGCGTCTACTTGTTCTGGTGCCACACCAGCATCTCTTAAGCAATTTAGCATTACACGCTCTACACCAATACCATCGGGATGAGGCGCTGTCATGTGATATGCATCACTAGACATTCCACCACCAACTACTTCGGCATAAATTTTAGCACCTCGTGCTTTTGCATGTTCATACTCTTCAAGAATGAGCGCACCACTACCTTCACCAAGAACAAAACCATCTCTGGTGGCATCAAATGGCCTAGAGGCAGTTTCAGGACTTTCGTTTCTGGTAGATAGGGCGTGCATCGCATTAAAACCTCCCATACCGGCAATAGTTACTGCTGCTTCACTTCCTCCTGTAATAATAATATCACAATGTCCTAAACGTATATAATTTAAGGCATCGATCATTGCATTAGCAGAAGAAGCACATGCAGAAACTGTTGTATAGTTTGGGCCCATAAAACCATTTCTTATAGAAATATGTCCTGGAGCAATATCGGCGATCATTTTAGGAATAAAGAATGGATTGAAACGTGGCGTTCCATTTCCATTGGCATAGCCAATTACTTCTTCCTGAAAAGTTTCAATACCTCCGATTCCTGCTCCCCAGATTACACCAACTCTAAATTTATCTACCTTCTCAAGGTCGATAGCAGCATCTTTTATTGCTTCTTCTGAAGAAACAATGGCGTACTGCGCAAATTTGTCAAGCTTACGTGCTTCTTTCCTATCAAAATAGTCTGTGGAAATGTAATTCTTGATTTCGCAAGCAAATTTAGTCTTGAAATGTTCGGTATCGAAATAAGTAATGGGAGCGCAACCGCTCTTTCCATTAATTAATCCATCCCAATATTCATCAATATTGTTACCGATAGGTGTTAATGCACCTAGCCCGGTGACTACAACTCGCTTAAGATTCATAATTTGTTGTGAAGTTATTACTTTGCGTCTTCAATATAAGATACTGCTTGACCAACTGTTGCAATGTTTTCAGCTTGATCATCTGGAATCTGGATATCGAATTCTTTTTCGAATTCCATAATCAATTCTACGGTGTCTAGCGAATCTGCGCCTAAGTCGTTTGTGAAGCTTGCTTCGTTTACAACTTCGTTTTCGTCTACACCTAATTTGTCAACGATTATCGCTTTTACTCTTGATGCAATGTCTGACATAATTTTAATTTTTAATTTTTAATTTAGGAGGCAAAAATAAAAAACTTTATTTTAAAACCCCATAATCCCGCAAAAATGTATTTGTGTTTTTATCAAATATAGGGAAGTATTGGCTTTTTGCTGCCTAAAATAGAATAATAATTATTTTTTTGTGCGCTCTAATTAACAATTTAACCATACTATGAAACGTATCATAATTTTTGCTTCCGGCTCTGGTACCAATGCCGAAAATATAATCAAATACTTCCACGAGCGAAAAATTGCCGAGGTTACACATGTGTTCTCTAACAACTTACGTGCCAAGGTATTAAAACGAGCTCATGACCTGAAAGTAAAGGCATTACACTTTGACAAAGCGTCATTTTATGACACTAATGAGGTATTAAATATTCTAAAAGATGCTAACCCTGATGTTATTGTGCTTGCCGGATTTTTATGGATTTTTCCAAAAAAAATCATTGAAATTTTTCCAAATAAGGTCATAAATATTCATCCTGCATTATTACCAAAATATGGCGGGAAAGGAATGTATGGGCATCATGTGCATGAGGCTGTAGTGCGAAATAAAGAAAAAGAAAGCGGCATTACCATCCATTACGTAAGTGAACATTATGATGAAGGCGCCATTATTTTTCAGGCAAAAACAGCAATTTCTGAATCAGATACTGCCGAGGATGTAGCCAATGCGATTCATCAATTAGAATATAAACATTTTCCAGTCGTTATAGAAAAAGTATTGTTATCTGAAGAAAAGAAGTAAAAAGTACACAGTATTAAGAATTTCAAAACGTTAGTTTATTTGATAGCTAAGTTTTAGCTTCTCTCCCTCTGGGAGAGATGTCCGTAGGACAGAGAGGGTTAAAGGCAACACATTTAGAATTGAAACTACAAGTTAAACAATGGCAAAAAAAGAGAAATTTTATGTGGTTTGGGAGGGACACCGACCAGGAATTTATACCAAATGGAGTGATTGCAAAGCAGCCGTAAAAGGATATGCTAGTGCAAAATTTAAGTCTTTTGAATCGTTTGATATCGCAAAAAAGGCATACAATGGTAATTATGAAGATTATAAAGGGAAAAGCAGACCTAAACAGACACTCACAGCTGCACAAGTTGCAAAAATGGGGGAACCTAATCTATATTCGATCGCTGTAGATGCAGCATCTAGTGGTAATCCTGGTAAGATGGAGTATCGAGGCGTAGACACCCAAACCAAAAAACAATTGTTTCATCAAGGGCCATTTCCTCAGGGAACCAATAATATAGGTGAGTTTTTAGCCTTGGTGCATGGCTTGGCATATCTAAAAAAGAAAAATAGTGATCGTATTTTGTATACAGATTCTCGAATAGCCATGGGATGGGTACAAAAAAAGACCTGTAGAACAAAATTACAACGCGATGCCAAAAATGCAGCAATGTTTGATTTGGTAGATCGCGGTATCCAATGGCTAAAGAAAAATACGTATACTACCAAAATTGTGAAGTGGGAAACCAAAGCCTGGGGAGAAATTCCTGCAGATTTTGGGAGAAAGTAAGTACTAGAATTCACCAGAGCTTAGCTATTGGGGTTTGATCTCGGCAGTGTATTATAAATATTGCCTTAGTATAAGGGAGCTTAAACGTCAGTTTTTGAGAACATACTATACGGTGGATCAATTCTTGTGGATTTTTATATGAGATGGTTTTTGTTTTCACAGCTTATATCAAAAAAAGCTCCAGGCAAACCCAGAGCTTTTTGATATCTATTTTAGCACAGTTTAAAAGCTATTGCTTTCTTACGGTTTCGTTTTATTAATTACTCCCGCATCGTCCAAGATTGGTCCATCCGCTAGCAGTTCTTTGATATAAAGATCCTTGATAAGTCACTTTATCACCTGTTGAATATGATCTGCCATTTACATAAGCTGATACACCAGCGCAAGGATCATTGTTAACTGTTTCGCATTCACCAAGGTTGGTCCATCCGCTACTTGTTCTTTGATAAAGATTGCCTTGATAAGTCACCTTATCACCTACTGCATATGATCTGCCGTTTACATATGCCGCAACACCGTCACAATTACCACCAGTATTAGTATCTGGATATATTCTTGCAATAAAAGATTTGTCTACTGCAGATAATTCAGTGTTTCTACCTACGGCAACACCATCTGTGGTATGTTCTGCAGGGATTGGGTAGTGCATTATAGATTTTGGATCATATACACTGTGATTAGAGATGTTTGATTCGTAACGTCTGAACAGGTTGTTATCTACTTTTGCTCTATCCCAGTTGTTAGGTGGTCCTGCGTAGTATGCATATACCGCTTCTCTATCCCAGTTAATTCCGGCAACAGGATTTTGATGCTCATGAATCAAACCCAATGCATGCCCGAATTCATGGATGGTAGTTCTTCTGAATTCTGTATCCGTGGTGTTATTATCAAACCAACCAAAATGCATACTGTGGGCATGATTATTAGAATCAGTTCCTAGATAAGACCAGGATCCGCTCTCGTCTGCAAATTGACCTTCTCTAAAACCAATTTTAATGTTTGCACTACTGGTAGAAGATACCCATTCAAATTTAAGGTTTGCATAATCTTCCCATACGACTGCATACTGTCGCACTTTTGATTGCACAAAACTGTTTCCATTTAAAAATTTAACTCGGATTGTTTGACCAGGCTCCCATTCTTTTGCTTTTACACTAGCCGCTTTTGAATTGTCAGTATCCCATTTTTCGATACATACGTGAGCTGCTTTAGCCTCAGTATAATCATTAATTTGATTGATTTCGTCAAGTTCTTCAGTGTTTTTTTCGCAATTAAAGAATACTAATGAAATTGAAGCTAATAAAATTAGCTTCATCGCATTTAATTTTTTCATAATCATTATAAGTTTGAGTTTGTATTCTGCTAAGAAAAACAATTTTTTATAATTTTTAAGGATTTTTTAAGAAAAATTATGGTTTTAGTGTTAAAATTATACGGCTTTATTCAACCTTGATCCTGAAAAACTATCATTTGATAAGTATGGATATATGTTCAACATTATTTTGAATATAGTAATAGCACAAGGGTTACATTCGGGTTTGGGATGTATCAAAACAGCAAACCAAATTCTAAGGAGAAATTTCTGTATATTTTGGTAGAAAGTAATTATTTGTTTCAAACGTATTAGGTTTCATAAACTTGACAGGTGTAATTAAAAGTAAAACGTATATTTGCAAAAAAATTATTACGCTAGTTATATGAGCAAATTACTTATAGTAGGCTCTATTGCCTTTGATGCGATAGAAACCCCATTTGGGAAAACCGATAAAATCTTAGGAGGAGCTGCGCCATACATAGCCTTGTCTGCATCAAATTTTAATATTTCTTCAGCAATTGTTTCTGTGGTTGGTGAAGATTTTCCGATAGATTATTTATCGATGCTGCAAGAAAAAAATATTGATACTTCTGCTATAGAGATAGTAAAAGGAGGAAAAACCTTTTTCTGGAGTGGTAAATATCATAATGATCTTAATTCGAGAGATACTTTGGATACTCAGCTTAATGTTTTGGCAGATTTTAATCCAATAGTTCCGGATACGTATAAAGATGCAGATATTGTGATGCTAGGAAATTTGAACCCCTTGGTTCAGCTTAGTGTTATAGAGCAACTTACTGCTACGTCTAGATTAATAGTATTAGACACTATGAATTTCTGGATGGAAGATGCTTTTATTGCGGATCTTCATAAGGTCATTGCCAAAGTAGACGTAATTACGATCAATGATGAAGAGGCAAGACAGTTAAGCGGTGAATATTCATTGGTAAAAGCAGCAAGAGTAATAGCCGAAATGGGTCCCAAATACGTGATTATCAAAAAAGGAGAGCATGGAGCATTATTATTTCATAAAGAACAAATTTTCTTTGCTCCGGCATTACCGCTAGAAGAAGTGTTTGACCCTACAGGAGCAGGGGATACATTTGCAGGAGGTTTTGCAGGATATTTGACAAAGACCAATGATATTTCTTTTGAAAACATGAAAAATGCAATTATTCATGCATCAAACCTAGCTTCTTTTTGTGTAGAAAAGTTTGGAACAGAACGAATGGAGAACCTTAATAGGGAAGAGGTTCAGAAACGACTTCAACAGTTTAAAGAATTAACACAATTTGAAATAGAGTTGTCTTGATATAAATATAGCCCTAAGCAATTGTTTGGGGCTTTTTTAATCCCACCTTGTGGGTTTAATTTTCTGAGGCTTGCCTCTATAATTATTATGTTTTTCAAATCGCTACTTTTTGTGCTTGTACTCAGGTAGTTGATTTATAGTTACCCAATACGAACTTACAATTTTTGGAATACAATGAGTGATGCATTAAAACACGAATGCGGTATAGCATTTATTCGATTACTAAAACCATTAGCGTATTATAAGGAAAAATACGGAAGTGCATTTTATGGCGTAAATAAAATGTATCTAATGATGGAAAAACAGCATAACCGTGGTCAAGATGGTGCTGGATTTGCAAGCATTAAGTTAGACACGGCTCCTGGTGAGCGCTATATTAGTAGAGTGCGTTCTAGCGAAGCACAACCCATACAAGATATTTTTGCACAAATCAATGAGAGAATTAATAAAGAATTAGTAGATCATCCTGATTATGCTGATGATGTAGCGTTGCAGAAAAAAAACATACCTTATATAGGAGAAGTGCTTTTAGGTCATGTGCGCTATGGTACATTTGGTAAAAATAGTGTAGAAAGCGTACATCCATTTCTAAGGCAGAACAACTGGATGCATCGTAACTTGATTGTAGCTGGAAACTTTAATATGACCAATAATGATGTGCTGTTTGATAATCTCGTAGGATTGGGTCAGCATCCTAAAGATAAAGTTGATACAGTTACCGTAATGGAAAAGATTGGTCATTTTTTGGATTCTGAAGTGGCTAAACTTTATAAAAAGTTAAAAAAAGAAGGATTTAATAAGATTGATGCATCTCCAGAAATTGTAGAACGATTAAATGTTGCCAAAATCCTTAGAAAATCATCAAGAGATTGGGATGGAGGCTATGCAATGGCAGGAATGCTAGGTCATGGTGATGCTTTTGTGCTAAGAGATCCTGCAGGAATCAGACCTGCTTATTATTATAAAGATGACGAGGTCGTAGTTGTAGCATCAGAAAGACCGGTTATCCAAACGGTATTTAATGTTCCTTTTGATAACGTAGTAGAACTAGATCCGGGAAAAGCTATTATAATAAAAAAGAATGGTGAAACCGACATAAAAAGAATCATTGAACCTTTAGAACGTAAAGCGTGTTCTTTTGAGCGAATTTATTTCTCACGAGGAAGCGATGCCGAAATTTATGAAGAAAGAAAAAAGCTGGGAAAATTAATAATGCCTCAGGTTTTAAAAGAAATTGATCACGATACGCTAAATACTGTTTTCTCTTTTATACCTAATACAGCCGAAACCTCATTTTATGGTATGGTTGAAGCTGCGCAGGATGAATTAAATAAGCAGAAAAATGAAACGATACTTGCCGAAAAAGATACGCTAACCGATGAACGTCTTGCCGAAATTCTATCCGCTAGATTGCGAACCGAGAAAATTGCAATCAAAGATGCGAAGCTTAGAACCTTTATAACAGAAGACAGTAGTAGAGATGATCTTGTGGCTCATGTATATGATGTAACGTATGGAGTTGTTAAACCCCAGGATAGTTTAGTCATTATTGACGATAGTATTGTAAGAGGGACAACGCTCAAAAAGAGTATCATCAAAATGATGGACCGATTAAATCCAAAGAAAATTGTAATTGTCTCTTCTGCACCACAAATTCGTTTTCCTGATTGTTATGGTATTGACATGGCAAGATTAGAGGGTCTGATTGCATTTAAAGCTGCATTAGAGCTGTTAAAAGAAAATGGAAATTATGATCTTGTAGAGCAGGTATATGAAAAATGTAAAGCACAAGAAAATTTAGAAGATGCCGAAGTTCAAAACTTCGTAAAAGAAATTTATGATGGATTTTCGGATCAGGAGATAAGTGATAAAATAGCTGAGTTGTTGAGTGATAAAACGGTAAATGCAGAGGTAAGGATAATTTATCAGACTGTTGATAATTTACATATGGCTTGCCCTAAGAACCTTGGTGACTGGTATTTTACAGGAGATTACCCTACAGCAGGAGGAAATAGAGTGGTGAATAAGGCTTTCATCAACTTCTTTGAAGGGAAAGATGAAAGGGCATACTAAAAACAAAAAAAGATTGCTGTTAAAAATGGTTAATTTGTGTAGTTCAACAATTATTTGAGCTTTTCATCTAAAACATTTTTTCACAATGAAATAACGCTTTATATTAGCAGAGCCATAGCATAAGTAGGTTAAGTTCATGGTAGATTTGGGGCAAAAAAAGGTGGATCTTCCACCTTTTTTTATTTTATGACATTTCGTAATTATGTATATATAAAAAAAGAGTCGCATGCATGCGACTCTTTTTCTTTTATTCGGTATTAGAAATAATATTATTTTCCTTGTGCGTATCTGCTAGAAACTTCATTCCAGTCGATTACTTCAAAAAATGCAGATACATAATCAGGACGACGATTTTGATAATTCAAATAATAAGCGTGTTCCCAAACATCTAACGCAAGAATAGGAGTTCCTCCGCAACCTACTTTAGGCATCATAGGATTATCCTGATTAGGAGTAGAGCACACTTCTACTTTACCTCCTTGATGAACACATAACCAAGCCCATCCTGAGCCAAATCTTGTACCGGCAGCAGTTGAAAAAGCATCTTTAAAAGCATCAAATGAGCCGTAAGCGGCATTAATTGCGTCTGCTAGATCTCCAGTTGGTTTACCTCCTCCATTTGGAGACATTACCTCCCAGAACAAATTATGATTATAATAACCACCGCCATTGTTTCTTACTGCGGCATTAGACATATCAAGATTAATAAGAATATTTTCTATGGTTTTACCTTCTAGGTCAGTTCCTTTAATCGCTGCATTTAGTTTACTTGTATAGCCAGCATGATGTTTATCATGATGGATTTCCATGGTACGGGCATCTATATGAGGTTCTAACGCATCAAAGGCGTAGTTTAACTTTGGTAATTCGAATGACATAATTTACTATTTTGATTAATAAAAATGAAAATGATATCAAATTTAACAATTAGTGCGATGAATAAAAATTAATAATTGTTATAAATTAATTAAAAGCCGTTAGCGATAAACATAGTTGCTTTTGTTATTTTAGTAAAAAAAGAATTTTGAATCTTCATACACCCTTCACCATATATAATGCTGCTGCAGGAGCAGGAAAAACGTATACACTGGTTAAAGAATATTTGAAAACTTTATTAGAAGGAGAGTATAAGGATAGCTATAAGAATATTTTGGCAATAACCTTTACTAATAAGGCTGTAACCGAAATGAAGACAAGGATTATTGAGAATCTAATCGCTATCAGCAATCCTGACACCTCTTCAAAATACAAAGATGTATTAGACGAGTTAGTGGTAGAGACCAAAATGACGGAGGTAGCGCTAAAAGAAAAAGCGCTTAAAATTCTCAGAAACATTCTTCATAATTATGCGGCTTTTGATATCGTTACCATTGATACATTTACTCACCGAGTCATTAGAACCTTTGCTCACGATCTAGGTATCCCAATGAATTTTGAGATCGAGATGGATACAGAACTACTCATTGAGGAGGCTGTTGATGGTGTAGTAGCAAAAATTGGAATTCACCAAAAGCTTACAAAATTGATTATCGATTTTGCAATTGATAAGCTTGAAGAAGATAAAAGCTGGGATATCACAATAGAGCTTAATAAAGTAGCAAAACTTCTGTTTAGTGAAAATGACAGAAAATATCTCAACCGTCTTTCTGATAAAACAAGTACTGATTTTGAGGAACTAAAGAGAATTTTAAATCAAAAATGTGCAGAAAGTAAACGTGATATTATTTCTACATCGAATCGAATACTTCAACGTATTACAGATAGCGATCTAGAATATAAGGATTTTAAAGGAGGTTATATTCCTAAACATTTTCAAAAATTAAGAGAAGGTGACACCAACGTTGATTTTAAAAAATCAAAATGGAAATTAGATATTGAAACTACAGATTTTTATAACAAAACACTGGCTTCTGATAAAAAAGATGCTATTGATGCTATTAGAACATCTATTGTGGAAGCTTTTTTTAAAACAAAACAACAAGTAGCTCAGATTAGTCTTCTTGAAAACTGTATTAAAAATGTAACTCCACTTTCTGTATTAAATGCTATAAATAAAGAACTATTAGAAATCAAAAAGGATAGAAAGATTTTATTAATTTCTGAGTTCAATACCATTATAAGCAATGCGATTCAGGATCAACCAGCGCCTTTTATCTATGAACGGTTGGGAGAACGATATCGGGATTATTTTATTGATGAATTTCAGGATACTTCAGAATTACAATGGAATAATGTGATCCCACTCATCGATAATGCAATGGCTACAGAAACTTTAACAGGAAAACGAGGTCAACTTACCATTGTTGGTGATGCAAAACAAGCTATTTACCGATGGAGAGGAGGTAAAGCAGAACAGTTCATCAATTTATCTCTGGATCAAAATCCTTTTTCAGTACAACAAAAACAGGTAGTAAACTTACCAAGAAATTATCGTAGCCACGAAGAAATAATTAAGTTCAACAATAGCTTGTTTACTTTTTTATCTCGTGATTTTAGTGATGAAAAGCATCAGGAACTCTATCTGCAGGGCAACAAACAAGAGGTTAACTCTAAAAAAGGTGGATATGTCAATATATCTTTTATTGAGGCTAAAAATGTAGCTGAAGAGCATGATGTTTATCCACAAAAAGTATACGAGTATATAGAAGAACTTACCAAAAAAGGATATACGCTGAATGAAATTTGTATTCTGGTTAGAAAACAGAAAGAAGGAGCAGTAATTGCCAATTTTCTTAATGAAAAAGGAGTATCTATAGTTTCTTCTGAAACACTTTTAATTAAAAATGCCCCAGAGGTAAAATTTATTGTAGATCTAATTACATGGATAGTAGAACCCGATAATGACATTTCAAAAATAAGTATGTTGCATTTTCTGGCAGATCGATTTTTGATACAAGATCAACATTCATTTTTTCAAAAGATGATAGCTGCAAACCAGAAGGTATTTTTATTAGCATTACAGGACTTAGGAATTCACTTTGATTTTAATGAAATAACAATAAAACCACTTTATGATGCGATAGAATATGTAATCAGTTGTTTCAAACTTGCTGATGCAGCTCCGGCTTATGTTCAGTTTTTCTTAGATGAAGTTTTCACATTCACGCAAAGGCATGCATCAGGCATTCTTGGTTTTATTTCCTATTGGAACACAAAAAAAGACAAATTAAGTATTGTTGCACCCAATACCAAGGGAGCTATTCAAATCATCACAATACATAAAGCCAAAGGTTTAGAGTTTCCGTGTGTGATATATCCTTATGCCAATATTGACATTTATGAAGAAATAGAGCCCAAGACATGGTTATCGGTCGATAAAGAAAAATATAATGATTTTGAAGAAGTTTTTATTAATTATAATAAAACTATAGCTGATTACAGTAAACATGCAGAAGATATTGTTATACAGAGACAAGCTCAATTAGAATTGGATACATTCAATATAGTATATGTAGCATTAACTAGGGCGATAGAACAATTGTATATAATCTCCAGATTAGAACTGACATCAAAAGGAGAAAATAATCCAAATAAGTTTTCAGGAAAATTAATTGACTATTTAAAAGATGTAAATCAATGGAATCCTGACAAACATGAATATCCCTTTGGTAGCCCTTCAAAACCTGAACATCAAAAGAGTGATGATATGCCAGATAAAGAAAATAGTATTAAACTATCTCGATTTGATGACTTCTCAAGACAATATAATGTACATATCATAACCAATTCGGGTAGATTATGGGACACGTCACAAAAAAATGCTATAGAGAAAGGAAACATAATACACAATCTAATGGCTTCGATATACACTCATAAAGATGTAGAAAAAGTTATCGATGATGCATATAGCAGCGGGGAAATTAAGAACTCAGAGAAAGAAATACTTGTTAACGAAATAAAAAGGGTGATAGACCATCCAAAGCTCTCTCAGTATTATTCCTCCGATAATACAGTATATAATGAAAGAGATATCATTGCTAACGGAAAATTGTTTAGACCCGATAGAGTAATCATCGATAAACGATTGATCACTACTGTAATAGATTATAAGACTGGGGGTTATAATGAATCTCATGCAGTGCAGATAGAAGAATATGCGGGTCTTCTTAAGAGCATGGGGCATGTAGTAGCGCATAAAATCCTAATTTATTTTAATGAAAATATTACCCTTAAGTATATATGAATTATAAATCATTTTCACAATTACTAAAAGAATTTTAAGGATAAAAGGTATTTTTATCTTATAATTGTACCGTAATTGATGAGATAGATACTATAATTTTTCTCTAAAACAACCACAATCATCTATTTTTTTGGGACAATAAAATTGTATAAACAAACATTAAACCCCCTGAAAACAGCGATATTTACTGGTGTGTTAAGAAAATTTTATTAGATTTGTCTTTGCCAGTTATGTTTAACATATTACATTTGCTCTAATTAACACTTAAAAATTAAATTATTGAATATGAAACATCTTAGCAGATTTTTAGCGGCTTCGTTATTTGTACTAGGACTTAGTACTGCGAATGCACAAGATGAGAACAATCCTTGGGCGGTTTCTATAGGCGTTAATGCCGTTGATGTCTTTCCAACTGGGGGAGACCTTATTAATCAGGGAGAAATTTTCGACGAATTTTTTAATGCTAATGACCACTGGAACATCCTTCCATCTGTTTCCACAATATCTGTTGGTAGATATATAGGAGATGGTTTTACGTTTACAGCTACTGGGTCGGTTAACAAAATTGACAATGTAGGTGAACTTCCTGATGGTACTCAAGTTGGTGTAGATGACTTATCATACTATGCTGCAGATGGTAGAGTTAGCTATAGCTTTAAAAATGCTATAAAATCAAGTTGGTTTGACCCTTACTTAGGTATAGGTGGTGGATACACTTGGTTAGACGACATAGGTGTAGGGACATTAAATGGTTCTCTAGGAATGAACTTATGGTTAACTGAGAATTTAGCATTTAACCTTCAAACTACATACAAGCATGTATTTGAAGATTATGCGGTAAGCAATTATCCTCCAACACATTTCCAACATTCTGCAGGTCTTACTTTCGCATTTGGAGGTAAAGATACTGATGGTGATGGTGTATATGACAAAGATGATGAGTGTCCTGATGTTCCTGGTTTAAAGGAATTCAACGGATGTCCTGATACAGACGGTGACGGTATTACTGATGCTAAAGATGATTGTCCTGATGTTGCTGGAACTGCAGAATTTAATGGATGTCCAGATACTGATGGTGACGGAGTTTCTGATCCTAAAGATGAGTGTCCTACTGTAGCTGGTTTACCTGCGCTTAATGGATGTCCTGATGCTGATGGTGACGGAATCACTGATGCTAAAGATGAGTGTCCTAATGAAGCTGGACCAGCAGAAAACAACGGTTGTCCTTTCCAAGATAAAGATGGTGACGGTGTATTAGATAAAGATGATAACTGTCCTGATGTTGCAGGAACTGTGGCAAACAATGGTTGCCCTGAAGTAACTGAAGAAGTACAGAAAAAATTAAATGAGTATGCTGCTCAGATTTTATTCGACTCAGGTAAATCTTCTATCAAAGAACAATCAAATGATAAGCTTAAGGAGATCATGGCTATATTAGCTGAGTATCCTACTGCTAAGTTTACTGTAGAAGGTCATACTGATAGCCAAGGTAGTAATAAACTAAACCAAAGATTATCTGACTCTAGAGCTAATGCTGTTAAAACATACTTAACAGAAAATGGTGTAGATCAGTTTAGATTATCTGCAGTTGGTTATGGAGAAGATAGACCAATCGCTACTAACAAAACTAGAGCGGGTAGAGCTAAAAACAGACGTGTAGAGATCAACTTAGTAAAGTAATAAGAAAGTCTCTCAACAATAAATAATGAAAACGTCCCGATAATCTCGGGGCGTTTTTTATTTTTAGAAAGTATATAATCATTAAAAAACTTCATTGGATGCTTTACACGATATCCAGCTTACAATACTCCGAGTTTTATCCTGAAGTTATGTACAAGTCATGAATAAAATTTAGCCGCTTGAAAAGTTTTCTAAAAGAAGTACTATTAGACCTAAAACAAACGACACCAAATATAAGTGACGTAGTTTTTCTTGTACCTAGCAAAAGAGCTGGGCTTTTTTTGAAAAAAGAACTTTTAGAAATTTATCCAGACCAGACGCTTTTTGCCCCTTTAATATTTAGTATAGAAGAGTTTATAACCAAAGTGTCAGGATTACGACAAATCGATAATGTTCAAACTTTGTTTGAATTTTACGAAACATACCTAAGCACCCATTCTCATTTAGAAAAAGAAGATTTTGAAACGTTTAATAATTGGGCACAAACACTTATTTATGATTTTAACGAGATTGATAGATATTGTATTGATCACAAAAGTTTTTTTACGTATCTATCAGGAATACAAGACCTAAATCATTGGTATTTGCAAAAAGAGAAGACGGATCTCATAAAAAATTATATTACGTTTTGGGACAGTTTACTAGAATACTATGATAATTTTAAAAATAGATTACTAACAAAAAAGATAGGATACCAAGGATTACTTTACAGAAAAGTATCAGAAGAGATTCAATCTTATATTGAAACCGAAAATCGAAAGCATATTTTGGTAGGTTTCAATGCACTAAATAATGCAGAGCAAATTATTTTTCAGTCGCTTTTAGAAGCAGGTATAGGGCAGGCATTTTGGGATGCAGATCAATTTTTCTTAGCGCATACCTACCATGAAGCCTCTCTGTTTTTAAGAACCTATCAAAAACAATGGGAGTATTACAAAAAAAATCCATTTCAGTGGGTTAAAAATAATTTTTCTGAAGATAAAGATATAAAGCTGATAGGCGTTCCTAAACATGTTGGACAAGCAAAATTAGTAGGTAAAATACTTACCTCAATTCCAAAACCTGAAATAGATAAAACGGCTTTGGTCCTGGCCGATGAAGGCTTATTGCAGCCAATATTAAATGCTTTACCCAATACTGTTGAGGCACTTAATATTACTATGGGGTTACCATTAAAAGATGTGCCAATATCAGGTTTTTTCGAGCTGTTGTTCGATATTCATAAAACCCCAAACCCGAAGGGATTATATTATAAACTCGTATTAGAAATTCTAAATAGTCTTCCTGTACATCGATTATTAGGTGTAACAACCACTCAGTTAATTACTAGAATTTCCAGAGAAAATAGTGTCTTTCTTACCTTGCAAGGCTTACAGGAAGATACTACTGAAAAAGAAAAAGAAATACTTGAGTTGCTATTTGAGCCATGGAAAAATACGGCTACTGCGCTCGATAATTGCAAAAGAATAATACAATTACTCAAGCATAATCTCAATAAAGAAAAAGATGCATTAGAATTAGAATACTTGTATAGTTTTCATATAGTTTTTAACAAGCTTTTTGCTTTACATAGTACATATCAATACATCAATACTATAGGAGTATTATATACCCTATACAAAGATATTTTAGCAACCGAAACATTAGATTTTTCAGGAGAGCCTTTTAGAGGACTACAGCTCATGGGAATGCTTGAATCTCGTTGTTTGGATTTTGAAACAGTAATTATTTCATCGGTAAATGAAGGGGTATTGCCTGCAGGGAAAAGTATGAATTCTTTTATTCCTTATGATTTAAAAAGAGCATATAACCTACCTACCTATAAAGAAAAAGATGCAATTTATACCTATCACTTTTATCGTTTATTGCAAAGAGCAAAAAATGTATACTTAATTTATAATACCGAAAATGAAGGCGTAGGTGGTGGAGAGAAGAGTAGATTTCTACTTCAATTAGATATCGATAAGAGACCAAATCATACCCTAGAAAAATATACGGTTTCTTCAGAAGTACCTCAATTAAGTGGGCAACTATTACAAGTTAATAAAAATCAAGATATTTTAAATACACTAAAAAAACTTGGAACACATGGGTTGTCCCCTTCTGCACTCACCACGTATATTAGAAACCCTATTGATTTCTATTATAAATATATTTTAGGAATCCAGGAAACTGATCAGGTTGAAGAAACTATAGCGGCCAACACATTGGGTACAGTAATTCATAATACACTCGAAACACTATATAAGCCTTTAGAACATAGCTTTCTTACTATTGATGAGGTACAGAAAATGAACAAACAGGTAGATGCTCAGATTCGATACCAGTTTAAAAAAGAATATTCGACATTAGATATCACCCAAGGAAAAAACCTTTTGATTTTTGAAGTTGCCAAACGATACATTCAAAATTTTCTAAAGTCTGAAGAAAAAATATTAAATAGTGGCGGTCAGCTAAAAATTATAGCAATAGAAAGTAATCTTAAGACGCAATTGGAAATCCCTGAACTCGATTTTCCAGTTTATATTAAGGGAAAAGTAGATCGCATAGATGAATTAGATGGTCAATTAAGGATAATGGATTACAAAACCGGAAAAGTAACCCGAGGCGACATCGTTTTAATGGATTGGGATCTTATTACAGAGGAATATAAATACAGTAAGGTAATTCAGATATTAGCATATGCCTACATGCATCATAATGAAAACCCAGGATCAGCATCCTTTTTGGCAGGGATAGTTTCATTTAAAAACCTAAAAGAAGGATTTATTAAGTTTGGAACCAAAGAATCTGTTAGAGGCAAAGCAAATCATGAAATTAATGATCAGGTATTCGACGAATATTTGTTACAACTCAAAAAATTAATTCTTGAAATCTATACTATAACCGTACCCTTTGTTGAAAAAGAAGTCTAACCTTATTATCCTTCGTATATTAATTATGACTCAAGAGAAAAAGAATATAGTCGTAGCAGGCAAACATCAAAAACCGATGCTCACAGATGTTTTTTATACCAAAAATCAGAAGAAAAAACCTGTTGTTATTTTTTGTCATGGATACAAAGGGTTCAAGGATTGGGGGGCATGGGATTTGGTTGCAAAAGCATTTTCTAATGCTGGGTTATTCTTTGTAAAGTTTAATTTCTCTCACAACGGTGGTACTGTAGAACAACCCATAGATTTTCCGGATCTCGAAGCGTTTGGAAATAATAACTACATCAAAGAACTAGATGATCTCGAGACTATTATCGATTGGATAACAGCTGCTAATTTTGAGTATAAAGATCAAATTGATAGCACAAAAATCATGTTGATTGGTCATTCTCGTGGTGGCGGGATTGTAACCATTAAGGCTAGCGAGGATGCTAGAGTTATAAAGCTAGTTAGCTGGGCAGGTGTTTCAGATTATAAGAACCGTTTTCCAAAAGGAAATACATTCGATATATGGAATAAAAAAGGAGTATACTTCATCGAAAACGGAAGAACTAAACAGCAAATGCCACATTATTTTCAGTTTTATACCTCTTTTATCAAAAATGAAGAGCGGCTTACCATTTCTAAAGCAGCAAAAAAAATACGTATCCCTCAATTAGTAATTCATGGTACAGAAGATTCAACCGTCGCGCTAAAAGAGGCAAAAGATCTTCATCAATGGAACCCTGAAAGTACATTATGTTTTGTAGAGGGCGCAGACCATGTGTTTGGAGCAAAGCATCCTTGGGATAGTGCAAACTTACCTAGCCATCTTAATGAAATAACACAAAAAACCATTGAATTTGCAATACTTTAACATTGTGTAACCGTTAAATATGCAATGTATTTCATTTTTTTTTGTTTATTTGTTATCATGAAGTCGAACAGACATATTATTGCTTCTATATTTCTTGCCTTGTTTTGTATCCTACAATTGGCAGATTTACATATGTTGAGTCATGATGCAGGCGATGCAGATTGTCACCTATGTCTACTTTCTATTGAGAATCAGGATGATGGATTTATTGGTACGGAGATTTTAGAAATTCCCTGTATAATTTCAATTCCTGCTGACATTGTTAGAAGTAATTATGAACAAAACTATTTCGACTCTCAGATAAGCTACTTACTTCAAAATAAAGCACCACCTACAGCTTAATTACAATTCATTTTCAACTCGTCCTTACACTAGCGGCATTATGCTGTACTAGTTTATTTTATTTTTTTAATGAAAAAATTTGCTCTCATCACAGGGTTTCTTTTAAGTGCAACGTTATCATTAGCGCAAAATTGCGATAAAACCCTTACCGGTAAGGTAATTGATTTTCATGATGGTGTTCCTTTAAAAGGTGCTAAGATTACATTTAATGATCAAATGATTATTACAGATACAAACGGTAACTATACCATTGCTAATTTATGTGCAATATCCTATGCATTTACAATCTCACATGAGGATTGTAATTCGCAGGTGGTTACTATAGATGTATCTAAAGTTGATAATAAAGATTTTTATTTAGAACATCATTACACCGATTTAGACGAAGTAGATGTTGCATCTTCTTCTCAAAAAAGAGTAACAAATAGCCAAACTGAAGAAAAACTAAATCGACAACAATTGGATCAGTACAGTAGCTTATCTATTGGTGATGCATTAAAAGAAATTTCTGGAGTTACAAGTCTAACTTCTGGTAATACAATAGTAAAACCAGTGATTCAAGGATTGCATAGTAGTAGAATTGTTATTTTAAATAAAGGTGTACGACAAGAGGATCAAGAATGGGGAGAAGAACATGCGCCTAATCTGGATATTAATGCGTTCAATGAAATTAAAGTGATAAAAGGAGCTGGTTCACTACAATATGGTGGTAATGCAATAGGAGGAGTTATTATCGCAGAAAATAAAATAACAAGTTTGAGAGACACCATCTTTGGAAATGCACAAATAGCATCTAGTACTAATGGTAGAGGAGGAAGTGCGAATACAGCACTTAATCTGGGATTTGAAAATGGCTGGGGAGCCAAAGTGCAGGGAACGGTTAAATATTTTGGAGATAGTGAAGCGCCAAATTATGTCCTAAGTAATACCGGACATAGAGAACAAAGTTTTTCTACAGCATTTGGGTATAATAATTTCTTGTACGGTTTTGAAGCATATTATAGTTTTTATAATGCTACCCAAGGAATTTTAAGATCATCACATATAGGTAATGTTGGTGATTTAGTAAGAGGTATCAATAGTGAGCAGCCTTTAATTATTAATGATTTTACTTACGACATTGATGCTCCTAAGCAAGAAACACAACATCATTTAGGTAAGTTGAAATTTTATAATCGTTTTAAAAATTTAGGAAGGTTAAATCTTCAATATTCCTTTCAATACAATAATAGAAAAGAGTTTGATATAAGAAGAGGTGATGATAAAGATAAACCAAGTTTGGATCTTGATCTTACAACGCACAGTTTAGAAAGTAATTTCGTTTTTGATGCTAATGATACTTTCAAAAAAAATATTGGTTTTCAAGCCTCCTATCAAGAAAATATACCTGATCCTGATACCGGAGTGAGACGTTTAATTCCAGACTATGAGAAATCAAGTATTGGAGTGTTTGCGATTACAGAGTTCACCATCAATGATCAAATTACAGCAGATGTTGGAATGCGATACGATTTCGTAAATATTGATGCCAAAAAATTCTATTTAAAAGATTTTTGGGATGAACGAGCTTATGATGCAGAATTTGCAGATTTAATAATTGCCGATGAAAATAACCAATGGCTTACCAACCCTAACTTTGATTATAATAGTATATCTGCTTCTGGTGGAATAAATTATGTATATGGTAATCAGAACGCTCTCTTGTTTAACATTTCCTTTGTTAATAGAGCTCCAAACCCTGTGGAATTATTTAGTGATGGATTACATCATAGTGCAGCCATTATCGAGTTAGGAGATCTGGATTTTGATCAAGAAAGTGCATTGAAGTTTTCTTTAAACAGTGATCATCAAAGTGTATTTGGTTTAGGAAGATTCAAAGTTTCTCCGTATATAAGCATAATTGATAATTTTATACTACTTGAGCCAACTGGATTAGATTTTACAATAAGGGGAGCTTTTCCGGTTTGGGAATATAAGCAAACTAATGTTTTACTTTATGGCATAGACATAGATTATGGGCTAGATATAAGCAAAACACTAATATTTGACACAGGATTTTCTTATATCTATGGTCAGGATACTACTACAGATGAAGCACTAATTAATATGCCAGCACCTAATTTTAGATCGCAGCTTAGTTATCAAAAAGAACATTGGAACATAAGATTGGTAAATACTTCAGTATTAAAACAAAACAGATACCCAGATAATGATTTTGAGGCAGATTTTATTGAAAATAATATTGAAGTTGCAGAACGTGTTAATATTTCAGAGCCTCCCTCAGGATATAGCCTTTTTGATTTATCGGGGGCGTATTCATTTGGAATTTGGAACCCAAATGATTTCACTTTGGCAGCAAGTATAACAAACTTGTTTGATACCTCATATAGAGATTACTTAAACAGACAGCGTTTCTACGCAGATAACATAGGAAGAAACTTTACACTTAACATAAATTTTAAATTTTAAAGCAATGAGAACACAAGTTCAAAAATTATTAAGTACCATTTTTATCGTTTCTATTTTGGCGTCATCATGTAGCAATGATGATGACAACCCAGGAGTAGTTAATGAAGAAGAGACGATTACAACCGTAAAATTAAGCGTAACTGAATCTGGCGCTACTACATCACAAGTATATACTTGGACCGAATCGAATCAAGATGCAATTACTTTAGATGCGAATACTTCTTATAATTTCAAGATTCAATTTTTAGATGAATCCGATCCAGATGATGTAGAGGATATTACAGAAGAAGTCATTGCAGAAAAAGATGAGCATTTTGTGTTTTATCAAACTACAGTAGGGGGGGTAACTTTTGATAATGCTCCAGATGATACCATAGATACTGATGATATAGCGATAAACATCTCTACAAATTGGTCTACTACTGATGCTGCGACAGGGATTATAAGAGCATTTTTGATACATGAACCTACTTCAAAATCAGGAGATTCTAGAGATGATTTTGGAGGAGAAACAGATATCGAAGTAGATTTTAATGTAACAGTAGAATAATATAAAGGCTTTACAGTCTTATTAATTGAAACATCATAGTTATTATATTTAAGTTGAGTTTATATGACGTGTAGTTTGTTTCAATTTAATCCCCCGGGATATCTTTTCGGGGGATATTAAAAAGTCTATTTTATTTCAAT
The DNA here is from genome assembly GCA_947495425.1 of uncultured Aquimarina sp. Classification (GTDB taxonomy): domain Bacteria; phylum Bacteroidota; class Bacteroidia; order Flavobacteriales; family Flavobacteriaceae; genus Aquimarina. Next base: position 24,043 of record CANLYR010000048.1, read on the forward strand.
GTTTATAGATGAATTCATAGGCATTTGATATAAATTTTGACTAGTTAAGAATGTTGTAGGACATTAATTATAGATCTATGGCAAAATATACTGAGAATATGATGTTAAAAAAACAAAATTTCTTTTGAAAATGAACCATAAGTTGATTTTCAATGTGTTAAATACAGTGATTTTATCAAGGTATTACGGGATTATTAAATGTGAATTAACATCAAAAAAAACTATAGATATTAAAGAGATACCGCTTATATTCGCGGCATAACATATAATCGTAATAAACGATATAATTGAGACAATCATAATTAGTGTAAGTTGAGTTTGTGTTAAAGACTACTACTAAGTTTCAATTAAGACCCCTGGGAGTAGTTACCCGGGGGTTATTTTTTAACAGATGCTAATTTTTATACCATTTACGCTTTGAGTTTATCGTAATAAAACATCCTTTTCCGTTTCTACTTCAGGATTACAATTAAACCGAAGCGTATACTATGCTCAATTTTTCTTCACTGTATAAACAAAAAATTATTCATTTTCTTAAAGGGTAAATTCAAAATATAACTTTATTCAATCTAAGTAATTCTCTGAGGGTTCTGCTTCGAGGATAGTCAGTTTCAAGAAATTTTCTATTTTCTGAAGAAGGTATTTTGAGAAAGAAATTCTATTAAGGCTTAGGCTTTACAAATCAAGGCGAGAAACGCATTTAAAAAACTATTAAAACAAAAAACCTCTTTTGTAATCAACGCATTTACAAAGAGGTTTTTATAAAACAAAATGTATTACTGGCAAGAAATACAATCTTATACTAATAAATGTCTAGAGATAGGTATTCACGTACTAAGAAGTATGTCAAAAACATACAATAGGTGATAATAAAAAGCCCACTTAACAATACTTTATCTTTAAACATTTTTTTAGCCTTGTGCATTATTTCGTTTTTTTGATGACTATGTGTATAAGTAAAACAACCAATGGACTAAATCTCCTTTTTATTTCTGATTTTTTTTTTGAGAAGTCGATTTGTGAATATAAATTATTTAATGTAATCTGCTAGTAGTAAGATAACTCCGATGGCATTATAGTTTTCAAGACATAGAAAAAATTAAGATTTAGATTGTAAAAATAGTTTGATGATTATAAAGTGGATAAAGAATACCTCCCTAAAAGATTAGTTCCGATTTTGCTTAAGTCAATATCAAAAGAAGAAATTGCGGAACGATTAGAAAGGAATAGAAACCAACGTATCCCATATGAGAGTAAAGGTTGATCAAACTATTACTAGCTGTAAGATTTGACAACCGACTCGTTTTTACAAAATAACAACGTATAGTAGATGGATTACGAAAAAAGATGTACCAAATGGATTATAAAAGTAGGTTAAAACGAATGCGTATTTAAGCCTATTTTATTGGGTATTATATTTATATTTTGCGAATACTATATGGCTAGCTTCTCTTTAATCGCTTTTACGTCGAGATTATTGAGTAATTCTATTAAATTTGGATACCATTTTTCGTGATAGCCAAAAGCTTTTACTCTAAATTCTTTAATTGCTTTTTCTTTTGCCCAATCTTCGAACACGATTCGATATGCCGCAATAATGGCGCCTGTTCTATCAGAGCCGTGCCAACAGTGTATAAGTATGGGTTTCTCGGAAGTTTGAATTATTTGTAAAGCTTTTATAAGATCATCTTCGGTTAAAATACCAGCTTTGAGAGGAAGTCGTTTTAATTGTAAGTTAGTACGTCGTGCTTTTTTGTCATCACCCCATAATCTTCTTACATTGAGAATGGTTTTAAACCCTTTTTCTTCAAGTGCTTTAAACCCTTTTCTGCTAGGTTGTTCAGAGCGATATATAGAATCATTGATCTGGTAAAGATTTTTGAAGTACCTGGATTCTATTTTTTGATATTCTGTTTCTTGTGCGTTACTTTTCAGAACAAAAAAAAGCAAACCTAAGCAAAATAGTTTAATACAATTTCTAATAAAATAATTCATATAAGACTTAAAAATTAGGAGGAATATGTGCCTCTATTAGCGTTAGTTATGTTAGTTACAACAATTGCGTTTATCACAATTACATCGATGGCATGGGCATTGCCTTTGTGCTACACGATATACAATTACACTTAGAACAGCTACAATGTGTACACTTACAGTTATTTTTCATTTCATATAGTTTTTAAAGTGATTTGATACATATACTCTAATTTACAATAAAATGGTTTAATTTCTCGAAATACAATTCAAATATAATTTGTATGGGATTTTTAAAAAATGTAGAGTACTTATATGAATCAGCTGTAAAGATCAGTGGATAATCTGTATTTTGGTTATGGAGTGAAATTCGTTACTCAAGGATCTAACGAGTACAAATTTTTGGGGGGGGGGGGAATAGAATATGATAAGACGTAGCCTTAGCAAGCTTCAACTATGATAATGTGTGCCAAGCTTATATAATAGACATCTTGCTATCGAAGTACGAATGCATAAATAACATTTGACTGTAACATTATTTCAGGACGGGACATTACGATAAAAAAACCGGCTGAGAGATTAAATCAGCCGGTTTTTTTGGAACGTATATATCTTTAAGCCATGCCACTCTGTGGAGCCCAATGTGAACACAACATACCAGGTGATGCTTTCTCTGGGTTAGCACAATTACTTGTTTCGTATCGTAGACAGCTTTTGCAATTACGATCGTCCTTCAATGCAGCTTTCATTTCAAAACTGTCACAAGTGTAATGACTACTTACCTTTACACCATGTATTTTACATTGATTATTTGTCATTAAATTTTCACAGTTCTCACAACCGTTTCCTAATCGTATAGCCATAACTTTTATTTTTTTAATTCTATCAAATTTAGTTGCATTTAGTATTAGAATGAATTTAAATAGCTCTAATTGAATAGTTTGTATTTAGATCGTTTAAGAATAAAAGGTGTAAAGTAAACATTTCAAAACATGCCATTTGACGATATTGTATATATCCTATCTTGTTTTGCGCAAATGAAAAGATTTACAATGCTTTTACACGATAACTCTTTCATTAGTGGAGAAGATGGGACTCGAACCCACGACCTCTTGACTGCCAGTCAAAAATATTATATATTAGTTTTTATTAGTTTTTTATAAATATAATGATTATTAGGAATTTATGTAAAAAATATTAGTAGTTACTAATTGATAATACTTGTTTATTTCTTTATTTTTTGTGCAAATTATGTGCAAACGGATTATCTTAGCTTAAAGAAAAATAGTTATGAATTATAACATTTCGATCTTTCAAGATAGAAGGAGGTCCAAAAAGAATGGATTATACCCGATTAAGCTAAGAGTATATTCTTCTTTATCTAAAACAAAGAAATTGTATCCATTGAATATTGACCTAAGTGAAAAGGATTTTGAACATATATGGGAAAGTAACGTGCGTTTACGTGGAAAGAATGAAGAGTTACGAATAGAACTTGAAGGGATTCAGAGTAGAGCTAATAATGAAGCTAAAAAAATTAATCATTTTTCTTTTGAAGCATTTGAAAAGAAATTGTTTCGAAGATCGGCAGATGGAAATAACGTCTTTTATCATTTCCAAAAAATTATTGACTCTAAAAACAAAAAGAATAATATAGGAAGCTCGATTAGTTATACATACGCTTTAAATTCCTTGAAGAAATTTGTTGTTTTGAAGACTGGAAATGAACCAAAGCGTTTACTATTCGATACTATAAGTCCAGGATGGCTCGAAGAATATGAAGAATATATGTTAGATTTGGGAAAAAGTATTACTACTGTTGGGATATATTGTAGAAATTTACGAGCTATCTTTAATAACGCTATTGAAGAAAACGATATTCATAAAGATTTGTATCCCTTTGGAAAAGGGAAGTATCAAATTCCTGAAGGGAAAAAGGTCAAAAAAGCATTAACACAACAACAATTATCTATTTTGTATAATGCTAAAGCAAAAACTCTAGAACAGCAGAAAGCAAAGGACTTTTGGTTTTTTAGCTATGCTTGTAATGGGATAAACATGAAAGATATTGTGTTGTTAAAGTTTTCTGATATAAAGGATGAAGCCTTTCATTATTATAGGGCAAAGACATTTAAAAAGTCTAAACAAAAGACCAAAATAAAGGTATACTTAAATGAGTATGCAAAAGCTATAATCGAAAAATATGGAAATACCTCCTCTTCAGAATATGTGTTTCCAATTTTGGATAAGGATAATTCGCCAACCGAGACACATAGGCGAGTTAAAAACTTCACCAAGCTAGTAAATCAACATATAAAAAAAATTGCTAAGGATAACGATCTGCCGGAAGACATCTCAACATATTGGGCGAGGCATAGTTTCGCTACGAATGCTGTTCGTAAAGGAGCTAGTTTGGAATTTATCAGTGAAGCATTGGATCATAGTGACCTCAAAGTTACTAAAGCCTATTTCGCCGGATTTGAAGATGAAGCTAAGAAAGAGTTTGCTGAAAATTTAATGGATTTCTAATAATTTATGTCCTATTCAAAAGAAGATTTAATTAGAGATTTACAAAAGTTCAGTACGGTTGTTGAACGATTAGACTTTTTTAAAAATAGTAAGGAAAAACATTCTCATCTGTCTGTTGATACTGTGGAAGAAGTAACTACCAATTTACAAATTCCTATTGATATTTATAAGCAATTCTTTGAGCAGAAAGAAAAAACAACAGAATTTCGATTCTGGTTTTTACAATACAACGCTATGTTAGTTTTGGAAAACATAAAAGGTGAAATAAACATAACTCAAAAGTTAGAATCACCGCTACGGGATCAAATTCTAAAAGGGGAAATCAAAAAGATTACCGACTTAGAAGATAGAGCGAATCGATTACTGGAAGAAGGCGTAATAGATATCTATGCTGAACAGATAGATTCCAATTATATTAAAGAAATAGAATATTTACGAATCAAAGCAAACTATTATAAGTCCAACGTTTTACCATCCATCGACATAGATCGGGAAGTGGTTCGTGTTTACGCTATTCATATTTATTTAAAACACTTTTTAGAAAAAGAACTACAGCAGTTCACAGGAGATATTCTGGATGTAATAGCCTTGGGAAAACTAGAAAAAGAAGAGGAAACAATTGTGGTAGTTCAGGAGAACAAAAATTTTGTGAGTCTTTATGAAGATCACGGATTATCATCTTTTGCCAAACCAAGGGAACGAGGACTACCCATTTTTGAAAGTTCTTCCATATCTCCATTATGTAATCTCTTAAACCCTTATTTTTCAGAACAGGATTTTTACTATTTGGAGAGCCTATTTGAAACAGCAGTCCAGCTTCCGAGGAAACTATTTTTTCTTTCTTAAGGGAATAAGCTAGCAGATGTCTTTTGGCAATTGTATGAAAATAAATTAGTGTTCAATTGTAATAAAATGCAGTTAGAGCAATGGATAGCATTGAATTTTCAATATTTGGAAAGAGGGAATGCCAAGGATTTTACCCTGAAATATCTGAATAAAATTATCTCTACAGATTGTTCAACGTGTAAAAATCCGATTGTAAAGATTTATAACGACACTTCTACAGGAAAAAAACTGTTAGAGATTACTTAAAATTTGGTGGTTTTGAGTGGGGGTTGGATTTCCCCCATTGTATACCTACAAAACACTCTCCTAACATTGCGGTATAAAAATTAAATATACCGTTATGGAAGAACTATCATTTGACAAATTACCAAAGGTCGTTGCCAAACTTCGAAACGAAGTAAGTGAGATCAAAAGAATCTTATTACAGCACCAAGAAGAAATACCAGAAAAAGATCAATTGTTTAGTGTAAAAGAAGCAGCAACTTTTCTGGAGGTTTCAGTACCTACCATCTATGGATACGTACAGCACAAGCAAATTCCTGTAATGAAAAAGCATAAGAAGCTCTATTTCTCAAAACTGGAGCTTATCGATTGGATCAAAACAGGAAGAAAGAAAACGCTTGTAGAGATACAAGAAGAAGTAGATCAGTTATTAGCCACTAAAAAGAGAAGGGTATGATCACTAGAAAACATATCCTATCGAAAACACATTACGGAATACGCATTTATAGTTATATCCTTACATACTATTTTCTAGAAGAGAATACGGTATTATCCATAAATGGTAACCGTTGTAAACCTGTAAACAATCCATTCTCTCCAGATAAAAAAAGAGTTTACAAATTCAGATTGTAAACAACATAGCTGTTTACAATGATATAATAGATCAAAACTTCAAAGGGGATGCTTTTGATTTTGCACAGCTACATTTTAAAACCAGTACTGAAGACGAATTGCTCATTTGTATTAATGACACTTTGAATTTGAGATTAGAATCCAAAGTGTCAGATTATGATAGCCGATTAGAACGAGTACAAAAAGGTTTAGATGCCATACCAGATCAGGAGTGGAATCCACGATTTAGTTATTTTAACAGAAACCTCTATAGCCTATATACCTCAAAAACTGTTGGGATCTATGATACTTATATAATGATTACCGATACCGTTCGCAAGTATCGAACCGATACCATAAGAAAACTATTGACAGAAAAAGAACAAAAGAAGTATAAAACACAACATTTTGATTATGTCACCTTTTCAGGAATGTTTACCAAAAGAAATAATGCTTCTCTAATAAAACATTCAGAACTGTTAACGGTAGATATTGATCATATAAGTTCAGAGAGTAAACTTCAAAAAATAAAAGACAACCTTTTAAATGATCCTTACTTCGCTACCGAGCTATTATTTACTTCACCAAGAGGAAGAGGATTAAAATGGGTTGTCAAAATATCCTTGGAAAAAGCAACACATCTGAAATATTTTCAGGCGATCTCCAATTACTTAAAAAAGACATATAATATAAAGGTCGATGCTAGTGGGAGGGATGTTAGCAGAGCATGCTTATTACCCTACGATCCAGAAGCCTATATCAATCCAACATACTGTGTACATTGAAAAAAGAAAGAATTTGAAGTAGAAGAGTGGATTCTGGTCCATGAAGAAAAGGCGGAATCCAGTAAGAAAGAAATCATACCCTTGTATCCAATTTCAAAAACTAATGAAGAAGCAGTAGAGCATCTGGTACAATGCATAGAGGCAACTAGAACAGACGTAACGGCTAGTTATGATGATTGGTTAAAAATTGGTTTTGCACTTGCAAATGAATTTGGTGAATCAGGAGCTTATTATTTTCATAGAATTAGTAAATATTATCCTAAATATACTTACGAAGAATGTGAAAAGAAATATCAACAATGCACTAAGGCAAAAGGAAGCGGAGTGAAGATTTCAACCCTTTTTCATTATGCTAAACAAGCAGGATATGTTGTAAAACCGAAAAGAATTCAAATCTCTAATACAGAGCGAAACTCAAATAAAATTGAAATTCCAGAAAAGAAGTTACCCGAATTTTCGAATATTATTTTTGAAGAACTGCCAAACTTTTTTAAAGAATCAACCGAAAGAGCTAATAATTCCAGAGAGCGTGATATTTTATTGTTAGGGACGATTACAGTATTAAGTGCGTGTTTACCAAATGTTTCTGGGATATATGATAATCTCACGGTATACCCTAATTTATATTTGTTTATTACTGCTCCACCATCTTCTGGGAAAGGACGTGTAAACTTATGTAAACGGATTGTATACGCTATCCATAAGCAAAAGAGAGAAGAAACTAGTAATGGTAAAATGCAATATGAAGTGGAGCTAGCTGAATACCAAAGTAAAAAGAGTAAGGATAAAAGCCTAACAAAACCTATAAAGCCGAGAGAACAAATGTTATTTATACCAGCCAATAGTAGTGCGACAGGAGCTTTTGAACTGCTAGACCAAAATGATGGATCCGGATTGATCTTTGAAACGGAAGTAGATACATTAGCCCAAACTTTTAAGACTGAGTATGGTAATTATAGTGATGGATTTAGGAATGCATTTCATCACGAAGCGATTAGCTACTACCGGCGAACTGATAGTGAACTCATAGAAATACCTCAACCTAAGATTTCTACAGTACTCACAGGAACACCGGATCAGGTGGCTATTCTTAATGCCAGATTCGCAAAATGGTTTATTCAGTCGTTTTATGTTTTAGAAGATGGAGCACCAGAAAAAATGGAGAGATGTTTTTGCGAATGCTGGCAGAATAGGATTGGATGCTTATTATGATCAGTTGGGAGTAATATTCACTAACTACAATCAAAAAATAGTAACCTATCACAATGGTATTCAGTTTCGTTTAAGTCTGGAAGAAGGAAGACAGTTCCATACTTTTTTAGTATACAGTATGATAAGTTTGTTTTTCTAAAAAAAGAAGATTTAGAGGCTTCATTATTAAGATTAGGGGTGATATGTTTTCGACTTTCTATGATTTTTTCGATCATCAGAGCGTTAGAGAATGATAGGTTGCAACCTATTGTAGAATGTGAGCAACGGGATTTTGAAATTGCGTTAAGTATGATCAAAGTGTTATTAGAACATACTGAAGAAGTATTTTTGTACTTACCGAAAAAAGAATTGATACTACCTAAAAGTAAAAACGTCAAGAAATTGTTTTTGGATACATTGCCAAAAGAGTTTACCACTCAGGTATACAAAAAGCTGGGAGAAAGGTATAAACTGTCTCTTTCTACTTCTAAAAGATATATTACTGAATTCATCAAAAAAGGATACGTAAACAAAAAATCTCATGGTAATTTTATCAATAAGCTCATAAAGTTCAGGAACCTTTCATAATTTTAGAAGAAGAGTTTATCATTATCAAATCAAATTCGTTAGTTTGTTAAGCCCAAAGATTATGCATTAAACGTAATATTAATAGCTTAGATTTTTAACTATAAATTGTTATTAAGTATTGGGAGAAGGTCACGACGTCAAGGATATTTTACGATTCACTATTTTCAAATTAGAAATGATATAAAAAAACTACTATCTATTTTACTGGTCTCAGAATAGGTTGAAAGCCCTGCAATTTCATTGCAGTACTTTAGTAGTGCGAAAAAATCTATATATTAGATTTGATGGATTCAAAAATAAGAAAGGGGTCTCATACAGTTATTCGATTGACCTGTCATATAGTTTGGTCTACAAAGTATAGGTGTAAAGTGCTTCGTGGAGATATCCAAATACGTTGCAGAGAACTTTTAATTCAGATTTTTGAAGCGGAAGGTATAGAGATTTTGAAAGGTGTTGTTAGTTCAGATTACGTTCATATGCACATTGAATATGATCCAAAGTTGAGTGTGAGTTATATGGTTAAACATTTAAAAGGAAGAACTTCAAGGAAGTTACAACAAGAGTTTTCTAGTATTCGAGATCGTTATTGGGGTAAAAATTTTTGGGCAAACGGTTATGGTGTTTGGAGTACTGGAAACATCACAGATGAAATGGTTAATGAATATTTGGAAAACCACAGACGAGAAGACAGTGATAATTCCAATTTCATATTGGAATAGGCTTGGGGACTTTATTCCCTAGTAAAATCAAACCCCTGCACTTGCAGTGCAGGGTGGTTTAGTTGTCTCAATAACCTTTGATTCAAAATATTTTGAGAGCAACAAAAATTAATGGAGTTATCATTAAGTTCATAGGCACTTTCAGAAAATAGCTACGCTAATTTCAATTTGTTTATTTTTTGAATGATTTTCGATAGTTGTAAGAAGA
>CANLYR010000049.1 GCA_947495425.1 uncultured Aquimarina sp.
ATTTTAAATTTTCTATCTCTTCCCATATAGAAAAGATATGAAATATTTATGACATTTTATCATAGAAATAGTATTATCTCTTCCCAGTGCATAAAAAAGTCGAAACTTTCTATTCTCTATCATTATCTTTGCGCCTATGCAACACCAAATTAAAAGTGCTCAAAACAGTAAAATAAAATTTCTAAACCAGATTAAAGAAAAATCTAGAGTTCGAAAAAAAGAAGGATATTTTATAATTGAAGGACAACGCGAAATTACTTTAGCACTAAAAGGAGGATATCGCATTACACAACTATACTATTGCTCTTCAATAATTACGAATAACGAAGTCTCAACACTGCTTAACGATTATGATGATCACATTGAATACTATGAAATTACTTTAGAGATCTATCAAAAAATTGCTTATCGAACAACCACAGAAGGAGTATTTGCAGTAGGAATTTTTAAAAATCTCGATATTAAAAATCTTGTTCTACAATCAAAAAACCCACTCATTCTAATCGCAGAAGCACCAGAAAAACCTGGGAATATAGGGGCTTTACTTCGTACCGCAGATGCAGCTCAGGTAGATGCCGTTTTAATCGCTAATCCAAAAACAGACATGTATAATCCTAATATTATAAGATCAAGTATCGGCTGTTTATTTACGAATACTATAGCAACTGGAACCTCTAAAGACATTATTACTTATTTACAAAATCAAAAAATTAATATGTATGGTGCTGCATTACAAGCTTCAGTTAGTTATCATACACAAGATTATACTAAACCTACTGCTATAATCGTTGGCACAGAAGCGACCGGTTTAAGCAAAGAGTTTCTACAAAGTACCAATCAGAATATCAAAATCCCAATGAGTGGTGTGATAGACTCAATGAATGTTTCTGTAGCTGCAGGGATTCTAATTTTCGAAGCTAAACGGCAACGAAATTTTATGGACTAAAAGACCGAAAATAACTCAATAAATAAATTAAAATCATTAACTTTCCGCTATTCCTACATATCCCTAATGCTTAACAAACCACTAATCGCCAAAAACCAATGACCCCAAATTCCCTATTTTATTTATTAATTGCAATCATTATTATCGTATTTGTAATAGATTCTTTGTTAGATATTCTTAATGCAAGACATTATAACGATAACATCCCAGAAGAGCTATCCGATGTTTATCCCAAAGATGAATATCAAAAATCTATAGCATATAAAGAAGCTAACTACAAGTTCAAACTAGTGTCATCGAGTATATCACTTTGTATAATGCTCGTTTTTTTCTTTTTAGATGGTTTCGCCTGGGTAGATGGTGTGGCAAGGAGTATTTCTGATAACCCTGTAGTCATTGGACTTATTTTTTTTGGAATAATAATGATTGGAAGCGATATCCTTTCTACTCCTGTTGTATACTACAAAATTTTTGTCATCGAAGAAAAATTCGGTTTCAACAAAACTACTACCAAAACTTTTTTTATTGATAAAATAAAAAGCATTATTATGATGATTATAGTAGGAGGAGCACTTTTATCATTAATTATATGGTTTTATGAAATTACAGGAAAATACTTCTGGATGTATGCGTGGGGATTAGTATCAGTATTCACATTGGCGATGAATATGTTTTATGCAAAGCTTATAGTTCCTATATTTAATAAACAAACATCATTAGAGCCTGGAGAGCTTAGAGATACAATACATGAATATTCTAAAAAAGTAGGGTTTCGATTAAAAGATGTATTTGTCATCGATGGATCTAAAAGAAGTACTAAAGCTAACGCATATTTTTCAGGATTTGGTAGCGAAAAAAGAATTACGTTATATGACACTTTAATTGAAGATTTAAATAAAGAAGAAATTGTAGCAGTACTTGCCCATGAAGTAGGACATTATAAAAAAAGACATGTAATAGTCAATTTACTATTATCAGTAGCTATTACGGGCTTAACTTTATGGTTTTTATCACTTTTTATATCAAATCCTCTTCTTTCTGAAGCTCTAGGGGTAGAAGTTCCTTCATTTCACATAGGATTAATTGCCTTTGGAATCCTATATAGCCCCATTTCAGAAATTACAGGTTTGATCATAAATTCTGTATCTAGAATATTTGAATATCAAGCAGATGAGTATGCAAAAACAACATATGATAGCGAAGCACTAATCAGTAGTTTAAAAAAACTTTCTAAAAACAATCTAAGCAATCTAACGCCACATCCAGCAATGGTATTCATCCATTACTCTCATCCTACACTGCTTCAAAGAATCAAAAAACTTAGAGAATAAAATCCAGCATATAAGTACTTGGTGGTTACAATTCTTAATTGTACATTTAATTATTATTGAATAAATTATGATAATTTGTCGTTGATATTAACATAAGGCATAATTTTTGTAAACAGTTAATATCATTATGGGAAACATTACACACGATACTAAATAGGGCTTTCTTACAAAATTTTGTGATATGACCGAAGCTGCTATAGAGGAAGAAAATAAACAAATTGCTAAGCAATATAAAGAACTGCTTCGTATTAGTTATAGGGATCTCACCAAAGAGGATAAAAAACTAATACGGCAAGCTTTTGATATTGCTGTCGATGGTCATAAAGACCAAAGACGCAAAAGTGGCGAAGCTTATATTTTTCACCCAATCGCTGTAGCAAAAATTGTTGCCAGTGAAATAGGATTAGATGCTACATCTATTGTAGCAGCATTACTACACGACGTTGTTGAAGACACAGAATATACCCTCGTAGATATAGAGCAGATGTTTGGTGAGACCGTAGCTAGAATTGTAGATGGACTTACCAAAATATCTTCTTTGAAAAAAGACAAGGATATATCCTTACAGGCAGAAAATTTCAGAAAAATGTTACTTACTCTTAATGATGATGTACGTGTTATCATTATTAAGATTGCAGATCGTTTACACAACATGCAAACGATGGACGCCATGAGACCAGATAAGCAAGTAAAAATAGCTTCTGAAACCTTATATATCTATGCTCCTCTTGCTCACAGAATAGGGCTCTATAACATCAAAACTGAATTAGAAGATTTAGGTCTAAAGTATACGCAACCTGAAGTTTACAAAGATATTTTTGAAAAAATAAAAGAAAGTAAAGAAGAACAGGACGAGTATATTAAAAAATTCTCGGATCAGATTAAAGTTGGACTCGACAGAGAAGAATTAAATTATGAAATAAAAGGAAGACCAAAATCCATTTTTTCTATACGCCGAAAAATGGTAAAGCAAAATGTTTCCTTTGATGAAGTCTATGATAAGTTTGCAGTACGTATTATATATAAATCAGATATCGAGAATGAAAAATTCGTTGCCTGGAAAATCTATACCGTAGTAACAGACTACTACAGACCCAACCCAATTCGATTAAGAGATTGGATTTCTCAACCCAAATCAACAGGATATGAAGCATTACATATTACTGTTATAGGACCAGATAGTAGATGGGTAGAAGTACAAATCCGAAGTGAACGCATGCACGAAATAGCTGAAAAAGGGTATGCAGCACATTATAAATATAAAAATAACGAACAAAAACAAGATCAGGGACTAGATGGATGGCTAAATAGATTGCAAGAAGCCCTTGAAAATTCTGAAACTAATGCTGTAGATTTTGTGGAAGAATTCAAGCTAAACTTATATGCAAAAGAAATATTTGTTTTCACACCAGAAGGCGATTTAAAATCCTTACCCAAAGGAGCCACAGCACTCGACTTTGGTTTCGGGGTACATACCGAAGTTGGCTTAAAAACACGTGGGGCACGCGTTAACGGAAAATTAGTACCACTAAGTCAAGAACTTAAAAGTGGTGATCAGGTAGAAATTATTACTTCTACAAAATCAAAACCCTCTTCTAACTGGCTAGATTATGCCACTACAGCCAGAGCCAGATCAAAAATAAAATCAGCACTGCGCGATGAAAAGAAACAAATCGCTGAAGAAGGTAAAGTTATATTAAAGCGCAAACTACGCTCTCAAAAAATAACCATGAGTGAAAAAGTGGTTAATGAGCTTGTGCTTTATTTCAAACTAAAAACCAGTTTAGATCTTTTTTATAGAGTTGGAATAGGAACTATAGATAATCAAAAGATCAAAGAGTTCGCAACCACGCGTAGTAATGTTTTCATGAATTTTATCAAAAATAGAATTCGAAAAGGCAATATTAAAGATGTAAATAAAGAAGAAATTACTTCTAAGTATGATCTTCTTGTTTTTGGTAAAGATTTAGAAAAATTAGAATACAAACTATCTAATTGTTGTAATCCAATTCCGGGAGACGATGTATTTGGTTTCATCACAGTTAATGAAGGGATAAAAGTTCATAAAAAAAATTGCCCTAATGCATTACAATTACAAAGCAATTATGCATACAGGATTATGCCTGCAAAATGGATTGATTCTAGCCAAGAAGAGTTTAAAGCCGTTATAAGATTAAATGGAATCGATAACATTGGCGTAGTGAATGAGGTAACTCAGATTATATCAAACAACATGCACCTTGCCATTTACAATATGAATTTTGATACTAATGATGGAGTTTTTATCGGTAAAATAACTGTGGGTGTAAAGAATAAAAACACCTTAAAAACTGTGATGAAAAATCTTTCAAAAATAAATGGTATTGACAAAGTAGTAAGAGAGTAGACTGCCTCGAGACAAACCCGCGAGGCATTAGTAGGAAACGAACTTTTAATTTCGAGGCAAGCCTTGGGGCATTATACCCTTTGGCGGTGCCAATAAATTTGAAAACATAGACAATACCTTCATGAGTTAAAGAAACTAATAATCAAATAAAACCACAGTACTTGTATGCTTCAAATTTTAGATAATGAATAAAATTCCAAAACACCGATTTTAAAAAGGCACACATACTTTCAATTCCTTATCGAGCTGTTAGGGGGCTAATAAAAAATAATGTAACTTTGCTTTTTTAAGCGTATGAGTATTAGATCAACCACACAAAACGACCAAAATATCGTTAAAAACGTGTTTACCAGTTTCTTAGAAGAAAATGGTCATAGAAAAACACCAGAACGATATGCAATACTTCAAGAAATCTATGAAAGTGATGAGCATTTTGATATAGAATCTTTGTACATCAAAATGAAAAATAAAAACTATAGGGTAAGTCGTGCAACCTTATATAATACTATTGAACTTTTATTAGATTGTAAATTAGTGCGAAAGCATCAATTTGGGCAAAACCAGGCGCAATACGAAAAATCATATTTTGACAGACAACATGACCATCTTATTCTAACCGATACTGGAGATGTTTTAGAATTCTGCGATCCAAGAATTCAATCTATAAAAAAAACAATAGAAGAAATTTTTGATGTAGATATTACCAATCATTCATTATATTTCTACGGCACTAAAAAAAAACCAAATAATCAAGATAACTAATGGCGGTAAACTTATTACTTGGTCTTCAATGGGGAGACGAAGGTAAAGGAAAAATTGTAGACGTTCTTACAAAAGATTATGATATAATTGCAAGATTTCAAGGGGGACCAAATGCAGGTCACACTTTAGAATTCGATGGAATTAAACATGTATTACATACCATACCTAGTGGTATTTTTCATGATAAAGCCATAAATCTGGTCGGAAATGGAGTGGTAATAGACCCCGTAATTTTTAAAAAAGAATTAGATAACCTAAATAAATTTAATTTAGATTATAAATCTAAGCTATTAATTTCTAGAAAAGCACATTTAATTCTTCCTACACATAGAATCCTAGATGCTGCTTCTGAAGCCGCTAAAGGTAAAGCAAAGATAGGATCTACCCTAAAAGGTATTGGGCCAACATACATGGATAAAACTGGTAGAAATGGTATTCGTGTAGGTGATCTTGAGCTAAGTGACTGGAAAGAAAAATATCGTTCGCTAGCCAATAAACATGAAGCGATGATTGATTTCTACGATTCTAAGATAGAATATGATTTAGAAGAATTAGAGCGTGAGTTTTTTGAAGCTATAAAAGTTTTAAAATCGCTCACTTTTATTGATAGTGAGGAATACTTATATCAAGCACAGAAAGAAGGGAAAACTATTCTAGCAGAAGGTGCCCAGGGATCTTTATTAGATATTGATTTTGGCACATATCCCTTTGTGACTTCATCAAACACCACTGCGGCTGGTGCGTGTACTGGCTTAGGTATTGCACCTAATAAAATTAAAGATGTTTTTGGGATTTTCAAAGCCTATACCACAAGAGTTGGTAGTGGCCCCTTCCCTACCGAATTATTTGATGAAGATGGGGAAACTATGGCTCGTGTAGGACACGAGTTTGGAGCTACTACAGGAAGACCGAGAAGATGTGGATGGCTAGACCTTGTTGCATTAAAATATGCAGTACATGTAAACGGAGTTACAAAATTAATGATGATGAAGGGTGATGTGCTTAGTGGATTTGACACCTTGAAAATATGTACCGCATACAAATATAAAGGAGAAAAAATTACTCATCTACCTTACAATATTGAACCTGAAAATGTAACGCCTATTTATACTGAAATAAAAGGGTGGTCTGAAGATCTTACAGGTATGACTGAATCCTCACAATTACCAAAAGAGTTAAATGAGTATATCGCTTTTTTAGAAAAAGAACTAGAAACTCCAATTACCATTATTTCTGTTGGGCCAGATAGAACCCAAACTATTCATAGATAAGCACTTTAATTCAAAAAATGAACTCATTTTGAGTGGTAGTTTTAGTCCGAAAAGTTAAGCTTTTGTGCCATAACGAAGTTATTTTTTTTAACATAGCCTTAGCTACGTTGAAAAAACAACAAAATTAGGGTAAAAAATGTGAATTTTGCAGGCAAAAGTACTATTCAAGGTAAGTTCAATACAATAAAATCATCAGACCATTAGTTTGATGATTTTTTATTCAAATACATGATCTGTTGGTTCAAAACGAGGATATCCTTCTTCATTAGCCTTCACATCTATAATTCTTTCTAGCTTCTTGATCGTTTTTAGTCTAGGTTGATATGCTTTTGGAAATGAGACCAACTGCCTAAAGCCATATATGTCATCGTTATCTTTACCTCCTTTGCGATTACTAGCAAAGAATCCTATTTCATTTTCTTCATTAATAATGAAAGTAAAGTCATCATGAGGACTGTTTATGGGTTCTTCTAAATTATACACCATTATGTCTTTGTTCTGATCTGGTAGCGCCATAAAAATATCCAGTCCACCTAAGCCTTTATGCCCATCACTGGCAAAAAACAACTTGCCTCGATCACTTATATATGGAAAAGTTTCTCGTCCATCAGTATTGATTTGACCACCCAAATTCTTAGGAGCACTAAAACTTCCATCTTCCTTTATTTCTACAACATACAAATCAGATTCACCAAAACTCCCGGGCATATCACTAGCAAAATACAAAAACTTGCCATCTGGAGATAATGCAGGATGTGCTATAGAATACTCATCACTACTAAACGGTAATTCTACTACATTCTTCCATTTTCCTTCATCATAATTTGCGCTATATATTTTTAACAAAACTGTACCTTTAGTATTTCTTTTAGGCACTTTATTAGAATAGTTATTTCTTGTAAAATATACTGTCTTTTTATCTTTACTAAAAACCGCCGAGGATTCATGGAATTTTGTATTTACACCACCTTTCAACTTTTTAGCTTTTTGTTTATCAGATTTTTTAGCTGTGATATACAAATCTAGAAAAGGTTGATCATTTTGTTCATCAAATGTTTTAGAAATACTACTAATGTTTCGAGAAGAAGCAAATACTAATTCCCCATCATAAAAACTAGGTGCATATTCTGAATATTCTGAATTTATATTCAAGAATTTTACAATAAATCGCTCAGATTCTTTTTCTTCAAGTGTAAGAGCATTCAATAATGAATTATACTCAAACTCTTTGCTTGAAATATGTTCCCCATCATATGTATACACATCTGATATTACGTTATTGTGAATTTCATCAGTATCAATAAAAGCAGATGTAATAAAAGCTTCATTTGTTTTTTCTAACTGTTCCCATTGAGAAAATACTGTCCCCCAAAGGTTTTTTTTCAAAAACATCTATTATCAGTTTTTTGATGATTATCTTATATTCCCTAACGTATTCTAATATAACAATATCTATAACTCACTATTCGCAATTGTATTTATATAATCAATCCGAATAGTTCAAAGTATTTTAATAAAGAAAAGTTAAGGTAATGCTATCCCCATAGCACTAATTGTATTCACCTTGTTATTCCGATTGCAATTTACTGATGCCTAAGCACATAAAGTGTTAAATAATTTAAAAATTTATTCTTTAGATTATTATTGTACGTTACTCATATGATTAAAATTGACTAATAGCGAGCGCTTTTCTAGGTTTTAGAGGTTCTCATTCTCCTTGTTAACAAGGCATGGACTTGTACTGAATTTGATTCAGTAATGAGGGGATGTTCACATCAAAACTCCTAAGTCCACTTCCAAAAGAGAAAGGAAACCAAAAAGTACTGTTTTACAGCTGTTTGTATACTAATTTAAGATTTCGTTATCCAAATCACGTTATTTAGTAATAGTAATCTTAAAATCCTATCAAACTCTTTACTCAAGGTCATATACGGATTGAAAAACGTATTCTGATGATGGCAAAGCACCTTGCGTTATGCAGTAAGGTTGTATCCATAAAAACATCTTAGGTCTTACTTAAGCTTGCAACACTAATCAAATCTTATAGTACTTATTATACCTATGGAATTTTAATTTATTGTATCCTACAATCATTAGATACAATTTTCGTTATTTTGCATACAAATTATAAAACACTTGAAAAATCAACTCTTATATATAATTTTCATCCTTATATTTTCTACAATTACAGTAGCGCAGGAAGGAAAAAAAATTAGTTTTCAATCAGACCGTACTATCAAAGATGAGAACAGGTTTCCAGGCGCAACAATTCTTGCAAAAGTGGATAATCAAGTCTACCTGCTGCATGAAGGAATTGAGATCTGGTGTGATCAGGCTATAAATTATGATGAAGACAAATTTGTTAAAGCATTGGGTAATGTAAAAATAAAACAAGGAGATACCCTTACTATGACCAGTAAGTATGCAGAGTATAATGGTAACACCCAATTTGCATACACAAGAGATGATGTATTTATGGAAACCCCATCAAATACTTTGCGCACCGATACCTTATTTTTTGATCGATTGAAGCAACAGGCGTATTATCGTAGCGGAGGTACTGTCAAAGATTCTGCAAACAATGTATTAACCAGTAGAATTGGACGTTTTTTTATGGATCGAAACCAGTTTTCTTTCAATACTGATGTAAAAGTCGTTAATCCTGAAAATACAATTGACTCCGATCGATTAGACTATTTTCCAGATGCTGATCATGTTTATCTTTATGGGCCATCTACAGTAAAAGGAAAAGAAAGCACATTGTATTGCGAACGTGGATTTTATGACACTAAAGTCAAAACTGGATATGCTATAAAAAACGCGCGAATAGACTATGACAAACGTACAGTATTTGGAGATAGTATTTTTTATAACAGTGCTATTCAATTTGCGTCGGCAACCAATAACATAAAAGTATTAGATACCGCTAACAGTTCAGTAATAACTGGTCACTATGCAGAAGTTTTCAAGGATAAAGACTCTGTTTTTATAACTAAAAGAGCATTAGCAGCAACTTTACAAGAAAAAGATTCTATCTTCATACATAGTGATACGCTTATGATTACTGGGAAACCAGAACGTAGAATAATGAATGGTTTTTATGATGTAAGAATCTACAAAACGAATATGAGCGGTAAGAGTGATTCTATTAATGTAGACCAAACCACGGGATATACCAAAATGATTGGTCAACCTATTCTTTGGGCACAAAAAAATCAAATGACAGGTGATACCATAAAGATTATTTCTAATACAAAAACAGAAAAACTAGACTCGCTTATCGTGTATCAAAATGCATTTCTTGCACAAGAAGACACACTCAAGGCAGGTTTTAACCAGGTAAAAGGGCAAACCCTGTACGGCCTATTCAAGGATAATGAAATTTATCAGGTTGATATTGACAAAAATACCGAAACTATTTTTTATCAGAGAGAAAGTGAGGGAGAACTCAAATTGATAGGAATCAACAAAGTGCTTTCTAGCGCTATCAAAATGCTATTAAATGATCGGGAGATCGAAGATGTCTATTATTATCAAAATGTTGACGGCACCTTATACAGAGAAGTTGATCTTCCTATAAATGCAAGAGAACTTTCTGGATTCAATTGGCGGGGTGATGAGCAAATAAATAGTAAAGCCGACCTCTTTAGAGGAGAATCACCCCTGAAACTTATCAAAATCAAAGGAATCCCATTACCAAAAGATGAAGCCGACTTTTTTGACGAAGAAACCATAAAGCGTATTGAGGAAAATAAAACCGAAGGTTCACGCTTATTAGAGCAGGAACTCAAGGATGCTGAACTCAAAGAAACTAATGGAGAATTGGATACTATCCCTCAAAAAAAAGAAATCATAGAAACGATCGATGCTGAAAAGAAAAAAACTAAAAAAAAGACATCATACATTGATCCTGATCTCAAACGTACTGCCCAACAAAGAGATAGCATAACAGTGACTACACTTCAATATCCCAAAGAAAAGGCAAACGATAGCATTAAAATAAAAAATTAGAGAAGAATAAAAGTCAAATTCCTACCTCTAGCAACCAAGATCAATTATTAATTACATCATGCATAATTTGGAAAAGAATTTCTTCAAATATCAGGCTCAGACTACTCCACATCCTTTGGCTATGGAAATTTCACATGCACAAGGCAGTTATATATATGCTGCCGATGGAAAAAAGCATCTGGATTTTGTGGCTGGGGTATCAGCATGTAGTCTTGGGCATTGTCATCCTAAAGTCGTACACGCAATCAAGCAGCAAGTAGACAAGTACTTGCATGTAATGGTTTATGGAGAATATATACAGCAACCAGCGGTAGAGTTAACAAAACTATTAGCTGCTAACCTTCCCGACCCTTTGGAAAAAACATATTTAACCAATTCTGGAACAGAAGCCATTGAAGGTTCATTAAAATTAGCGCGCAGAGTAACCGGTCGTAGCCAGATTATCGCGGCTAAGTATGCGTATCATGGTAATACTATGGGTGCAATGAGTGTAATGGGATACGAAGAGCGAAAACAAGCGTTTAGACCCTTAATCCCAGATACTCATTTTATTTCTTTTAATATTGAAGAAGACCTGAAGCAGATCACAGAAAAAACGGCTGCAGTGATCCTTGAGACCATACAAGGAGGTGCTGGTTTTATAGTGCCCAAAGACGGCTATTTGAAAAAAGTAAGAAAACGTTGTAATGATGTTGGAGCACTTTTAATTCTAGATGAAATACAACCAGGTTTTGGCAGAACAGGCATGTTGTTTGGTTTTCAAAATTATGATATTGTACCGGATATTGTGGTGATGGGAAAAGGGATGGGAGGAGGATTGCCTATAGGAGCTTTTACTGCCTCATCTGCAATGATGGATCAACTACAGGACAACCCAAAGTTAGGGCATATAACAACTTTTGGAGGAAATCCAGTAATCGCAGCTGCCGCTTTGGCAACATTAAAAGAAATTACCGACAGTGACGTAATGGCAGCTACATTAAAAAAAGAAAAATTATTTAGAGCACTACTAGTACACCCATTAATTACAGAAATAAGAGGATTAGGACTGATGTTGGCTTGCATTACACCTTCTGCAGCAGTAACAAATGAGGTTATACTTAGGTGTAAAGACAACGGATTGATTCTCTTTTGGTTACTTTTTGAACCCAAAGCCATACGTATATCACCACCACTAACCATATCAGAAGAAGAAATTAGAGAAGGTTGCCAAATTATCCTGAATGTTCTGGATGATATTAAAGATTTCTAAAATTAAAACGATATTATGTAGTATTTATCCAAAAAAACCTTATCTTTAATAGACATTCTTCACTATAATCAAATTCAAAGGAATATAAAGGCTTATTAAATGATCTAACGCTATATCATTAATAATTAATGGTATGCATTTTGTTAATTAGTTTGTTAAAAACAATTGATTTCTGAAGTGTAATCATTCAATTTCATTTGTAATTTTAATACAGAGGAAATCAATAATGCAAAAATAAATTTAAGTAATGGTATTTTTGTACTGTTCTTACGTGTAAGGGAAAACAAAAAAAGAATCTATATTACTTCTGTGATTTATGATGCATTTATAATCAACGTGTATGAAGTTTAACCGCGAAGAAGAAAACAATTTCTCAATATCTCGATATGAGACTATGCTGAGATCTAATGATGTTAAATTTTTTGATTCAGATGAATTCGAATCCATTATTCATCACTATCTGGAAAATGGAAAAATTGCCAAGGCAAAAAAAGCAATTTCTTTGGGACTTTCACAACACCCATCTTCTGTTAACTTAAAGCTATTACAAGTCGAAGTTTTAGTTTTTGAAGATCGCTTAGAAAAAGCAGATCACCTCTTGGCGCAATTACATGCCATAGAACCAGAGAATGAGGAAATATATATTCAAAAAGCCAATATTCTGTCTAAGCAAAATGCCCATGTTAAAGCTATAGAGCTATTAACAATGGCGCTAAGTTATACTAATGATGTAGCAGATGTGTATTCACTTATTGGGATGGAATATCTTTTTATGGATGACTTTGAAAATGCGAAAATCAATTTTATGAAATGCCTGGAAGCAGATGATCAAGATTATTCTGCACTGTACAATATAATTTATTGTTTTGATTTTCTGGAACAACACGAAGAAGCAATAGAATATCTAAATATGTTTCTTAATAAAAATCCATATTGTGAAGTTGCTTGGCATCAAGTTGGCAAACAATACTTTGATCTAAAAGAGTACAGAAAAGCGCTTGCTGCATTTGATTTTGCGATCATAAGTGATGAGTATTTTATTGGTGCATATTTAGAAAAAGGAAAGGTTCTTGAAAAATTAAAACGATATAATGAAGCTATAGAAAATTATCGAATTACATTAGAGTTAGATGACCCTACTTCATTTGCATTATTAAGGATAGGAAAATGCTTTGAGAGGCTTGGAAACGATGATCTAGCAATCCAACACTATTCTAAAACTGTACATGAAGACCCATTACTCGATAAAGGATGGATTGCTATTACTGATTTCTATATGCGAAAACGCAACTATCAGAAAGCCCTCTACTACACCAACAAAGCCATCAATATTGATGGAGAAAATGTATTGTATTGGAAACGATATGCAAAAATCAATAACAAACTAGCTTTCTTTGAAGAAGCAGAAAGAGGATATCGAAAAGCATTAGAACTAGGTAACTACGAGTTGGAAACCTGGTTAAATCGATCAGATATTCTTAGATTTCTAGGGGAATCTAGTGCAGCTATTCAAAACCTGAATCAAGCTATAGAATTTTACCCTGATAATGCAGAAGTTCAATATCGATTAGCTGGAATTTTCTATGAGCAACAGGAGTATGAAAAAGGTGAGTATCATATCAGAAAAGCTTTAGAATTGGATTATGAGTATCATATTGTTTTAGAAGAACTTTTTGAAAAAGTTTTTAATCTCACATTGGTTCGCAACATTATTTCAGAGTATAAATAATTTCAAAAAAAGACTGCTTTTTTTCTATTAACTTTTGCATACATTTGTTTTGAATACAAATCGTTAAAAAACAATACGAATGCGAAGAAGTCTTAAGGACTACCTGGTAATTTCGATCAAAGGGCTTGCTATGGGTGCTGCAGATGTAGTGCCAGGAGTATCAGGAGGTACTATAGCTTTTATCTCAGGAATTTACGAAGAATTAATCGGAACAATTAATACTTTAGATTTTTCCTTTTTTTCTGTATGGAAACGAGAAGGATTTCTAAATGCATGGAAAACTTATAATCTTTCTTTTCTAACCGCACTTTTCTTGGGTATTGCAATAAGTATTTTGTCTCTTGCAAAGCTCATTAAATGGCTTCTTCATAACGAACCTCTGCTGTTATGGGCATTTTTCTTTGGATTAGTGCTAGCAAGTATTATCTATATAGGAAAACAAATCACAGCTTGGAAACCCAAAGTATTTGTCGGTATATTGGTTGCTGCGGTTATATCATATGGTATAACCATTATAGAACCTGTAGCATCACCAGAAAGTAATATATATCTTATGTTTTGTGGTTTTATAGCTATCATCGCTATGATTCTTCCAGGAGTATCCGGTGCTTTTATATTGCTAATTTTAGGAGCATACCAAACATTCATAGACATCTTGAATCAATTTAGAGAGGGATTAATAACCATAAATTTTGATCTTTTAATTCAGGCTATTATCAAATTGCTTTTTATTGCAGTAGGTGCTATTATAGGTCTTAAGTTATTTTCTAAAGTATTACATTGGATGTTTGAACATCATAAAAATACTACGCTAGCCATCCTAACAGGGTTTATGATCGGATCTCTCAATAAATTATGGCCCTGGAAAGAAGTACTATCCTGGAGAACAAACTCTGAAGGACTAGAAGTACCTTATATAGAAAAAAGTATAGCTCCAACCCATTTTGATGGTGACCCCAAAATTATTTGGGTTTTGCTTTTTGTTGCTATAGGCTTTTTGTCCATCTTTATTCTAGAACGCCTTGCCGTAAAAAAAGCAACCTAATCTATGCAACAAAGTACCAGAACCTTTACTGATAGAATTTTCCTAGTGATCAAAGGTCTTGCTATGGGTGCTGCCAATAAGGTTCCAGGAGTATCCGGTGGTGTAGTTGCTTTTGTTGCTGGTTTTTATGAAGAATTTATTTATTCACTTCAAAAAATAAACCTAAAAGCATTTAAGCTTTTTGTTAATCTTAGGTTTAAAAGCTTTTGGAGGTACATCAACGGTAAATTTTTAGGACTTCTAATTCTAGGCATGTTGATCAGCTATTTTAGTGTTTCTAAAATTCTGGATTACTTAATTATTCATTACGAATTATATGTCTGGGCCTGCTTTTTTGGAATGATCATAGGTTCGATCTACTACATTATAAAAGATTTTGATGATTGGAGTAAGCGAAACATTTGCCTTATCATAGTAGGTTCGATTGCAGGAATAAGCATTAGTCTACTAGATCCTGCTAAAGAAAATGACAATCTTTGGTTTGTATTTATCTGCGGTATTATCGGAGTATCCGGTATGACATTACCCGGTTTATCAGGCTCCTTTATTTTAATCTTATTAGGAAACTACGTCCTTCTACTAGTAGATTCGGTAAATGCATTATATGATACCGTAGCAGATCTAATACGTTGGGATTTTTCATTTGTAGAAAATACTAAAAGAATTAGATTATTAAAAGTACTTGTAGTATTTAGTACGGGGTCTCTAACTGGTTTAGTTACATTATCTCATTTTTTGGGTTATGTTTTAAAATATTATAAAACAGCAACTTTTGCTGTTATCATTGGTTTTATCACAGGTTCATTGGGTGTAGTCTGGCCTTGGAAAAATAAAATATTTAAAATTGATGCTTCAGGAAACACACTTATCGACGCATTAGGCAATCCAATCTTAGATAATTACGATCGCTACTTACCCGATTTTAATATGTTACAAACCTATTTAGGTATCTTCTTTATGATCTTAGGCATTGGTATTGTTTTGTGGTTAGAATGGTATGGTAAAAAAACACTAAAACCTTTAAAATGACAAAAATTTACGGCTTACTCGGTAGAAATATAGGCTATTCATTTTCTAAAAATTATTTCTTCAAAAAATTTGAAAAAGAAAATCTCAATTGTGAATATAATAACTTCGATCTCAAACAAATCGAAGCATTAGAGCAAATTGTACAAAACACAAATATAAAAGGTCTTAATGTAACGATCCCTTACAAAGAAGAAGTTATTCCGTATTTAGACAATCTCGATCCTATTGCCAAAGAAATTGGCGCAGTAAACGTTATCAAATTTGATCAAAACCATAAAACGACCGGTCATAATAGTGATCACTATGGCTTTACAGAATCCCTTAAACACTTACTAAATAAACATATAAAAAAAGCATTAATTCTCGGTACTGGTGGTGCTTCAAAAGCCATTGCATATGCATTAAACAAATTAGATATCACCTACACATTTGTGTCTAGAAATCCTGATTTTAATGAACTTAATTACAGTAATCTTGATGAAGATATACTACAAGAATATAAACTAATTATTAACTGTACGCCATTAGGGACGCATCCAAATATTGAAAATTACCCTGATTTACCTTATGAATATCTAACCAAAAATCATGTTTTATATGATTTGATATATAATCCCATCGAAACAACTTTTATGAAAAAGGGATTAGAGAAAGGTGCTAAAGTTTCTAACGGACTGAATATGTTAGTCCTCCAGGCAGAAAAATCCTGGGAGATTTGGAACAGCTAATTTTCTCACCTTGTTTTTACTAATCCAGTACTCAAATTAAGTACAAGAAGTTCCTAAAACATCTCAATAACTTTGAGGTTTTCTAATATGTTAGTATCTTAGTCATTGCTTTACGTTGTTAAATATCTAAAACCAAAAATAACATACAGCATTAATTTAGGGATTTTGACTAGCACTGAAGTTCACACAAACAAAAACGTTCACACAATGTCAACACGTGATAACCTGCCTAAGGCAGAAGGAGATAAAGAAGATAAGATAGAAACATTAGAAACAAATTCTGACAACCCCATTGAAAATGATCCAGAATCTAATGTACCAGATGCTACAATTCAAGATGGTAAAGTTGATCCTCTAAAAACTGAAACTTCAGAAACTAAAAATCCTGAGTCTGAGAGTAAGGAAACTACTGAAACTATGAGTCACTCTTCTGAAGAATCCAAAAATAATAATGAGGGTACAGAAGAACCAAAAGATCACGTGCAAAATCAAATGGATGAGGCTGTGGCAGAGCATAGCGAAGATGAAAGCACTCAGGAACGTCATGATATAGAAAAAAAGGACTATCATGCAATGACCAAAGACGAACTCATTAATGAACTTCGGCATTTAATCAAGACTGAAAAAATTCAGGCCATCAAAGAACATGTAGACGAAATTAAAAATGAATTTAATGAAAAATTCAACGAAGAAGTAGAACAAAAAAAGGAAGAATTTTTAGCCGATGGTGGCGATATTATTGATTTTTACTACTCTACACCCATTAAAAAAGAATTTAATTCGGTATATTTTGACTACAAAGAAAAACGAAATGCTTATTACCAGAACTTAAAAAAAGACCTACAAGAAAATCTCAAAAGAAGATTAGAATTGGTAGAAGAGTTAAAAGGCTTACTTAATGTAGATGAAAATATTAATACTACATACAACCATTTTAAAAGTATACAGGAAAGGTGGCGCAATGCTGGATCTATACCCAGAGACAAATACAATACGGTATGGAACACTTATCATCATCATACCGAAAATTTTTATGACTTTTTACATCTAAATAGAGAATTTAGAGACCTAGATTTTAAACATAATCTAGAACAAAAACTTAAAATCATAGAACGTGCTACAGAACTTGCACAAGAAACTGATGTAAATAGATCATTTAGAGAACTACAATTACTCCACAAAATGTGGAAAGAAGACCTTGGCCCAGTTGGTAGAGAATACAGAGAACCGATTTGGGAAAAATTTAGCGAGTTAACAAGGCAGATTCATGAAAACCGCCAAAAGTACTTTAAAGAACAAGATAAAGTTTATGAAGTAAATCTAGAAGTAAAAAAAGAGATTATTAGTGAAATAGCAAAAGTAAGCTCTGATCAACCACATAATCATAGTGGTTGGCAACAAAAAATAAAAGAAATAGAAGCCCTTAGGGAACGTTTTTTTAAAGCTGGCAAAGTTCCTTCTAATGTAAATGAACAAACCTGGAGTCAATTCAAATCTGCTGTAAGGGATTTTAATCGAAATAAAAATGCTTTTTATAAAGGCCTCAAAAAAGAACAGTTTGAAAATCTTAGCAAGAAGATAGAATTAATTCAGATTGCCGAAGATAATAAGAATAGTGATGATTTTAATGCCACTACTCCCCTTATGAAAAAAATCCAATCAGACTGGAAAAAAATTGGGCATGTCCCTCGCAAGGATAGTGACAGAATATGGAAAAAGTTCAAAGATGCTTGTAATGCATATTTTGATCGCTTACATGCTGAGCGTAATGAAGCTAACAAAGAAGAACTTATATCTCTAGAAAAAAAACAAGCTCATATAGAAGCCCTAAAAAGTCTCAAGCTTTCTGGCGATACTGAAGCAGATCTTGCTACAATTAAAGAAAATATTGCAACTTGGAAAACTCTGGGAAGAGTACCATACAAAAAGAAAAATATCGAATCTGAATATAATAAAGTTCTAGATGACCTCTTTCAACAACTCAATTTAAGTCGTAAAGAAACTGAACTTATTAAATACGAAAATAAACTCAATACATTGTCAAATCAAAGTGATGATAGAGCGCTTAGGAATGAACAAAGTTTTATTCGTAAAAAAATAGATGAAGCCAAGGGAGAAATTCGCCAGTTAGAAAATAACCTTCAGTTTTTTAAAAATGCTAAAGATGATAACCCTTTAGTTATTGAAGTAAAGAGAAATATAGAAAAACACAAAGATACTCTTGAAGTTTGGAAGGCTAAATTGATGAAAATAAAACAGCTATAATCTCATGTATGTTATGCTCACTTTGTGATTCTGAAATTGCTTTTTTTTCTGAAATTAACAAGAGAAGATATTACAGATGTAAACAATGCAAAGGAATTTTACTAGATCCTGATTTCTTCCTTTCTACACAGGCCGAAAAAGAAAGGTATTTATTGCATAAAAATGATGTAAACGACCCAGGATATCAAAAATTCGTATCGCCAATTATATCAGACGTTTTAAAAGATTTTAATACAAATCATAAGGGTTTAGACTTTGGCTCTGGTAGTGGCCCGATTGTCACTTCTATATTACATGAAAGTGGATATAATATTACTGCCTATGACCCTATTTTTGAACCGAATAAGGATGTTTTAAAAGAAAGCTACGACTATATAATTTGCTGTGAAGTTATGGAACATTTTTATAACCCAGCCAAAGAGTTTGAATTATTATACTCGTTATTAAACCCCAAGGGAGCCTTATACTGCAAAACTAATCTTTACGACAATACTATTGATTTTGACACCTGGTGGTATAAAAATGACACTACTCACGTTTTCTTTTATACTAAAGACACCTTACATTGGATTGCAACAAAGTATGGATATGCTACACCTAGAATCACAAAGGATTTTATTCTTTTTATCAAATAAAATCCTTGGTGTGAAATTCTAGAGTATGTAAATCAAAATTTTTTATTCTCTAATCGTTATTACAAACTTTACTGGTAAAGCATAGTATTCTATAATTAAGCTATTCTATGTATTAATAATTAATTAAAAGGTAATACATCATCAGAATTTTTATTAGCAACCAAAATTGCGTTTAAATCAATAGTAGTAGTTGTAATTCCTGCCTCAGCATCATATGTAAATCCATCTAAATCATTTTTTACTGCGTTTATAAAAGGCGGTATGATTGCAACTGTGCCTGGATCTCCTTCTGCAACATTATCATTTAATAAAATTTCATTAAGATCCATAACCAGCTTTACGCCCATGTCTGCAAAACGAATACCTTCAGCCATAAAGACCTCCTGCCTTGTTCTGTAAAGAAGCTCTAGTGCAGCGTCATCATTACTTATGCCATCAATTTCTGTTTGAGTTAATGAAGTTCCTGATATTGAAGGTATATCTATAATCACGGGAACAACTTTTTCCGATCCATCATCTTCAATTACAACTGTGGTTCCACGATAGAGAACTAAATCAGATCTACCATTTACAACTACATGTGTACTATCAGGTCTGGAACCAGGTGCTCTTTGAGTTCTTCCTTCTATAGTATCGTCAATACTTCTAACTTCTCTTGTATCAATTAATGATAATAAGTCGGTCATATTTTGTTGTGCCGTTAAATCATTTCCATCTGATAAATTAGCTTCAGCCAATATCAAATAAGCCTCTTCTGCTTTTAGATAATAAATCGGAGCGTCTTCTTCTGGAGAAACAAAAGAATATTTAGGATCAAGAAAATCTAATGTTGGTAAAGGCTGTAAGTCATCAAAAATAGCTCTTTCGTACAAGGCATTTTCAAAAATATTAACTGCGGGCTGTGCGGTAGTATCAGTTTCATCAAATCGTGCAAATCGAAGCAAATCACTATCTAATGCGATCACCATTTGTGCATCTGCTACGGCTTCTGCTTTTCGCCCTAAGTAATAATAAGCTCTTGCTCTTGCCAAATAATACTCAGGCTTGTTATTTAAACCTATAGCTGTTGTAAAAGAACTAATAGCACTCGCATAGTTTTCTTCAGCTGTTAAGGGAACTGCTCCTGGCTCTTCGGGCAATCTTGAAAAATACATCCCAGCATAAAGGTTGGACATTCCTTTAAAAAAATTATACTCAGCTTCAGTATCTTCATTAAATAGTGGATCTTGGGGGCCAACCTCTTCTAACCCATAATCTGCCATCTCTCTTAACCGGGCAAGGTCGTTCTGTGTATCTCTTATGTCAGGATCATCTATTCTAATTTCCAAATTATCTAAAAATTGACTATAGAAAGTTTGCGTATTCTCATAATTGTCCGATCCTAATTCTGCTAAAATTAGTATTTCGTTAAGGAAAAGAGACATTTGCCTGTCCATACCCTCTAACCAAACGCTAGATGAATTAGGTTGTCCCAAAAATAAAGGTTCTAACAAGTTAGGATTTTCTATAGAAGTAAAATCTGTTGCATCTCTAAGATCATCTGTACAGTTGACCAATAAAGTAATCGATAATAATATAATTAATAGCTTTTTCATCGTGTTCTTTATATTTTAAGTTAATTAAAACTGAAACTTCAGTGAGGTCAAAAATATTCTTGGAGCAGATTCAGTTCCATAAGCAAATCCTCCACTAGCAAAACCATTTTGAGCAGCAATCCCAGAACCTGTTATCTCTGGATCTGCAATTCCTGAAGTCCAATTAAATGGATTTGTAGCCGTAAACCCAAGAACTATATTAGAAAAAGGCTTTATTTTGTCACCAAAGGAGTATGAAGCTCCTATATTTCTTATTTTCACAAAGTCATTATCAAAAACAAAGAAATTAACATAATTAAAGGGACTCGTTGTACCAACTAGATCCTCTGGTATACCTGTATTATCAACTCCATTTAGATGTCTTAGTAAAAAATTCAAATCTGTATAACTTCCTCCGAATTGATAATCCCCAGTCATATAAAAGTTGAAGTTTTTATACGTATAATTAAACCCAAATGATCCAAAATTAGGCGCAAAAGTATCCCCTAAAACATCGTTGGGTGTGAATGTAAAAGTACCATCTTCTGCTCGGGTGGCAGAAGTTCCTCTTAAGTAACCTAAACTTTGTCCTTCTTCTATGACAGAACCAATCACATTAAACCCTCCTACTACAAAAGCTGGTGAGCCTCCACTATCTTCAACAATATTATCATTATTGTTGTAAGAAAAATTAACACTTAATAAATGATTCTCAGTTTGTATAATATCGGCATTGAAAGCAAATTCCCATCCACTATTAGATATTTCTCCAAGATTTGTTACTTGAGTCCTAAGGCCAGATGATGGTAAGGCATTGGGAACGAATAGAGCATCTTCTGTCGTCCCGTCGTAATGTGTACCACTTAAATTAATCCTATTGTTGAAAAAACCTAAATCCAAACCAAATTCTACAGTTTTAACTCTTTCAGAAATTAAGTCAGGGTTGCCTGGTTGATCAAAACGTACTGCTAAACCTCCTAGAAAAACGTTTGGAACAAATGTCTCTACTTGAGAAAAAGGTTGCGCAAAATTTGTCGCTTCACCGTAATTTGCTCTTAATTTTATACTTGAAACAATAGTACTTAGACCACCTTCTCTATAGAAATCGTGATCCGAAATATTATAGGTAATCCCTGCTTTAGGAAGAAATAATGGATCTGTATCAACTCCTGCAGATGTGTTTTCATCTAGTCTACCACCTAATTCTATGAAAGCAACATCAAATATACCTATGTTTTCTAAAAAGTATAAACCATAATTGGCATTTTCTAACACAAAATCTCTAGCAACTATAGTAGGAAAAAATCCTATGCGCGAAGTACCATCTAAGCCTCCCGATCCTTCAATTCTATTCTGTCGATCAGTATTTCTAAAAAACTGCCCTCCTAAAATACTAACAAACGAGAAATTGTTCAGCTCGGCTTTATAAGTAAAGTTTAGATCACCTGTAACAACAAAGTTATTCCTCAAAGCTCTTGTTAGAGAACCTCTATCCGAAGTTCCTTCAGGAAAAGCTCCTCTTGAGATTTGTAATGCATTTGATACAGCTTGATTTTGAACCACCGTTCTGTAATCTACACCAATAGTAGTATTCACTTG
The DNA here is from genome assembly GCA_947495425.1 of uncultured Aquimarina sp. Lineage (GTDB taxonomy): Bacteria > Bacteroidota > Bacteroidia > Flavobacteriales > Flavobacteriaceae > Aquimarina. The sequence continues at coordinate 22,564 of CANLYR010000049.1, forward strand.
TAGGTTATTCAGTATATCATATATAAATTTGTTTGAATTGGTAAAGCGATTTACGGTTGATTCATTACGTGTTAAGGCACCTCTTAAAAGATAATTCTCTCGAATAGGCCCAAAATCTTCATCTGTAATCTCATCAAGATCACCCAAATCTCCTCCTTCGAAATCGGAAAACCTAGCATTACCACTATTTGCGTTAAAATCCAAATTAGTTTCTGCACCTACATAAGAAAAAGAACCTTGATATCTTAGCTTATCAGTAACGTTAGCATTAAGACCAAATGATAAGCTTCTTCTCACCTGCTTGTTAATATCATTATAAGAATCATCAGAATAGACACTACCTGCAAAATTATAGGTTACTTTCTCTCCTCCGCCATTTATACCTATCTTATGTTCTAGTGAAAGTCCAGGTTCAAAAAAAACTTCACCGGTTCTTTTGTACTTCAAAAAATCATTCGTTGCTTTTATAACACCTATCCTAGACTCATAAAATATTGAGGATTTCCCTTTAGTACCTTTCTTAGTAATGATCTGAATAACACCATTGGCGGCATCAGCACCATATAGGGTTGTGGCCGCTCCTCCTTTTATATATTCAATTTTTTCTATGGATTCTGTAGGAATATCTGCTAAAGCAGAAACATTAGCACCACCTGTAACAATACCTAATTGAGCATTAGAATTTAAATTATCTACTCGTACTCCATCAACTATTACAATAGGGGTCGCAGACGTTGAAGCAGATATCGCTCCTCTGGTTCTAATTATCGCTGCGGTACCAGGCTGACCAGAACTTAATCTAATTTGTGCACTTGGCGTAGTCGATTGTAATAATTGATCAATTTGATTCGACGGTAATTTATCAATCTCATCAGCGGTAAGTACATCTACGGTTGTAGATAATTTTCTCTTTGCAATTCCAGATCCTTGTCCAGTAATAATAACTTCTTCTAGCTCTGATGCACTAGGAATTAGTTGCGCATCTATGACATTATTATCTCCTACTACTATTTTCTTTTGCTCAAAGCCAACATAACTAAATAAAAGAACTGCTCCTCTATTCACTTTTATCGTGTATACTCCGTCAAAATTTGATTGTGTGCCTTTGTCTGTATTTTTGACTAAAACATTTACCCCAGGAAGTGGTAACCCATTACTGTCTGTGATTGTTCCCGATATATCTTTTTGTTGTGTATAAGCAAAACTCGTTATAAAAAAAACAAGCCATAACAATTTGTGTTTTTGTACTCTCATATGCTAATGATTAAAATTTTAAGAATTATGTTTAAATACTTAACATAACTACAAAAGGAAAGTAAGAATACTTGGATGGCTAATTCAACATGCTATCTAAGACTTGAATAAAATTATAAATACAGAATAATAACAAATTCTACTTCCCTTTTATAATTATTTTCTAAAGAAAAAAATAGCAGTCCAGTGCATGGGTAAACCCTACATAAATTTACCTGATAATTACTAATCTAAAACCCGAAACAGAGGTCTAGATCGTTATTGACTTTACATATTCTGATGGAGTAATTTGATTGTGTTTTTTGAAAGATTTATTGAAAGTCACTTTATTATTAAACCCTACTTCGTAGGCAACATTTATAATACTAACATTATTAAACTTCTCTTTTTCTAAAATTCGCATAGCTTCTTGAATCCTATATTTGTTAATCAACTCAAAAAAATTTAGTTTAAAATGTTCATTAACTATTTGGGAAGTATTATTCCTTGTAGTTCCTAAAAGTTCTGAGAGTTTTTGAAGATTCATATCATTTTGCCTGTAAATTTTTTCTTTATCTAATAAGTAAAGTAATTTCATTTTTAGTTCTAATGATAAGCCTTGAGTAAGGGCTGATTTTTTATATTTATTTAATTCGCTTTTTAGCCCATTAGTAATTGTTTTCACTCCTCCAAATACTCCAGGATAAACAAATGCGGTACAACTTATATACAAGATCAATAGCGATATTGATGTAATTTGTAAATAAAAAGGGAAACCATCAATTATATATAGTACTCTTAAAACACCATAGATTGCATAGGAAATTATATATATCGAACATAAAACCAAAACATTACGCTGCCAGTCATATTCTATTTTAGATTTGAGTGTATTCTTTCTATTAGATTTTACGTACATTCTTATAACTAAAATCATATATATAAGTAATAGAAGGAGCTTTGAGCCTGAAATTACAGCAATGTAAGGGCGCTCATTAGCTAGTATAATTCTTAACTTTTCTTCTTCGGACACACTGTATATTGGAATTAATACAATTAGAAGCAATAGTGTAGGAAGTAAATGTATGATATCTAAAAACTTAAACTTATAGTTCAATCTTGTTCTTTTGAAATAAAAATAAATAAGTGGACCATACAGAAACGAGGACCAAGTTGACATATATAAGGAATGCGGAAGGCTAAATTCATAATTTGTGAGTAATAAACCAATATGAATTATAAAAATTGCATGTTGAAAAACAAAAACACTAATTAAGAGATTAGCAATCTTATCTGTGTGTTTTTTGAAATTTAAGATTATCGATATAAAAACACCCACACAACCCACAAACAAACAAAATAATGACCATATATCTAATTTATTTACGTACTTATCTATTAATTGACTATAGAATATTGAATCACTAATCGAATCAAAATAATGATGCTCAATAAATGAAATATCCAGACTAGTTTTTATATACTGTTCTATATAATGGCAAGCTAATTCTGCCTCATCAGTTTTAGCCTGATAAAATGCCCGTTTTTTTAATAATAGTATAGAATCTGTATTTCTTTTCTCCAGTTTTGCTTGAGATGTCTCATTAGGAAATAAAAGGTAATAGATATCCTTATCCTCATTTTCCAAGTCAATTTCATCCTGAAAACAGTATACATTGGAAGAAACCAATAAAATAAGAATGATCAAAAAGCGTGTTGAGTTTTGTGCCAGTTGAGTTAGCAACATAGTTGCAATAAAGATAGTTATGATTTTTAAATTACTATAAGTTTCTTAAATATATTTTCATATATAAGAGAAAAATTTTGAAACTTATTCAATATAAAGTTGCTTATCTTAGGGAAAATCAAAATATTTTAAAGAAAATTACGCTATAAAACATTAATAAATGAGTGTCACGGAAATAAAAAATTTCTTGAAACTGACTATCCTCGAGTTAGGGCTATAGAGGTATTGCGCCAGTTTCATTTTGGTCTGACAGCATCAAAAACCGAAATTTTATATTTTACCTCACCCAGAACTGCCAAAAATGGCAGTTCTGACCTCCCCAAAGGAGAGGTAAATCGGAAAACCTGAGGCATAGCCATCGGAGCATTATTTAGATTAAAGAGTGTGAATACTTAGTAGTGTCAGAAAAAACATCTTTATAACCAAAAAAAGCGCTATCATCATTACCTGACAGCGCTTTGTTGTAAACAACATCTATATTACTACTTAAAAAATTAATTATTTATTACTTAAAACAACCTCACTATATTTAGCGTTGATTGTAATCATTTTATCAGTGCTGCGTGTATGTTGAAACCCATTAATGAATACATTCCCAAAATTCTTTCTTGAACTAATTTCTAAAGTTTTAGGTAAAGAGATTAAACTATGTGCCCCGCTATATGATAAATTAAATGCCGTCTTAGGTAATTTTAATTTGAAATCACTGTTTTGAACTGCTAGATCCAAAGTAGAAAAAGATGCTCCTAAGTTTTCTATTGTAATCACACCAAAACTGCCTGAGATTGCTCCATTTTCTTCTAATTCCTGGATATAAACATTACTAGAATCAGCATTAACCAATAGATTCTTTGCTTTTTGTATTCTACAATTTTTTACATAATTGATAACAAGTCTACCATTATTCCATTGTCGAACAAAAACAGGAGAATAAGAAGCTTTAATATATGTTTGAGCACCATCGATAATATTGGCAGAAAGTTTAGTGTGTGATAAAGATGCTTTAATATTTTTGGATCGCTCGGCCAATTGCACGTCTCCATGACGAATATTAAGTTTTAATTTAGCTCCAACCGGCATGCTTATTTTGATGATTTTACTTGTTCCGTTACTGCTTATCTTATTAGTGCTATATTGATATACAGTAACATTGGCTGTGCCTTTTTGTTGATTTCCTATATCTTTTGCTAATTGGTTTGCCCAAGCTTTCATCTGCTTACCGTAGTGTTGCTCCCACGTTTGTTTATGAGTACCTGTATGACCTGACACACTATTTGGGGTACCTTCAAACTGTTTGGCCCATACTTGCTTTTTTTGATCTATATCGTCACTGAATTTTTCACGTATCTGATTTTCCCACTGTTGGATATACTTATCTTCTTCTGCCGTATTCTTTCTTGTTTTCATGCTTACATTTTCATAATCATCAGATAGCGTGTTAGGCATAGGATTATTTGCAATATTTTCCATTATTGGGCCAAGCATATCTGTAATAGCAGGACTCAACATTCTCAACTCCTCTTTGGTCATTCTTATGTTGGTAGCTGTTACGCTTCTAGTCCACAGATTTCCCGCAGCAGAATTGATGATTACATCACGATTATTACCAGATACGTTTATTTTCCAACTATCAAGAATTCGCTTACTATTATCATCAGTAAGATCATTACTTTCTAAAAAGGCTTCTACTGCAACAGTATTTTTATTCCATGTTTCAAAAATAACATTAGTATGGCTAGTGTTTAGGTTAACAGTTACATCTGCATCTACAGTAAGTCTTTCCTTTAACTTATTTTGCCTGTCCTGCGCAAATACTCCAGCACAACATAGCATACATGATGTAACAATATTAAGCTTGTATCTCATCGTAATTTTCATTCGCAATTTTTTCTAATTCTTTTAATTTATCATTTAATCTACTTAAAAGACTAAGCCTTAATTTTAAATTTTCTATCATCGCTTCAACACTTTGTTGGTTTGGTCCAACCTCCATAAGTTCTGTATTGAGTCGTTGATATTCTTTATCCAGATCTCCTAATCGCATCATAAAACTTTCTACCAATTCTCTATTGGTATCAGTTACTGTAATCTGAGATAATTGAAATTTTATACTGGTAAGTATGCTATTTTCTACTTTTTCATACTCTGGAGATATCTCTGCTAATGGAGAAGATTGCTTATCAATTAGCACAGTAGCATTCTTTACCTCTGTATTATCAACAATATCTGTAGCTATGGAGTCGCCCGATTGAAACTGATTAAAAGTCATAAAAGAAACTGAAAAAATCACAATTACACTCGCTGCGATCTTAAGCAAGAAATAACCATACTTTTTGGACTTTGTAGGAAGGTCTTGTTCCAATCTATCCATAAATCGTCGTCGATGTCCTTCATGTATTCGCTCAGAAGGAAGCTGTCTATCCTGCTTTAATAGCTCTCTAATATCTTGTGCCATCTCTTAAGTATTTAAGTTGATCCTGAAGCTGTTTTTTACCTCGATGCACCAGTGTTCTTGATGCTACTGGAGTAATGTCCAATATTTCACTTATTTCATTATGATCATACCCTTCTATCAAGAATAACATGACCGCGTATTTATATTTCTCTGGCAACTTCTCAATTGCCTTTTTAACCTCGTCTACTGTCACAGAGTCAGAAACCGACCAATCGTTCTGTTCTTCTACTGTAGTCATGACCTGTTCGTTAATCGCAACCATATTCATTTTTTTGGCCTTTAGCATGTCTATACTTTTGTTAATTACAATGCGCTTAAGCCAAGCTCCAAAAGTTACATCTCCAGTAAATTGATGCAATCTTGTAAAAGCTTTGATGAAAGATTCTTGCATAGCTTCTTCTGCCTCAAAGGGATCTTTGAGAAATCGTAATGCCACATAATACATACCATCACAGTATTTATTATAAAGCTTCATTTGAGCCCTTCGATCGTTAGCTCTACATTGCTCTATTAGCTCGCTTTGTAACAAACTTCTTTTACTTTTGGTTAGTGATTCTTACCTAAATCAGTACTAATCTTTACTCATTTATATAGACGAAATTGTAGTTCCCTTGTTGCAAAATTATACATAAATTTTCTTTTAAGCCAACAACTTGCTGAATATCAAATAATTAATATAATATTAACTATCTCTATAGTAAGCTTACCAATACTTAAGACACTACTGTACATAGTTTTATTAATCAATAACCAAGTAGTAACCATGTATAGCGTAAAAAAAAATTACGATTCACCTAAGGATGAAGATATGGAAGGGGTTCTACATCTTTTAGAAAAAAATATAGATTGTACAGATATTTTGATAAATCATATCGACGGTCTAATCGAGAATACATATTTTCCTAAACCCTTTCACGATATTTTAACTGCTATTAGAAATACTTGTGCAGTACATGTAATGAACATTACTCGTCTAACCAAGTAACTTATTTTTTTATTTTTAGAATAACTAACACATTTTGATCGCTAAAAACTATCTTTAACTATCAAAATGTGTATTATGTCAAAGCTATTAAAAATAGTAGTAATTATTGTATTAGGACTTGTGATCATCGTATTTTCAGGTATCTATTTTGTAAAACAAAACACAAAAAAACATAGCCCAGAACAGACCATTACTCATACGGTCAAAGATGCCACTTTTACCGTATATTACAATCAGCCCTATAAAAATAATAGAGTGATTTTTGGAGATTTGGTTCCATACGGAGAAGTATGGAGAACCGGAGCAAATGAGGCTACAACCTTTACCTCTGATAAGGATATTAGCGTTGACGGGACAACATTAGAAGCAGGAACATATACATTATGGACTATACCAAACCCAGAATCCTGGAAAGTTATTTTTAATAGCAAGGCTTATAGCTGGGGAGTTCATATGGATGGTACCCCAACTAGAGAAATAGAATTTGATGTGCTTACAGTAGAAGTACCAACACAACCTTTATTAAATATAGTAGAGCAATTCTCTATATATTTTGAAAATGCTAATGATTTCACGATATTATATTTAGCTTGGGACAGAACAGCGATTGCAGTTCCTATTAAAGTGAAATAACCTATTGTATTGCCCTAACCCTAATGAATTTCTAAAAAGGAATGTATAACTTTGTTATAAAGCTATTCTGTGTCTAAAGATAATATTAAACATAATAACCCGCTATCAAAAGTACCATCTAGCACTACTAATCAAGCTATTGATAGGTTTAAAAACTTACAGCAAAAGCAAGTATCTGTAGCTGCAATATTCGAAGCAATAATTAATAAAAATACTACGGCTTTGAGTAAAGGAATCACTTTAGTTGAAAGCACCCAACAACAACATCTTGTAAAAGCACAACAGCTCGTCGAAAAATGTTTACCATATGCCAACAAATCAATTAGAATAGGAATAACAGGAGTTCCCGGAGTAGGGAAAAGTACATTTATTGAAGCCATGGGGAGTTTACTGATTCAAAAGGGAAAAAAAGTAGCTGTTTTAGCTGTAGATCCAAGTAGTACGATTTCGCATGGTAGTATTTTAGGAGATAAAACAAGAATGGAATCCTTAGTACGATCATCTCAAGCTTTTATACGTCCTTCCCCTTCAGGAAGTTCTTTAGGAGGTGTTGCCCAAAAAACCAGAGAATCTGTTATTCTTTGTGAAGCAGCAGGGTATGATATTATAATTATTGAAACCGTAGGTGTAGGACAAAGTGAAACTGCAGTACATAGCATGGTAGATTTCTTTCTATTGTTAAAACTAGCCGGAGCAGGAGATGAATTGCAAGGAATCAAACGTGGAATTATAGAAATGGCTGATGCGATCGTTATTAATAAGGCAGATGGTGATAATCAAAAGCAGGCTGTACAAGCAAAAAATCAATTTAGAAAAGCATTACACTTATATCCACCAGCCCAAAGTAATTGGTCACCCGAAGTAATGACATGTAGTGCCCTAGAAGAAAATGGTATTGAAGATATCTGGGAGTTGATCCTAAAATACCAGGATAAAACTGCAAAAAATGGTTTTTTTGAACAAAATAGGATGCAACAAAATAAATTTTGGTTACTGCAAACTATCGAAGAACAACTGAAAAATTCTTTCTATAATCACCCTGAAGTAAAGGCAGCATTAACATCACAAATCGAAGCTGTACAACAACATAAAATCACACCTTTTGGTGCTGCCAGACAATTACTAGAAATAAGTAAAAAACTTTAAAATAAACACCTTCTGGAATAGCTCAAAGGTATTCTAAAAAAAACTGAAGATTTCGAAACAAGCATCAGAACATTAAAATCTCGCTGTGTCTTCCTGAGCCTGGATTATTTAGGGAAACAAATAATGATTTATAACCTTCTCGCCTTTCTTTCCTTCGAATTAAAACGATATACATATCCTAGACTAAGTTCAGAAAAATCTGCCTGTCCCAAATTGGCATTAATATGTGCTCCCAAAAAGAAATTATTCTTACGTGATGTGTAGGTATTAAATAGATAATATTTTATTCCTAACCTGCTTGATACCGTACGTTTTATCTTATAATATGAAGTTAGCTCTCCCAAATTAGCATACCGACCCTCAAAAAAATACCCTTGACTTAGTTGCCAATCTATTTTATAAAAAGGTTTATACATATTAATCCCAAGATCAAATTCAATCCCAACGTGACCGATAAATAGCTCTGCACTTCCAAAAACACCAAAATTAGTAGCGTTACGATATGGGTGCTCTCTGTATTCAGGTACTTGCTCACTGATAAGCTGTCCGTTTTCATTTATATGATCATAATAATGCTCATAAAACCGGTAATAAAACCCTCCACCAAACTTGAATGTTTTATTAATAATCTTTCCTGCAGAAAATGCTGCAGAATATACTTCCTTTTTATCGTTAAACACACGAGAAAGTACATTTTGACCTACTCCACCCCTTAGAGAAATATATGTTTCAGACGATTTAATCCTATTCTGTTTTCTATCTACCTTATCATTTTCTAAACCAGGATTCTCTGTACCTATACTTGAAGATAGGCTAACCAAAAATGAATTGAGTCCTTGATTAGGCAATCTTGTGTGACCATTTGAAAAATGAGCATATCCAACGCCCAGACGCCAGTTCATTGACTTTCTTTGTAACACATCATAATAAAAAAATGATCTAAACGCCCAATTGATATCAGTTGTAACGGCTAGATTAAGAGGATTTAGATCTGGATTATACTTTGTGTCTATGTAAGATGCTCCCATTCCGACATTCAGATTCCATCGATTTGATTTTTTCCGAAATAATCCTACTTCTACAAAAGGCATTATTGTATATGCAAAACCAACTTTTTCTGTATTCCCAAAATCAGTGATCCCTAGAGAAATACCGGTTTTCGGGCGACTTAACCCAATAGCCCATTGTTGATCAACAATACTATTATAGCTTCCTATGCTTACAAAAAGTGACTTCTGTACTTTAGTATTCGGGAAACCAGTATTGGCTTCCATAGTTTTGCCAAATAAAAATTCAGGAATTACAAAGACAGATGAATTTTTATTAATTACTGGTGATTGTCCGTATGCCTGTATTCCGAGAAAAAATATGAGTAATGAGTACTCCTTTAAATTCATGAAATTATTTTACCCAACCCGATAGAATATTTTCCCTTAACTTTCTTGATTGGTTATTTATTACTTAAAAAAAATCATCTCTTCTCTTACATAAGAATGATATTTTAACCATTTATTTGTAAGAGTAAATGTTAAAAATAGAACAAATATTTAACATTTTTATAACATTTTCAAGAAAATTATTTTTGGCTTAATATTTTAAGGAGTGCTTAATTCCTGTATAAAGGAAGGATTGAGAAAAAATAATATAAATCTATACTGTAATACTATTGTTTTGAAAATAATCAGAGTTGATTCCCTAGGTATTCGATAGCTTTTTCTAATTGGTCATCTTTGCCTTTACAATAGCGAATATCCATTAAAACTTCAATATCTGGTTTAACACCTATACCTTCTAATGTAAGTCCATCAATTTTAACACTTCTACTAGCAATATAAAGCAAATCTCCATTGGATAGTGTTTGTAAGCTTCCTCCAATCACAGCGCCAGCTGTAGATTCACCAATCACAGTAGCTAGTTTAAACTTTTTAGCGCTATGTGCTAAAATTTCTTTACCACTTCTAGTAGCTTTATTAACAAGGAATACTGTTGGCTTTCTCCACTGGGGATCATAATGATATATATTTCCGTTATTATCTTTAGAAACTAGTTTGGGAATATTGGGGTTAAAAATATTTAAGTAAGAAGGGTTGGCTCCTCCTAATCCATATCGTAAATCGATAATTAAAGCATCTGTATTTTTTAATTTTCCTGTAGAAATAGCTTGTGTGAGGATATCATGATATTGTTGACCAGCATATGAAAAGATATGTATATAACCTATTTGGTTTTGTTGGTATTTAATTGTTTTAACACTAGCTTTTTCTGCTTCTATAAACTGTTGGCTAGGAATCAACATTTCAGGAATTACACTTATCTTTTGAATGTCACTATGCCTGGTCCTTTTTATTGAAAAAACTACTTTTTTGCCAATATCCCCTTTAAGTGAATGTATTGCATGATAAGGTTTATCATTTACTGCAACAACTTCATCTCCTTTTAATAAACCTGCTTTTTGAGCATTACTACCAGCTAGTACACATGTAATAAAATCTTTACCCTCTATTTTTTCTGTAGTAATACCAACAGTTGGGTATTCTATAGTATTATCTGGAAACAACTTCTTAATGTTTGGCAATGAAGAAAAAACATCACTAAGGTAATAATACTCAACATCATTAGGCAGCATATAATATGTATGCGAAGTTTCTAACGATTGAAGCATTTTATTCGTTAAAGCAGAAAAATCTTTTTGAATATCCGTAATTATCCATAATTGATAAAAAAGTCTTATTTTAGATTAAAATTATAGTATGAATATTTTCA
>CANLYR010000050.1 GCA_947495425.1 uncultured Aquimarina sp.
AAATTGTTGTGTGGTAACTACAATTTACTGCCTTTTAGCAGTTTGCACAACTTTTTCTAAATGCACAACGGGTTATTCTAAATATAAATGCAGATTTAGAATTTCCATTATTCTATATTTACAACAAAATTATATTGTACCTATATTATTTATCCATGAAACTTGTATTCGCAACCAATAATCCTAACAAGCTAAAAGAAGTTCGGGCATTATTGCCTTCAACAATAAAGTTATTGAGCCTTACAGATATTGGATGCAAGGAAGATATTCCCGAAACTTCGCCTACAATAGAAGGTAATGCCATACAAAAAGCTAACTATATAAAAGAGCATTATGGTTATGATTGCTTTGCAGATGATACCGGACTAGAAGTTGAATCGCTAGATGGAGCACCAGGTGTCTACTCGGCTCGATATGCAGGAAAAGAAAAAAATGCTGATGCCAACATGAATAAACTTTTAAACGAATTATCAGAAGTTGAACATCGCGATGCACAATTTAAAACTGTAATTGCATTGATAATCAATCATAAATTACAAACTTTTACTGGAGTCTGTAAAGGTGCCATAACTAAAGAAAAAAAAGGGAGTAGTGGTTTTGGTTACGACCCTATTTTTTTACCCTACGGATATTCTAATACATTTGCTGAACTTCCTCTATCAGAAAAAAATAAAATTGGGCACCGTGGTAAAGCAGTTCAACAACTCATAAAGTTTTTAAATCATTAATCAACTCCAGGAAATGCTAGCATCTCCCCCAATCCTACGGTAAATAACCAATTGCCGTAAATAGCATGCTCAACAGATACCAACGTAGTTGACCTTGTTTTTTGATAAGTATATGCAAATAATAACCCTCCAAAAAAAGTAAGCAATTGCACTAAAAAGCTTTTTAGAAAAAGATGTGCCATAGAAAATAGGATTGCATTTATAAAAACAAATAACCATTTATTTTTAATCAACCCTTCATAACGCTCATAAAAAAATGTTCTATACACAATTTCTTGTGGTAAAACTGATATAAAAGTATAAATAAACAAGATCACAACCCATAACTGTGGTTTCTGTATTAAAACCGAAAACAATTTATCTGGTGCTATATAAAACACATACAGCCCAGTTACTATGGTAATAATAGCAAGTTTTATAACAGTTTCTTTCAAAAAAGGTTTCCATAGCTTTTTATTTGGAAGCCGTAGCTTCAAAAAACCTCTTCTTTTGAGTATAATCAATATATAAACAAATCCCAAGACGGTTAAAACAATTTTGAGGATGAATGTATATGTAAACAAAAAACTTAAAGGCAATAAAACAAATAAAAAGAATAACTCAAAGCACTTATATAAATTAGTCTGCATTACTTTAGTTTTTGACTAATTTCAGCATAAAAAATGAAACCACACAATGAAGTTACTCGAACTTTTAAAGATCCGTTAAAGTAGAAAACACATGTTATAGCTATAAGCTAAAGAACTCATATAACAAAAAAAGCCTCGGAAATCCGAGGCTTAGTAGGTTTTGGGGTGAATATAATTTAATAAAATTATATTGTAGGGACAAAAAAAGTTTAAAAACAATTCCAATTTTTCTCTTACTTCTTTTTAACACTTCAAATGTAAGACATAAGATCCCCAGCATTTAAAAACGCAAGGCAATCAAAATACATTTTATCGTTAAAAAACATAAAAAATCGATTAAGTGCAATATTTAAATAAAAGCATGACATGTTTAGTATAATTATAGACTACAATATAACTTTTAAGTCTACTAGTTCTTAAAATAAAAGAGTAAGTCATTATATATAAGCATATATATGTAGTACAATTTTCTAAATCTACAATAGAGTACAGCAATACAAAAAGCCTCGGGAATCCGAGGCTTTAACGTTTAGGGATGACATAATTTTGGGCTGAAATTACTTTTGTCGATAAACAAAACTTGGTCAAAAAAACAATCAAACAATCAAATCAATACATTTTTCTTTTTCAATAACACTTCAAAGATAGAATACAGGAGTGTTTTTTCGGTAAACTCTCAAAATGTAAAACATTAAATAATCGACGAAAAACAAAAAAAATCGATAAAAATAAATTACATTCAACAAAAACTATATAAAGGTATTCATTGCCTTTTACAGAAGAATTAAACTCTTTCCAGACGTTGCATAGATTTTATTAAAATCGTAACATTACAGCTATAAAATTCTGAATACAATACATGGAAAGTCAAAACATCATGCCTACTGATCCCCAAAACGAAGAAAATATTGAAAACAAGGAACTAAATATTTGGGAAGCCTTATTACCAGTATTAATATTGGTTGGTATGTTATTCTACAATGTGTATTTGTTTGGGGATGATGCGCTAAGCGGAAGTAATCAGTTTATTTTACTTCTTGGTGCCGCCGTTGCTGCTATAGTAGGATTCTACAACAAAGTTTCTTACAAACAAATGATGGAAGAGGTTGCCAAGAATGTAAAATCAACCACAGGAGCACTTCTTATATTATTGATGGTAGGATCACTAGCAGGAACCTGGTTAATCAGTGGTATTATACCCACTATGATTTATTATGGATTACAAATCCTGAATCCAACTATTTTTCTTGCGGCATGTGTGATTATTTGTGCTATTATATCCATTGCGACAGGTAGTTCATGGACTACCTCTGCAACCGTAGGTATTGCGCTTATAGGAATCGGTGACACGTTAGGAATTTCTCTTGGAATGACGGCTGGAGCCGTGTTATCCGGAGCTTATTTTGGAGATAAGATGTCTCCGCTATCTGATACGACAAATCTTGCTCCAGCTATGGCTGGAGGTGAGTTATTTTCGCATATAAAATACATGACATACACAACCGTTCCTACCATTGTCATAACATTAATTGTATTTATTATTATTGGCTTTGCTATTGATACTTCGGGAACTCCACAAATTAGTGAACAATTAGAAGCAATTAGAGGTGCATTTACTATTACACCCTGGTTATTTGTTGTTCCAGCACTCGTTATAGGCTTAATTATTAAAAAAACACCTCCATTAATTGCTCTATTATCGGGAACATTACTAGGTGCCGTTGCGGCAATTATTGCGCAGCCTGATATTGTTATGAAAATAGCAGGAAGTACTGAACTCACCTTTAATGCTGCATATATGGGTGTAATGAAGGCAATGACTGTAGATACGGCCGTAGAAACGACAAATGCAGAACTTAATGATTTATTTTCTGCCGGTGGAATGTCTGGAATGTTAGGTACCATTTGGTTAATTGTTTGTGCTATGGTTTTTGGCGGAGTTATGGATGCGATAGGCGCTTTAGCTAGAATAAGCAAATCATTATTACACCTGTTTGATTCTGTATTTGGACTTTTTGCCAGTACTGTTGTTAGTTGCCTTGCTCTAAATGTTACTGCTTCTGATCAATATCTGGCAATAGTAGTTCCAGGAAGAATGTATGCCAAAGCTTTTAGAGATAAAGGACTTGCACCAGAAAACCTGAGCAGAACTCTTGAAGATTCAGGAACTGTAACCTCTGTTCTGATTCCTTGGAATACATGCGGCGCATACCAAAGTGGTGTCTTAGGCGTACCTGTAGTAGATTATTTTTTCTTTGCAATTTTTAACTGGCTAAGTCCATTCATGACCTTACTATTTGCAGCATTCAGAATAAAAATAAAACAATTGTCACAAGAAAATGTATAAGGTATTATCGCCATTATTATATACAAATATGAGATTGCTACCGCTTAAAAAATCAAGATAAATTTAAAAACCCATTTGAGTTTTAAAATATATAGTATTCAGTTTTCTAACCGTCTCAACATATTATTTTATATCTATTATAGGAATAGGTTTTTTATCATTACCAATCGCTACAAACTTAAATGATCCTTTGACTGCTAGTTCACGATCATAGCTATACATATCCTCTTTATAAATTTCAACATTAACGATACAACTTGTTCTTCCCACCTCAGAAACTTTTGCAATAAGCTCTATAATCGTGCCTTCAGGGATTGGTTTTTCAAAATCAACTTTATCAGACGATATGGTCACCACTTTTTTTCTACTAAACCGAGTAGCGCATATAAAAGACACTTCATCCATTAATTGCAAAGCCGTTCCACCAAATAGAGTTTCGTAATGATTGGTGGTATTAGGAAATACTGCCTTAAAAATTCTGGTCTCTGATTTTTGAATCAATTCATCTATAGTATCCATACGCTTATGATATAGTTTTTTCTTATAATAATCTATCCCAAAGGTAAATCATATCGTAGTATCTTTGTTGTATATAAAAAAAACTTTGAATGAACATTATAGAAAGTTTACAATGGCGATATGCCACAAAGAAATTTGATACCACAAAAGAAGTACCTCAAGAAAAAATAAATATTCTTAAAGAAGCGTTTAATCTTACTGCAACTTCTTATGGATTACAGCCCCTAAAATTAGTGGTAATAAAAGATAAAGAACTTCAAAAAGAGCTAACAAAGCATTCTTGGGATCAACAACAAGTGGCAGATGCTTCTCATGTTTTGATATTTTGTATCGAAAATACTGTAGGTGAAGATTTTATAACAAAGTATTTTGATAATGTAAAAGAAATAAGAAATACTCCTGAAGAAATATTGAGTCCTTTTAAAAAGCAGCTTGTTGATTCGTTTAAAAGCAAACCTTCTGAAGAAGTGTCTAACTGGGCTATAAAACAAGCGTATTTAGCAATGGGAAATATACTTACGGTATGTGCTGTTGAAGAAATAGATGCCTGCCCTATGGAAGGTTTTATTCCTGAGAAGTACAATGAAATACTTAAACTCGCTGAATTCGATCTCTCATCGGTATTGGTATTACCTATAGGATATCGAGCTGAAGATGATATGTTTTCTGAATTTAAGAAAGTAAGGCGATCTATTAACGATACTGTTATTACGCTATAAACCTTTTTTGAGTATTTTGAAAATACTATATAAAATATATAAAGTGATATTCAAAAAAATGTAAAACAGCAACAAGAAAATCAAAACTCTTTTCGGTATTTTTGCCAATCAGAGTATTTAATTTTAACACTACAATTATGCCAGGATTTGAATTATTTGGTGCAGAAGAAAAGAAAGAAGTTCAAGATGTTTTAGACAATGGAGTTCTAATGCGATATGGTTTTGATCCTATGCGAAACGGTCATCACAAAGCCTTAGAATTAGAAAGAGACCTTGCAAAACGAATGCAGACCAAATATGCACAAGTCGTATCGAGTGGTACAGCTGCATTGACTGTTGCATTAGCTTCTGCGGGCATAGGTTCAGGAGATGAGGTAATCATGCCTACGTTTACTTTTGTAGCTAGTTTTGAGGCTATACTTTCTGTAGGAGCTATACCTGTATTATGTGATATAGATGATACACTAACGTTGGCACCTGAAGCAGTTGAAAACGCTGTAACTCCTAAAACTAAAGCTATAATGCCAGTACATATGTGCGGCTCTATGGCAGACCTCAAGGCACTAAAAGCGATCTGTGACAAACATCATCTTATTCTATTGGAAGATGCATGCCAGGCCATAGGTGGAACTTACGAGGGTAAACCTTTGGGAAGCTATGGGGATTTAGGTTGTTTTTCTTTTGATTTTGTAAAAACTGTTACCTGTGGTGAAGGCGGAGGATTAATAACCAACTCTAAAGAATTTGCTGATCGAGCTCATAAATATCAGGATCACGGGCATGACCATGTAGGTAATGATCGCGGTGCAGAGACACATCCGTTCCTAGGATATAACTACAGACTTTCAGAATTACATGCGGCTGTAGGTATTGCTCAATTGAGAAAGCTAGATCATACCATAGAGATTCAGAAAAAAAACTATACTATATTACGTAATGCACTAACATCGATACCAGAAGTTACTTTTAGAAGGGTACCAGAAAACGGTGTTGAAAGTTATGCTTTTTTAAATATCTTTTTACCTACAGAGCACTTAGCTCGAAAAGCTCATAAAGCTTTAGGAGGCCATGGTGTAGATGCATGTTTTTATTGGTTTGATAATAATTGGCATTATTATAAGAAATGGGAACATCTATTAGAACAAAAATCTTTGGGCAGCCTTTCTTCAGAAATACAAATAGGTTTGAAAAAAAATAATACATCATTTGATACTAGTGATGTATGGATGGGTCGCACTGTATCTTGTCTTATAAAATTAGGTTGGACAGAAGATGAAGTAACAACTAGAGCATCAAAAATGGTTGAGGCTATACAGAGTATTCTTTAGAAAGGAATACTATGCATTAATAGGCTACATATTCTACAATTTCTAATCCATACCCAATCATCCCAACACGTTTTTGTTGAACAGTATTAGATACTAGTCGTAGTTTATGAAGACTTATATCATGTAAGATTTGTGCTCCAATTCCAAAGTCTTTGCTATCCATAGCTACTTTAGGTGCTTTAAGCACATCTTTACCATTTTGAATTTCTTTTAATGCTTGCAGACGCCCTAAAAGATTTAATGATTGACGCTCTTGATTTACAAAAATTATAGCTCCCTTTCCTTCGGTATTAATACGCTGAAACATTGCATCTAATCGTTTATCGGCATTGTTAGTCAACGTTCCAAGGATATCATTATTGAACAATGTTGAATTAACTCTTGTAAGCACAGGTTCATCTTGTGTCCAGGTACCCAATGTTAACGCAATATGAATCTGATTATTTGTGGTTTGTTTATAGGCTCTTAATCTAAAATTCCCAAATCGTGTAGCTACATCAAAATCTTCTTGCTTCTCGATAAGTGAATCGTGTTGCATTCGATAAGCAACTAAATCTTCAATTGATATTAATTTTAGATCAAATTTCTTGGCGACAACCGCTAATTCGGGTAGACGTGCCATTGTACCATCTTCATTTAAAATCTCTACCAAAATCCCTGCGGGTTTTAATCCTGCTAATCTTGATAAGTCTACAGCTGCTTCTGTATGCCCTGTACGTCTTAATACTCCCCCATTTTTTGCCTTTAATGGAAAAATATGTCCAGGACGCCCAAGATCATGAGGCTTTGTGTCTTCTTCAACCAACGCCCTTATGGTTTTTGCACGATCATGTACAGAAATCCCTGTTGTACATCCTCGCCCAATAAGATCTACAGATACCGTGAATTGGGTTTCGTGCAGTACAGTATTATTTTGAACCATCATTTCTAAATTGAGCTCATCACAACGATCTTCGGTAAGTGGAGCACAAATCAACCCCCTACCGTGTTTGGCCATGAAATTAATCATCTCAGGAGTTACCTTTTCAGCAGCAGCGATAAAATCACCTTCGTTTTCGCGATCTTCATCATCAACAACAATGATCACCTTTCCTTGTCGAATATCTTCAATAGCGTCTTGAATCGTATTCAATTTAATATTTTTCTTAGGCTCGGTAATCTGCGACATAATTATACACTTAAATGAGTTTTTGCAAAGATATTTAAAAAGAAATCTATTTTTTGGATTTAGATGATCGTTTTGTAAATAAATTCTTAATAGGCTGGATAAATGTATCCATACTAAAAATTCCCTGATCAGTAGTGGCTCTATGGGTTAGAAATATGCTGAGTGGAAATATAATACAAGTTGAAAGCCAAGATCCGATAAACGGTGGTATACCACCTTCTTCTGCACTATTTTTTGCAAAAATACCTATAAAATGATAGGTCAAAAACAATACTACTCCGATAACAATTGGCAAACCTAATCCTCCTTTTCTAATTATTGCACCTAGCGGGGCGCCCACAAAAAACAGCAAAATACAAGAGACTCCCAAAGCATATTTATTATGTAATGACATTTCATATTTATTGAGGCCTCGTTTTTTACTTACAAGATTCCTTTGAGTTGTGTTGATTTTTCTAATAATACCATCAACATTAGAGTACGCAAGTTTATAGATTTGTAGTTTTTGTTGTGTATCAAAATAACATGTAAGATCATCTAGGGTGTCTGATTGTTCACTTTCTAATGCTTCTTTTTTGATATTTTTATTTATTTCTTTGAGTCCATTTCTTCTCTCTACATCATTAACTATAGCTGTAACATCATTATTAACCTGCACGGATAATGAGTCTATCTCATCATTCAGTTCGTTTACATTGAGCATATTAAATCCTTTGCGATATTGTTGGGCATCCATATCTACATTATCCAAAGACGATAAATCTATATTGAGTATATATTTCTTAAAGTGCGTCTTTGCAAATGGTAGCTTCTTTCTTTTTTGTGGAGATTTTTGTTGAATTTCTTCATAATAATTACCATCATTGAGAACTAACGTAACCAGATCAGAATTAATGCTGCCCTTTAATTCTCCATCGATAGCTCTTATCACTGTAAAATTACCTGGTCTCGCCGCTTTTTTATGTATTATTATGTCCTTTAAAAGCTCATCATTATTCCCATACTTTTCTCCTACTTTTATATTGATGTCTCCTAAGTCATTGAACTGATTAGGAGCAATTACCATTGCTGGTTTTACTTTAACTATATTTTTCCTAAGATTAATAAATCTTTTTTCTGAAGATGGGATTACTGTGTTCGAAAAAAGAAAAGCTCCTATACCCACAAAGAAAATAAAAACAGATAATGTTCGCATCGCTCTTTGTAACGAGATCCCTGAAGATTTCATTGCTGCAAACTCATAATTCTCAGCAAAATTTCCAAAAATCATGATGGATGTCAATAAAATAGTAAGCGGTAACACCATCGGGATTAATCGCGGAGTGGCAAAGGTCAAAAACTTTAAGATTACAGAAAAATCTAAGTCCTTTCCTGCTAATTCTGATATAAACAACCAGATAGTCTGCAGTAAAAGTATAAACATTATAATTACAAAGAGTGGAAAAAACGTCTTCAAAAAAGTAGTTAAAATATATCTATCAAGAATTTTCACAAGTTCTGTATTTCCAAATTATTCTTCTTTGTACAAGTTAGCCAAAAATCAAAGAAAGCGTATCATTTCACACCCATTGATTTACGAAATTATAATTTTATTTTTTTACTATATATCGGTAAAAAGTTCCGGTATGCTTATTAAAGGTATTTTTAGTCTAAACGATTTATATAATAATTTTCATATTTTGATTCATCAAATACAAAAAGTGTTTTGGAAATTGGCTGATTTGTTTTAAAACTATTTACAGTAAAAGTAACACTAGTACCATTATTCAGCTTCTGAATCATTTTATAAATATGCTTAGTTTGATTATCGATGCCTAGTAATATTTCTTTTAGATCACTTTTTGAATCTATCGGAGTTAATTTTATAAATTGGATTTTTCTACCGTTCAAATCCTGTATCGCATCCATTTTATAAGAATATCCTTCTTCATAAAAAGTTAACATTTTAGAAGGTGTTATACTGGTATCATCTTCTTCATCCTGAGACGAGATATTAATTTCTTCATCTTCAGGAACAATAACATATATTTTTTTTCCATCATACATACGTTCAGTACCCATGATACTAAGCAGGTATTTATTCCCTTGCAAAGTGACATCACCTCTGGTCTCCTGAGACACATTCTCTGCTGGATTATTAAGAGAATATTTAAAGTTCAAAACTATATTGTCATAGCTTTTTACTTTTTTAGAAACTTCATCCAAAAGGCTTTTAGCACTTTGGGCCTGTATCGTCGTTATACCCAGTACAAACATCAAAAGTAGTAGCTTTCTCATCATTATATTATGTATTTCTTATTTAATTACTAAACTAAATATTATTCGTGTTCTAACAATTGTTGAAGCGCAACCAAATCTGTTACCAAAACCTGTCTTGCTTTACTTCCTTCAAAAGGACCCACTATACCGGCAGCTTCTAATTGATCTATTAGTCTACCCGCTCGATTATAGCCTAACTTTAACTTTCTTTGCAATAAAGATGCAGAACCTTGTTGTGCGGTAACAATTACTTCTGCTGCTTCTTTAAACAGTTTATCTCGATCACTTTTATCTATATCAAGACTTGTGCCACTTTCTTCTCCTATATACTCAGGTAATAAGTGAGCATCGGGGTATGCTTTTTGGCTTCCTATATACTCTGTAATTCTTTCGACCTCTGGGGTATCGACAAAAGCACATTGAATCCTTATTACATCATTCCCCTGAGTATACAACATATCTCCTCTACCAATCAATTGATCTGCACCTCCAGTATCTAAGATAGTACGTGAATCTATTTTTGAGGTAACTCTAAATGCGATTCTTGCAGGGAAATTGGCTTTAATCATACCGGTAATTACATTAACAGACGGTCGCTGCGTAGCTATGATTAAATGTATCCCAATAGCTCGGGCTAATTGAGCTAGTCTTGCGATAGGAGTTTCTACTTCCTTACCCGCTGTCATGATAAGGTCTGCAAATTCATCAACCACCAATACAATATAAGGTAAAAATCGATGTCCATTTTCAGGATTTAATTTCCTGGCTTTAAACTTTGTATTATATTCCTTTATATTGCGCACCATAGCATTTTTAAGAAGGTCATACCGAGCATCCATCTCTATACAAAGGGAGTTTAAAGTATTAATTACTTTGGTATTATCTGTAATTATAGCTTCGTCTGTATCAGGCAGCTTGGCCAAATAATGACGTTCTATCTTATTAAACAGTGTAAGTTCTACCTTTTTAGGATCTACGAGAACAAACTTTACTTCAGCTGGATGTTTTTTATAAAGTAACGATGTTAGTATTGCATTAAGTCCAACAGATTTACCTTGTCCTGTAGCACCAGCCATAAGAAGGTGTGGCATTTTGGCTAGATCTACAACAAATGTTTCATTTGATATTGTTTTCCCTAATGATAGTGGTAGCGCCATCTCTGCATTTTGAAACTTTGGTGAAGCTATTACAGATCGCATCGAAACGATTGTTGCATTCTTGTTGGGAACTTCTATACCAATAGTACCTTTACCTGGTATGGGTGCAATGATACGAATACCGAGGGCTGCTAATGACAATGCTATATCATCTTCCAGATTTTTAATTTTAGAAATACGTATCCCAGCCTCAGGAACAATTTCGTAGAGTGTTACTGTGGGACCCACTGTAGCTTTGATCTGAGCAATTTCGATCTTATAGTTTTTTAAGGTCTCTACGATACGATTTTTATTTTCTTCTAGCTCTCCCTGGTCAATTGTAATGCCTCCGGCT
This sequence comes from uncultured Aquimarina sp., assembly GCA_947495425.1. GTDB lineage: Bacteria > Bacteroidota > Bacteroidia > Flavobacteriales > Flavobacteriaceae > Aquimarina. The sequence goes on from CANLYR010000050.1 coordinate 11,189, forward strand.
TTAGCCGTATAATCTTTTAATAAATCAATAGCAGGAAACTTATAATTACCCAATTCTAACTTTGGATCAAACTCTCCAAAATCTTTAACTAATTTATTACTCAGGTTTTTAACCACTTGTTCTTCAACAGTAGTTTCAACTTCCATTGCGAGATCCTCTGGATTATCTTTAGATTTTATGATAAGCTTTTCTGGTATTTCACTATCTTGATTTTTTGGATTTCCATAAAAATCATTGATGGTTGGTGATAGTGAAACTTCATTATTTTCTGCTTCTTTACTTACATTATTATCAGATACAGATTCTTTTACAACTTCTTTCTTTTTTTCTTCACTCTTAGTATAACTTTTAGACTTGGCAATGATAGCATCTATTTTTTCTTTGATGTTAGTGCTTGATGCTTCAGTTGTAGGTGTTGGATTAGTTACCGTATGCCCATTGTTTGTTTTTGATACTTCTTCAAAATCCTTAGTTATTACTTTTTGTGTATTTCTTATAGATTCAGTAAGTTTTTCTGGTGTATATCTTAATCGTACTACAATATATACTATGGCAAAAAATGCAAGCACCAATACTGTTCCTATAAAACCTATGTAGTCTTGTAAAAAATCATTGGTTTCATACCCTATTATTCCGGCTAGTAGACCACTTTCACTTTTTGTAAAGCCAAGAACAACAGATACCCATATCATGACCAAAGTACCCCAAAACCAAAATCCAGCTAGTCGTTTTTTATTCAAATCAAAAAACAGATATACCCCTGTTAAAGATGTCAACACAGGAAGGATGAGGGCAGAAATTCCAAAGCCTTTAAAAATAAAGAAGTGACTCACCAAAGCTCCAAACTTGCTTAGCCAGTTTTTTGGAGAAGATGTTCTATTATAAAATTGAGATATTTCACTTTGATCAATTTTCCAGTTAAAGAAAAATGAAATAAAAGCAAAAAATAACCCTATCCCCAAGAAGAATAAAAAACTTCCCAAAACAACCTTTTGTTGTCTGGACATAGTGAATTGTTCTTTCAAAGAGGTTTTAGGTTTTTTTGTTGTTTTCCTTTTTGTACTTACCTTTCTTTTAGCCATTTTTTGAATGTCTTGACGCAAAAATACGAATATCTATATTGGAACGTAAAAATGCCTGAAAAATTTTCTAAATGAAATAAGGTACATAAATAATCAAACCAATAATCACGGCTGTGATCGCAGCTATAAAAACGGCTCCAGCTGCAACATCTTTAATAAAACCAATTTTATCATGAAAATCAGGATGTATAAAATCTGCAACGGCTTCTATAGTTGTATTAACACCTTCAACACTCATCACCAAACCTATAGCAAAGATTTGCAAAGCCCACTCTGTGGGTGTAATATGCAAGTAAAAACCTAATATAGTTACGAGTATAGCAATACCAAATTGAACTTGAATACTGGGTTCTGTTTTTAGTAATAAAAGTGCTCCTTTTATAGCATAGCCACAACCACGAAGCCTACCTACAATAAAACTAGAAATCTTATTCATTATCAATTAAGATAATGTGTTTAGTGCAGCCGTATAATTTGGTTCTTGTACAATTTCTGGTACTAACTCGGTATATGTAATCGTCCCATTTTCATCAAGAACAATAACTGCTCTAGCGTGTAGGCCTTGCATGGGACCGTCGATAATTTCTACTCCATAGTCTTTACCAAAATTGCCATTTCTAAAATCAGAAAGGCTGATAACGTCCTCTAAGCCTTCTGCAGCACAAAATCGACCTAGTGCAAAAGGTAAATCGCGAGATACACACAACACCTTTGTATTTGATATGTTACTGGCTTCTTCATTAAATGTTCGGGCAGAAGCAGCGCAAATCCCAGTATCTATAGATGGGAAGATGTTTAAAATAACTCTCGTCCCCTTATAATCGGATAGTTTTGATATTGACAAATCTTCACGTACTAATTCAAAATCAGGAGCTTTTTCTCCAATTTGAGGTAGATGACTATTGGTATGTATTTCGTTTCCTTTCAAAGTTATAGTTGCCATAATATGATTGTTTTTTGTGTGTTAAAATTAGTAAGATTATATCATAATATTGATAAAGTTTTTAGAAAATAAAAAAACCTTTCGAAATGAAAGGTTTTTATTTTCTTTTTCATGTATCAATAGATCCTAGAACCCTTTTCATAAAAGTATTGAGTGCTTCTTTCTTAGGAGTTCCTTCTTTTATCATTTTATCTACCTCAAGCGCTCCATACATATTAGAAATTAACTCTCCGATGACATCGAGCTCTTCATCTTTTAAAGTAGACACCTCGGTTAGCGCTTCTAGTGTTTCGATAGTTTCGATTAAAAAATCTTCATCATTTTCTTCAATGAAACCTGTAAGGTGCTTAATTACTGGTAACTTCATCTACTAAATCTTTTAAAACATCAAACTTATTTGTTTGCACCTGATTTACAAAAGTTCCATTTTTAAAAGCAGCAAAAGTAGGTAAATTATCTACTGTCGCCATTTTTCGAGACTCAGGATTTTTTTCTGCATCTACGATTAGAAATGTAGTTTCACTTTTTTCTGTTGCCAATTTTTTGAACTTTGGTTTCATAATTCGGCAATTACCACACCATGATGCAGAATATTGGACAATAACGGTACCATTATTTTCTACATATTGAGAAAGATTATCTTCTGTTAATTCTTGAATCATAAAAATTAATTTAAAAAATTAGTAAAAAATTCTAGGTAGGCACAAAAAGCTTTCCTAAAGAGAAGGCTTAAAAGGTTTCGAAGCTACCCTAGGAGCATTAAAATATTTATTATCGAATAACATTTCTCCAGAAGATATTCTGGAGAAATGCTGTAGTATTATACATTACTAATTAGAAGCCAAATATGAAGCTACTCCATCTCTATTTGCATTCATTGCTTCCTTTCCTTCTTCCCAATTCGCAGGACATACTTCTCCATTCTTTTGAACATGAGTATAGGCATCAATTAATCTTAAAAACTCAGCTACATTTCTTCCTACGGGCATATGATTTACACCTTCATGAAAAACTGTTCCTTCTTCGTCTATCAAATATGTAGCTCTGTAAGTAACATTATCTCCTTCTACTGTCACAACACCGGTTTCATCATTGTATGTTTCGTTTGCAATGTCCAATATACCTAGTGTACTAGACAAATTACGATTAGAATCTGCAAGTATTGGATACGTTACTCCTTCTATTCCACCATTATCTTTTGATGTGTTTAACCATGCAAAATGTACTTCTGGAGTATCACATGAAGCGCCAATAACAACAGTATTTCTCTTTTCAAACTCTTTTAATGCCTCTTGAAAAGCGTGTAATTCTGTAGGACACACAAAGGTGAAGTCTTTAGGGTACCAAAATAACAAAACTTTTTTATTATTATTTTTAGCTTCTTCCAAAACGTTAAGCTTAAAAGTATCCCCCATATCATTCATTGCATCAACATCTAAATTTGGGAATTTTTTACCTACAAATGTCATAGTATTATTTTTTTAAATTTATAACTAATTATCATTTTACAGCGCAAATATACGTCTACTTACATAATAACTTTCACTCCATGATTTTAATTATTTATATTAAAATAGGTTTTACCAATTACTAAATAATCTTTTTATAAAACGCAAGAAATCCTACAAGAAACCACAATTACCTACAAAAATTACGGATAAATTGCACTTTTATTACGGTGAGTTGCACGATGTTAAATCTATTTTCGTATTTTGGTCGACTGATAACAAACCAAGCAAGCATTAACAATTGAAAAACTTTATTTGGCATATAACTCTTTTAGTTTTAGTAGGTTTTACTCAAATTGTACAATCTCAATCTTCTTTAATATCCGACAGTATACTGAGCTACATCAAAAAGGCAGAAAAGTTACAAGAAGAATATCAATATGAAAAATCTCTTGAAATTGCTAAAATTGCGCTACAAAATGCACAGTATAACAATGATGATAAAAGTCTTGGGTATATCTACAATATAATTGCCAAGAACTATGAAACGAATGAAGAAGACGTAAAAGCAAGAAGTAATTACAGAAGAGCCTTGGTGTATGCTCAAAGTTCTGATAGTAAAGTATTAGAAACGGATCTTTATAATAATCTAGCTCGTGTATATACAAAACGCAACCTCACCCGTGTAAAAGGGGTAACCTATTATAAAAAATCTTACGAATTTGCCACTACGCTTAATGATACTGCAAGAATGATAAGGCCGTTGTTAAATCTTGGAGAATATTATATTACCCGAAACGACTATGATAGTGCATATGAATATTTGGCACCTGCCATATTATTGATTCATGAAGGATCATCAAATCCGGTAAAGACAAAACTAAATGGTCTTTTGGGAAAATATTATTTGAATGTAAGAGATTATGAAAAATCAGAAGAATATATAGATCAAGCTATATCATATGCTATTGGTGAGACTAAAAATAACAATAATAATGATGAGCAAATTTCTACATATTTTGAAGAGTTAGCATCTGCTTATGAAACAAAGTCTAATTTATACAAAAAACAAGAAGACTACCAAAAAGCTTATTATTATCAAAAAAAACAATTTCAGAATATTCTCAAAGCTAAAGATTTTAAAAAACTCATAGATCTGCAACGTGTTAACATTAAGTACGAAGTTGGTCAATATGAAGAAAAAATAAAAAAAGCAGAAACCGAAAAAAAAGAAAGTGAATCAGAAGTATTAAAATGGAGAATAAGCATTATACTAGGTGTAGTTGTAATTTTAATCTCTTTGGCTTTTTTAATTAGTTCATATAGAAATAATACTCAAAAGAAAAGATTAAATAACGTACTGATCGAAAAAAATAGAGAATTGATTGATGCCAAAGAAACTGCCGAGCAAGTATCAACTCTTAAATCTCAGTTTATATCAACAGTTAGCCACGAACTTAGAACTCCTCTATATGGTGTGATTGGACTCACCTCGTTGTTAATGGAGGATCCCGAAAAAAAGAAAAAAAATGAGTATCTAGAATCATTAAAATTTTCAGGAGATTACCTTTTAGCCCTAATTAATGATGTATTACAACTGAGTAAAATAGAAACTAATGAAATAAAACTAGAAAAAGTTTCTTTTGATATCAGAACACTAATAGAAGGCATTGTTAATTCTCTTCATACAAAGCAAAAAAGCAATAACAATACTGTTCATATCGATATTGATAAAAAAATCAACACAACACTACTTGGCGACTCGGTAAGGCTTTCACAAATATTAATTAACCTGATTGGTAATGCTCTTAAATTTACCAAAAATGGAAATATCTGGATTAATGTACAATGCATGCATTGTACAGATGATAGTTATACACTGCGCTTTGTAGTTAGAGATGATGGAATAGGAATACCAAAAAACAAACAGCAAACTATTTTTGATAATTTTGCACAAGTAAAGAACGAAAATCAGGAATATGAAGGAACTGGTCTGGGCTTGGCTATTGTGAAAAAATTAATTCAATTACATGATAGTAAAATTAATATCAAAAGTAAAGAAGGGAAGGGCTCAGAGTTTTACTTTGATCTAGTATATGAAAAAGCTGTAAAAGAAGAAATCTCATTAAAAACAGGAGAAAATCTAAGTATTGGAACTAGTAATTTTAATGTCCTTATCGTTGATGACAACAAGATCAATCAAATTGTGACTCAAAACATACTAAAAAAGAAAGGATACACTTGTAACATCGCTAGTAATGGTATGGATGCCATTGAAATGGTAAAGAATGAAAAATTCGATCTAGTTCTTATGGATATCAATATGCCGGAAATGAACGGTCTCGAAGCTACAAAAGTTATCCGTACTTTTAATTCGCATACCCCCATTATTGCACTTACCGCCGTAGAAGAAGGCGAAATAAGAAATCAAGCAATATCTGTGGGTATGAATGATGTGATCATCAAACCTTATGACACCCAACAATTCTTTCAAACTATCATGAGAAACATCTCAAAAATGAAAATGGTTTAAAATATTTCCAAAAACAAAGAATTTTAAATTGTATTAGATTTTATCTGTTAAATCTTATTTCTTTTCTTTTGAATACCGTAATTTAGATGCGAAAACCTTCAGATTATCACATAAAATATGAATTCAAAAAAAATAGGGTTTAACACCATTTGCACGCACATAGGAGAAATAAAGGACGAACAATTTAAAGGTGCTGTTTCTCCCATATACCTATCCACTTCTTACGCATTCGAAGACGTAGATATAAAAAGATATCCCAGATATTTTAATACCCCAAATCAAGAAGCACTTTGCAAAAAAATTGCAAAACTTGAAAAAGGTGAGTCCTCTTTGATTTTTGGTAGTGGTATGGCGGCTATTAGCACTACTTTATTTGCTTTTTTACAACAAGGAGATCATATTATATTACAAAGAACATTATATGGAGGGACCGCTAACCTAGTTAATGAGGAATTCAAAAAACATGGTATAGAATATTCTTACATAGAAAAGCAAACTTTAGAAGGTTTTGAAGAAAAAATAAAGCCTAATACCAAGGTTATTTATATTGAAACACCCTCTAATCCTTTACTTACAGTCACAGATATTAAAGCCGTAGCAGCATTAGCAAAGAAAAATGACATTACATCTATGATTGACAACACTTTTGCTTCGCCAGTTAATCAAAATCCAATAGAACTAGGCATAGATATTGTTTTACATTCTGCAACCAAATATCTTGGTGGCCATAGCGATATTCTTGCAGGAGCAGTAATTGCTACAGAAAAAAATATAGATCGTATTTTTCAGGTCGCTAAAAACTTTGGAGGGAGTTTGAGTGATTTTACAGTGTGGATGCTAGAAAGAAGTATAAAAACTTTGGGACTTAGAGTTAAGCGTCAAAACAAAAATGCTTTAAAGTTAGCCAAGTGGTTATATAAACATGAAGATATTTCTGCTGTATATTATCCTGGTTTAAAATCCCATCCAGATCACGAGCTTGCAAAAAAACAAATGAAAGGCTATGGGGGTATGCTATCGTTTGAACTAAGAGAAGGATTAGATGCCAGTACATTTCAAAAAGAATTACAACTAATTAAAAGCTCTATGAGCCTTGCTGGAGTTGAAAGCACAATACTCTCCCCTACCCTTACCTCTCATGCTTTATTAAGTGAAGAAGAAAGACACCTACAAGGTATCAAAAATGGATTACTTCGTTTTAGTGTGGGTATCGAAGAAAAAGAGGATTTGATGCACGATATCCAACAGGCGCTCAATAAAATAAAAATTCTAGAATTAGAACATTAAGCTATGAAATTAGATATTCTTGCCGTTGGAGCACATCCCGATGATGTAGAATTAAGTTGCTCTGGAACAATAGCTAAGGAAGTTGACAGGGGTAAAAAAGTTGGAATACTAGACCTTACAATGGGCGAATTAGGAACCAGAGGAACTCCAGAAATAAGAGATAACGAAGCAAAAACAGCAGCACAAGTTTTAGGAGTTTCAATACGAGAGAATCTTGGTTTTAGAGATGGTTTTTTTATAAATGACGAAAAACATCAACTAGACGTCATCAAAATATTAAGAACGTATAAACCAGAGGTTGTACTTTGTAATGCGATAACAGATCGCCATATTGATCATGGAAAAGGAAGTAAATTAGTAAGCGATGCATGTTTCTTATCAGGTTTAAGAAAAATTGAAACCACGTTTGATGGAGAATTACAAGAAATCTGGAGACCAAAACATGTGTATCATTATATACAATGGAAAAACATCGAACCAGATTTTGTAGTTGACATCAGCAATTACATCGATAAAAAAATCGAAAGTGTCGAAGCCTATCAATCACAATTTTATGATGCAAAAAGCAAAGAACCATCTACTCCAATATCGAGTAAAAACTTTTTGGACAGTATAAAATACCGTGCAGCTGATCTTGGGCGAATTGTTAATGTACAATATGCTGAAGGCTTTACTGTAGAACGCTATGTAGCAGTAGATTCCATTTTTAATTTAATTTAATTCAAAAAAATGTTTGCAAAAAGGTATAAATGCTTTATTTTTGCACCCGAATTTATATGGTGGTTGTAGCTCAGTTGGTTAGAGCACTGGTTTGTGGTACCAGGGGTCGCGGGTTCGAATCCCGTCTTCCACCCTTACATGAAAAGCCTCACTTAGTGAGGCTTTTTTATGCACAAAATTTTTAGGTATCGTATCGCTAATCTTATTCTTTACTAAATTTTGTCTACAACAATTCTTTGATCTCTATTTGCTACTTCCCAGGCGGTATAGAATACTAATTTTGTACGCTTAGCCAATAATTCATATTCAATTTTGTCTGGCGTATCAGTTGGCTTATGATAATCCTCATGCACACCATTAAAATAAAATATAATAGGGATATTGTGTTTTGCAAAATTATAATGATCACTTCTGAAATAGAAACGGTTAGGATCATTTTTTGCATTATAAGTATAATCTAAATCTAATTTTGTATATTTTGAATTGACTGCTTCGCTTATATTATGTAGCTCAGAACTCAGACGATCACTACCTATCAAATACACATAGTTTTCCTTATCTTCTCCTTCATGTTTTTTATCAATTCTTCCAATCATATCTATATTAAGATCTGTTACCGTATTTTCAAGAGGGAAAACTGGGTTTTCTGTATAAAATTTTGAACCATACAACCCCTTTTCTTCTCCTGTTACATGTAGAAAAAGAATAGATCTTTTAGGCCCCACTCCATCTTTTTTTGCATTCATAAATGCTTCTGCTATTTCTAATAGGCTTACAGTTCCTGAACCATCATCATCGGCACCATTAAATATCTCTCCATTTTCATTTACACCTACATGATCATAATGAGCAGAAAGCACTACGATCTCATCTGGTTTTTCTGATCCTTCGATAAAAGCCAGAACATTTTCTGATGATTTAATTCCTCCTCTAAAATAACTTTCTGGTATTTCTTGGTAATAATCATCTCCTCCAAAAGGGGATGGTATTCCTAATTTTTTGTATTGTGTTTTCAAATATTCTGCTGCCTTTTTTTGACCTGGCTCACCAGTATCACGACCTTCAAAATCATCTCCGGCAAAAGTGAACAAATATTCTTTTAGTTCATTAGCTGTAATATCTTCTGCATAAGTTACAGCAGATACACCTTCAATTGAATTTGATTCAATCTCAATAGTAGTTTCTGAAGAATTCTGAGAAGTTCCGCAACAAGAAACAATAAAAGAACTGATTAGTATTAATGTGTTTTTCATGCAATTATTTAATTTAGAGAGCACAAGATACTCAATTCAGCTAATATGATAAAGCAGATGATATATGATATAAAAATTAAGCCTGAAATTATTTCAAAAATATTCTTTTTAAAATTAAAAAAGGTTTTATATTTGCACCCGCATTCAGGGAATACCTGATGAGACTAAACACTGGAGAATTGGCAGAGTGGTCGAATGCGGCAGTCTTGAAAACTGTTGAGGGTCACACCTCCGGGGGTTCGAATCCCTCATTCTCCGCAAAAAGTCCTATGAAAGGCAACAAAAACCCTGTAAATTTTTGATTTACAGGGTTTTTAATTTAATTCAAAAAAACACTTCTGCCTTGAGTGAACTTCACATTCACTACAAATTTTAAACAATACTACCATAATTGTTAACTTTAAAGAATTGTCAGGGATCAAGATCAATTGTTGTGTTTATGCCAATATTCTAGTTAATCTAAAAATAAAAATTTTAGAAGATTCCATTCGCCTTAATAAATATTCGAATTTGGAGAAAAATGTATAGAATTAGAAAAAACATTTCTTGATTTAGACATAGTTGAAGCTCTACTGGGTTTTGATGAATTCGAGTTTACATCAAACGGAGATATTTATAAGCTAGCTCTTGTTTCTTTCAACTTTTTTCTTTTGGAACGTTTGTTAGTTTTATAGAGATCTTGTTTTCCCCAAAAAAATAATACTGTAGCAGCTTTCATCTTAAATCATTTTGTAACTTTAAGATAATTTAACACACAAATATGCCTTTTACCGCTGAACAATTCGAAATTCTAGCCGAAAAGACGCTACATTTTCTTCTTATTTTCAAAAAAAATGGAAAAATTGTAGCCTTTAATAATAGGTGCGAAGTATTATTCCCATTTAAGAATAATCAAATAAAAGGAAAATATATCACCGATTTTATTATTGATGATGATGTACAGGTATTTAAAGATTCTGTTGCAACGCTAAATATTCAAAATTCAATACTAAGTGAATCTTTCAGTTTTGTTACAAAAGACAATACTGTACTTGCACTAAAGTTTAATCTTACATATCATAATGATTTAATCTATGCTGCAGGGATTGATACTACCGAAGAATATAAGGAACACAGAGCTTTGATTACTCTTTCCAAACTCACCAAAACTGGAGCATGGTACTTTAACCCAAAAAATAAAGAAATGTATTGGTCCAGAGGTTGTTACCGCATAAAAGACTTAGATCCAAACACTCCTATGACCAGAAAAAGAGGGGCCTCTTTCTACCCAGTAGAATCCAGAGCGAGATTAGAAAGCTATCTTGACGATCTGATTGAAAACAAAGAACCGTATGAATATACCGAAAAAATAATTACCGCAAAAGGGAAAGAAAAATGGGTTAAAGTAGTTGCCCAACCTGTTATATACAAAAATGAAGTGGTGTATGTAAATGGTACTATTGCCGATGTTACAGATCGTCATAATTATATCGAAAAATTAAAATATAATGCAGAAACAAAGCATTTAGCTTTAAAAGGAATACAATCAGGGTTGTTCGACCACCTTATTAAAAAAAATGAAGTGTTTTATAGTGCCGAATTTAAAAAAATGTTAGGACTACCTACTGATAAAGATTATGTTCCTGAAGAAATATTTAGAAAAATGATACATCCTGATGATCTCAATAAAGCGCTTCAAAGACATCATGAAAATCTAAAAAAAGAAGGAAATCACTATTATAACTATTATCGCCTAAAAAATAAAAAAGGAAAGTATCGACATTACGAAGTATATGGTTTTAGAAGAAAAAATGAGAAAGGTGAAACAACACGTATGATTGGAAATCTAATAGACGTTCACCAAAAAAAAATGAATGAACAAACTATTATTGAAGGAAAAAGCAGACTACAAGCGATAGTGAATAATGGATTCTCATACAATGTATTACTTAATACAGAAGGAAAAATTTTAATGGCAGATAAAAAATCATTAAAACTTATAAAAAGAGATTCTAATGTTGATCCTACGCAAACCGAATGTCATTTCATCGATGTGATGCCAATTAATTTCAAAAATTCATTCAGACACACATTCAATGAAGCGCTCAAAGGAAATGCTGTAAAAAAAGAAATTGAACGTATCAATATGCAAGGCGATCTACAATGGTTAGAAACAAAATACACTCCTATTTTTAATGACGATTACAAAATAAACTCTGTCTTAGTAAGTTTTCATGATATCTCTGATCGAAAACTCGCCGAGCAGGCTGTTACTGAAGCCCACATCAAAGAACAAGAACTCAGTAATCTAAAATCTAATATTTTATCCAATTTTAGTCATGAAATAAGAACACCTCTTAATGGCATAATGACCATAAGTAATATCATTTTAAAAGACAACTGCCCCAAAGATAAAAAGCAACTACTGACCTTTTTGGAAGAAAGTAAAGATCGATTATTAGAGACGATGAACAAACTTTCTAATTTTAGTGAAATTGATATCATCAAAAATAACCTGAATTATGAAGAAGTTGATCTTAATTATATCGTAGAAACCTCCTTTAGAGAGCACAAGTATATGGCAGATACGAAAAAAATACAATTCACACTAGAACTTGATGAATCAAGCCCTCAGGCTAAGTTAGATATTAATTTGTTTCGTCTGGCACTCAATAATATAATCCATAATGCAATAAAATATACCAAAGATGGAAAAGTCAGTTTGAGTATAAACTCAAAAGTTTCAAAAAAAAATAATTATATTTATGTAAAAGATACAGGTATAGGAATAGATAAAAAAGACTTTGATAAAATATTTGAACCATTAATACAAGGTAGTGAAGGTATAAGCCGCGAATATGAAGGAACAGGAATTGGCTTGAGTTTATCAAAAAGATATATCGAAATTTTAGAAGGAAAGATAAAGCTCAAAAGCAAATTAGGAAAGGGCACAGTTTTTACAATTTTAATTCCAAAATATATATGAATATTCTTTACGTAGAGGATAATAAAATAAATGCTATGGTCATGGATAAAATGTTATCCAAAAATGATTCGAATGTAATTATAGCAGAAAATGGTTCTAAAGCACTCAAAGTCGTAAAAAACAAAAATCTTGATCTCATATTGGTCGATATTAACTTGGGCCTTAATCAAATGGATGGATGCGAATTACTTCAGAGATTTCGTAAGCTCGATATACTAAAAAACATTCCTGTATTTGCGGTTACAGCATATGCAATGCCAGGAGATAAACAACGGTTTATAAATATCGGTTTTGATAATTATTTTTCTAAACCAGTAGATTTTGATAAACTCTTATCTGTCATATCTTCTATAAATCCTTCAAAAATAGGATCTAATTAGAGGTAGTAGATTGCATGCATTCGCATGAATACACCATTATCTAATTTGATTAAATCGTATCCCTAATTCCCTTTCTAATTCTTTTACTGTTCCTAATTCTGATTTTGTGACAAGTGCTAGCGATACTCCTGTTTTTCCTGCTCTTGCAGTTCTACCGCTTCTGTGCGTATAATATTCAATCTGGTCTGGAAGTTGGTAATGAACTACAAATGCCAAATTAGCAACATCGATACCTCTTGCGGCAACATCTGTTGACACTAATAATTGTAAGGTTTTATTTCTAAACGCTCGCATTACCTTATCTCTATCTTTTTGTGTCATTTCGCCTTCCAATAACCCTACTTCATAATTCTTAGCTTTTAATTGTTTAGAAAGTGTACGTGCAGCAACCTTTGTTTTTGTAAAGATAATACCTCTGCTATTTTTTTGAGATTTTAAGAAATAAGTAAGTGTATCTAATTTATGAACCTCTTCTCCAATTACAAATTGATGATCGATTCCTTTATTTACACTATCATTTTTATCTACAGTTATGTGTATCGCTTTATTACTAACGTAATTAGCGATAATCTCATTTAAAGAAGAAGGTATTGTAGCCGAAAAAAGCCAAACATTTCTATGCCCTTTTGTTGTATTTAAAATGGTAGTAAGATCTTTTTTAAATCCCATACTCAACATCTCGTCAGCCTCATCCATAACTATGGTTCCTATTTTAGATATATCAACCGCTTTTCTCTCAATCAGATCAATAAGTCTTCCCGGAGTAGCAACGACAATATGCGTAGGTCGTTTTAGCCTAGCAATTTGTATCTCGATTTTCTCTCCTCCATAAACTGATTCTGTAAAAATCTTATCTGTATATTTTGTAAACTTGAAGAGCTGCTTGGCTATTTGCTGACCAAGTTCTCGTGTAGGTGATAAAATTAAAGCCTGAACATGATTTTTATCGGGATCAACCATTGACAGTAAAGGAATTCCAAATGCTGCAGTTTTTCCTGTACCGGTTTGTGCTTTACCTATAAAATCGGTTTGTTGATTCATCAAAACTGGTATAGCTTGTTCCTGAATCTTTGTAGGAGTAATAATTCCCATTTCTTTAAGACCCTTATTAAGATCTTTTGATACTCCTAGTTCTAAAAATGTCATAACTACCAGATTTAAGCCGCAAAAATAATTGAATATATTAACAACTCAAGACAATCCGGTAAATAAGTAGTTTGAAGTTTTTGCTAAATAACGGAGATCTGACTATTGCGGTTGGCTAAATCAAATATCTTCAGAGCTTACTTTTGAATATCTTTTAGACTTTACTAGCATGACATTTTCATGAAATAAACAAAAAGCTGTTTCTTAATTGTTAAACCTTTTTTATGAAAATGTGACTTATTCATACAAAAACCTCCAGAACAGTTAAAATCTGTTCCCTCATCAGAAGAAATAATATCTAATAAAGAAACTTCACCTGAATGATCATGATCAGAGTGAATATGATCTGAAATAGTATTATGAGAAAAATCCTTTAACTTAAATAAACTGTATTCATTTAATACGCGAGATGCTTCGTGATTAGAATGACAAACTTCACTTTTAGTATGAGAATGAGTATCTACAATCGAAGATTGAGCACTTATTAACGTAGAACCAAATACAAAAACAATTAAAAATAGCATGTGTAGAGATGTATTCATATGATCAGATTTTAAGGTTAAATGTTATTTGAAATACAATTCAAAACTATCTAATAGCAACAAGAATTAAGCTAATTCTAATAACAAAGCAATAAATTCATCGGCAAAATACATATATATTCGATAAAAAACATCATAAAATAATTTTTTAACACTTTTAATCGTAAAAAACTTCATTTTATCTATAAAAACTTAAGCTACATATACTTTATTTTTTAAAACAATTTTAAATCATCAGTATAATGACCTGGCAATATGAGACGTGCATCCAACTGTTTATTGAGTTGGTCGATAAAATATTTAGAAAGTAATGGAGATTCTTTTTCTATGTTTTGATGAACAAAGAAATGTATATGATTAATTCCAAGGTTTTTCCATGATTCAAGTCTTTTAACCCAGTCATCAAGCCTACTATAATCTGATGAATGATTAGCTCCTACATACCTTACAAAAGCTTCATCATTAGTCAGATGCATGTGAAGCAAATCTCTTCTTCCTGCTGTATCTGTAATTATATTAGCCACGTTATTGTGTTCTAAAAGGTTATATAATTCTTGAGCAACACTAATATCATTAAACCAATCTGTATGTCTAAATTCTACAGCTAATCGAATTTCTTTAGGCCACTTTTCAATAAAACGAATTACTCTATCAAAATTTTTAGGTCCAAAATTACCATGCATTTGTAGGAAAATAGTACCTAGTTTTTCTTTAAGGTGAATTACATTAGACAAATATTCATCAACATAGGGTTGAACATCCTCATTTAATCGCTTCAAATGAGAAATATTCTGTACCAGTTTTGGAAAAAATTTAAACCCATCAGGCGTTTTATCATACCATTTCTTAAATTGATCTTCAGGAAAAATCCTATAAAAAGTTGCATTGAGTTCTATGCTATTAAACTGTCTAGAGTAGTATTCGAGTTCATCCTTGGTGCCTCTGGGATAAAATCCTTTTAAGTCCTGTCTATTCCACTTAGCACAACCTACATAAATTGACAAGTTCTTTGTTGCAGTTTTCTTTAAAATTCGCGAAGTTGCCTCATGATCTTGGGGTAATGTGAAATCGATTTTTTCTGGATATTCTACTTTGCCAAATTGCATATAAAAAAAGAATTAATGAAATAGTGTAACAAAAATAGAGTTCGATTGTCTAATTTTATAATAACAACATAAAAAAATATAACATGAGTGCTTTAAAATCTATTTTGGTAGCTTTAATTTTAGCTATAACCACATCATTTCACGCACAAACTGCAGATGAAATAATCAATAATTACTTCGAAAACACAGGAGGTAAAGAAAATTGGGATAAACTAGAAGGAGTGGAAATGGTTGGTGTAATGAAAGTGCAAAACATGGAAATCCCTTTTGAACAAGTATCCACAAAAGATGGTAAACAAGTAGTAACTATAGAACTTCAAGGAAGTCGTATGGTTTGGTCTGCTTTTGATGGAGAAACTGCATGGCAGAGAAATCAAATGACTATGGAAGCTGAAAAAAGTGACAATGAGGCTACAGAAAACATGAAAAAACAATCCAAAGATTTTCCTGATCCTTTTTTAAACTATAAAGATAAAGGATATGCCATAGAGCTTATCGGAAAAGAGACCGTAGATGGAACAGAAACGTTTAAGATAAAATTAACCAAAGATCCAATTACTGTTAATGGCGAATCTAAGCCCAACATATCACACTACTATTTTGATACAGAAAATTTTGTACCCATTATTATGGAGACAGAAATTACCGAGGGTCCTATGAAAGGTAAGGTTTCCAAATCTTCAATCAGCGATTATCAAGAAATAAATGGGGTATATTTTCCATTTACAATAAGTAATGAATTTCAAACTTTGAATTTCAAAGAAATTAAGCTAAATCCCGAAGTAGATACAGCTTTGTTTGCTTTTCCAGAAAAAGCAGCAGAAGGAAAAAAATAATAAGTATACAAACAACTAATCCCCAATGCAATTTTGGGGATTTTTTTTCACATCAAATCAATCAAAATCATTATGAGTAAAAAATTAATTTTTGGGGCTATGTGCATATTCCTATCATCGGGTATGCACGCCCAAGATATAGTCCTCAAAGGAAAAGAGCTTTTTGGTAATTTAGAAGCTCGACAAATTGGACCAGCACTAATGAGTGGTCGAATTATCGATTTAGAAAACCACCCAACAAACAGCAAAATATTGTATGCAGGCACAGCAGGTGGTGGGGTATGGAAATCAGAAAACGGCGGAGCTAGTTTTACCTCTATTTTTGATGAATATGCACAATCAATAGGTGTAGTAGCCATAGATCCTAGTGATCCCGATAATACGGTATGGGTCGGGACTGGTGAAATTTGGACGCGTAATAGTGTTTCTATAGGAGATGGTTTATACAAATCAACTGATGGAGGCGCTAACTGGAAAAAAATGGGGTTCGAAAAATCCGAACGAATAAGCAGTATAGAAATTAACCCAAAAAACTCCAATGAAATTTATGTGGCTGTGTTAGGCGCATTATGGGGAGACAGTGAAGATAGAGGTGTTTACAAAACTATAGATGGCGGCACAACCTGGAAAAAAATACTGTATACAAACGAAAAAACAGGTGCCAGTGATCTTATAATGGATCCCTCTAACCCGAATATCTTGTATGCATCAATGTGGGAACATAGAAGAACCGCATGGGGTTTTAACTCTGGAGGACCAAATAGTGCTTTATATAAATCAACAGACGCCGGAAAAACTTGGAATAAAATCCATAACGGTTTCCCAAAAGGAGATCTAGGTAGGTTTGCAATAGCCTTAGCTCCTTCTGATCCAAAAATTGTTTATGCCGTTGTTGAAAGTAAAGAAGATAAAGGCCTATATCGTTCTGATGATAATGGTAACAATTGGAAATTATTGAATGGTGATTTTGGATTGGTAGTCAGACCATTTTACTTTTCTAGAATAGTTGTTGATCCTAAGAATCCGGATATCGTACTAAAAGGAGGGCTTTTTGGCTCTATTTCTAGAGATGGAGGAAAAACTTTTAAAGATTTAGGGCGAAGCATGCATGCAGATATACATGACTTTGTATTTGATATTAATAACTCTGATGCCATATTTGTAGGAACTGATGGAGGTGTATATCGTAGCTGGGACGGAGGTGCCACTTTTGATATGGTAGATAACCTACCGCTTTCTCAATTCTATCACATTAGTGTCGATAATGATGAACCTTATAATATTTATGGCGGACTTCAGGATAATGGATCCTGGTGGGGACCATCTTCTTCTCCCGGTGGTATCGAAGCACGTGACTGGAAACCTGTCGGTTACGGCGATGGTTTTAGAGTACTCAGGCATCCTACAAAGCGTATCATCTATTCAGAAATGCAAGGTGCGCAAAATGTTTGGCGATATGATATAGATAAAAATTACACAAAAAATGTTCAACCGTTACCTATAAAAGGAGAAGCAGATTTGCGTTTTAACTGGAATGCACCAATGGCAATTAGTAACCATCAGCCTGATCGATTTTATATGGGAAGTCAATTTTTGCACGTAAGTGAAGATATGGGCGATAATTGGAAAAAGATATCTCCAGACCTTACAACTAATGATCCGGCAAAACAAGATAAAGAATCAGGAGGAATTTCTACAGATAAATCAGGCGCAGAAACGCACACCACTATATTTACTATTGCCGAATCTCCTCTGGATGAAAAAATAATATGGGTCGGTACTGATGACGGAAATGTTCAAATTACACAAGATGGTGGTAAAACATGGACCAATACAATTGATAATATACAAGGACTTCCCAAAAACACATGGGTATATCATATTGAAGCTAGCACGCACAAGAAAGGTACCGCATATGCAGTTTTTGATGGACATGCATCAGGAGACATGAATACGTATGTATACAAAACATCAGACTTTGGAAAAACATGGTCATCAATTGTAACTGATGATACTGTAGGGTTTGCAAGAAACATTCAAGAAGATTATGTTAATGAAGATCTTTTATTTCTAGGTACAGAATTTGGATTGTTTATCACTATAGATGGTGGTAAAAACTGGTCTCGTTTTACCAATAATATGCCAGCTGCAGCTGTTCACTTTATTGATCTACAGAAAAAAACAAGTGATCTGGTGATGGGTACTCATGGTCGTGGTATTATTATTATCGACGATATCTCACCATTACGACAGATTAACCAAGAAGTTCTTGCCAAAGAAGTTCACTTTTTTGAAACCAAGCCCGCTATTATAAAAGAAGAAGGTGGTTTTGGTGGTGGAAGCACCGAACTTCAGTTTGTTGGAGATAACCCGAATACTTCTGGAAAAATTATTTATTACCTCAAAAAACGACACACCTTTGGTAAAATGACACTATCGATACAAGATCAAGAAGGTAATGAGGTAGTATCGCTAGATCCTGGAAAAGCAAAAGGAATCAATATCGTAGATTGGAATTTTAAGAGAAAAGGACCAAAAGTAGCCGCCGGAAAAACATTTACCTATGGTGGATTTACTGCTCCAAGAGTTAAAGCAGGAACATATAAAGTTATTCTCAAAAAAGGAAAAAAACAGTTTGAGAGTTCGATTATTATAAAAAATGATCCAACTTCCCTAATTATTGAACAAGAAAGAATAGCGCATCAAAAAACTGCCAATCAGTTGTTTGATGCTATGGAAGATCTTGCGTATTTGGTCTATAAAATTGATCAAAATATAAAAAAGGCAGAAGAACTTTTAAAAAGCGATCCAGCTTCAAAAAAAGTAGCTTCTTCTGTAGTAACAACGCTCAAGGATTTAAAGGAAACTTTAGTAGTTACCACAGGAGATAATTATGTAAACGAAGCAGAACCTCAACTTAGAGAGAAACTTTCTCAGTTATATGGCGAGGTAACGAATCAATTTGAAAAACCTTCATTTTCGCAATTAGAGAATAAAGAAGTATTAGAAACTCGATTAAATGAAGGAAAGTCAGCTTTTGAGAAAATAAATAACAAACAAATTTCAAAATTCAATACATATCTTGAAAAATCTGGCGCCACTCCTACCAAAATTTTAAGCAAAGAAGAGTTTTTAAGCAAATAACATAATCCTTTATATCATTTTTAAAGCTCCCTATTCTGGGGGCTTTTATTATATTTCATCATATCATACGAGTATTGACCTACTTCAAATCGATAATATATGGATACAAATACACCTCAGTAACACTTCAACTATATTGTTTATAAGTCGTTTAAAACTCTAAATTGAGTATCTAAATTTGAACAGAACAAATTCTTAATTTTAATAAATGACCTTTAGACTAGCTCAAAAGGCATGCTAAAGAAAAAAGGGAACAATATCGAGGCAAGCCTCACAGCATTTAAATCTCGCCATGTCTGTCTTGAGGCAGGAGTATCGAGTAAACATTCTTTATTATGGAAAACAGAGAATCAAATTTATTGGCAATGCGACCACAACTATTGAACGCAAGAGTTTCTGAGAACATGTCTAATGACGAGCAGTTTCAGAACAAAACACTTCGACCAATAGTAAAATTACAAGGAGATTTATTAGTTGAAGTCTTCAAAAATTACATTAAAAAAAGAAAGAATACATTTTATGAAATCTCTTTAGAAAAACGATTACTTTTTATCGAAAATGCCATACAAAAGGATATGAAACTAAGGAACAGTCTCAAAGGAATGATAATCGGCCAGTTTACTGTTGAAGAATACCAAAGGTATACACAAAACTCGTCGGCACTTAATAAGCGCATGATGAATATTGTAAAAGAACGCCTACAAGACAATGTACAATTACTAGAATCATTATCCCTGATTGCTAAGTAAGTATTATCTGAACAAACCTATTGCATTTTAGAGATAAAAAGGCTTTAATGAGTATAATGATTAACCTTGGGAACATCCTAATCTCGAGTATCAAGTTAAGAACCTCAAGACAAAGCCACGTGGTATTTGTAAGAAACTGGTTTTTTTCGAGTTTAGCCTCGAAGCATTTAAATCTCGCTGTGTCTAACTGAAGCAGGAGTATGGAGTAATAAAAGAAACGTTTTATGCGTTACATTGTGTACTATATAATTTTTGGAGTTTATACGATGAGCTACTGTCAAAACATTGGAGAACACCAATGGAAAAATAGAGTACTTCTTATTTGTACAGATTCTTTTTCAACAGTCAAATTTCAGAAACAAAAATCAGAATTTGAAAAATATCCTAATGAGCTAAAAGATCGTAAACTTGTTGTATATCAAATCACAGATAAAAATTACCGTATAGGACTAAATGGTATAAAGTTATTCGAAACCGATAAAGAAATCTTTAAAAAATATATCAAAGGAGCTCCCCACTTCAGGGTTATTCTTATTGGTCTAGACAGTTCTATAAAAATGAGTGCTAAAAGTTTTATAACCGCTCATAATATTTTTGATCGAATAGATAGGCACTTTCAGAAAATAGCTACGCTAATTTCAATTTGTTTATTTTTTGAATGATTTTCGATAGTTGTAAGAAGA
>CANLYR010000051.1 GCA_947495425.1 uncultured Aquimarina sp.
CAAAGATAAGGGTTTTTAGAAGCTAAAGCGAAATGCACTAAAGTGCATAGTTTTAACTACTTTTGAGACCAATAAAAAGTAACTTCTTATATCTGACATCATTTTTTAATTGAATTGGTATTATATTGCATGCTTAAAAATTATCTCACATCATGTCACAAAAACGTCTTTTTCTTCTTGATGCATATGCATTAATTTTTCGTGGATACTATGCGCTTATAAAGAACCCCAGAGTCAATTCAAAAGGACAAGACACTTCTGCTATACTAGGTTTTGTAAATTCTTTATTTGATGTAATAAAGAGAGAAAAACCAGATCACCTGGCCGTGGCTTTTGACAAACAAGGAAGTAAGGATCGAGTAGAGATATTTCCAGAATATAAAGCTAACCGTGATGAAACACCCGAAGCTATCAAAATTGCCATACCTATTATTCAGGATATATTAAAGGCAATGCATATTCCAATCATAGAACGTGCAGGAGTCGAGGCCGACGATTTAATCGGCACTATCGCCAAACAAGCTGAAAAAGAAGGGTTTCAAACCTATATGGTAACTCCCGATAAAGATTATGCACAATTAGTTTCTGAAAACATATTCATGTATCGACCTGCCAGAATGGGTAATGGCATTGAGATTTGGGGAATCCCAGAGGTACAAAAGAGATTTGAAGTAGAAAGACCAGAGCAAGTTATCGATTATCTTGGTATGATGGGCGATGCAGTTGATAATATTCCTGGCTTGCCGGGTGTTGGCGATAAAACTGCAAAAAAATTCCTTGCAGAATTCGGCTCTATAGAAGGCTTACTAGCAAATACCGACAAGCTAAAAGGAAAAATGAAAGAAAAAGTAGAAGCCAATGCAGCATTAGGCCTTCTTTCTAAAAAGTTGGCTACTATAATTCTGGACTGTGACGTAACGTTTAACGCTGGCGATTATGAACTTTCTGAACCCGATGCAAAAAAAGTACATGAGATTTTTGAAGAACTAGAGTTTCGAAGACTTGCCGATCAGTTTATTAAGATTTTTTCGGGAGAAGATACTACCACAACTCAAGTGACAAGCACCCCTACTACAAAGAAACTAAATTCTCAAGCAGGTGCAGGCCAGTTTTCTTTATTTGGAAGCGAAGAAGATACTACAGCAACAACAGCATTCTCTAACAGAAAAACAATAGCCAATACCGAGCATTTTTATCAAAGTATAGCTCCGGGAATGGCGATGAAATTATTTCTTCAGAATGTATTAAAACAAGGGTATGTTTGCTTTGACACAGAGACAACTGGTCTTAATGCATTAACCGCACAACTTGTGGGTATTGCGTTTTCTTGGGAAGCTGGCAAAGGGTTTTACATTCCTTTTCCAGAAGATCGTAACGAAGCACAGGAGTTGATCGAGCAACTACGTCCCTTTTTCGAGGGTGAAAACATTTCAAAAATTGGACAGAACTTAAAATATGACATCAAAGTATTGGCAAAATATGGCATTGAAGTAAAAGGGGCTCTATTTGATACTATGTTGGCGCATTATCTTATTAATCCTGATATGCGTCATAATATGGATGTGTTAGCCGAAACATACCTCAACTACACTCCGATTTCCATTACAGAACTTATCGGTAAGAAAGGTAAAAACCAATTATCGTTTAGGCAAGTACCTGTCGACAAACAAACCGAATACGCAGTAGAAGATGCAGATGTTACCTTTCAACTCAAAGAACATTTTGCACCAGAACTTAAAGAAGCTAATAACGTTTCTTTATTTGAAGACATAGAGGTGCCCTTATTACGAGTTTTGGCAGACATGGAAATTGAAGGGATCAACCTTGATAAAGAGTTTCTAAATTCACTTTCTACAGCACTAGATGAGGATATTAAAAGCTTAGAAGGTAAAATATACACCGAAGCAGGAGAAATATTCAACATTGCTTCGCCAAAGCAATTGGGAGTTATTTTATTTGAAAAGATGAAATTAGTAGATAAGCCAAAAAAGACTAAAACAGGTCAGTACTCAACCGCAGAAGACGTACTATCATATCTAGCCAAAGATCATGAGATCATTCAAAATATATTAGATTACAGAGGTTTGGCTAAACTAAAAAGCACTTATGTTGACGCATTACCAACACAAGTTAATGAAACTACAGGTAGAGTACATACCGACTATATGCAAACTGTGGCAGCTACCGGACGATTAAGTTCTAACAATCCCAATTTGCAAAATATCCCGATTAGAACTGAGCGAGGTAGACAAGTTAGAAAGGCATTTATTCCAAGAAATGATGAGTACACTTTGTTGGCGGCAGATTATTCTCAAATAGAACTACGAATTATCGCAGCACTAAGTGAAGAAAAAACAATGATTGAAGCTTTTAAAAATGGTGAAGATATTCATGCCTCTACAGCAGCCAAAGTTTTTAATGTAGCTATAGATGAAGTAAGTCGAGAACAACGTAGTAATGCAAAAACAGTAAATTTTGGTATCATCTATGGGGTTTCTGCCTTTGGGTTAAGTAATCAAACAAGTTTATCACGTAGCGAAGCCAAAGAATTAATCGACACCTACTACAAAACCTATCCAAAGCTACGCAACTACATGAGCGAGCAGGTAGATTTTGCCAGAGAGCATGGCTATGTACAAACAATCTTAGGAAGACGAAGATATTTGAAAGATATAAATTCTGCTAATGCAGTAGTTCGTGGAGCAGCAGAACGAAATGCCGTAAATGCCCCTATACAGGGAAGTGCAGCAGACATCATCAAAATTGCGATGATCAATATTCACAAAAGGTTAAAAGAAAGAAACTATAAAAGCAAAATGCTCTTGCAAGTACATGATGAATTGGTTTTTGATGTATATAAACAAGAATTAGAAGAAATCAAAACGTTAATCAAAACCGAAATGGAAGGCGCTTACACTCTTGCAGTTCCGCTAGATGTAGATCTTGGTCTTGGTGATAATTGGTTAGAAGCGCATTAATTAGAAGTTGCTTATCAACAGCATATTAATCTGGCTGCTCTACAGATAAAGTATAGTTAAGATCATTATACCCTGTATTTTCTTGCCACATATCTTTATTGGCTAAACGAATACTATATTCTGGTCTGTCTTTGAGTTTTTCATGAACGTCAGCAAAATGGATTTGTAGCTTGTAATCACCCTTTGCGTCAGCAGGTAGCCTAAATGTATGACTAAGACTAACCTCATCCTGCCAGGTTCTTACGTCGGTTTCAAAAGGTAATTTTATAATACTACCTGTGTTTTGATGTTGCAAAACTAGAAATACATTTCTCTCATTCATTGGAGCAGAATACCCTGAGTTCGTAATAGACAAGGATATTTTAAAATCTTTCCCGGCAATAGCTTTTTCAGGAAATTCTCCTTTACCTAATGTAAGCCTGTAGCCTAGATTTTTTTTGATATCCTCAATACACCCACCAGAGATCCAATCGTTATTCACATCATTGTTATACTCAGAGTTGAGATAAGTATAATGCAACTTTCTTAAATCAACATCGGCAATTCCTGATGGCGCACAATCGCTTTGAGGATTATAACTATCCCTGCAGGTTTCTCCACCAACTACTACATACTTACTATCTTCTGCAAAATATGATTTGAGGTTTATTATATCTTTCCTACTCTGCGAATTTGAATTGCCATAATCATAATATGTACCTAAATCATCATCACTGGCAAAAAGACAATCGTTATGAAAACCAATCCTGGCTTTATCTGATTCAGAAAAAGCCTCTTCCAGAGTCAGTGCAGCAGCGTCTGTACCAGATTCAACACCATACACATAACGTTGCTTTAATTGAGGATATCTTACCTGTATCATAAGCTCCTTTGGTGTGGCATCTAACAAAGCTTTTAGGATATCAGCTCTATCTTTCCAATTTTCGTCCAATATTTTTCCTTGAGTAGAAGGGTCTCCAAAAAAATCTGTGTAATATTGTTCTCCCCATATACCAATGAAACCCATTTGTAAAGCATGTACAACATCGATATTATCTGAAATCAATGAGGATAGTTGTTGTATGTGACCCAAAACAATCTCTTTACTGGCATCACCATAAGGAGGGCATATAGTCGATGCGCATCCATCGGAATTTGTAGTATTGACATAACTAAATCTGATAATCATTTTTGCCCCCGCATCGCGTATGGTCGTAAAATCCTGCTGTAGATTATCTAAAAAATCTTGTGAAATAGGAGTATTTTTAAAATCATCTAAAACGAGGTATCTAAAAATTAACGTACGTATGCACTCATAATCACCTGTTGAAGGTAATTGAGGATTTCGATCTCTTCGTATAGCTTGTTCCTTTAATGCATTATAATTACTTGCTCTGGTAATAGTAGGTCGGTAAAAACCTCTGTCGGGATTAGGAAAATCACTTTCGTCTTTTTTATAGGTTACTGTTGCTATAGCTATTTCCGTATCAGTTTCCGGTTCATTTACATCAGGATTGCCGACAGCTTCTTCTTCATTATTACAACCTATTATTAAAAAGAATAACACCAATGTAAATAAAATAGGGACAAGTTTTTTCATTTTACGATTATTTGTACAAATTACTAACTCATATGTAAGTAAAAAAGTATACTCTCCGAATCTGAGTATTTTATAAAGCTTTGATCTGAAGGCAAATTCAGAAACATTACATACTATAAACTTTGTAAAACCAAACTTCAAGGCAGGGCTTTGGGGAAGAATTTTAAATTAAAAAATGTATTCAAAAATTATCAGCCTTCTGCATATCTAGATAAAAATCATAATAATTTAAAAAAGTAGGCATTACAGGACCATTGAATGGATTAGGCGCATTAAACAAGACACAAATACCTATGTTATTTTCTGGATCGATAAGCAATTGCGTTTTATACTGATTTACGTTTCCACCATGATATATGATTCTTCGCCCTCTGTATTCCAGAACCCGCCATCCCATGGCATAGTATGTATCTGTCACACCATCCCATAGATTAACGTAAGTATCTTTATTACTAGTACATATGATTGGATTAAAAATATCAGTAAGCCGCTTTTTGGTTATAATATCAGGTCGATATCCTAATAAAATTTTCAGGTATTCTCCCATATCAGAGATGGAGGCATTCACACCTCCTGCTGCGGCTACATTATAATAGTTTTTGTGAAGTTTTTCTAATTTATATGTACTGGAATAGTGATTATAAGAGTGTGGCAAAGCTACATTATTACTGTTTTTAATAGCATCAAAAGTACTTGATGCGGTGTGCATTTTGGCAGGGTCAAAAACACGTTCTTTAAGAAGGGTTTCAAAAGACTTTTCAGTCTGTCTTTCCATTACTTTTTCAATAACCGAAAACATGGCATTTTGGTATTCATAATCAACTCCTTCTTTAGCAACAACTCCTTTTCGTTTAAATCTTTTAATTATTTGATCTCTGGATAAGCCTCTATGGATCAATCTAGTATAGGTATATGGATATAGCCCAGTAGTATGAGACAAAAGATGATTGATCTGTAGTCGACTTGCTTGTTCTTTATCCCTAAGATTAAAAGAAGCAACTGATTCTTTAATGTTTTGATTCCATTCTAGTTCATTATTATCCACTAAATTCCCAGCCAATACAGCTGTTACTCCCTTAGACAAACTAGCAATCCTAAACACCGTATGAACATCAACAGAATCTTGCGTGTGAATCTCTTTTACGCCAAATCCTCTTTTATAAAGTACTGTAGAATCTTTAACAATCACAATGGCTGCGCCCGGACATTCTGATACATTAAAGTTTGTTGCAAAAAACTTTTCATAATGTTCCAAAAAAAACGACAGAGAATCTAGTTTAGATACTTCAAGGTCATCCTCAACTACATTGATCTTTTCATTAGGTTTTGAGGTGTTACAAGCAACTAACAAAACAGCAATAAGTACTACATAAAAAAATTTCATATAAAAATATTCTAAACTGCTGCAAAATACGCTTAAAATAGTAAGAGTGGAAAAAGTTTTTTAAAAGAATAAACCCGTTGTAAGCAATGAACTATCACTTAAAGGACAAATCGATAGGTTGCTTTGATCAAAAATGTGTTTTCAGGCTGTTGATCGAGGATTTGGTTATCTAGACTTCTAAATAAATGTTGAGATGGATCTCCATCCCCAGTAACTCCTTGTGACCAGACCAGAAAGATTTCAGAGCCAGGAATATATTCCCAACGCACCACTAAATTAGAACGAAATTGTACAAATGCAAAATCTGGATTTTCAAAGGTGTAATCTGTTGTTCCATCTATATTTTCATCCACAGCATACTCATCATCAGTAAAAGAAATTTGATCTTCATTATACAATGTTACTCGCTCACCCAGATCATTGGCTATTGGATTATTTACAAAATTAAAATCGTTATACCGGCCACGGGATATGAATGGCTCACCGTAATATTGTATTGTTAGATTAGGATTAATATTATAATTTAATCGTATACTGGCACTTAAGGTTTGCTGATCTATATTACCAGTTATATACCGTGGTGTTCCATTAAAATCAACCTCGTCTACATATTGTGTTTTATTGGGATTTCGTCTAAATTGTGGGTTAATTGACATACTAAAGGCATCGAATGGCTGATACCTAAGTCGCAAAACATAGCGCTGAAAAGCAAAATTATCTTGTTGAGCTCTTGTATTTACATGACCCACAGTAAAATTAAATTTCTTTCTCCTATCTGATCCAAAAAACAAAAATGCAAAATTCTCATCAGAGAATCTCCAACGTGGGCCACCACGCAAAAACGTATTCGTAAAAATACGTGGCTTATGCCCAAAACCTCCTTCTGTCCACCAATTATTTGCATAATTTATTTCACCATTTATTTCATATTGTATTCGGTTGTAATTTCCTTCAAAATCAAATGTCGAAAACTGCTCTACAAAAATGTTAGCTCTTCGATATAACTTGGTAGGTTTTAAGAATAAATATCGAATATTAGCAAATTGCCTGATTTCGTCTGCCTGACGTAAAAAACCAACATCGTTCAATTCTAATTCTGGAGAACGCCAAAAAGCACCTGTATTATACCTCCAGTTCCCTCCTCCCGACTTTCCACCAACGATCTTACCTCCTGTTCCTGTCAGGGAAGTTCGATTAGGATCTACTTGTACGTGATCAGCATCAACACGCTGAAAAAGATGAGTAAGTTCATTTTGTGTCTCTTCTATAGCCTCTTTTGAGCCCTCTACATGACTAGCTACGATATTCCCTTCTAAGAAATATTTTCTATTGTTCCAATTATGTCTAAAATCTAATCCGCCAGTATACGCTGATTTTCTCAATAAATTTAGGTTATTTTCTCTCAGCCCTACTAATTCTGATGTTTCATCAGTAGCAGAATCTTCATAATCGATATTTACTGTATTTCCGAGATCACGGTTAGTTGCAGTAAAAATTCCTCCTACAAAAGAATTACGGTCATTAAAGTCTTTTTGTACTCTACCCACAAAATAATTAGTCAACGGTTCGACAATGGCTTCTCTTCTGTTTCCATTTTCATCTTCTATTGTGGCAATCTCTCTTTCTGTAACGCTTTCTAAAATACCAATAGACCAACCATCTTTGGTTTTACCACTAAACTTTGCAGCGCCAAGCATTGTTGTATTCGCTGGAGAATCTATAAACTCATCATTTGTAGGGCTAGAGCCATTAAATGGGTTTTCTCCAACAGCACCTTGAGGGTTTCTTCCTATCCTGCGCGAATAAAATACATTATCTTGCCCATTAGCAAATTGATAATCAAAGATGTTCTTATTTTCTACAAAAAAGGGACGCTGTTCTCTAAAAAATATTTGAAATCCGTCTAATGCAATTGCTGCAGGATCTGCTTCAACTTGTCCAAAATCTGGATTTACGGTTAAATCCAGTGTGAGATCATTGGTAATTCCAATCTTGGCATCTAATCCTCCATTTAGCTTAAAATCCTCTCCATCTCTAAATGGGTTTCCTGCTTCTGAAGGATACGTGTCTAACTGTGTAACTGCAAAAGGTTGAATTTCTAATTGCTTTTGCGGTTCTATGTCGATTAATCCATGTAGCTCACCAAATTCACTTACAAAACCCGGTGCATCAACAGGGATACGCTGCCAAACCGATCGCTCATCATTTCTAAAAAAAAGTCTGGATATTTGTAACCCCCAAATTTGCTCTTTATCGTTTCCAAATTTTAATTGGCTCAAAGGGATTTTAACTTCGGCGGTCCATCCTTCGGCATCTATTTTTGAAGCGGTATACCAAATAGGATTCCAGCTTTCATCCCAGTTATCTCCATTTTGACTTACAAACTCATCTCCTTTTACTCCAGCGGCAGTTATTGTGAATGAAAAAGCGGTTCTTTTATCATGATATGTATCGAGTATAATTGTAATTCTATCCCCTGCAAAACCATCTCTTCGTGATAATCTTTTTTCAATCTTATTAGGTTCATCATCATAACATCGATACGCCACATAGAGAAATTTTTGATCGTATACTATTTTGAATTTTGTTTGTTGAGAAGGCGGTGTATTCTCATCTGGCTGACTTTCTATAAAATCTCCTGTCCACGCTACCAAATCCCAACTCGCTTCATCAATAATACCATCTATAGTAGGTCCTTTGTTACCCAGGAGTGGTTTTGTTGTATACACTCTTTTCACAACAACATTTGTAGAATCTTGAGCTATGATAAATACAGGAACTAAGAAAATTACCAAAAGATGGTATAAACGCTTCATGAAGATCAAATGTTTAGTGATTGATTTGTCTAAGATGATAGAATTTATTATGTTTTGTTACACTTTGTATTATTTTTTAGTAAAAAATTAACAGCTAATAAGGGTTAAAGCACACAAAATAAACAAAAAAACCTCATCATTAATTAACCTATCTGAAAACCAAACCATCAGGTATTAAAAATAATATGAACTAGCCGTTTGCTATATAAATATATAATTGTACATTTGCACCCCTATTTTATATAGGAAAAGGAATGTTTAATAAGTAAAATTAATTAGTGTGGACACATTAAGTTACAAAACAGTATCTGCAAACAAAGGAACCGTTACAAAAGAATGGTTGCATGTAGATGCTGAAGGACAGACTTTAGGACGTCTTGCTTCGGTAGTAGCTGTATTACTACGAGGTAAACACAAACCTAGCTTTACCCCACACGTTGATTGCGGTGATAATGTTATTATAACTAACGCAGAAAAGATCAACTTAACAGGAAAAAAGTGGACAGATAAATCGTATATCCGTCACACTGGATACCCTGGAGGGCAAAGAAGTCTTACTGCTCAGGAATTGTTCGAAAAGAACCCAGAGCGTTTAATCGAAAAAGCGGTAAAAGGAATGCTTCCTAAAAACAAACTAGGAGCGGTTTTATTTCGAAATTTAAAGGTTTATTCGGGAGCAGAACACGATCAGGATGCTCAAAAACCTAAAACTGTTAACTTAAACGAAGTTAAGTAATGGAAGTTATTCACAAAATTGGCCGTAGAAAAACGGCTGTAGCAAGAATTTATCTTAAAGATGGTTCTGGAAAAATTACGGTTAACAAGAAAGACCTTAATGATTATTTCCCTACTGCTACATTGCAGTATAAAGTGAATCAGCCTTTGGTTCTAACAGGAAATGACGGGAAATTTGACATCTTAGTAAATGTTTATGGTGGTGGTATCACCGGGCAAGCTGAAGCAATACGTTTAGCTATCTCAAGAGCAATGTGCACATTTGACACTGAAGGAGCTGAAGATACTGAGGATGGCAAAGCAACAGGAAATAGAGGTATTCTTAAACCAGAAGGTCTACTAACAAGAGATCCTAGAATGGTAGAGCGTAAGAAATTCGGTCAGAAGAAAGCTCGTAAGAAATTCCAATTCTCTAAACGTTAATTTATTAAAACAGTATTTGTTGTTACCTCACACAAGAGGAGCTAGTTTAGCATCTAAATGCGCAAGGCCATACAAAAACGTAGCCACTTGAGCATTGCTAATTCAACAGAACGTAAACTATTACAAAAATGGCAAACAATATCGAAGTAAAAGAATTACTTGATGCAGGTGTACACTTTGGGCACCTTACAAGAAGATGGGATCCAAATATGGCACCATATATCTATATGGAGCGTAATGGTATTCACATCATTAACTTATATAAAACCGCAGCAAAAATTGAAGAATCCAGCGAAGCTTTAAAGAAAATAGCAGCGTCTGGCAGAAAAATACTTTTTGTAGCGACAAAAAAACAAGCAAAAGAAATCGTAGCCGAAAAAGCAGCAAAAGCTAATCAGCCATACATTACTGAAAGATGGCCTGGTGGTATGCTTACTAACTTTGTAACTATCCGTAAAGCCGTAAAAAAAATGGCTTCTATCGATAGAATGAAGAAAGATGGCACCTTCAATACACTATCCAAGAAAGAACGTTTACAAGTAGATCGTTTAAGAGCAAAATTAGAAAAGAACCTTGGTTCTATTTCTGATATGACTCGTCTGCCAGGAGCGTTATTTGTTGTAGATATTACTCGCGAACACATTGCAGTAAAAGAAGCTCAAAAATTAAACATTCCTATTTTCGCAATGGTAGATACTAACTCTGATCCACGTCAGGTTGATTATCTTATCCCTGCAAATGATGATGCTTCAAAATCTATCGACAAAGTAATGACTTTTGTGAGTGATGCTATCATAGAAGGCTTAAGCGAGAGAAAAGCTTCAAAAGACGCTCCTAAAAAAGATGCTCCTGCTAAAGCTGAAGCAAAGCCAGCCGAAGCTAAAGCAACCGAGGCAAAGCCAGCTGAAACAAAAGCAGAAGCACCGGTAGTAGCAGAAGTAGAAGCTCCAGTAGTAGCTGAAGCTGCTAAGCAAGAAGAAGAATAAACATTCATTGATTGACACTTAGACAATCATTATAGTTTAAAAATTAATGAGTCGTTTAGTTCCTTACTCTTGTAGTACAAACTAAACGACTCTTTTTTATATGCAAAAACACATTTACACACTTAATATTTAAAAGATATGGCAAAGATTACCGCCGCAGAAGTAAATAAATTGAGAAAAGCAACAGGTGCAGGTATGATGGACTGCAAAAAAGCACTTGTAGAAGCAGAGGGAGATTTTGACAAAGCCATTGAGGTTTTGAGAAAAAAGGGACAGAAAGTCGCTGCAAAAAGAGCAGATCGCGAGTCTTCTGAAGGAGCAGCTATTGCCAAAGTAAATCCAGACAACACTGTAGGTGTGTCTATCGTTTTGGGTTGCGAAACAGATTTCGTAGGTAAAAATGATAGTTTTGTAGCCTTAGCAAACGAATTAGCAGAACTTGCATTAAATTACACTAGCAAAGAAGCATTTTTGGCTGCAGATTTTGGAGGAATGACCGTTGCCGAAAAATTAGTTGAACAAACAGGTGTTATTGGTGAAAAATTAGAAATTAATGCCTTTGCAAGATTAGAAGCTCCTTATGTTGGTTCTTATGTGCACATCAACAAAATTGCTGCTCTTGTTGGATTATCTGCTGTTGTAGACAAGGTCGATGTATTAGCAAAAGATTTAGCTATGCAGATTGCTTCTATGGGAGCGACAACACTTTCTTATAAAGATTTTGATCCTGCTTATGTAGCATCAGAGACTGAAGCAAGAATTGCCGTAATCGAAAAAGATAATGAAGAACTAGGTCGCTTAGGAAAAACACTCAAAAACGTACCTCAATACATCTCTATGTCTCAATTAACTCCCGAAGTTCTTGCAAAAGCAGAAGAAGATGCTAAAGCAGAATTAAAGGCTGAAGGGAAACCAGAACAAATCTGGGATAGAATTCTTCCAGGAAAAATGGAGCGTTTCATTTCTGATAACACAACACTTGATCAAGAACAATGTTTATTAGATCAAAACTTTATCAAAGATGAAAAAATCAATGTTGCTACATATGTAGCCTCATATGGTGATGTTCACGTCACTGCATTTGAAAGAGTATCTCTAGGATAACAACATAGTGCAACATATATAAAAACCGCTTTTAAGATATCTTAAAAGCGGTTTTTTTCTTCCTCATTCTTCAAAATATTATTTAAAATACAGCATCAACGCTATAAAACTTCAAACTTTTTCAAAGCTTTACCCCCAAATAAAG
Source organism: uncultured Aquimarina sp. (assembly GCA_947495425.1). GTDB lineage: Bacteria > Bacteroidota > Bacteroidia > Flavobacteriales > Flavobacteriaceae > Aquimarina. Next base: position 12,151 of record CANLYR010000051.1, read on the forward strand.
ACTAACTCCCCAATTAGTCTATACAAAACGCTTGAACAGTATTTCAAAAGTATTTCTCATCCCCCTCATTTTTTTTGTTTTCCCTGTGGCAAACCTATAACATATTTTAGAACCAACCAATACTATGACTAGGGGAAAATAACCCATTTTTATAGGGGTTTTTAATTTAGATATGTGAAAAATCAAAGTTTTCCAATTCAAAAAATCAAAATAACTACCTTTATATTCTAAAGTATTTTCTAAATTAAGAATATCATTATATTTGCATCACAGTTAAACCTCACAATGAAATACGAAAGAATATTACTAAAATTATCCGGCGAAGCTCTAATGGGTGAACGCCAATATGGTATTGACCCCGTAAGACTAGCGGACTATGCAAACGAAATCAAACAGATCACCAATAAAGGAGTACAAGTTGCCATTGTAATTGGAGGGGGTAATATTTTTAGAGGTGTTGCCGGTGCCAGTAAAGGGATGGATAGAGTACAAGCTGATCATATGGGAATGCTTGCCACAGTGATTAATGGTTTAGCACTACAAAGCGCTCTTGAAGATGCAGAAATACCAACCCGACTTCAGTCTGCCGTTAAGATCAACGAAGTTGCCGAACCTTTTATACGCAGAAGAGCAATGCGCCATCTCGAGAAAGGAAGAGTTGTAATTTTTGGAGGAGGAACAGGAAATCCTTACTTCACAACAGATTCTGCTGCGGTACTTAGAGCAATAGAAATTAATGCAGATGTTATCCTTAAGGGCACGAGAGTCGATGGAATCTATACTTCAGATCCAGAAAAAAATGCAGATGCTACAAAATTTGATTTTATATCATTTGATGACGTATTGCGAAAAGGATTAAAAGTAATGGATACTACAGCATTCACATTAAGTCAAGAAAATGAATTGCCAATAGTAGTTTTTGATATGAACAAAGCCGGAAATCTACTAAAAGTAGTTTCTGGAGAATCTATTGGTACACAAGTAAACCTTTAGTTATATTTGGTTTGACATATCTGATATGGTATAAGCTTTTATAGTAGTTAAAAGAAAAGAAGTTAACAATGAACGAAGAAATAAACTTTATTATTGATTCTACCAAAGAATCTATGCAGGCTGCAATTGCTCACTTAGAAAAAAAATTACTCAATATCAGAGCGGGAAAAGCTTCTCCTGCGATGTTAGGCAGTGTAACAGTAGAGTATTATGGTGCTACAACTCCTCTTAATCAAGTAGGAAATGTAACGACGCCAGATGCCAGAACAATATCAATTCAGCCCTTTGAGAAATCACTTATTCCTGAGATTGAAAAAGGAATTCAGATCGCAAATTTAGGATTCAATCCTATGAATAACGGAGAAAGTGTTATTATCAATGTACCACCGCTTACCGAAGAACGACGAAGAGATCTGGCAAAGCAAGCAAAGGCTGAAGCTGAAGATTCAAAAGTTGGAGTACGAAATGATCGTAAAAATGCCAATAATGAAATCAAAAAGTTAGAAAAAGATGGGCTTTCAGAAGATCTTGCGAAAAATACTGAAGTAGACATCCAGGAATTAACAGATAGCTACATAAAAAAGATTGACGAAATGCTTATCAACAAAGAAAAAGAAATAATGACAGTTTAACATTTTAAATGTACGTTAATTATATTCAAAAGCGTTTTCTTAATGAAAACGCTTTTTTTATCTTCGTTTCTTGAACTTATTCAGCATAATGCACAACAAATTATTTTGTTTATTACTTTTTACACACTTTGTCTTAATCTCTCAAGTTAGCATTAATGGTATTGTGATCGACGAAAGTTCAAATCAACCTCTACCCTTCGCTACGATAAAAACCAACAACTTATCTTATGCAATGACATCGGTTGAAGGTGAATTTATAATACGATGCAAAACGTATCCCGTTAATCTTGCCGTAAGTCACATAGGATATCAAACAAAAAATATTGTAATACGCGCTAAAAGCGAAAAGAGTATTGAGATAAAACTCCTGCCTAAAGAAGAAAATCTTGATCCCATTACTATAGATTCCCCAGAAAATGTTGCTTCAACACTTATCAAAAAAGCAATTCAAAGAAAAAAGCAAAACAATCCTAGAAAAGCTTTACAGAGTTTTAGCTACAAAAGCTATAATAAATTAAAAATCACAGAAGATAATCACGCAAAATTAGAGACCCAAGACACCACAAACATAGACATGCAACGCATGTTTAATGAAACCCACTCTTTTTTATCTGAAAAAATAAGTCATCATCAATTTAGTAAAGGCGTAGGAGAAAAAGAAACTGTTTTGGCAAAAAAAATGACTGGTTTCAAGAAGCCCATTTACAATGTATTAAGTATCAAAATACAATCAAACTCTCTTTATGAAGAAGATTATACGATTTTTAATAATAAATATATTAGCCCACTATCTAATAAAGCACTTAGAAATTATTACTATAAGATTCTAGGTACTACTCAAGATGAAAAACCAGCTTTTGTAGTGCTTTTTCAACCCAGAAAATCTAAAAATTTTGCAAGCCTTGAAGGGATTTTATATCTTGATATCAAAACGTTAGAAATACAAAAAGCTATTATAGAATTACGAGGAGAACTCAACGTAATGGCCACTCACAATTTCAACTATTTTCCTGAGCATAAAAAGTGGTTTCCAACAAACCAAGAAATCACAATGCGTCCTGGCAATGGTCGACAAAAAGTTAGCCTTTTTGGAGGGCAGATATCAATAGGCCAATTAGACAATGGAAAGGCAGATACCACTGATAATAATGATTTTTTGATTTCTAAAACAGATTTGCTTGATATCAAATTAAACGCTAAACAGGATATCAAAAGACGTCAGGCTTCAATAAAAATAGATCCTGAAGCAGATAATAGATCAGAGTCATACTGGAATCGATATAGAACTACCGCAATTACAGAAAAAGATTTAAACTCCTTTCCCGTTATAGATAGCATAGTAAAAGCTCAAAATATTGAACGAAGAATTGATGTTATTCAAAGCTTTAATATAGGTTATTATCCTGTAGGTTTTTTTGATTTTGATCTTACTTATCCTGTAAAATATAACAATTACGAAGGGTTACGATTAGGCATAGGAGGCATAACAAATTCTAAGTTTTCTAAGCGATTTAGAGCAGAAGGTTATCTTGTTTATGGTTTTAGAGATTCAAAATCAAAATACGGTGTCGGAGGTGGTGTGTTACTTAACAAAAACTCTAATTCATGGTTCAATGTTAATTATACTGATGACATAAAGGAAGTAGGAAGTTTTTTATACCTAACTGATCGCAGAGTGTATTCGCTGTTTGAACCTCGCTTGGTAAATATTGATTTTTATTACAAACACAGAACCTGGAGTAATAGTTTACAAATTCAGATTTTTCCAAGACTGCTTTCGGAAACGCAATTTTCGGTAAGTAATATTGATCAAACAGCAGGATATCAATATGTAAATGATGGAGGTCTGTTTTCACAATATAAAACAGCTGAATCTACCATCGCATTTCGCTGGAGTCCTTTTAGCAAGTTTCTCAAAACACCAACCGGTACTAAAGAAATCTATGATGGATATCCAAAAATATCAGCACAATATACTCAAGGTTATAAAGGATTATTTGATAGTAATTTTAACTATAGTAAAATTGGTATTAAGGCAGAATATGTGATACATCGAATCAACCAATCCCGTACAAGCTTTTTATTTGAAGCCGATATCGCAGATGGAGATGTACCCCTCACCCACTTATATCATGCCTATCCCAATGCTCCAACAAAAGAAACTGTACTACAACGGTTCTCTGTAGCAGGTCGTAGAACTTTTGAAACTATGTTTTTTGGTGAATTTTTCAGCGACAGACTTCTCACATTGCAGATAAAACATAGAATAGAGCCTATTAGAATAACACATTGGCTAAAACCAGAAATCGTTTTTATCTCCAGATATGCCGTGGGCGATATCAGTAACCCAGAAAATCATCAAGGTGTTGAATTTAAATCATTGCAGCAAGGGTTTCAAGAATCTGGTTTTGAGATGAATAAATTGTTTGCTGGTTTTGGGCTTAGTTTTGCCTATCGATACGGGGCATACCATCTCCCTAGATTTGAAGACAATATTTCATTCAAATTTACTTTTTATCTAAAACTTTAGGGTTTTTTGGAAGCAATGACCTCGCAGTAAGCTCACGAAGTATGCTTTCGAAACGTTTTTTGTTATCGGGACAAGCCTCGCCGACTTGAATCATTTATAAGGGATTAATTAATTTTCTTTACTAAAATTCAATACTAATAAACCTCCAAATCCTTACATTTGCATTTGGAAAATAAAGGAATGGCAAAATTATTCAGTTTCGGGTTTTGGAATGCACTAGCTGGAATTATACTCCGTAACAGAGCTATAATATTCATCACAATTATTGGTATCACCGTTTTTCTCGGTTTTCAATGGAAAAATATGAGATTCTCATACTCTGAAGCCAATCTTCTGCCTGATGATCATGAGATAAACATACAATATCAACAATTTCTAGAAAAATTCGGAGAGGAAGGGAACCTTATTGTAATGGCGATAAAAGATAGCACTCTCTTTACTCCAACAAAGCTTAAAGCTTGGAATGAGTTTAATGATTCATTTAAAAAATATGACGAAATAGATTTAGTAGTTTCTTTAGCTGATCTAAAAAAATTAAAAAAAGAAGATAATCCTTCTCGATTTGAGTTAGTTCCATTTATCAAAGACTCTAGTTACACAACGAAACAGGTTTCAAAATATAAATATGAGCTATTTAATAAACTTCCATTTTATGAAGGCCTCATATACAGTAAAAAATCTCAGACGATTCAAAGTGCACTTTATCTCAAAAAAGATATTGTAAACACACCTGTAAGAAAAAAGTTTATCACAGAAATTCTTAATCCTCGCGTTTTAGCGTTCGAAAAACAGCATGGTATCGATATAAAAGTATCGGGTATGCCATACATTCGCACATTGAACTCTCAGAACATCATGGATGAAATTCAGGTTTTCATCCTTGCAGCATTGCTTGTAACTTCACTAATTTTCTTTTTCTTCTTTAGATCTGTAAGAGCTACTTTTATATCCATGACCGCAGTTATTATTGGTGTAATGTGGGCTTTCGGTATTTTAGGTCTTTTGGAATATGAAATTACAGTCCTTACCGCAATTATACCTCCATTGGTAATTGTGATAGGAATCCCCAATTGTGTTTTCCTGATCAATAAGTACCAACAGGAAATAAAAAAACATGGTAATAAAGCAAAATCTTTGCAACGTGTTATTACCAAAGTTGGTAATGCAACATTGATGACCAATGTTACTACTGCATCAGGGTTTGCCACTTTTGCATTGACCGAGAGCAAGCTGCTTAAAGAGTTTGGTATTGTAGCTTCTTTAAATATTATTGCACTATTTATACTCTGCCTATTGGTGATCACTATAATCTACAGCTATATGCCACAGCCCAAAGAAAGGCATCTCAAACATTTGGGCAAAAGATGGATAGAGCGCTTGGTAGATTGGATGGAGAATATGGTAAAAACCAGGCGAGTAACCATCTACTTTTCTTCAGTTTTTATCTTGATAATCAGTATTATTGGTATTTATACTATAAAAGTTTCGGGGAGTTTATTAGAAGATATGCCAAAATCCGCCGGATTCTATCAAGATATCGAATTTTTTGAGGATGAGTTTGACGGTATTATGCCATTAGAAATATTAATTGATACTAGAAGAAAGGAAGGTGTATTGAAATTACCTACACTAAGACGTATGGAAGAACTTCAAGAACTTATTGAAGAAACTCCAGAATTGTCAAAGCCAATTTCTATAATCAACCTGGTTAAATATTCTAAGCAAGCTTTCTATAACGGAAATCCTAAATATTATCAGATTCCTACGAGTCAGGAACAAAATTTTATCCTCCCCTATGCGAAAAGCTTCGGATCCAAATCTAGTGTAATGAATAGTTATGTTGACTCCACAGGTCAATACGCAAGAATTACCACTTTTATGAAAGACGTGGGTACCGAAGAAATGGATCGTATTGAAGCTACTCTAGCTCCCAAAATCGAAAAAATTTTTCCAAAAGATCGCTATGACGTTTCATTTACTGGCAAAGCACTTATTTTTCAAAAAGGGACAAAATATCTAGTATGGAATCTTGTTTTCTCTTTAGGCTTAGCCATAGTTTTAATCGCCCTGTTTATGGCCTGGATGTTTAGATCTTTTAAAATGATTGTGATTTCATTAATTCCTAACTTATTGCCACTCTTAATGACCGCTGGTTTAATGGGATTTCTGGGAGTTCCTATAAAACCTTCTACCATATTGGTTTTTAGTATAGCTTTTGGTATTTCGGTAGATGATACTATTCATTTCTTAGCAAAATATAGGCAAGAATTAAAAACTAATCATTGGAGAATTAAAAAATCTGTTCTGGCAGCATTAAGAGAAACCGGAGTAAGCATGTTTTATACTTCAACGGTTTTGTTTTTTGGTTTTTCTGTATTTATGATATCTAGCTTTGGAGGCACAAAAGCTCTTGGGGGTCTGGTATCCACCACACTATTATTTGCCATGCTAGCAAACCTCTTACTACTCCCCTCTTTACTACTTTCATTAGAGCGAAGTATCGCCAATAAAAAGACATTAAAGGAACCGAAGCTAAAAATTATTCCCAGCGAAGAAGAATAATGACAATTATCTAAAAAGTAAAAGCCCCGCTAAAAATTAACGGGACTTGTGTAAGATAGATTACCCCAAAACCTATCGAACTAAACTTAACGTAAACACAATCGTCATAATTGCTTATGCAAGATACATCCCCTTTTCATATTATAAAATACCCACTAGGGGGGAAAAATCCCCTTTTTTACTAAATAGCGTGAAATTTAACAGTATTGAAACAATAAAAGCTTATTATAAAATACACAATTAATTGAAAATCAATTTATTATATTTTTATTATTATTCACAAAAACGGAAAAATTAATGAAAAAAAATTGATTCAATACTGTTTTTCTATAAGAAAACAATGCTTTTACGGTTTTTCTCATAGAATCAAGTGTTCAAAAAACGTCAGATTTCAAAGATCTTAACTTGATAGTATTGCAAATTTTAAAAAGCCCCTACTATTTAATTTTATCCTATATCACTTTTTTGAATTCATAAGATTATGCTTCAATCAGATTAAAAAATTATCTTTGCTAGCTCAATTTTTTGACTTCCTGAGATTGCATGGTTTTCAATACTAAAGAATCATGTTGTTAAAGTGATAATGATATAAGAAAATAAAGTATACAATGAAACATACCAAAGTAATAGAAGTATTAAAAAGTGATAAGCTATTACAACCTGTAACCATTAAGGGATGGGTTCGTTCTTTTCGTAATGACAGATTTATAGCCATTAATGATGGATCAACTATTAATAACATCCAGTGTGTTTTAGAAGATAATACGATTGATACAACCGTACAAAGCAGAATAAATATTGGAGCGGCAGTAGCAATAACAGGTACCTTGGTAGAAAGTCAGGGAAAAGGCCAGCGTGTAGAGGTAAAAGTATCTGATGTCGACATCGAAGGAGATGCAGATCCCGAAGAATTAAAACTAACGATATTATCACCAAAGCGTCATAGCCTAGAAAAGCTTCGTGAACAGGCACATCTAAGAGTTCGCACCAATACTTTTAGTGCTATTATGCGTTTGCGGTCAAAATTATCCTTCGCGGTACATGAATATTTTCAGAAAAATGATTTTTATTATGTACACACCCCGGTAATTACAAAAAGTGATGCTGAAGGTGCCGGAGAATCTTTTAAAGTAACCAATTTTGATCTTAATGCTATTCCCAAAGATGAAAATGGAAAAGTTGATTTTAAACAGGATTTTTTTGGTGATGAAACCAATCTAACGGTTTCTGGTCAGTTAGAAGCAGAGACCTATGCTATGGGGTTAGGTCAGGTATATACCTTTGGACCAACATTTAGAGCAGAAAATTCAAATACATCACGACATCTAGCAGAATTCTGGATGATAGAACCAGAAGTTGCCTTTTGTGATTTGGATGGCAATATGGATCTGGCTGAAGATTTTATCAAATATGTAATTCAGTATGTGATTGATAACTGCCAGGATGATTTAGAATTTTTAGAAAACAGACTCATTCAAGAGGACAAACAAAAACCTCAAGCAGAACGTTCAGGAATGTTACTTCGTGATAAACTGAAGTTTATTTTAGAAAATAACTTCAAACGTGTGAGCTATACTGAAGCTATCGAAATTTTAAAAAATTCAAAACCAAATAAAAAGAAGAAATTCAAATTTCCGATAGAAGGATGGGGAGCAGATTTGCAAAGTGAGCACGAACGATTTCTTGTAGAGAAGCATTTCAAGTGTCCTGTAATCTTATTTGATTACCCCGCCGACATAAAATCGTTTTACATGCGATTAAACGAAGACGGTAAAACAGTAAGAGCGATGGACATTTTATTCCCTGGCATTGGAGAGATTGTTGGTGGATCTCAGCGTGAGGAGCGTCTCGATGTACTAAAAGAAAAAATGGCTGCTCTTCATATCCCAGAAGAAGAACTATGGTGGTACTTAGACACGCGCAGGTTTGGTACATGCACACATAGCGGTTTTGGGCTTGGTTTTGAGCGTCTGGTTCTTTTTGTTACAGGAATGGGAAATATAAGGGATGTAATCCCATATCCAAGAACACCTCTTAATGCAGAGTTTTAACACACAAATAGGTTCAGATTTTTGGGTGAGTTAAGAAGGCTATTTTAATGTATCTCTCTGATGATTTTAGCGCGATGTTTTACTTAATTACGATGTTTTTTTAGTAGAATCTCAGAAATTAGCTCTTGAATAATCCTATGATCTGTATCGGGTTTTTGAGAAATTCGTTTTGCCTTTATTATCTTTTCATAGTGTGGGATTTTCTCATTTTTGGCGAGGTACTTCAGGACTTCTTCAAAAAAGCTACTTAAAATAGGAATTACAAATTGACTGCATTTATTCTTTTCTTTTAGATGAATAAATTTTTTAGTGTAGGCCAAAAAAATCTGAGGATATTGAGCAAAAGTCATTAATGCCTTACAAAAACTCTGATACACTTCTTCGCGATTAAGATTGTAGTTAAACTCCAGTTTAGAATGATTCAGGTCCTTTAGAGTATACATCAAAACACTTTCTTTAATAAAAGTACTGTAATCACTTTGAGAATAATAATAAATCTCCATCCCAATATTAGTATTCACTACCAACACCTCACTACCTATATTCTGCTTTAAAAAAGATTCAAAAACAGTCACCATAGATGAAGACATCAGCAATCTCTTTTTGATATCGGTAGATCTAATATTTATAGATTTTATACTTTCTATATTCTCTTCACTATTCATTAAGTATGATTAAATAATTCAGAAACCTCCGAGTTTTGATTTTTGGCATGCATCTCTGCTGTGTATCCTTTATTATCTTTGATTGTATGATCGGCTCCGTTTTCTAACAGTAAGGTAATAATTTCTTTTTGACCAAAAGTTGTTGCATAAATCAACGCTGTAGTATTGTTATCATTTCTTTTATCTACATCAGCTCCGGATTCGATTAATAACTTTACAACAGGATAATGCCCTTTGAAACAAACTCCCGTCAGTGCCGTATTACCTACACTATCTTTGGCATCAACATGAGGTGAGTAGTTCAGGATTAATTTGGTAATTTCTTCTAATCCATAATAAGAAGCCAAAATCAAAGGTGTAGATCCTCTACTATCCTTTATATGTACAGATTCTGGACATGTTTCTAAAATTGACTGTACGTTTTCTAGTTTTTCTGATCGAATGGCACTAAAAATATCATCCATTGGTACTGTTTTTTCTATTGATTACAATTGGCTAATAGGTCTTACTTGATTTTTATTTGAAACATTAAAACCTCTAACGGGCGATATTTAGTCACCCGTTGCGGTTTATATCTTAATTATGCCTGTTATGCTAAATCAAAGCGATCAAGCTCCATAACTTTGCTCCAGGCTGCGACAAAATGGTCTACAAATCTTTTTTGAGAGTCTTTACATCCATATGCTTCTGCCAAGGCTCTTAATTCTGAATTAGAGCCAAATATTAGGTCTACACGAGTACCTGTCCATTTAAGCTCACCTGTTCTCCGGTCACGCCCCTCAAACACCTCATCCGATGCTGAAGTAGCTTTCCATGTAGTACTCAAATCTAATAAATTAACAAAAAAGTCATTAGTTAACGCTCCTGTATGTTTGGTAAACACTCCGTGTTTTGAATGATCTGCATTGGTGTCAAGAACACGCATACCGCCTACAAGAACGGTCATCTCTGGTGCAGTAAGTGTTAATAACTGAGCACGGTCTACTAGCATTTCTTCTGCAGACATGTCATATTTTGTTCTTACATAATTGCGAAATCCATCTGCGATAGGCTCCAGGATAGAGAAAGATGCGACATCAGTTTGTGCTGCCGAAGCATCTGATCGCCCTGGTGTAAAGGGCACATTTACTTCATGACCTGCATTCTTTGCGGCTTGCTCTATACCTACGGCACCCCCTAAAACGATGAGATCAGCTAATGAAACTTTCTTATCGGATTCTCCATTATTAAACTCATTTTGGATAGTTTCTAAGGCTTCTAATACTTTTGAAAGCTCAGCTGGATTATTAACTTCCCAATTTTTCTGAGGAGCAAGACGAATACGACCCCCATTTGCACCACCACGCTTATCAGAATCTCTGTATGTGGATGCCGATGCCCAGGCAGTAGATACTAATTGAGAAATAGATAATCCAGAAGAAAGTATTTTAGTTTTTAAAGTAGCGATGTCATCACTATCGATTATCTGATGAGTAACTTCTGGAATAGGATCTTGCCACAATAGTTCTTCTTTTGGAACTTCTGGACCTAGATACCGTACTACAGGTCCCATATCACGATGAGTGAGTTTATACCATGCCCGAGCAAAAGCATCGGCAAACTCCTCTGGATTTTGGTAAAAGTGTTTAGCTATTTTTTTATATTCAGGATCCATTTTTAACCCCATATCTGCTGTAGTCATTAAAAGATCTTGTGTCTTTGATGAATCGTGCGCTCTAGGAGCCGTTTTTGCATTAGACGCCGATGTGGGTTTCCATTGATGTGCTCCTGCCGGGCTTTTGGTTAGCTCCCATTCGTATCCAAATAACACCTCAAAATATTCATTATCCCAGCGCGTTGGGTGGGGTGTCCATGCACCTTCGATACCGCTAGTGATCGTGCTATCACCATGACCACTACCAAATGTGTTTTTCCAGCCTAAGCCTTGTTCTTCGATACTGGCTCCTGCGGGTTCTCTACCAACATACTTCTCAGGATCTGCGGCACCATGTGCTTTTCCAAAAGTGTGCCCTCCTGCAACTAGTGCTACGGTTTCATAATCATCCATAGCCATTCGCCCAAAAGTCTCACGAATATCTCTGGCAGATGCTATAGGATCAGGGTTTCCATTTGGCCCCTCTGGGTTCACATATATTAGTCCCATTTGCACAGCACCCAATGGGTTTTCGAGTTCTCTATCCCCCTCATATCGTTTGTCTCCCAACCATTCGGTTTCTGATCCCCAGTAAATATCTTCTTCGGGTTCCCATATATCTTTGCGGCCTCCTGCAAAACCAAACGTTTTGAATCCCATAGATTCTAACGCACAGTTACCGGCAAGAATCATCAGATCTGCCCATGAAATCTTTCTACCATATTTTTGTTTAATAGGCCATAATAATAGTCGTGCTTTATCCAGGTTACCGTTGTCTGGCCAACTGTTTAGTGGTGCAAAACGTTGGTTTCCAGAACCAGAGCCCCCTCGCCCATCTGAAATACGATACGTCCCGGCACTATGCCAGGCCATACGAATAAAAAACGGACCATAGTGACCATAATCGGCAGGCCACCAATCTTGCGAATCTGTCATAAGTGCATAGAGATCTTTCTTTATACCATCAAAATCCAAGCTCTTAAATTCTTCTGCATAATCAAACTCATCTCCCATCGGATCAGATAAAGTTGAATGTTGCCTTAGAATATTGAGTTTTAATTGATTTGGCCACCAATCGCGATTTGTTGTACCCCCACCAGCACCTTGCTTTAGTGCTCCGTTTAGATATGGACATGATGCAATGTCACTATTCATGTCATAGACCTTACCTTGAGATGAGGAGCCTGTTTGTTTATTATTTTCCATGTCAAAAAAGATTAAAGAGATTTTAATGTTTAGAATATTTAAAAATACAATAACTATTTGTTATAGATTTAAAATATTCCATATATAAAATTTATTCTGCTATTTATCACCTTTATAAATCTAACTGCAATGCCTAATTAAGTGCTTGTTTATAAAGATATAATAATCTTACTTAAATAAATATGTACATGACTATCGTTTAACATAAAATAACATCCTAATGATCCATAAACGATGCTGTTAATAGTATAAAACAATCATATTGTTAGCTAAAAAAGATTATCCTTTATAGTTATGAATAAAGTAACTTAACTATTAAAATTAACCCTAAGATTGAAACATGGATTTATATTTGGACAAAAAAAGAATAATTTATACTTTTACATAAGTACTTATATAAATACTTATGAAAGATAGTTTGCAACACTATGGAGAGTTAGGTTTAGGTTCGAGGTTCAAGCGCCTTAGCGAGTATATGATGAGAGAAATTCAATTAGTATACACTGCCAATAATATCGATTTTGACCCTTATCTGTTTCCGATTTTCAGAGTAATTATTGATAAAGAGTTAGCAACGACCACCGATATACAAGAAGCGCTTCAATACACCCAACCCGCTATCACTCAGTCATTAAAAAAACTAATGGACAAGCAATTAGTATCATACAAAACAGATAAAAACGATAAACGTAAAAAATTATTTAGACTTACCAAAAAAGGTAACCAGACCCATCAAACGATGCTCCCCTTATGGAAAATTATTGACGAACAAGTTAAATGGCTTACCGAAGGAACGTCGATTAGTTTAACGAGTCATTTAACCCATCTAGAAAATCAATTCAAAGAAAAATCACTAAGTCAACGGATACTTGAAAAATGCAATGTGTAATGTATACCATACAAAAAGCCATATCATCTGACGCTTCTCAAATCCTTAAACTTTATAAAAAAGTAGGACATCAACCTGGCGGAATTATACGCCTTGAGCGTGAAATAACCTTTGAGTATGTTCAAGATTTTATGCATAAAAGTATTAACGATGGTCTGATACTGGTTGTTCTTAACCCAAATAACCGTCAAATCATTGGTGAGATACATGCGTATCGAATCGGCTTATCGGCTTTTAGACACATACTTACCGATTTAACGATCGTGGTCGATCCCGAATTTCAAGGACAAAAGATAGGAAAATTACTTTTCAATACATTTTTGGAAAGAGTCAAAGTCGAGCACCCAAATATTTTAAGAGTGGAGTTGTTTGTGCGAGAGAATAACACTAACGCAATTCGTTTTTACTTAAAACTAGGGTTCTGTAATGAAGGGAAACAGTATCAAAAAATTAAAAACCCGGATCTCACCTTAGAAACTCCTATCCACATGGTGTGGTTTAATCCAAATTATAATAAAACATTATGAAAAATACGAAAACAAAGACAGCAACTATACTCCCATTCGATCCAAAATATGCAAAAGATTTCGCAAGACTAAATATAGCATGGTTAGAAAAATACTTTGTAGTAGAACCTCTGGATAAAGAATTATTAGAGCAATGTGAAGAAACAATTATTAACAAGGGAGGCTATATTTTCTTTGCAAAAGTAGGGGATCAAATCGCAGGAACATTTTCTCTAATAAAGGTTGAAAAAAATATTTATGAATTAGGTAAAATGGCTGTTTCGCCAAAATTTCAAGGTCAGAAGATCGGGCAACACTTATTAAAATTTTGTATTGATTATGCAAAAGAACAAGACTGGAAAAAAATTATCCTCTACTCTAATCGAATTCTGGAAAATGCAATCTACATCTACAAAAAATTTGGTTTTGTTGAAATTCCTATTGAAGAAAACCCGCTTTACAAGCGCAGTAACATCAAAATGGAATTGGTATTATAGAAAAAATCCGCATAGCAGCAATTAACCACGCGGATGATCTCCTATCATTTCTAATGTTAGTTTATTTTCATAATCGACTAATGATAAACTTGCTTGGTCACGGTATAATTTTGACCATAGTTGCTGTCCCAGTACTCTTGTCCATTTACTTTGTAAACAACCACATAGGCTACATTATGTATTGATTTGTCAAAACTGACGCTTCCCGACCATCGTTCGATATCAAATTGATTTGGACTTTGGATCGAAAATAAAGGTCCGTTATCCCAGAACACATTATAGTTAAGTGTAAAATATGCCTCAGTTTTCCATCCATCGGTTGTATAAAGCACCCCAACTTCTTTATTCGGAGCCAGATTTCTCACATCCACAGTAACGGTTAATGAATTTTGATCAGAGTATGGTAGATATGATATGCTATCAAAATCAGTATCTACACTAATACTAATATTTGGATCTGCAAATAAATATCCATTATGTGTAGACATTGCATAATTAGATCCATTATTGTTATCCCAGTAGGTGTTTCTGTTTACCTCATATTTAATTACAAACTCGTCATCATACACCTGGGATATACCATAACCCCCATTAATATACTCTCCAGTCCATATCTCGTTCTGATCGCCTATACTGTAACCAAATGACAAAGGGATTTCTTGCCATTTGCCATTTACTTTTTCATGGTAAACAGTTACATTTTTATCATAATCAAGATTGGCTACCTGAACTGTAAACTTTTTTGAGTATGCCTGATATCCCCTGTAGGAAGAATAAGAACTCCAGGCTTTTAATAAACGTACAGGATTTGAGTTTTTAATAGAGACTACATTCTCTTCAATTTGGATTTCTCGTTTTTCCAAAAAATCATCCTCTGTTGTACAAGATAAAACCAATAGGCTTAGTACTATATAAATATGTACTTTCATTCTTTGATATTTTTTAGGTTATTATTTAGTTTGATGCGCTTAATGTGTAATTTTTGCCATAATTATTATCCCAATATTCCTGATCATTCACCTTATATACTATAGCGTACTCAATATCCTGTATAGATAAATCTAATTGTACTGATCCGCTCCATCGTTCTATACCAAAATCATTAGGACTCTCGATTACTTTATTATAACCATTATACCAGTACTTAACATAGGTCAGCGCAGCATAACTAGTGGTTTTCCATCCATTAGTAGTATATACTATCTGTACTTCTTTTACTGGTGCTATATTTTTAACGTCAACCAATACGCTAAAGATATTCTTGTTTTCGTAGGATGAATAAAAAATGGAGGTAAGCTTTTCATCAACACTTACGTTTAGGTCTGGCTGCGCAAAGAAGAAACCTTCATGCCTTGACATTTGATAATTGTTCCCGTTATTATTATCCCAATACACCTGATCATTTACTTTAAATTTAATCACAAATTGATCGCCAAGCGTTTGAGTTTCAAACTCGGTATTATCAAGCTCCCATAGTTCACGATCACCTCCTACAGTTCGTATATAGTGCATCGGTATTTCTATCCAATCCCCATCAAGCTTTTGGTGGTACACATATACCTCACTCTCAAATGCCTGATTAATAACTGACACAACGAATCTTCGATGATATGTACCATACCCTCGGTAAAAGCTATAGGAGGTCAAGGCTTTAATTAAATGAACACGATCAACATCATTAGTAGATTTCTGTACTACAACTTCACTATGTTGATACTCAAAGAGATTATCATCTGTAGCGCAAGAAATCGCGACAAGGCTTACAAATAGGTATAGATATTTCCTCATAATTAATAGCTATTAGTTTTTTTAATTTTCGAAAAGTTTAGTGGTTATTTCTAGATTATCTTTAAGGTAGAGCAGATAGAGAAATTATGAAATCCACAAGCTTAGATTTAACGATTATTTCACCAAAAACGATTTCGTATACATAAAGTTTTAACTGAACATTAAATCAAGAAAATTGGAATTATCAAGTCTTTATAAGTAATCGATTGCCTAATATCAAAATCCTAAGGGCAACGAAAAATTATAGTGCTTTGGTAACGAAAATTATCGATAACTTTTTGCCATAAAAAGTGTAGCGAAAAGCTTTTCGATGTTTTCTTTGAAAACTTGAGATTGGTTTTCGTGAATTATAGGGCAAGCAGAAAACCAGTATATCATATACAATTAATGGCAAAGATATGGTTGCATTAGATTTTAACGAGAACACCTTAGATCCTATCGTATCAAAATCTAATAATTTGAGATCATCATCGGTTGCGAATGAGTTAGCAGGATCACCACCAAAGGGTGACCCAACCAACTAATACTTATTTGAAATTTAAATTTTCATAATAAAGAGGGGGTGTTACCTCAGTCATGGTCGGAAGAAATTCCGGCCATTTTTTATGTTTCAAAGTGGTTAAGATTTCCATCACAAATCACTACAA
>CANLYR010000052.1 GCA_947495425.1 uncultured Aquimarina sp.
GGGGTTTTATTATACTTAAATATACAACAAAACCCTCATATTTACAAGAGTTTTCGTGTTTTATGAAGGTGCCTAGAGCATAAAAAAACACCTTCAAAATTGAAGGTGCTTTCTGATTTTTATAATGACAATTGTTTAATCTGCCAAAACAATCACTTTATTGTCTTTCATTTCGATAGTTCCAGAATGAATAGGAAGTAATGTTGCCCCATTTTCACCTTTAGTGAATTTATTAGCAATTTCTTCTTCTAAATTCATATCTCCATATACCTTTACATTTCCTTTTGTAAGCAGAGAAACGATAGGTGCGTGATTATCTAACATCTGAAACTCTCCATCTACTCCTGGTACGGCAACAGAGGTTACTTCACCACTAAATAATACTGCTTCTGGAGTTACTATTTCTAAATACATATTTTTTCAAGTTATGAGTGATGAGTTATAAGTGATGAGTTACTCTGAACTCATAACCCTTAACTCTTAACTAATTTAAGCTTCTGCTAACATTTTCTCACCAGCTTCGATAGCTTCTTCGATCGTACCTTTAAGGTTAAACGCCGCTTCTGGCAGGTGATCTAATTCCCCATCCATAATCATAGTAAAAGCTTTGATCGTATCTTTGATATCTACCAAACATCCAGGAATACCTGTAAACTGTTCTGCCACGTGGAATGGTTGAGATAGAAAACGCTGTACACGACGTGCACGTCCTACTGCTAATTTATCTTCTTCAGATAATTCCTCCATACCAAGGATGGCAATAATATCTTGTAATTCTTTATACCGCTGTAATAATTCTTTTACGCGTTGTGCGCAATTATAATGCTCATCTCCCAAGATGTCAGCGCTAAGAATCCTTGATGTAGAATCTAATGGATCAACCGCTGGGTAAATTCCAAGCTCTGCAATTTTACGTGATAATACTGTTGTTGCATCTAAGTGAGCAAATGTTGTTGCCGGTGCAGGATCGGTTAAATCATCTGCAGGCACATATACTGCCTGTACAGAGGTAATTGATCCTTTCTTGGTAGACGTAATACGTTCTTGCATTACACCCATTTCTGAAGCTAATGTAGGTTGATACCCTACTGCAGATGGCATACGACCAAGAAGTGCTGATACCTCAGAACCTGCTTGTGTAAAACGGAAGATGTTATCAACGAAGAAAAGTACATCTTTTCCTTGTCCGTCACCAGCTCCATCACGGAAATATTCTGCAATCGTAAGACCAGAAAGTGCTACACGAGCACGTGCTCCCGGTGGCTCATTCATTTGTCCGAATACGAAAGTAGCTTTGGATTCTTTCATAACCTCTTTATCTACTTTAGAAAGATCCCATCCTCCTTCTTCCATAGAGTGCATAAAATCATCACCATATTTGATAATTCCTGATTCTAGCATCTCTCGAAGAAGATCGTTTCCTTCACGAGTTCTTTCTCCTACTCCTGCAAATACAGAAAGACCACCATGACCTTTTGCAATATTATTAATCAACTCCTGTATTAGTACTGTTTTACCTACTCCTGCACCACCAAATAAACCAATCTTACCTCCTTTTGCATACGGCTCGATAAGGTCAATTACTTTGATCCCAGTAAATAAAACTTCTGTAGACGTTGATAAATCTTCAAATTTTGGTGCCTGACGGTGAATGGGAAGACCATTTTCTCCAGCTTTAGGAAGATCTCCTAGACCATCAATAGCATCTCCAATAACATTAAATAGACGTCCGTATACATCACCACCGATTGGCATCTGGATTGGAGCTCCTGTTCCAACAACTTCCATCCCTCTGCTTAATCCATCACTAGAATCCATCGCGATAGTACGTACAGTATCTTCACCAATGTGAGATTGAACCTCTAACACAAGTTTGCTACCGTCTGTTTTGTTAATTTCTAACGAATCATAAATTTTTGGTAATTCGGTACCAGCTGCGAATTCTACATCGATAACCGGACCTACAATTTGAGATACTTTACCCGTAACTTTAGACATTATATAACTATTTAATGTTTAGTATTTAACTATGTTCAAAAGATCAATCATTTAGCTATCCTAAATACAACCTTTTTTCAGGCTGCAAATATAGTCTTTTAAAATGAAAAAAATAACTCCTTTTCCTTTGTTTTTTTAAGGTGTAAAATTCAAGCGTTTTTAATCTCGAAAAGAATAGATCTGGTACTGGTTTTGTTTGATTCTAAGTGTAATAAGTAACACCTATTTCAAAAACATCTTAGTCACTATTGACCAGCTTGAACAATATTCAAAAACACTTTGTCAGTATATTTGATTGAATTAAATTGAGTTAAAACCTTTGTTTTTAATTAGTTATCAAAAATAATACGAAAGTAGATCAAATACATGTTTTGAATACTATATTAGTCATATCAAATTTTAAAATATGATCGTAAAACTTATGAACTCTAAAATTTTAAAAAAAAATACTATATTTATAGAATTAAATAATACTTCTACAGGAAATGGGAATCCAGCAGAAACTTTATTAATTAAAAATTGATAATTTAAATTCTATATCGATGATATTATTCCCAAACTCCAATATTTTATTACTTGTTGCTATACTTTTTTATATATGTAATCCTAAAGATGCTCTAATTCATTATTCCTCTGTATAGTAACTTTATTTTTAATACTTAAAACTAAAAACATATGTCTTTTGAGCTTCTTTTACTTTCTGATTTAAATAACTTTCACCCTCAAACTTAACTCATGATCCCTTGAGAATACAAAGATATAATGTTGATATTTTACTGCCTTTTATAGCTTTATCTAAAAATCTAAATTTAACTTTATTAAAATTCAGAATGAAACAAAAAATTATTATTACCACGCTTTTCTTAATCTTATTTACCGATTTAATAGCTCAGGATACTTATTATTATTATAAAGGAAAAAAAACAAATATTTCTTTATCAGAACAATCCTCTAGAAAAAATAAAGTTTCTTATTCAATCAATTTATCAAATAATAAATCTTTAAATATTTCGGATATTTTTTATATTAAATTAAAAAAAGAGAATGATTTAAAACTACTCCGGGCAGTTGCTAAAAAAAATAATGCAGTTATTGTTCATCAAAATAAATTCATGCCTTTATGGTATAAGCTTAAACTTTTGAGCAATGCAAATAAATCCTCGGTAGAAATCTCAAATGAGTTTTATGAAACTGGTAATTTTGCAAATGTTGATCCAGCATTTATATTCAATTTTAACGAAAGCTCTACTAATGACAGTAATTTTGCAGATTTATGGGGTTTACAAAACTCTACTAATCCAGATGTGGATATTAATGCTTGTGATGCATGGACAATAACACAAGGGGAAGGAGTAAATGTTGCCGTACTTGATACAGGAATCGATATCGCTCATGATGATATAAATGATAATGTTTCACCTTTGAGTTATGACACACAGAGTGCTAGTTCTCCAGCAATATTTAAAGGTAACCATGGGATGCACGTCTCTGGGATTATAGCTGCAGAAAAAGATAATAATTTACAAGTTGTAGGGGTTGCTCCAAAATCAAAGTTGATATCTTTGAGTCATGACTTTTCAGTTTCTCCTTCGATATCTGAAGAAATGGCTAACGGAATTAATTGGGCCGTTCAGAATGGTGCAGATATTATAAATAATTCATGGGGAGATCAGGGAGGTATTTTTTATAACAACTTACATAGTGCTCTATTAGAAGATGCAATAATTAATGCTATCAAAAATGGAAGAAATGGTTTAGGCACAATTTTGGTTTTTTGTAGTGGTAATAGGGCTCCTAATATAGATTACCCTGGTAATTTTCATGATGATGCCTTAGTAGTGGGAAGTATTAATTCTTCGGGAGTTAAAGCTGAATCCTCTGCATATGGATCAGACTTGGATATAGTTGCTCCTGGAGTAGAGATATTATCAACAGTTACGGGTCAAAGAATAGATTCGCGTAGTGGCACATCAATGGCAGCTCCACATGTTTCAGGTATTGCTGCTTTGATATTATCAATAAATCCTAGTTTAACAGTTAAGGAGGTCAATACTATTATCGAAAGCACTGCTCAAAAGTTAGAAAATTATACGTACGATAACAATCAAGGCAGACCCTATGGAACCTGGAATGAAGAGGTTGGTTATGGTCTTGTAGATGCATATGCAGCAGTTAAAATGGCAAAAGAGTATAATGCCTTAACATTAGATGATATTAACATTGTATGCTACGATACAGAGAAGTTAATTAATTTAAAGAATAATCACAACAGTAGTATCCAGTGGAAAGCTTCTTCTAACGTTACAATAATTTCTAGTACAAATAACTCAGTAAAAATAAAGGCAGCTACTTCAACATCCTATGGTAAAGGGTGGGTTAGAGCTATTATAAATGATGGGGCTATACTGCAAGAAGATTTTGAAGTCGGTACTCCACAATACGATCAAGGGAAGATAGAAATTCATCCAAGACATGAAAACTCAAGTAATCTACTTTTAAAAAAATGGACAAGAATTCGATTAACAAAGGCTTGGCCTTATCAAAGAAAGAATGATTGGGAATGGAATGTAGAACATTCTATGGTAAAGCCAAGCACCTCTAAAGGTATTGCTATTCGTCCATTAAAACTTAGAAGTATCGAAATTAAAGCTAGAAGAAAGAATGAATGTGGTTGCGGAGCTTGGATTTCAAACTCGTTTGAGGTAAAATAGCCACATTTCCAGACAACAAGAAAAAATCAAACCGACCTAATGTTTACCAATTTTAATCATGTAAAATGAATAAGCAATTCTAAAAAAAATGACAAAAAAACCATTCATAGTTCATGTATACCCTAAAAATGATGTAGTTGTAAAAAAGTTTTATGATAAATTAGGATATTTTAGATTGTTAGTCCCTTCAAAAGTTGCTATGCGATATATTGGGAAAAGGTATTTTCCCAATAATTTATTGATTAGATTGAAAAAAAAGGGAATTCTTAACTATCAATCTTATATCATATCTACAGAAAAAAAATTAGAATCAAAGGATGCCGATCTGATTCCAAAAGCTGATATATGGTTATTCTCGTTAATCAATTTAAATGATGAAGAGATTTACACTTCTGCATATTTCGATGCGATAAAAAAAAGAGCTAATCATTTATCTATCAAATTATTACATTTAACATCTCACTTGGATTCTAGTCATTTGGATATCTCTAATCAGTTGCATAACGAATATCCTAAGATAGCAAAGTTGACTGCAAATGGAATGGTAATAGATTTCAATACAGAGTCATTCTGTATCATTAATAATGAGTACGAGGAAAAGCAATGGATAACAAGTAAAAAATCGAAGATTGACAACTATTCAATACAACCATTTCTAAAAGATCAAAGGGTACAAGCTAACAACGAATTATACTTTATAGAACGTTGGCTAGTGATTGGTAATGATTTAACTGTTGGTATGAGGTATAGCTCATCACCAATAGTTAAACAACATAATAGTATTACTTATTACCGTAGGGATTTTAGAAACCTGACTTTAAAAAATGAACTTGAAATAGTACAATCATATTTAAATTCGCAACAATTAAAAAAGGGTCTAATTCCAGCTACTTTTGAGTATTTTGATGACAATGAATTCTGGGACAAAAGGTATCAAGCCATTTCAGATTTAAAATTAAATTCTGGTTTTGATTTAGGAAGTATGGATGTACTGTGTGTAAATGATCAACTTATTATCCTAGATTTTAACGAACATACTTTGGAGAGTCTTTATCAAGATTTATCTTTAGTTCTGTGTGAAGCATTAAAAGAATACTTGAATTTATAATTCTTTTGGTTAGTGATAATAGAATTTTAGAGCATGTTGCTCTCCTTTATTAAAAGTTTACTTCACATTTTCAGATTTTAACCAACTTACTATTGAAGAACCACATTAATATAAATCCTGTTAAAAACATCCATATTGAATATGCTGCCGTAGGAATTGCAAACTCACTATTATCTAAAATAGTTAAAGCAACGACAAAAGCGAGTGTGCCATTTTGAATACCACTTTCTATCATTATAGAAATAGCATCTTTTTGATTTAAGTTAAAGATTTTTGCTGATACATATCCCAAAAATAATGTGACGATATTTAGGATCATTGTTATTAATCCAACATTACTTACTGCATCTTTTATCATCTCAATGTTGACTATTAAGACAGAAATTATAATTGCAACAAAAATAACTGAAGATAGTATTTTTAAATATTTCTCTATTTTTTTTGCAAATTTGGGAACAAAATTTCTGATCGTCATTCCTATAATTATAGGAATTAAAACAATAGATATAATTTGAATTACAGTTTCTATATATGAGAATTCTATTTTCATTTTTGCCGTAGCACCAAAAAAACCAATACTATATGTAAGCACTAATGGTATTGTAAAAACACTAAGAACGCTAGCTATAGAAGTAAGTGTAACCGACAAGGCAATGTTACCATTACATACTTGAGAGATAAGATTGCTTGTAACTCCCCCCGGGCATACCGCTAATATCATAATGCCTATAGCCATTGTAGAGTTTATTTGGAATATATGAATTAAAATAAACGCAATAATTGGCAACAAAATAAATTGGTTTACTAATCCCACCAATACGGCTTTCGGAAATTTTAAAATTTGAAGAAAATCGTTTGGCACCAAAGAAGTCCCCATACCTAACATTATTAAACCTAATGATATAGGCATCAAAACTTTACTTAACAGATCTGCTAACATTCTTTTTAATTAAATACTATTCTACTTTTTTTTAATAAAACTGAAATCTACACTTGAAATTTATGAGCTATTGTAAATCATATGAATAAAAAGTAGGGTAGTTTATTGCTTTTACCATTGGTAAATTAGATCCATACGTATCATTGATAGCCTCTACTGCTTTATTTGCTAAAAAAGCATAGCCTCGAGCTGTAGGGTGTACTCCATCTAAAGAAAATAATCCTCCAAAAACCAAATTACCCTGCAACTGAAATTCATCAAATGATATGCCGTTATCAGAATCAGAAACTTGATTTAGTAGTGCATTAGCGTCAACAAAAGCCAAACCAGCTTGTCTTACTGCAGCATCAATAACTGCATTAAAAGCTGTAGTTGCTGCTGCGATTTCTTGTTGTTCGCTTGGCAATAGCACCCATTTATCTTCCAAAGGAAAAGTAATTCCGTTAACCGCCAATTGCCCTGCTTGTTGTTGGGTGAGCCCCAACCCCATTAATGTCATTACTGCATCTGTATTTACTTGACCAATAATAGATGAACTTGGCAACACTAGAAGATCATTTTTATTGGCTTGTCTGGCTTGACCATATAAAAACCCTGTAACGGCAGCGGTACCTGCATCAACCCCTGCCATTTGTAATGCACCAGTAATTTCTGTAGAAAGATTTATTAGTGATTCATCTTTAATAATGACTGCACTTGTGCTATCTTCTCGGATATCAAACATTATTTTTCTTTCTGATACACCTAGAGCATCAAAAATTTGATTTAATCCAGCAAATTGTGAGTTTAACGCTGGAATCAATGATCCAAAAGCTTCATTATTTGGATCTAGAGGTTTAAACGGAACTGTAGTAAAATGAGCAATAGATGTCACATCAGGAATATTAAATACGACACCTTTTGCTTGTCCCGAAGTTAATGTCGTAACTAATGTATTATACGCTGTTATAAAAAATCCAAGATCTGTAATAGGATCAGTGCCATCAGCTCCTGAAAGGGCATACCCCAAGACATCATTATTACCAATCCACAACGAGAAAAACGTTGGGTTTTGCGCCATGGCATCTTCAATAACTGATGCCATAGGATTAGATGCTATTCTTACAAAGTACGGATTTGCGGTTGGTGGCATTGTACCTAAACCAGCTATATTTCCATAACCATTGGCTAATAAATGAAAACTTTTGGCACCGGGGATTCCCATATTGTTAAAGGTTGAACCAAGGTTTGTAGTAGCTTCAGTTGAAGGTAATTCTGATGTAAAGTCAAGCTTATCTGGAACAATACCTAAAGGATAGGGACCAGAGTCAAAGTCATCGTCAGGATTGGTATCACTATAAAAATATAATCTAGGTCCAAAACTTCCATCATTCGTTGGTACTCCACCAAAAAGTAAGCCTCCTGTATTATCATTCATCAAAGGTTGTGTGAAATCACCAGCAGCAGCAAGGGAGAATTGCTTTGCCAGAATATTAGGTAATGAATTTTCTTGTCCGGCAATAAACAAAGCTCCATCTGTAAATCCTGCAGTTAGAGAATTTCCTAAAGCTATATATTTTGAAAAATCTGCTTCTCCCGCGGTAATTGCCACTTCTACTTCTGTTACTGCGTCATCATCTGATTCACATGCAGCACATCCAAAAACCAAAAGAATTAATAGCCATTTATATTGAGTATTCATATGTTCTGTTTTTTATAAAATTATTGATTATAAATTATTTATAGTAATTCCAACATAATATTGAGACCCTATAAACCCTGTTCCAAAAGCAGTAAAATATTCATCTCCTCCCAAATTTGTTCCTCCTGCTTTCAATGTAGTTTTTAATTTGGGTATTCTGTAATTGATTTGCGCATCAATAACAGAAAAAGATGGTACATCGCCATCACCAAAAGAAGCTTCCCAGAAATAATCATCACTCCAACGATAACTCGTATTAAATCCAAAATTCTTAAATATATTGGTATGCCCGAAAGTTGCTTTTATTTTGTGCTTAGGTGTATTGAATTCTGTTCTAAAATCAGGATCCTTATTTTCATCTAACTTCTGTTCTGCAAACGTATAATTAACGCCCAGATCAAAATCTCCTGGTAGCGTAGTGTTTACACCTATAGTAGCTCCAAGGGATTGTATATCTGCAGATGAATTAGTATATGCCTGATATACAGCAAAGTCATCGTTTTTCAATGCCGCAAGAGACAAACTATTGTCTCCAACTTCGCCATAAAATGGCACCAATACATTTTGTGTAGAAATAAAATCACTATACTGATTATAGTATCCACTAAGGTCTATTATAAATCGATCAACTTTTCCTCGATACCCTACTTCAAAGGCGAGAACTTTTTCAGGCTCTACTGGAGTAGCATTTGATTGTACTGGATTACCATTACGAACAGAGGAGGCCGAAAAGGAATTTTCATAAGCAGCTCTTCCCACAATGTTTACACTATCCGCATTCAAAATATCTTGACCGTTACCGCTAATATCTGTACCAGAAAAAGTTCTCACATCTCGATCCAAATTATCTTCTGCAGATCCAACAAGAATTGCTCTTCCCGCATTAAGCCCAATATATAAATCCTGTGTTGTTGGATTTCTAAATCCCGTTTGTACTGAAGCACGAACATTATGATTTCTTTCTTCACCCAAAGTATAGCCTATCGATAATCTTGGAGAAAAATTTCCATCAAATAGTTGAGATTTATCATACCGTATGGATCCGGTTACTTTGGCTCTATCATCGTCAAATTTTTTCTGAATCTGTGTATATACTCCAAATTCTGAATATAGAATTGGACCATCTAAATCTGTAAAAATGGTTCCTGAAGAATTAAGTTTATATTCTCTAAAAGAACCACCTACCTGAATATCTGCAAAATCGCTAGTTATATGACTAAAATTATAGTTTACGTCTGCGTGTCTCAATTGTGTTTCGTCTTGGAATTTTGATCCCGATGATAAATCAGAATTGTTCGTTACCGTATTGAAAGCTTGTCGAAATCCGGGTGTACCTGGTAGTAGTCGACCTGTATCAGCCACTTGCCTAGCCAAAGCATGGGCTTGCTCTGGTAATTGCCCTGCCAGCGTAGCTTGAACAAATGTACCTGCATATTCTCCAAACCAAGTTTGATCATCTTTCCACGATCTATTAATATTAATTCCTGTAAATCTGGTATCATAAGAATCTCCCGAATTTTCAGCAGTAATATATCCTCTGATAAAGAAATTATTATTTTTTACTTCGAGTTTATGCTGTTGTATGAAAAAATTACGAAGAGAATATCTATTGGCTCCTTGATATATTGTTGTACCCCTACCTATTTTTCCATGATAAATTATTTCAAGGTCATTGGCAAAAGGTCTATAGTGCATGGCACCATCGAACTTTATACTTTCAGCATTATATTGATTTAGATCACTTTCCAGATATCCTGTTCTACTCACATTAGCATCGGGTAATATATTTTCTGCCCCTGTAGGCAAAATACCTCTCCCGACCAGAATTTCACCAACACCTCTTATATTAGTACTTACTTCATCACCATATATATTAAGACCATCATAATTAGGGTCATTTCTATTTGTCTCTGGATCTACAACATTTACTGTACTAGTAGCAAACCAATCGGTACCTCTTAAATAAGAAAAATTGGCTTTTGCAGCAAATTTGTCTGAAAACGCATGCGCTATCCGAACACCGTAATCATAGTATTCATTATCCCCAGCGGCTTCTTGAGCGGTAATTCCTCCCTTAAAATATCCACTTATTCCCTGATGATCAAAAGGGTTCTTACTGGTCATAAATAAAATACCATTAAATGCATTCGCTCCATATAATGCAGAAGATGCTCCTGGTAAAAGCTCAATACTATTTACATCAAGCTCTGTCATACCAATCAGATTACCTAACACAAAGTTGAGAGCTGGTGCTGTATTATCCATTCCATCTACTAACTGTACAAAACGGGTATTCGCAAAAGATGCAAAACCTCTTGTATTTACAGACTTAAATGTTAAACTACTGGTATTAATGTCAACCCCTTTTAAATTTTCTAGTCCGTCGTAAAAATCAGCTGCAGGTGTGTTTTTGATCTGTTTTATACCGAAACGTTCTACACTAACCGGTGATTCAAAAATTCGCTCTGGTGTTCTAGATGCTGAGACGATTACTTCATCAAGTTCGGTTCCTTCTTCTAAGACGATATTTAAATCCTGCGTATCCGAAGAGATAGTTACTGAAAAGCTTTTAAAACCAATACTACTTACTTGAATGGTAAATGGAGGTGCTTGTTCTACTGTTAAAGTAAACAACCCATCAAAATCTGTTACAGAGCCAACTCTGGCACCTTCTAATACCACATTGGCCCCAGGAATAGGTAAGTTATTATTATCTACTACCTTACCCTTAATTGAAGTTTGTGCAGTAATACTAATGCTAATTAACATTAATATTAATGTAATTTTTCTCATACCTCTAAATTTTATAGTTATGATAACAATATACGTTTTTTTATGAATGTTATAGCAAAAATGTTAATCCTTTGTTTTTTTATGGTAAAAAACTCCTTAATTTGATCGTATTGACAATTCAATTTACTTCGACTTGCTCTCAGTATGAGCATAAAAAAAACCTGTCTGAAAATCAGACAGGTTTTGCTTGTATTTTTTAGGATGTATCCTTTCTATTTCTTATAGATTATTTATTGTTAATCCAATATAGTATTGGCTACCTATAAACCCTGAACCAATTGCAGCCAAATACTCCTCACCTAATAAGTTATTCGCACCAATCTTTAATTTAGCTTTTAGAGCTGGAATAGTATAATTAATCTGAGCATCAACAATTGTGTATGAAGGGATTTCACCATCGCCAAAATCTGACTGCCAGAAATACTGATCACTCCACACAAAGTTAGTATTGAATCCGAAATTTTGGAATACATCTTGCTTACCAATAGAAGCTTTTACTTTATGTTTTGGCGTATTAAAATTACTATTAAAATCCGGATCCTTTTCTTGATCAAAATCTTGTTCGGCAAATGTATAGTTTACACCTAAATCAAAACCTTTCACCTGGGCTGTAACACCTGCAATAAAACCATACGAATTAATATCTACATCAGAGTTTGTTGAAGCTGTAAAAGCTACACTGGTCTGACGGCTGAAGGCTGCTTGTCTTGCTGCTTCTTGTTCTGCAGGAGTACCATTTATATTACCTACTCCAGAAACGATTACTTCTTCATTAGAAATAAAATCTTCATATTGATTATAGTATACACTACCGTCCAAAATTACTGTCCCAAACTGTGCTCTATACCCCACCTCATAAGCCGTAACTTTCTCTGGCTTTACTATCTCTATATTAGCAGCAGTAGGATTGCCCGCTTCTACAGAACTAGCAGAAAATGAATTTTCGTAAGCATCTCTACCTGTAATTACATTATCGCTTCCATCCACAGTAGTGTATCTATCTAAGTTGTCCGGAGCAGAACCAACAAGTGCATTACCCCCACCAACATCTAATCCTATATATAAATCTTGAGTTGTAGGATTTCTGAAACCAGTCTGTACTGATGCACGAAGGTTACGTGTTTTGTTAGCGCCCAAAGTATAAGACACGGAAAATCTTGGAGAAAAATTCCCATCAAACAGCTGAGATTTATCGTAACGAACTGATCCTGTCAACTTTAATCTTTCATCTAATAATTTTCTCTGTAGCTGCGTATATATACCATATTCAGAGTATAGAATTGGTCCATCTATATCAGTAAATACAGTTCCTTCAGAATCTAATTTATATTCTCTAAAAGATCCACCCACCTGAATATCTGCAAATTCTTTTGTAATATGACTAAAATTATAATTAGCGTCTGCGTGTCTAAATGAAGACTTCTCAATAAACTTAGATCCCTGTGTCAAATCTGGATTTGTGGTTACGGCGTTAAATGCAGCCTGAAACTCAGGTGTACCCGGAATTAAACGACCTGTATTTGCAACCTCTCTAGCAGTAGCATGTGCTGCATCATTCCCTAATGTTGGAAGTGCCCCAAGGTAGGTAGTAATATATTCTGTATACCATTGGTCATTACTTTTCCAACTATTATTAATATTAATTCCTGTAAATCTAATATCATAAGAGTCTCCTGCATCCTCTGCAGTTACATACCCTCTTACAAAAAAATTATCATTTTTGATCTCTAGTTTGTGCTGCTGTAAAGAAAAGTTACGTAATAATGTTCTGTTCGCATCTTGTGTTACTGTAGTTCCTCTACCTAGTTTACTTGCCAAAATAATCTCAAAATCGTTTGCAAATGGTCTAAAATGCAGAGATGCATCGAATTTTAAGCTTTCAGCTTTATTTTCATTAAGATCTTCTTCTCTGTATCCTGTGCGCGTAATATCAATATCAGGAATTCCGAAACTCGCAATCTGCTGTGGAGTTAATCCAGCCTGAAAAGCAAGACTTTGTAAAGGAATTCCAAAATCATCACCATATATATTTACTCCATCATAGCCTGGATCATTTTGTCTAGTTGCGTTTGAATTATTCAAGTCCGATATGTCTCTTTCATCGGCAGCTAACCAATCTGTACCTCGAATAAAAGAAAAATTAACTTTTCCTGCAAGTTTATCGGAAAACGCATGTGCCATCCTTATCCCTACATCATAAAACTCATTGTCATCTGCCGCATCTTGAGAAGTAATACCTCCTTTGACGTAAGCGCTAACTCCCTGATAATCAAATGGGTTTTTACTATTCATAAACAAAATACCGTTGAAGGCATTTGCTCCATATAATGCTGAAGATGCTCCTGGCAATAACTCTATACTTTGAACATCTAATTCATTCATCCCAACAATGTTACCAAGTACAAAGTTTAGTGCTGGAGCAGTATTATCCATACCATCCACTAATTGAACAAACCGAGTGTTTGCTAGAGTAGCGAATCCTCTAGTGTTAATTGATTTGAAGACTAACCCTCCAGTATTGACATCGACACCTTTTATTTCTTGAAGACCACCATAAAAGTCAGCAAATGCTGTGTTCTTAATTTGTTTAATCCCATAGCGCTCAATACTTACTGGCGACTCAAATAAACGTTCTGGCGCTCTAGAAGCAGAGATTACCAACTCATCGAGAAAGGTAATATCTTCTAAAATGATAACAGCTTCTATGGTGTCTGAAGTAACTACGAGGGTAGTGGGGTCAAAACCAACACTTGTTGCTTCTAATGTTAGTGGGAAATCTTTATTTGTTGTTAAAGAAAAATTTCCGTCAAAATCGGAAATTGTAGTGACATCGGTTCCTTTTACCGAAATACTAACACCCGGTATAGGTTCATCAAAACCATCGATGACTTTACCGTCAACTACATTTTGCGAAACACCTATAGTGCCAACAAAAAGTAATAAAATTAATATGATTGTTCTCATAAGTAGTTTGTTTGCTTAAAGATTTAGGTTAAAAAAATACTATGTAAGCATAATAAATTTTAATATTCGGCTGCAAAAGTACACCTTTTGAGCATATAACAAAGAAAAAATTACATTTTATCGTAAAAAAATGTTTTTTATCGGTTATAATTTTAATAAACTCAATAAAAGTCTAATTATTATATGATGTTATTAAAAAAATAAAACTCTGTTTTACAAACACTTGCGAAAAAATTAGATGAAAAATAATCAGATTTAACACGTTAATTAGCACCACATATTAATATGGTGCGAAAACCGTAAAATCCGAAATCACAAAAGTGATATTCATAGTATAGTATGTCATTTTGAGCTTCTTTATTCTATCATAAATATCAAGAAATTCATTGAAGCCTACATGAATATTATAATTTTTTTCAAAAAAAAGACTGCTATAATAGCAGTCTTAATCATTTATATCTAGAAATATGTTATTCTACCGTAACTGATTTAGCTAAGTTTCTTGGTTGATCCACATTTTTATCAAGCATTACCGCTATATGATACGATAATAATTGTAATGGTATTGTTGTTAAAAGAGGTGTTAAAAACTCTTCTGTTTCTGGTATTTCAATGACATGATCTGCCAAACCTTTTACTGTAACATCACCTTCGGTAACAATTCCAATAATTTTTCCTTTTCTGGATTTGATTTCCTGGATGTTACTTACAACTTTTTCATAATGACCTTTTTTAGTAGCTATTACTACTACTGGCATCTGTTCATCTATAAGTGCAATAGGACCGTGCTTCATTTCTGCTGCGGGATATCCTTCTGCGTGAATATAAGATATCTCTTTAAGCTTTAAGGCACCTTCTAGCGCAACTGGGAAATTATAGCCTCTGCCTAAGTACAAGAAGTTTTTTGCATTTTTATACGTATCAGCAATAGACTTAATATGTTCATTAGATTCTAGTGCAAGTTTCACTTTTTCAGGAATTCTTTCTAATTCCTGCAAATAATAGTGAAAATCACTGTTAGAAATAGTTCCTTTCCGTTCTGCTAATTTTAATGCAATTAGAGATAATACTGTAATCTGAGTTGTAAATGCTTTGGTTGAAGCTACGCCAATTTCTGGTCCTGCGTGTGTATAAGCTCCTGCATGTGTTTCTCTAGAGATAGAAGATCCTACTACATTGCATACGCCAAAGACAAAAGCACCTCTTTCTTTGGCCAATTTAATTGCTGCCATTGTATCTGCAGTCTCACCACTTTGCGATATTGCAATCACAACATCATCTTGATGAATTACTGGATTTCTATATCGAAACTCTGAAGCATATTCTACCTCTACAGGTATACGTACTAACTCTTCGAAGATATATTCTGCAACTAAACCTGCATGCCAAGAAGTACCGCAGGCGATGATTAAGATACGTTTTGCGTTAAGAAGTTTTGCTAAATTATCGTCAATTCCGGCCATTTTTATAATTCCTTCGGCCACTCGCATCCTTCCTCTATAAGTATCGCTGATAGCATTAGGTTGCTCATAGATCTCTTTGAGCATAAAGTGATCGTACCCTCCTTTTTCTATCTGCTCTAAATTAATCTGTAACTCTTGTAAATATGGCTCCACCGAGCTATCGTCTTGTATTTTTCTTACCTTAACTTTTTTATTTTTTCTAACAATTGCCATTTCGCCATCTTCTAGATAAATTGCATTGTTAGTATACTCAATAAACGGAGAAGCATCGGAGGCAATAAAAAACTCATCCTCTCCAACTCCAATAGCCAGAGGACTTCCTAGTCGTGCTACTACAATCTCATCCGGTTTTTGTTTATCAAAAACAGCAATCGCATAAGCTCCTACAGTTTGGTTTAAAGCTATTTGAACAGCTTTTCCTAATTTTACATTTTCTTTGGTTTTTACATCTTCTATTAAGTTGACTAATACTTCTGTATCTGTTTCTGATGTAAAAGAATAGCCTCGTTTCAGTAGCTCTTTTCTAAGGGATTCATAATTCTCAATAATTCCATTATGAATAATAACCAAGTTTCCTGAATTAGAGTAATGAGGATGCGAATTTACATCGTTAGGAACACCATGCGTAGCCCACCTTGTGTGACCTATACCAACTGTTCCTTCGGTACTAATTTCTTTTGTTAACCTTTCTTCAAGATCAGCTACTTTACCTTTGGTCTTTGATAATTTGATATCATTACCATCATAAAGAGCAATCCCCGCAGAATCATACCCCCTATACTCCAATCTTTTTAGTCCTTTTAGGATAATTGGATAGGCTTTTCTATGCCCTATGTACCCTACAATTCCGCACATAATTTTAAATTTTTAGTTAGTTGTTTTTTGATGCTGTATAAAAAATATCCAGTTTTAAACGCTTAGAATCAGGAACGTCTTCTGTATTTCCATAAAGAATAGTTCCTTCGTGAGAAATTATTGATGAGGTGGGGATAACCTTGTCTTTAGGGGTGTTGTTTTTATTTTTTACCACGCCAATTGCGCTAGTTGTAATGTTTACATTCTGAGAAACTGATAAACCAAGCTTTATATTATCAATTTCTTCATCATTGATAAGACTGATAATGTATTCTGTAAGTCTGATCTTATAAAATTCTCCTTTTCCATCAGAATCACGACTAATTCTTCCCAAATGATTGGTTCTCGAATTAACAGGTTCTTCTGTATTTACAAGATCGTTATTGTGATCAATAAGAGGTTGCCCAGTTTCGGCATTAAAGATAAAAATCCTTTCTGGCTCGGCAGCTCCGGGTACAACTTCACTTTGATTAACATAAACTCTAAAACTAGCATCATTGACTAGCCAATCCTGAGCCCTAATAAAATCTAATTCTGTCTTATCATTATTTCCTGGATTTTCTGGAGTCTCAACAAAAATAGGATCTCCATTTTCATTCAATACAAAATCACCATTCGCGTCGGTTTCTACGTATCTACCAAACAAATCAATAACTGCATAGGCACCGTTACCTCCTTTGAGGTATAAATTATTCTCTCCGTTGATTGAGTCCTGCATTGAAACCGTCAATTGTTCTTCAATATTTAATCCGCTTGGCAAGGCGGGTAATGGCACTCTATCTATAGCATTAATTACATTATTGGTAAATGATAAGACTAATTCTCTTTGCTCGCTAGTTTCTCCGTCCTCGCTATCTGCTTCTAGGTCAGAAGTATAATGTAGTGTTATGTTTCCGCTTCTCATATTTACATAAATCAAATTCCCCGTACCTTCTACTACCGGCTCTATCTTAAAATAAATACCTCTAAAGTAATTTAAGAAATTATTTGGGTTGCTTAATTCTGCACTGCCTACTTTGTCTAAAAACTGCTCCTCAAATTTAGTCCTTATTGGTTCTTCAAATACAACTCGCAATGCTGGTTCAGATCTTGTGATATCAGGATCAGAGCCTTCATCACTGCCATCAGGACTAAGCAAAACGGTTTCTGCTGCAGAAGGCACATATGACTCGATAACAAATAAGGGAACCCCATCTCCTTCTATAGCTGATGTTTCAAAACTTTTCAAATCATCAGAATAATAGATTTGTCGGTCGCTGGATTCTGGATCAAAATCTCTTAAAAAATAGTTTGACTGAAAAACAGATAGCTTTACAGGTTGATTGCCATAAATCGAATCTAATCGGTATGTATTGACATCTGTATCTATATTTGTGGTAAGAAGTTCACTGAAATATGGTAGATTAAGAACAACACTATCTAAAACAGGATTATCGCCAAAGTTTATAGGAAAACTCGTTGCTGCAGGTAGTGCCTGAGATAATACAGAATATGTAGATTCACCATAAACAGGATCATTGTAGAGACCAAGAATGTTGGCATGAAATGAAGACCCATCTTGGTTTTGCTGAATGATCAGATCACTCGTTTGAACTTTCTCTAACTTTCTGCTATATGTGATTGGTTTTGCTACGTATTGCTTGTCTTCAAAATTAACATCTCCTATGATCTCACTTCCAACCGAATTAAAATCATTATCACAGGATATCATTGTAAAAACAGCAATTACTATAACAGCTACTTTTGTTACTATGTTTATCAATTTCATTAATTTTATCTATTGTTTACCATTGATTATACTTCAGAATTACTGCATATAAAAGTGGTTTTTTATATTGTAATCATTGTATTGATCATTAAGTCTTTTCTAAATCAAAACCTCTGTCTCATAGAAGGCTTCATAAGCATCTGCGAATTCATCTGGTTTTTTATATTCTAAAACAGGTTGATCTATGTTCTGTAAATGTTTAGTAAGTTCTTCAGGAATTTCTTGAGAACCTACAATGATTGCATCAGAATTATCAATGGCTACCTTCATAAGGTTATTATATGTCGGTTTTTCTAAATCACTGATTTTTTCTTCTTCGATACCATCAAACTTTACTTTTCCCATCATATTATTGTCTAGCGTTCCCTCATAACCACTACCATATACAGAGGTTACAATCTTACTATGACCAAAAAGTGGTTCATTAGCATAATAATGCTTTAGATATAAAGGCAAAAGAGAAGCTAACCAACCATGAACATGGATCACATCTGGAGACCAGTTTAATTTTTTTACCGTCTCAATTACTCCTTTAGCAAAAAAAATAGCTCGCTCATCATTATCCGGAAACAAATTTCCTTCCTCGTCTGTAAGCGTAGCTTTTCTTTTAAAGTAATCCTCATTATCAATAAAATAAACCTGCATCCTTTCTTTAGGAATAGAAGCTACCTTGATAATAAGTGGCATATCTAAATCGTTAATTACTAAATTCATACCCGAGAGGCGAATCACTTCGTGTAATTGATGTCTTCTCTCATTAATATTACCATATCGTGGCATAAAAATTCTAATTTGACCTCCTTTACTATTCACCATCCTTGGTGCATCAAAAGACATGGATGAAATTTCGGTCTCTGGCAGGTAGGGTATTACTTCTGATGATACATACAATATCCTCTTATCTTTCATATAATCGATACTTTTGTCGTCCTCCTTTTGGAATTAATTTTGCAAAATTACGAAAATTTATGCAGTCTGCCAGTAATATCTTATTTTTGCACGCCTTTATGTTCCACACCCATGAAAGTATACAACAAAAGACTAGACATAACAACAGATGTTGCAACTTTTAAGCAGCAAAACAAAACCATTGGTTTTGTTCCTACTATGGGCGCCTTGCACAATGGTCATCTTGCATTAATCAAAAGAGCTCTAGATGAAAACGAGGTTGTTATCGCGAGTATTTTTGTAAACCCAACCCAATTTAATACTACCGAAGATTTAGTAAACTATCCCAGAACTTTAGATTCTGATGTTGAACTTTTATCAAGATTATCTACAGATATAATCGTTTTTGCACCTTTACCTAACGAAGTGTATGGAGATGAAATGAAATCTATAACTTATGATTTTAAAGGATTGGAACATGAAATGGAAGGCAAATTCAGACCAGGACATTTTAATGGTGTTGGAACCGTTTTAAAACATCTGTTTACAATAGTTTCTCCTACAAGAGCCTATTTTGGGGAAAAAGATTTTCAACAACTACAAATTGTTAAAAAGCTAGTTGAAATTGAAAAGATGTCAGTAAAGATAATAGGCTGTCCGATTTACAGAGAAGAAAGTGGTTTAGCATTAAGCTCAAGAAATAAAAGATTAAACGAAATACAATATGCTGCAGCACCTCTGATATACAAAACGCTAAAACAAGTCAAGAAAGACTTTGGCACAAAAAGTGCTACCCTACTAAGTGAATGGGTATCAGAACAATTCAAAAATAACACAACATTGGTATTAGAGTATTTTGAAATTGCTAAGGTATCTGACCTAAAATCTATAAAGAGAAAACAAGAACATGTTAAATACAGAGCATTTATAGCTGTATTTGCAGGAAAAATAAGACTTATAGATAACATTGCCCTAAACTAAAAATAATTAACTTTGTAACATGTTTGTACACGTAGTAAAATCAAAAATTCATCGCGTTAAAGTTACTGGTGCCGATTTAAATTATATTGGTAGCATAACCATTGATGAAGACCTAATGGATGCTGCCAATATTATTGAAGGCGAGAAAGTTCAGATTGTAAATAATAATAATGGAGAGCGATTAGAAACCTATGCTATCCCTGGACCTAGAAATAGTGGAGAAATCACACTTAATGGTGCTGCAGCAAGAAAAGTAGCAAAAGGAGATGTATTGATATTAATCACCTATGCCATGATGGATATTGAAGATGCCAAAAATTTTAAGCCTAAACTACTTTTCCCAAATGAGGAAAATAATTTATTAAAATAAAAGTGAACTCTAAACTTGTAACGTTTCTTAAAATAATTCTCCCACTTGCACTGGGAGTTTTTTTAATCTGGTATTCTATAAACTCAGCCACTCCCGAAGAACGGCAAAAAACTTGGCAATATATCTCTGAGGCTGATCCAAAATGGATAATAATATCACTTATTCTAGGGATTTTTTCTCATCTTTCAAGAGCTTATCGATGGAAATTTTTACTCCAACCATTAGGCTACACCACCAAGCTATCAAATAACTTTATGGCTGTAATGGTAGGATATCTTGCAAATTTAGGAATTCCAAGATCAGGAGAAGTATTGCGTGGAGGTACAATTTCTACCTACGAGGGAGTTCCTTTCAAAAAAGCCTTTGGCACTATTATTTCAGAAAGAGTTATCGATTTATTAATGCTTTTATTAATAATCGCTATTACCTTGTTTTTTCAATCTAAAGACCTCTTAAACTATCTTGAAGAAAAAATTGCCAACCCTTTTGTTACACTTTCTATAATATTGGCACTAATAGCAGCTGGCGTTATATTTCTTGGCATCATAAAAACTTCAAGTAATCCTATACTTATTAAGTTGCGTAATTTTGGTGAAGGTCTTTTAGAAGGGATAAAAAGTATTTCAAAAATGAAAAATAAAGGCGCCTTTATTTTTCATACATTTCTAATTTGGCTACTGTATGTAGCCATGTTTTATGTAATTAAATTTACAGTTGCAGAAACTACCGATTTATCTATCGGCCCTATCTTAGCTACATTTGTAGCCGGGTCCTTGGCGATGTCGACTACGAATGGAGGTATTGGAGCATTTCCAATAGCTATAGCTGCCATTTTATTATTATACGGTATAGAAAAACCTGCGGGTGAAGCTTTTGGCTGGATCTTGTGGGGGTCACAAACCGCAATAAATATCATTATAGGCGCGTTATCGTTTTTATTTCTTCCTATTTTAAACAGAGGGAAATAATTTATATATTGCCCTATGCTTAACCAGAATTACATACTTATGAAAAATATTAGCATTTTTATATTCGCAGTACTATTTTCAATAACAGGATATTCTCAAGTTATTTATGAGTCCTTTAGGTCTATAAAATTAGATCAGAGTAGAGAATTAAAAGTACAGCTTCCTCGCAACTACAAGAAAAACGTTGACAAAACATATCCATTAATTCTTGTTCTTGATGGAGACTACTTGTTCGAACCTGTAGCAGGAAATGTAGATTACTTTTCATATTGGGAGGATATGCCAGAGGCTATAGTAGTAGGAATCAATCAACAAAAGACCAGAGAAAGTGATTGTGAATACGATACTGCAGAATTCTTACCTACACTTAAAGGTGCCGAGTTTTTTGAATTTATTGGTCAGGAGCTTGTTCCTTATATAAATAAAACTTATCGTACTGCACAATTAAAAATCATTGTTGGTCATGATTACACAGGTAATTTTATAAATTACTTTCTATTCAAAGACAATCCCATTTTTCAGGGATATATCTGTCTAAGTCCAGAATTAGGCCCACCTATGGGAGAACGCATTTCAAATAAATTGAGTTCTTCATCTGATATTTGGTATTATCTAGCTACTGCAACTAATGATGCTGATAATATTAAGAAAAACCTTATCGCGCTAGACGAAGAACTGTCGGCTATCGAAAATCCTGAAACCCATTATTTCTTTGATAATTTTGAAGAATCTTCTCATTACACCCTTGTAGGTAGAGGAATTCCTAAAGCACTCGAAGCTATTTTTGAAATGTATCGACCAATAAGCAAGAAAACATATAAAGAGGTATTATTACCTTTAGAAACCTCGGTCTATGACTACCTTGTAGATATGTATAAAACTACCGAGCAATTATATGGGATACAAAGGCAAATACGAGTAAATGATTTTATTGCAATATCTACAGCTATCGAAAAAAAGGCTAGAGATGAAAATGAAAGATGGAATGAATTAGAACCTCTGGGAAAATTAGCCATTAAAGAACACCCTGAAACTATGCTTGGACATTATTATCTGGGAATATTCTATGAACAAACCGGAGAACCTAAAAAAGCAATGAGGGCCTTTGAAAATGGTTTTCAACTTTCTGAAGTTGCTTTTCTAACAAAAGACTACATGCTAGACAAAGTAAACAAAATAAAAGAAGATTTTGGATGGTAAGTTTTATCTGAAATAACACAAAAAAAAGATCCTTTCTAAGGGTCTTTTTTTATGCGTATTGTTTTACTAAATAATAGTATTTTTACATCTCATCTATTTTTTATGGCCAAAACAAAAACTGTATTCTTTTGTCAAAATTGTGGCGCTCAATATGCCAAATGGCAAGGGCAATGTACATCCTGTAAAGAATGGAATACCATTGCAGAAGAAGTAGTACAAAAAGCTTCGACAAGTGACTGGAAAAATGCTACATCAGCTCCAAAAGTTAATAAAGCCGCTACGCCTTTACGTATTTCAGAAATTGATACTAGCCAGGAAGCCAGATATAATACAGATGATGCAGAATTAAATCGTGTGCTTGGTGGTGGTTTAGTCCCTGGCTCTTTGACATTATTAGGTGGCGAACCCGGAATAGGAAAAAGTACATTATTACTTCAGATTAGTCTCAAATTGCCTTATAAAACACTATATGTTTCTGGAGAGGAAAGCCAGAAACAGATTAAAATGCGTGCAGAGCGTATCCAAGCCAAAACTGATACGTGTTTTATTCTTACTGAAACCAAAACTCAAAATATCTTTAGGCAAATTGAAGCCACATCACCTGATATTGTGATTATTGATTCTATCCAAACCCTGCATAGCGATTATATTGAAAGTAGTGCCGGCAGCATTTCTCAAATTAGAGAGTGTACAACCGAATTGATCAAATTTGCTAAAGAAACAGCTACTCCTGTTATTCTCATAGGCCACATCACAAAAGATGGAAACATTGCTGGACCCAAAATTCTGGAACATATGGTCGATACTGTATTACAATTTGAAGGAGATCGTAATCACGTGTATCGAATTCTACGCGCTCTAAAAAACCGATTTGGTTCTACAGCAGAGTTAGGTATATACGAAATGCAGGGAAGTGGTTTGCGAGAGGTGAATAATCCCAGCGAAATCTTAATCTCTAAAAAAGATGAAGAATTGAGTGGTACCGCTATTGCCTCAACGCTAGAAGGGATGCGCCCTTTATTAATTGAAATACAAGCATTGGTTAGCACAGCAGTGTATGGCACACCTCAACGTAGTGCAACAGGATATAATTTAAAACGCCTTAATATGATCCTTGCCGTGTTAGAAAAAAGAGCAGGTTTCAGGCTAGGAGCAAAAGATGTCTTTTTAAATATTACAGGAGGGATATCTGTTGATGATCCCGCTATAGATCTTGCAGTAGTAGCAGCTATATTATCTTCTAATGAAGATATTTCTATACCAAAAGATTATTGTTTTGCTGCCGAAGTGGGTCTGGCAGGAGAAATACGACCGGTAACCAAAGTAGAACAACGTATACAAGAAGCAGAGAAACTAGGTTTCTCTACTATTTTTGTTTCAAAATATAATAAAATATCATTGCAAAATACTCAAATCAAAATCCAACTTGTTGCTAAGATAGAAGACGTGGCTGCCTATTTGTTTGGGTAGTTTATGGAGCTGGATTTGGAATGCTCTCGTGCACACTTTCAATTTCTTTCAAGACTTCTTCAGAAAGGGCGACGTTAATACTATTGATATTTTCTTTTAGTTGAGAGAGGTTGGTCGCACCAATTATGGTACTGGTCACAAAAGGACGATCGTTCACAAATGCCAGCGCCATTTGAGTTAAACTTAAGTTATGTTTTTTAGCAATTTCATTATATGCTCTAGTAGCCTCGAATGAATTTTCATTATGATATCTTGCAAACTGCGGAAACAAAGTCACTCGAGCATTTTTTGGCTTATCATCAAGATATTTTCCGGTCAATTGCCCGAACCCTAGTGGTGAATAGGGCAGATGCCCTATGTTTTCGCGATGAAGCACCTCGCTTAATCCTACTTCGTCCTTGCGATTCAATAAACTATACGGATTTTGCACTGTTATCATCTTTGGTGCTCCTTTTCGAGCCTCTTCTGCATAACGCATAACTCCATAAGCCGTTTCATTAGAGACACCGATCTGTCGTATTTTTCCTTCTTTAATAAAATCTTGAAGGTAACTTAGTACGGCTTCAAAATTATCATTCCACTGCTCTGTATCATCGTGTTGATATCCTCGCACACCAAAAAAATTGGTGTTCCTATCTGGCCAATGCAATTGATACAGATCGATATATTCGGTTTGTAATCGTTGTAAGCTTTTATGAATGGCATCAGCAAACTCTGCTTTGGTAAATCCACCGGTACGAATATGTTTTACGAACTCTCGCGGACCCACAATTTTTGTAGCAAGTACAACATCATCTCTTTTTCCGGTTTTTTGAAGCCAGGTTCCGATGATTTTTTCTGTGCTGCCTTGAGTTTCTTTCTTTGCAGGTACTGAGTATAGCTCTGCGGTATCAATAAAATTAACGCCTTGATCAATAGCAAAATCTAATTGCTCATGAGCCTCTGCTTCTGTATTTTGTTCGCCCCAAGTCATACTCCCCAGACATATTTTGCTTACTTTGATATTTGTACTTGGCAATGTAGTGTATTTCATATGCTATTACGCTAGTAGTTCTGTCAATTAATGATTTCAAAAGTAGAAACTCTTCAATTAAACTAATGTAAAAATTATCATAATAAATTGGGTTAACAACTATCCTATTCTTCATAAAACTGGGGAATTTATCTACATGCTGAGGTTATCTATCTACAATATTAATATAATTATGTTTCTTCTAAAAAATTTCAACACATTGATTTTTAGATATTTACTATTTTAAATAGTGTGTCTATACCTCTGGAATGATTCTTTCTATACTATAATTGAAGTTTAATTCTAAATAGTTTACAATATGAAAAAGTTAAGCATAATAATTGCAGCAATGACTGTGTTATTTTCGTTCCAGACGCTATCGGCACAGCAAACTGAAGAGACTAACCAGAAAACACAAGCTGTTGTTCAGCAAGATGAGTACAAACAAGTAGAGGCAGACAAAATTTCTGAAATTATTAAAGCTGCTGTAGAGAAAGATTTTCCGGGGACTACTATTACTGAAGCCTATACCGATAAAATTGGGAACTATAAATTAGTGTTAACCATCGAAAATGATATAAAAACTGTATATACAAATAACAGGGGAGAATGGTTTGATCCAGGAAAAAAGGGGTAATGACTGACTGACCCCGTTTTAACTTGAAAAAGAGCTTCTAATTTGAGGCTCTTTTTTGTGATTAACAACTCTGGAGGAAGCTCAAGAGGCAAGTTTACAAATACTTTATTTTGACATCAAGACAAGCCCAAAAGAATTAAATCCTCTATGAAGGATTAAAACGGACACGACTACCCCATTGTCGTATCCGTTTTACACAACTAACCAACCTAAAAATTAACTCCTCCCACATCCAACAATTTAATTTTAACAGGTATATCTCCAAAAGTAACCTACAACTAGGTTTTACAAAACGCAGAATGAGTGAACGGTAATTTTGAGTTAGGGAAGTATGGATTTTGAAGTAGTACTCTGTATAATGGTAATGATATTCTACACTATGATTATC
The DNA here is from genome assembly GCA_947495425.1 of uncultured Aquimarina sp. Lineage (GTDB taxonomy): Bacteria > Bacteroidota > Bacteroidia > Flavobacteriales > Flavobacteriaceae > Aquimarina. Next base: position 26,196 of record CANLYR010000052.1, read on the forward strand.
ACGCGCATTTTTTGCTGGTTTCAGGTAGCCTTGTACTAACCCGATAGCATTGTTCGTAGTTATAAATCACAACCCACTAAAAGATTGATCAACTATCGATTTTTGAGTGTACTGTTTACACAATACATCCAATACAGAATTTCACAAACAAAAAAAGCGCTCTTAGCGCTACTTCTATGGTATCGGTAATATTTCTATTACTCTGCCATATACTTTTTTGGTCCATCCATTAAGGTGACCTCGGTTGTTACCAATTAGTACTCCTCGTTTTACATTTTTGCCCTTGACAATGTGTGTAAAACAGTTTCCTCTTACTTTACAAAAAACAATATCTCCTGTTTCACAATCCTCCCACCTAATGGGTTCTAGTATCACAGGTTGTTTTGATTTCAGAATAGGTAACATAGAATTACCTGGTTCTTTGGAGACAATAGTCTCTCCATTCAATAGTTTTTGAATTTTCCAATTGACCTGTTCTATATATTGTTTTAGAGGTAAGATCGAATTCACCTAAGATAATCATAATATATTGAATCTTTCTTTTTTGGCTCATTTCATAATCATAGTTTTAAAATTAATTCAAAAACTATGGAGTATGGTTTACAAAGAACTCATGTACTTAGAGTACATTGCAAAAGTAAGGAATTAACCTGGATTTTCAATATTTCGTTTTCAGGATAGCAATATAATCTATTATGATTACCTGTTTCAGCCTGAGAGATCTAATAAATTATCCCGTGAATATACTGAAGTTTTAAAGCAGTGCTTTTAATATCTTTTTTCAATAGTATAATACATGGAAACAGTCCGGGACTATCACTTATTCACTTTTTTATTGATCCCACATTTTCTCCGAACAGTTCTTTCAGCCAGGGCTGCGACATTTCTGGCCTGATCCTCAGCGCCTCCGTCTTTTACAATCCCATCATATACTTTTTTGTTTTCTATAAGACCCTGTATAATGCACATAAACCCAGGGCTATCTTTACCTTTGTAAGGATTTTTTTTGCTGGGTTTTGCGATCAACTCGCCAAACAAGCGATCTTTTAGCACTTTATCTTTTTGAACCTCTACTACTAATGCATAGAGGACATTTTGATCTTCTGGATACATATCACTCACCTTATCCGTGGCATTGGCATACTCATCATTAGTGAAATTAAAATAGTCATAGATATCAAAGTAATTATTTTCTCCTTGCTCATCCTCCTGTACCTCTTCTTCTTCACTTTGTGTTTCTTCTTCGTTATAATACTCTTCTTCGCTTTCCTGACTCATTCCTTTGAACACGAATACTATTAACAGTATAAAAATGGATAACCTTTTCATATTTTTCTTAATTTTAGGATCATTGATATATAAACGTCGGGTTACATCCTTTTGTTACCTATCTTTTGATTTTTATGCTTTTCATTAGATACATAATTAAGCAATTTATTTTTATCTACTAAATTCGTGGCACACTTTTTGGTTTTTATCAAATAAAATGAGTATTTTGACTCGATTTTTAAGGTTATTTTAACAATAAACTGAATTTTATCACGTTAGCTAACCGATATAATTAACCTATAAACTTTTAACACATTATTAAACACCCAAACATTATGAAAAAATTATTTCTACTTGCATTTGTGCTATGCGCAGGATTATCAACTCAAGCTCAAGAAGATTGGACAAAACTTACTGAAGTTTTTGATCAGGTATATTCTTTAGCTACCGATCTAGGAGAACAAACTGATAAAGTAGTAGCAAATGGCAATGTAATTTCTATAGTTACTGCTAAAGGTACGGTATCGGTGAAAAAAAAGTTAGATAAATCAAAGCCTCAACATTTACGACATTATGAGTATACTTTGATGACTTCTGCTGGAAAACTAATTCCTTTAGATAAGATGAATGCTGAGCGTGTAATTGAAACGTTTCAAGCTAAACTAACAGAATTAAAGACTTCACTTGCTGAAAACCAAGATGCTGATGTAGAGAAAATTCTAAATAGTTTATTCCAATAAAAAACTTTTATATCAAAAAAATAGCGGCCAAATGGCCAGTCATGGTCGGAAGAAAAAATCTTCCGACTTTTTTGTTTTTTTGCTTATTAAAAGCACGGTATAACCTATTGAT
>CANLYR010000053.1 GCA_947495425.1 uncultured Aquimarina sp.
ATCTTCTTACAACTATCGAAAATCATTCAAAAAATAAACAAATTGAAATTAGCGTAGCTATTTTCTGAAAGTGCCTACAAAGGAGAAAAATAGAGAAGTACAGAACCTTGTGAATTATACCACACTTACAACAGTTTAAAAGAGTATTTTCTTATCCATTTCATTAGAGGTTAAGTCAATAATTAGAAGACCTTGTTCTGTAGTTTTGAGTTGGTTGATTAATTCGCCATTAGAATTCCATGCAGCAGATAAACCAGCTGCTAAGAAGTTATCATTGACCCCAACCGGATTTGACATAATTACAGGAATATCGTATTTTTAGCAATTTTTGAATAGTAAGCGTGTGCGTTACGTACATTATCTCTAGACTTTGCAACACTGGCAGCATAGAGTTTGGCTCCTTTATCACAAGCATTTTTGATATGGTTTGGTAGTATTGATTCATAACATATAGCAGAAGCAATACTATAGTTTTTTACCGAAAATAAAATTTGTTCGTCTCCTTTTGCAAAATAAGGTAGTTCATCTTTATGCAAATATTGCTTTATGTATTGTAACTTCTGATGATTAGGTCTAAAGATCAACATTCCTATTTGAACATCAGTACCTTTTTTGAGGGGTGTACCAAATGCTATAGTAATATCGTGGTGAGTGCTTAGCATTTCAAAGTCTTTAAATAGTATTGATGAAGAATGTACTGCCAGCTTACTTGCTAATTTGGGTTCGTAACCCGTAAGAGAAAGTTCAGAAAATAGGATAAATTTTACTCTTTCAGAAGTTGCCTCGGATATGGCTTTTTTATGAAGTGCTATATTCTTAGGAATGTTTCCTTTTTCAGAGCGTATTTGCACTATTGCAAGATTCATTGTAAGTGCTATTTGTCTCTGATAGATGTAATAAAAAAAACCCTCACCTAAAAGTGAGGGTTTAGCTTAATTCTAAAAAAAGTTTTAACCTCTAGTATCTATAATACTCTGGTTTAAAAGGTCCTTCTACTGTCACGCCAATGTATTCTGCTTGTTCTGGTCTTAGGGTTTCTAGTTCGACTCCAAGACGTGCCAGGTGTAATTTTGCAACTTTTTCGTCAAGATGCTTAGGTAGCATATATACTTCATTCTTGTAATTTTCAGAATTGTTCCAAAGTTCAATTTGTGCCAGTGTTTGGTTGGTAAATGAATTACTCATCACAAAACTAGGGTGTCCCGTAGCACAACCAAGGTTTACCAAACGTCCTTCGGCAAGAATAATAATATCTTTACCATCAATAGTATATTTGTCTACCTGCGGTTTGATTTCATCTCTGGTATTTCCATAATTATTATTTAGCCAAGCCATGTCAATTTCATTGTCAAAGTGACCTATATTACATACGATAGCTTTGTCTTTTAAAGCTTTAAAGTGCTGTGCTTGAACAATATCTTTATTACCGGTAGTAGTGATTACGATATCAGCATTTTCGATTACTGTTTCTAGTTTTTTTACCTCAAAACCATCCATAGCTGCCTGTAAAGCACAAATTGGGTCAATTTCTGTCACTGTAACGATTGATCCTGCTCCTCTAAACGATGCAGCGGTACCTTTACCTACATCACCATATCCACAAACCACAACACGTTTACCAGCAAGCATAGTATCTGTGGCTCTACGAATAGCGTCTACAGCACTCTCGCGACAGCCATACTTGTTGTCAAATTTAGACTTGGTTACAGAGTCATTAACATTTATAGCAGGCATAGGAAGCGTTCCGTTCTTCATTCTTTCGTATAAACGGTGTACTCCTGTAGTAGTTTCCTCAGATAATCCCTTGACCCCATCTACCAACTCTGGATATCTGTCTAGTACCATATTGGTAAGATCTCCACCATCATCAAGGATCATATTTAATGGTTCTCTGTCTTCACCAAAAAATAAGGTCTGCTCGATACACCAGTCAAATTCTTCTTCATTCATACCTTTCCAGGCATACACAGGTATTCCTGCCTCGGCAATTGCAGCAGCAGCTTGATCTTGGGTAGAGAAAATGTTACAAGAACTCCAGGTTACTTCGGCACCTAGCGCTTGAAGTGTTTCGATAAGCACAGCAGTTTGGATGGTCATATGAAGACAACCTGCAATACGAGCACCTTTGAGAGGTTGCTCATCTTTATACTCTTCACGAAGAGACATCAATCCTGGCATTTCTGCTTCTGCTAATTCAATTTCTTTTCTTCCCCAGGCAGCTAATGAAATATCTTTCACTTTGTAAGGAACATAGGGTACTGTTTTGGTACTCATAGGATTTTGTTTTTTATGTTTATGAAGTGCATTCTAGTATTTTGCACTAAATTATTCTAAATTCGGTGTTTGAAAATTAAGCAATAATCCCTCAATTTTCAGTTTGCAAAGGTACGTAATAACTTTAAGAATCTAAATGCCTCTTTACAAAACTATAACAGTAGATCAAAGCACTAACGTATTGATTTGGAAGATCGAAGAGTCTTATGAATCACTCTGTGAAGGAATAGTATTAACACAACATTGTCAACATCGAGTAGACAGTATGAAGTCTGATATACATCGCAGAGGATTTATGAGTATACGGCATTTGCTCGCTGCGATAGGATATACAGATCAGGATTTATATTATGATGAATTTGGAAAACCTTATTTAAAAGATGGGAAACAAATATCGATTACACATTCTTTCGAGTTTTCCGGAATAATTATAAGTGATACATTGGTTGGAATTGATATCGAAAAACAACGTGATAAGATTCATAACATCGCTCATAAATTTGTAAACCCTTCTGAACAAGAATTTGTTAATACATTAGATATTACCAGAGCCTTAACAGTAGTTTGGGGAGCAAAAGAATCTTTATATAAACTATATGCAACCGCAGGATTGAGCTTTGAACAGCATATTTTTATTGCTTCATTTGAGTTAGAATACCCATTCGTTTATGGAGCAATTAATCATAAAGATGAAATCACTCATTATGACCTGGCTTTTCTAGAGTTTGAGGGATACACTTGTGTATATGCGTTACCAGCTTCAGATATTTAGTGATACAATACATAGTAAGTCACGAATACACGAATAATTTTATGGGAATTAGGTATAAAAAAAGAAAGTTATGAAGATTAGGAGTTTTATTGGCACCGCCAAAGGGTATAGTAGCCTGATATTGCACAATGTTTAAATTACTTAAAAGTTTCTGAGAATAAGTTGGCAATTCTAGCTAATTTTGAATCTGAAAGATTAGATCATCGAAGAATCGTATTATAATGCTTTTAAAAACATAGACCAATGCAAATATCAATTGAGCTAACGCTTACTCCGCTTCAAAGTGATTATGAAGAGCATATCATTCAGTTTATAAAGAGGTTACGAACTTCAGAATTTACAGTTCTAGAAAATCCATTAAGTACTCAGGTGTATGGAGAGTATGATGCGGTAATGCCATTTTTGACTCAAGAAATTAAAAAAGCTTTCGGGAATATGGATCACGTTTTGGTGTATATGAAAATGGTAAAAAGTAATAGAAGTGATTATGAGCCAAATTTTTGATTTTTTCTTCGGACAATATGCAACATATTCTACACTTCATATAACACTTGAAATTATTGCTGTTATTTTTGGGTTACTAAGTGTATTTTTTGCAAGATCTAATGATATTAGAGTGTATCCCACGGGTATTATTAGTACCGCGATTTATGTGTATTTGCTTTTAAAATGGGCGTTACTCGGGGATATGATGATTAATGCTTACTATTTTGTGATGAGTATTTATGGATGGTATGTTTGGACCAGAAAGGTAGATGAAACAGGAGTTACGCCCATATCAAAAACGAATACTATAGAGAAGATCGTGCAAGTCATAATTTTTATGGGTACGTTGATTTTTGTATACGTTGTATATATAACTTTTGATAAATGGAATGACTGGACGGCCTATGTAGATACAATAACCACAGCTATATTTTTTGTGGGAATGTGGTTGATGGCAAGAAGAAAAATTGAGAATTGGATATTTTGGATCATAGGAGATATTATTTCTGTACCTCTTTATTTTTATAAAGGATTTACGTTTACTAGTTTTCAATACTTATTATTTACCGTAATTGCAATTTTTGGGTATCTCGAATGGAAAAAAATCTTAGACAAAAAGCCAGTAACTGTATAAAAGTAGTATTGTTTGGGCCAGAATCTACAGGCAAGACTACGCTTTCAAAGCAGTTGGCAGCATATTATAATACCGAATGGGTTCCCGAATATATGCGGGAGTACCTTCAGGCAAAGTGGAATCAGGCCAAAGAAATTTGCTCTTATAATGATCTTCTTCTAATAGCAGAAGGTCAAATGGCATTAGAAAATGAGATTGCTATTAGCGCAAAAGAAATTATGTTTTGCGATACAAATTTGCTTGAACTCAAGGTATATTCCGAAGTGTATTATAATGGAATAGTTCCTGAAGTATTGAATAAAATTTCACTAGAAAATGTATATGATTTGTATCTTTTAACTTATATTGATACGCCTTGGGTTGCAGATGATCTAAGAGATAAGCCGGGTGAGCGAGAAGAAATGTTTTTGCGGTTCAAAGAATCGCTTGATGATAATAAGCTTCCTTATATTATTATTAAAGGAAATAAAGCTTCGCGTTTTGAGAAAGCAATAATGCATATTGATCAATTAATAAAACAAAAACAGTGAACATAACCGATAACGATGTCAAATTAATCAAGTCCAAAGGATTAACAGTCGATAAAGTACTTTCTCAAATAGAAACTTTTAAAAACGAAATTCCTTTTGTAGCGCTAAGAAGTGCCGCTACTCTTGATAACGGGATTCTTAAATTTTCAGAACATTATCAGTCTGAATTAATAAAACTATACAATTCTAGATTGTCAAATTTAGAAACCATCAAGTTTGTTCCGGCTTCTGGTGCTGCGACACGTATGTTTAAAGATTTATTTAAATTTTTGGATAATTATGATTGTGAGAAAGAAAGTTTAAATTCATATACTAATCATGAAAAAGCAAATGCAATACGTCTTTTTTTAATTGGGTTAGAAAAATTTCCTTTCTATACCATAGTAATGAAAAAAGTAAAAGATGCATATCCAAAATTTGAATCCTTGTCAGAAGGAAGGCAGCTTTACATTTTTGTAGAAATGATGCTTAAAGAAAAGGGATTAAATTATGGCGACTCTCCCAAAGGTTTACTTCCTTTTCATAAATACACAAATAGTATTGCTACCTCTTTTGAAGAGCACTTATATGAAGCTGCAGGATACAACACGAATGATCATGGAGATTCTATGTTGCATTTTACGATTTCTAAAGATCATTTAGAAGGATTTAAAGGCGAATTTGAAAGAATCAAGAAAAAAGTAGAAGAAAAAACGAATACTAATTTTAGTATAACCTATTCTTTTCAAAAACCAGAAACAGATACCATAGCGGTTACAGAGGATAACGAACCTTTTAGAACAGACGATGGGGTATTATTATTTAGACCGGGGGGTCATGGTGCATTAATCGAAAATCTAAACGATTTGGATGCAGACATTATATATATCAAGAATATCGATAATGTAGTAGTGCGCAAATATCAAGATGAAGTTTCTGGGTATAAAAAAGTACTTGCAGGAAAATTAATTGAGATTCAGGATGAGGTATTTAGGATATTGAATGCAATAGATCATAAAAAGCCATCAGAAGCAGAATTAAAAGATATTAAAAAGTTTTTAGTTCATCAGCTCAATGTTAGGTTGCCTCTGGATTTTGATAAATTTTCTGACACGTATAAACTTCAGTTTCTGAGGCAGTCTTTAAACCGACCCATTCGTGTTTGCGGAATGGTAATTAATGAAGGAGAACCAGGAGGGGGTCCATATTGGATTAAGAATGAAAACGGAAGACTAATATTACAAATTATTGAAGCCCCACAAATCAATAAAAAAGATCATAGACAACAAGATATTCTGGCAAGCTCAACACACTTTAATCCTGTAGATTTGGTATGTGGGATTAGAGATTATCAAGGAAATAAGTTCAATCTACTTGATTTCGTAGATCCCGAAGCTGGTTTTATCACCAAAAAAACGTTAAACGGTAAAGTTCTGAAAGCATTAGAATTACCAGGACTCTGGAATGGCGCAATGTCTAATTGGATTAGTGTTTTTGTAGAAGTGCCACTTACAACTTTTAATCCTGTAAAAACAGTAAATGATTTGCTAAAATCAGCACATCAGGTAAAACTTTTTTCGTGAATACTTCTATAATTTTAAATGAATTAAAATTTAAAGCTGTTCGAAGTTCTGGGGCTGGCGGCCAACATGTTAATAAGGTGTCATCCAAAGTTGAACTTAGTTTTGATATAATGAAATCAGAAGGTCTCACTAAGGAAGAGAAGCTACTTCTGCGTCAAAAACTAGCAACCAGAATAACCAAGATAGGAGTCTTACTATTACAATGTGGCGATACCAGGAGCCAACATAGAAACAAAGAACTGGCAATCAAAAGATGTATAGAAACCATTAAGACTAATCTCTATATTCCTAAAAAAAGAAAATCTACAAAACCTTCTAAGGCTGCTGTCAAAAAACGATTAGATAATAAACAAAAGCATTCCCTAAAGAAAGCTAATCGCAAAAAACCTCCTTTATAGTCAATATGCTCACGAACTAAACTGTGTAGAATTTCTACACTTTTGTGTGTAATCCACGGTTTTTGAAGACTTGCACATCTAAGAGATGTAAATATAAAAACTTGATATACAGTGCTTTAATAAGAAGATTGCACGTGGTCTTTCTTTGGAACAATTATTTCTATTCTTATCCTGTAGTGTGGAAATAATTTTACCAATATAATCCATGAAAAAGTTACCAATGATAATAGCGATTGTAGTAAGTATTTTTTCGGCTCAAGGTGCTGCAGCTCAAAATGAGTTAGCTCTAAATGATGGTGTTGAGCATGGAGATTATGAATACGAATTACAGCAATATACCGAAATTAACATTGTAGAATTGCCACTTGCGATCCAAGAAGCTGCTGCAAAAGATTTTGAAAAGCTTAGAATTGTAAAGGCATACATGTCAAAAGATAATACATATAAAATTATATTAGAAGATAACAACAATAACACAAAAGTTGTATTTGCAAGCGCTAATGGCGAATGGATAAAGCCAAACGACAATAAATCTTAAATCTAGGGGTAGAAAAAGAATATCGTTTTGCAACCAAGGACGATATAAAGTTGTTTAGTGCTAAAAAAGAGACTCACTCCCAAGGGTCTCTTTTTTTATGTTTTTATTCGAACTAAGCGTTTTAAAATTGTAATTTTAGATGATAAACTATTTGATATGTCAAAAATACTTATCGTTGAGGATGATGTAGCTTTTTGCACAATGCTAAAAACTTTTTTACAAAAAAAGGAATACGAAGTGTTTACTGCATTTTCTGGCAATGAAGCAATTCCAAAAATTAAAGAAGATACGTTTGATGTTGTACTTGCTGATGTGAGATTGCCTGATAGTGATGGGATTACGTTATTAGAAGAAATTCTTAAAAATAACCCACAAACGCAGGTAATCATAATGACAGGGTATGCCGAAATTAATATGGCTGTAAATGCTATTAAACAAGGAGCCTTTGATTATGTTTCTAAGCCGTTTAATCCGGATGCCATACTGCATACTATAGAAAAAGCACTTAATGTTGAAGTTTCTGATAAAGCACCAAGCAAAAAAAATACTAGTGCACCCGAGGTGCTAAAAACTTCGAGTGATTCTTTTGTAAAAGGAGTAAGCGATGCTTCCAAAAAATTGAATGAGTATGTTGCCTTGGTTGCTCCAACACGTATGTCGGTTTTGGTAATCGGTGATAGCGGAACAGGAAAAGAATACGTAGCCAGTAGTATTCATAAGGCTAGTAAAAGAGCCGATAAACCTTTTGTTGCTGTAGATTGTGGGGCAATTCCTAAAGAAATAGCCTCAAGCGAATTTTTTGGGCACATTAAGGGATCTTTTACAGGAGCGGTGAACGATAAAGTTGGTCATTTTGAAGCAGCAAACGGCGGAACATTATTTCTGGACGAGATAGGCAATCTGAGTTATGAATTACAAGTTCAACTATTACGAGCGCTTCAAGAACGCAAAATTAAACCCGTCGGGAGCAATAAAGAAATAGAAGTAGATATTAGAGTAATTGTGGCGACTAATGAAGACCTTAGTCATGCTGTTAAAGAAGGAGAGTTTAGAGAAGACTTATACCATCGATTAAATGAATTTTCTATCAAAGTACCACCTCTAAGAGATAGAATTGAAGATTTAATGCTTTTTGCGAATCATTTTCTCGAAGAATCGAATGTAGAGCTAGAAAAACATGTAGTTGGTTTTGCAGATGAAGTATTAGAAGTCTTTAAAAAATATGATTGGCCGGGTAATTTGAGAGAGCTTAAAAACATGGTAAAACGCTCTGTTCTTCTTTCTCAAATCGATATGATTACACTAGATGTGTTGCCTAATGATATTGCATATGCATCCCATAATGCAAAACAAACATATGGATTGTTTAAAAATCAAAATGAACAAGAACTGATTTTAGATGCGTTAGAAAAAGCCAACGGGAATAAAGCTAAAGCAGCAAGGATGCTTTCGATTGATAGAAAAACATTATACAATAAATTAAAGCAGTATGATATCAGCCTTTAATTTTCTACTTTAAGCTTGCTCATTAAGCCTTCTATTTTAGCAATTCCATCATGAGTTAAATGTAGTATAGCATCTTGGCTTAAGTCATATTGATCAGGATGTTCCAATTGTTCGAGAATAGGGATTATTTCTTTTGCTTTTATCTGTTTAAACATAGGTAGCATCTTATGTGCAATACTTTTTATTTGATGTATATCTTTTTTTTCAACTTTTTCTTTTAGGTCTTTAACATTATCTACGGTACTTTCATAGAATGTATCTAAAATCGCATACAGAGAATCAGAATCGCCATGCGCAAAAAGCATTAAATCGTTGAGTGAATATTCTTCACGTATAGTATCATCAACCGCCATGTTTTGATGACTGATTAAATCAAGTCGTAAAACTTCAGCAATAAGGTCGATCAATTCTTTTGGAGCATAAGGTTTTCGAAGACTAGCTGAAAATCCCGCTTCCTGATACTCCTGAAAAGAAATATCTGTTCTTCCTGATAAAGCAATCACAGGCAAATCAGATCGATGCATATCATTTTGTATGGTTTTCAATAGCTCAAAACCATCCATTTTTGGCATTTGAATATCTGTAAGTACAAGATCATAATCATTACTTTGTAAAAGAGAAATAGCAGCAATGCCATGCTCGCAAACGTCATATGATAAACCTGCCAAACTAGCTACTTCACTGGTTAGCGATAATTGACTAGGGTCGTCATCTACAATCAAGACCTTTATATTAGAGAAATTTTGGATTTCAGAAACTTCTGATTCTTCTTCAGGAGCTAATACATGTGAAACTTCAATAGGGATACAAAAGGTAAACTCACTCCCAATGTTTGGTTCACTTTCTAATGTGATTGTTCCGTCAAGAAGCTTTATTATTTTTTTGGTAATTGCAAGTCCCAGACCAAAACCTCCAAATTTTTTCTCGGTATTATCATCTCCCTGAGAAAATTCTTCAAATATATGACGTTGTTGCTCTTTAGTAATTCCGATTCCAGTATCTTTTACAGATAATACCAGCTCTTTGTCAGATAAACCATTTTCAATAATCTTACTTTTTATGGTTATAGTGCCTTGATCTGTAAATTTATAAGCATTATTCAAAAGGTTTGTTAATACCTGTTTAATTCTAAATGGATCGCTTAAGTACTGCCTTTTTAATTGATCATCTATATGAATTTGAACGTCTAGTTTTTTCTGATCATTTACGGGAATTACACTCGAGATGGTGTTTTCGATTAGTTTTTTAGGAGAGAAAGGAAGCTTTTCTATAACCATTCTGCCTGCTTCTAGTTTAGATAAATCAAGAAGATCATTAACCAAATGTAAAATATAATCGGATGATTTTTTTAGATGTCCGAGGTAATGTTTTTGTTTATTATCTAAGCCTGTTCGTTCTAGTAAATCCGAATACCCAATTACTGTATTTAATGGCGAACGAAGATCATGAGTAACCGTATTAATTAAAGATTCTCGAGTTTTCAAAAGAGATTCTGTATAGGTTTTTTCAGCTTCGAGTTCATTACGATATTTTTGGCTTTTAGAAACGTCTTTTGTAATCAAAAAAAGAAATATAATAGCAATCAGCAGACTAATTGCTGCTATTACAAGAATAATATTCGAAGTGTTGTTTAAAACTTGATTAGAAGCTTCTAAACGAGCAAAATATTGATGTCTTTCATTACGTTCTATCGAAGCGAGCAGATCCCTTAATTGTTTTGTTATAATTTGGTCATTTTTAAGTAGATTATCTTCTTTTGTAGAAATTTCTCGTTTGTATTTTCTGTCTTTTTCTTCGAGCTCTGCAAGTACTTGTTTTACAGAGGTTGCCAAAGAATCAACAGTTTGGTTGGTTAAACGCTTAGCATTGTCTTTTTTTGTATATTCCAAGATATCGATAAGTGCCCTTTTAGTACGGGCATCATACTTTTTAAATCGTTGCTCATAATTTGTATATCCACCGAAACTCTTATTTACTTTTTCTAATTCATCAATTGCAGTCTCGTATAATCCTTTTTGTTTTCTTTGCTCATAAATTTTAATTAAAGCTTCGAGGTTTTTATTTTTACTATCGATAAGATCTTTAATACTATCAATTTTTCTGGTTTGCAGCGTATCATCAGATATTTCAGAAACCGTATTGATTGTTTTTAGTATGGTATCTATTTTAGTTTTGTAGGTATCAAATTTATCAATATCAGAAGTCTGAATTATATTTCTAGTCAAACTTTCAGCTTCATACAATCCAGTTATGGCTTCACCAACAAGGAAAAGTTTCTCGTTATTCTCATTTTTTATTTCAGCAATTTGTGTGTAATTATTTAACTGCTGATAAATTACCCAAAATGCAGTTACGGCTAGTAAACCGGCAAGAAGATACCCTGCAATGATTTTAAAAGTAACAGATCTTTTTGTATTTTTCATACCTATATTTTATAACTAAAAAAACTAGAAAACATTGTTTTGGCTCAGTTTCATTAGCACTTCAACTATATCAAAAAAAATATTTTAATAACAAACAAACGAAGTTTACAGCACTTCTTTATATTAAAGTTACAATAAATCAATAAAACATAGTACTTTTGCCACAAAATCTCAAAGGGGTGCTTTTTGCAATGTTGAGTTATAAGTTCAAAATATGGAGTAGTACAACTCAAAACTTATCACTTACAACTTTCAAAGGCTGAGATCATACCCGAAGAACCTGGGCAGGTAATGCTGCCAAGGGACGGAAAAGGCAAATTGTTATGATATATGCAACCCATGTCTTAATTAAGGAGCCAAAAAATGTGAAGAAGTAGTAATGCGTTTTACGCTTCATATAATTTTAATAGTAGAATAATTACCCCTTTTATTCGTAATAAATCATTTTACGAATGAAAAACATTTCATTTCATCTTTTGTTTATCTTTCTAAGTGCAGGTATAGTAGCACAAGAAAGACAAAACGATTCAATACCCGAAGCCACACAAAAACTGGATGAGGTTTTAGTAAAATCTGTTCGGGTAGATGCAGATTCGCCGATTACACATTCTAATGTATCTAAAGAAGAATTGGCCACACGTAATCTTGGTCAGGATATCCCTATCTTATTGAATTATCTTTCAGGGGTAGTAACTACTACAGATGCCGGTACCGGAGTTGGATATACGTATATTAGAGTACGAGGGAGTGATGCCTCTAGAGTAAATGTAACATTAAATGGTATCCCTTACAACGATGCAGAAAGTCAAGGAACTTTTTGGGTAAACCTACCTGATTTTGCTTCTTCTGTTGAGGATTTACAGCTACAACGAGGTGTGGGGACTTCTACCAACGGTTCTGGTGCTTTTGGGGCGAGTCTAAACTTGCTAACTGATGCCGTTTCTGAAACAGCATCAGCAGAAATATCTAACTCCTTTGGATCTTTTGGTACCCGAAGACATAATGTTAAATTTAGTACAGGATTGTTAAACGATCATATCGAAATTGCAGGGCGATTATCAAACATTGCATCCGACGGATATGTAGATCGGGCTTTTGCAGATTTGAAATCGTATTTTTTACAAGGATCTTATGTCGACGACAATACCTTAGTTAAGGCCATTACCTTTGGAGGTCATAATATTACCTATCAGTCCTGGGATGGAATCGATGCAGAAACGCTCGAAAATGACAGAAGGTTTAATCCCATAGGTCAATATACAGATGAAGAAGGCAATACTCGTTTTTATGATAACGAAGTAGATGATTATAAGCAAGATCACTACCAGTTACACTGGAATCAGAAATACAATAATAATTGGTCAACAAACTTAGGACTAAACTACACATACGGAAGAGGGTTTTTTGAACAATATAAAGAAGACGAGGACTTTGTAGACTATAATTTTACACCTATCATAAGAGTTAATGATACTATTAATACTACAGATTTGGTTCGTCGCAGATGGTTAGATAATGACTTCTATGTAGTTAATGCTACGGTAAATTATAAAGACAATATGATTGATGTAGATTTTGGAGCGTTCTATAGCCATTACGATGGGGATCATTTTGGTGAAGTTATCTGGGCCCAAAATGCCGGTGGATCAGAAATCCGAGATCAGTATTACTTCGGAAATGGGACAAAGAATGAATTTTCAATTTTTGGTAAAGCTACCTATAGAGTTAATGATCAATGGAGTGCTTTTTTAGATGTGCAAGGTCGATTTATAGGATATGAGACTATTGGTGATGCCTCAACCGGAAGACCCTTAGAGATTGACGAAACGTATGATTTTTTCAACCCCAAAGCGGGACTTACGTATCAGATTAATACTTCAAATCAACTATACGCATCCTATGCCAGAGCGAATCGAGAGCCGAGGAGGGATGATTTTGAAAACGGAATCGATACCGCAGAAACTCTCAATGATTTTGAACTGGGATGGCGATATAATAAAAATAGAACAATACTCAATATGAATCTTTATTATATGCTCTACGATAATCAATTGGTATTAACAGGTGCATTAGATGATGTAGGAGCACCTATTCGAGAAACAAGCGGAGAAAGTTATCGCTTAGGAATAGAAATTGACGCAGATATACCCCTTTTTAATACATTGAGTACCAGACCCAATATTGCAATAAGCACAAATAAAAATGTAGATTTTGTGGCTACTGTAGATGGTGCACTTACCAATTTAGGAAATACTGATATCTCATATTCTCCCAATATCGTAGCAGGTAATATGCTAATATATCAGCCAACAAAGGGGATACAATTAGGATTTCTTTCAAAATACGTAGGAGAACAACATTTGAGCAACTTTGATAACGAAAATCTAAAACTGGATAGTTTCTTTGTCAACGATTTGAATATTGTCTATGAAATTAAAGATGTTTCTGTTTTCAAATCTATAGTATTTACGGGATTAATAAACAATATTTTTGATCTCGAATATGAGTCGAATGGGTATGCTTTTCCTTTAGGAGATATTCCTGATGATCAGAGCCCAACGGGATTAAGAACGACATATTTTACAGGATTTTATCCACAAGCAGGAATTAATTTTTTGCTTGGAGCCACATTAAAATTTTAGTTAAAATGCAGCCTTTATATTCATGTATAGGCTGCGTTTTATTATTTTTATAGTATAAACTTTAGGGGTGTTTCCGCAAAAGCGGAATCTGAGAAATACCCTTTGAACCTGATGCGGTTAATACCGACGCAGGGAAAAGTTAAAATCACATAGCCGTATTTAAACAATCAGTTATGTAGTTTTTCTTCTTCAAAATAGGTAGGTACTGCCTAAAGTTTATGGATTTAATATAGAAAAGATGACCATAAACGTTAACAATCAATTGCAGTCAATTACAGAAAATAGTTCGATAGAAACCCTATTAGAACAATTGGATATGATTACCAATGGCATTGCCGTCGCTATTAATAACGAAGTTATTTCTAAAGAGAAATGGGATCAAATTTTCCTAGATGATAAGGATCAGGTAACTATTATTCAAGCCACGCAAGGAGGATAATTAATTCAGTCTTCAGTCATAACAACAGATAAAACACCAAAAACTCATACACAACACTGATGAAGAAAAAAGATACGGCACCACAAGAACATGTAATCTCTACGACACCCTTTCCGAATTCTAAAAAGATTTATGTGCAAGGAGCGCTACATCCACAAATTAAAGTGGCCATGCGCGAGATTGCATTAGAAGATACTACAGATAGTATTAGTGGTAAAAAAATACCCAATCCATCTGTAACGGTTTATGATACTAGCGGGCCGTACACAGATCCATCAAAGAAAATTAATGTACCCAATGGTATTGAGCCTATACGAGAGCAATGGGTTTTGGATCGCGGGGATGTAGAGGTGTTAGATAGATTCTCTTCAAAATATTGTAATCAAAGATTACATGATTCTAGTTTAGATCATTTAAGATTTAATCATTTGCGAAAACCAAAACGTGCTAAATTAGGTAAAAATGTTTCACAAATGCATTATGCCAAACAAGGAATCATTACTCCCGAGATGGAATATGTGGCTATTCGCGAAAATCAAAAATTACAAGAAACAAAACGACTGTCTAAGCAGCATCCCGGTCAAAATTTTGGAGCCAATATCCCCGATGTGATTACTCCTGAGTTTGTAAGAGATGAGATAGCCAGAGGTAGAGCGGTAATCCCATCTAATATTAATCACCCAGAGGCAGAACCAATGATTTTGGGGCGCAATTTTTTGGTAAAAATTAATGCTAATATCGGTAATTCTGCCACTACATCCAGTATTGAAGAAGAAGTAGAAAAAGCCGTTTGGGCATGTCGATGGGGTGCGGATAATATTATGGATCTTTCTACAGGAAAGAACATTCACGAAACTCGCGAGTGGATCATTCGCAACGCACCAGTGCCAATAGGAACAGTGCCTATCTATCAGGCATTAGAAAAAGTTGATGGCAAAGCCGAAAATCTTACCTGGGAGATTTTTAAAGATACATTGATTGAGCAAGCAGAACAAGGAGTAGATTATTTTACCATTCATGCAGGAGTGCGGTTAGCCTATGTACCGATGACAGCCAAAAGAATCACGGGTATAGTTTCTCGAGGAGGATCAATCATGGCAAAATGGTGTCTGGCACATCACAAAGAAAGTTTCTTATACACACATTTTGAAGAAATTTGTGAAATTATGAAAGCCTATGATGTAGCTTTTTCACTCGGAGACGGATTACGCCCCGGGTGTATAGCCGATGCGAATGATGAAGCACAGTTTGCAGAATTAGAAACACTGGGAGAATTAACCAAAATCGCATGGAAACACGATGTACAAACCTTTATCGAAGGTCCAGGACACGTACCCATGCATATGATTAAAGCTAATATGGACAAACAATTAGAGGCTTGTGGGGAAGCTCCTTTTTATACTTTGGGTCCGTTAACTACTGATATTGCACCAGGTTATGATCATATTACCTCAGGAATTGGTGCGGCTATGATCGGTTGGTATGGTACAGCAATGTTGTGCTATGTGACCCCAAAAGAACATTTAGGGTTGCCCAACAAAGAAGACGTGCGTGTAGGCGTGATTACCTATAAACTAGCAGCACATGCAGCAGATCTGGCCAAAGGACATCCGGGAGCACAACATAGAGATGATGCGTTGAGTAAAGCTCGTTTTGAGTTTCGATGGGAAGATCAATTTAATCTGGCATTAGATCCAGAGCGAGCTAGAGAATATCACGATGAGACATTACCTGCAGAAGGAGCAAAAATCGCTCATTTTTGTAGTATGTGCGGCCCGAAATTCTGCTCTATGAAGATATCACAAGAAGTAAGAGCATATGCAGCCCAAAAGGAGATTGATGATGAAAAAGCAATCGAGAAAGGAATGCAAGAAAAAGCAGAAGAATTTAAGGAAAAAGGAAGCGAAGTGTATTTGTAAGATGTATTATTTGTAGCTAGTTCCCGCTTTCCGCTGTATCTTTTTTGCAACCTTTTGACAACGTTAATAGCGTTGCAAAAAAGGATGACGCTGCAATCGGGGCTATTAAAAATGGTAGAAATAAAAAATTAATCGAATTGCTAATAGCTAGAAGCTAAAAAGCTAAAATATGATACTAGTAATAACCTCAGAAAGAGCACTAGAAAACGAAGCGCAGCAGATTAATGATTTGTTTGATGCTGGTTTAAAAATATTACACTTACGCAAGCCAACCTTTACCATAGATGGATATCGTGCACTATTAGATCAATTAGATTCAAAATACCATAATCGGATTATGACCCATCAGTTTCCAGAGTTAACGATAGACTATAAGTTACGAGGGATACATTTGCAAGAACAAGCCCGATTAGATTTTGATGCATCTGCACTAAACGACACCGTTCAGTCATATCGGGATAAAGGGTTTTCGGTAACCAGTTCTTTTCATTCCAAAGAAGATATCATAGCCTGTGATGTTGCTTTTGAATATGTTTTATTGAGCCCGGTTTTTAGTTCGATTTCAAAGATAGGATATAAAGGAAAAGGTTTTGACGTTACTGATCTCAATACTATTGTAATCGGGATGGGTGGGATTAATGAAAATACATTGCAAGCAACATTTGATCTTGGATTCAAAGGCGTTGGTGTACTCGGCGGAATATGGAATACTGAACAGCCATTAGAAAGTTTCAAAAAAATTCAGGATTCGCTAAAAACACTTCGAAAAGAATAGCGCTAAGAAAAGTAGAATGATACATACTGAAGTATGAAAAAACGACCATACGTATTAACAATTGCAGGTTTTGACCCATCAGGAGGAGCAGGGATTATAGCAGATATTAAAACCTTTGAGGCATTACAAGTCTACGGATTAGCCGTTTGCACTGCAAATACAATTCAAAATGATATCGCGTTTAAAGCGTGTCATTGGATAGCTGTTGAGGTGATTATAAATCAAATTGAAATCCTTTTTGATAGGTTTGATATCGCTGTTGTAAAAATTGGTATTATACAAAACTGGGTCGTATTGAATGAGGTCATCGATGTGCTGCTAAAAAAGAAGTCAGAGTTAAAAATTGTTTTAGATCCAGTATTGAAGTCCAGTTCAGACTTTAATTTTCAAAACACGCTACTTCAATCGAAGTCAACAAACGATCATCAGTTTGATCAAATACTAAATAAAATCTATGTGTTAACGCCAAATTATTACGAAATAGAAAAGTTATATGCTGATAAAAGTATTGAAGAAACGATTCAATATATCAGTACCAAAACTAACCTATTACTAAAAGGAGGACATCGAAAAGAAGATATAGGAAAAGACGAATTATTTACCACAGCCGGAAAGTATTTTACGTTACATCCAAAAGGACAAAATAATTCAGAAAAACACGGGAGTGGTTGTGTCCTTTCTTCGGCAATTACTGCGCAATTAGCATTAGGCTTTCCTTTGTTAAAATCTTGTTGCAGAGGAAAAAGATATACTGAGATGCTATTGAGTTCCAACAAAAGTTTACTAGGCTATCATAAAATGTAGAAAACAGAAGTTAAAAAGATGAGAAGTTAAGAAGTTAAAAGTTTAAAAAAATATAATGGATAAGACAACATCATTCGAAAAACTAATCGTTTGGCAAAAAGCGCATCAATTTGTATTAAAAGTCTATGAGTTGACCAATAGTTTTCCCAAATCTGAAACATACGGATTAACAAGTCAGTTTAGAAGAGCTTCGGTTTCTATTCCCGCAAATGTAGCAGAAGGTTATAAAAAGAAAAGTACAAAAGATAAATTGAGATTTTTTAATATAGCTCAAGGTTCGCTAGAAGAGTGTAGATATTACTTGATACTTACAAGAGATTTAGGTTATAAAGAAGATATATATTTAGAAATGAACTTGTTAATTGAGGTGAGTAAATTGTTAAATGGGTATTGTAAAGCAATTCTTAACTCGTTAACTTCTTAATTCTTATGACAGAACTTCAATATATCTCACAAGGAAAAACACCGCAAGAACATCTTCAGCACATAAAAGAGTTCTGCAAAGCTGGTGGGAAATGGGTACAGCTTAGATTAAAGGATACAAATATTGCAACCTATCTAGACACCGCTATAAAAGCAAGGAATATTTGTGATCAATATGAAGCAGTTTTGATCATCAATGATGATGTAAATGTAGCCAAGATCGCTAGGGCTGATGGGGTCCATCTTGGGCTGAACGATATGAACCCTCGTGAAGCAAGAAAAATTCTTGGTGATAATTTCATAATTGGGGGTACAGCAAATACTTTAGAAGACTGTATGCAACATAGTAATGATGGAGTGGATTACATTGGGCTTGGTCCTTTTAGACATACAACGACCAAAAAGCAATTAAGCCCAATACTTGGGTACGAAGGATATCGAAACATTCTTACAAAATTTAGAATTCAAAATTCAGAATTACCCATTGTTGCCATTGGAGGAATTATAGAAAATGATATTCCAGAGGTATTGGCAACAGGGGTGTCAGGTATTGCCGTTTCTGGATTGTTGACCAATAAAGAAAATATGAAAGAAAAAATATACAATATTAATATGCTTATAGTAAATAAACTAGAAACTAATCGCTAAAAAATGGATATATTAAAAATTGCTGATAAAGAGTTTTCCTCCCGTTTGTTTACCGGGACAGGAAAATTCAGTTCCCCTCAGTTGATGAGAGATGCACTACTTGCTTCTGAGAGTGAATTGATTACTGTTGCACTCAAACGTGTTGATCTTATGAATGGGGATGATGATACATTAAATCATTTGAGTCATGATCGAATCAATGTATTGCCAAACACCTCTGGAGTGAGAGATGCCAAAGAAGCAATTTTCGCAGCAGAACTGGCAAGAGAAGCTTTAGAAACCAATTGGATAAAGCTTGAGATTCATCCTGATCCCAAATATTTAATGCCAGACCCAATAGAAACGTTAAAGGCAACAGAAGAGCTGGTCAAACTTGGATTTGTAGTGATGCCCTACATCCATGCAGATCCTGTGTTGTGCAAACGATTAGAAGAAGTAGGCGTGCAATGTGTCATGCCATTAGGGGCACCAATTGGTAGTAATAAAGGATTAAAAACATTAGATTTTCTAGAAATCATAATTGATCAGAGCAATGTACCTGTTATTGTTGATGCCGGTATCGGAAGCCCATCGCATGCAGCAAATGCTATGGAAATTGGTGCAGATGCAGTATTGGTCAATACCGCTATTGCAGTATCAAATCAACCTATCGAGATGGCCAAAGCGTTTAGATTGGCTGTTAAAGCGGGGCGTATGGCGTATACTGCAAAGGTAGCACCTATACAACAACAAGCAGAAGCGAGTAGCCCATTGACATCATTTCTAATTGCCAGAAGCTAAATGCTATGAATACCTTCAAAAATATATTTGAGCAATACGATTGGGATGCAACCCTTTCTAGTATTATTGCTAAAACGGAAACCGATGTAATCCATGCTCTGGGTGCATCTAAAAGAGATCTCGAAGATTTTAAAGCACTGATCTCTCCAGCGGCACAACCCTATTTAGAACAAATGGCGCGAATGAGCAGTCATATCACGAAAAAACGTTTTGGAAATACCATTCAGATGTATGCCCCAATGTATCTGAGTAATGAATGCCAAAATATTTGCACCTATTGTGGATTTAGTATGACCAATACAATCCCTCGTAGAACCTTAACGGACAAAGAGATTTTGATAGAAGTAGAATTTCTGAAATCCAAGGGGTATAATCATATCCTTTTGGTTACAGGAGAAGCTAATAAAACGGTTGGTGTAGCCTATATTAATAATGCTATACAACTCATACAATCAAGATTTGCAAATATTACCATAGAAGTACAACCATTGGATCAATCAGATTATGAATTATTAAAAGCTAGTGGTTTGTATGCGGTACTGGTTTATCAAGAAACCTATCATAAAGAGGCGTATAAAAAGCACCATCCCAAAGGAAAAAAATCAAATTTTAATTATCGATTAGAAACCCCGGATCGGTTAGGTCGTGCAGGGATTCATAAAATAGGCTTAGGAGCTCTTTTTGGTTTAGAAGATTGGAAGGCAGACAGTTTCTTTACTGCATTGCATTTACAATACTTGCAAAGAACCTATTGGAAAACAAAATATTCAATTTCCTTTCCAAGATTAAGACCTTATAGCGGAGGGTTAGTGCCAAAGGTAGTGATGACAGATTCAGATTTAGTACAATTAATATGTGCGTTTAGATTATTTGATGAAAATGTAGAATTATCAATGTCTACTCGCGAAAGTGAAGAGTTTAGAGAACATATTGTAAATCTTGGTATCACATCTATAAGTGCAGCCTCCAAAACGAATCCCGGAGGTTATGCTGTAGCACCGCAATCCTTAGAACAATTCGAAATTTCAGATGAGCGATCAACAGAAGAAGTGGTTGATATGTTGAAAAATAAAGGCTTAGATGTAATCTGGAAAGATTGGTCGTATAACTGGCAGTAAATAGGTCCTCAAGTAAATTAACACAAATACTGAGTTGTGCTAAAACTCAGAAAATATAAGGTTTTATCGTGTTTACAGTCCTCATCATGAAGTTCTAATATATCGTAATGAGCCATTTTCAACAGTAATAACTTACTAATTTGTGATAAATAAGGTATTTCCTTGTTTAGATATTCGATATGGCAAAAGCGGAAAACCACCTTCTCCCCTAACTTGTTGCCCCAAGGAAGTAATTTCATAGATGTTTTCATTTCCGCAATTAGAGGAAGCTCTGGTTCCGGTTACTTCGAGTGCAGAGCAATCGCTAGGAACAATATTAGGATCACTTAATTCATAAGCAAAAAATTGTTGATCATTTTGATTGTATACAATAACGCCTCGTATTCCTCTTCCTGCAGTACGATCAACAAAAATCCCTCCCGGAAAATTAAGACTTTCGTACTGGGGTAAATTAAGATTAATTTCAAAATTAACATTTACCCTTGGTAGATTTGTATTATTTTGGTTGTCATCATCACTTTTGCACGATGAGATTAAGATAATAAGTAGTAAAAAAATAGCCTTCTTCATAACACTAATATTGTGATTGCAAATTACGTAAATTTGTAATCTTCAGTAAATTTTTTGTTATCTTTGAATAACTAATCCCATAGCTATGGGATTTTTTGTATTTATATAAACGATGAAGTTATGAGCAAAGTATCTTATTACACTGCTGAGGGGCTAAAAAAATTAAGAGACGAACTAGGTCAACTTAAAGATGTAGAACGTCCAAAAGCTTCTCAGGCAATAGCCGAGGCGCGTGACAAAGGAGATTTGAGTGAAAATGCCGAGTATGATGCCGCAAAAGAGGCTCAGGGATTATTAGAAATGAGAATCTCTAAATTAGAAGAAACCTTGGGTAGTGCCCGATTAATTGATGAGTCTAAATTAGACACGTCCAAAGTACTTATACATTCTACTGTGAAGATAAAAAATCAAACCAATGGAGCAGAGATGACCTATAAATTAGTGGCACAAAGTGAAGCCGATCTCAAAACAGGAAAAATATCTGTAGATTCTCCTATTGGGAAAGGTCTTTTAGGTAAGAGCGTAGGGGAAGTAGCTGAAATTCAAGTGCCTAATGGTGTTATGAAGTTTGATATTGTAGAAATTACAAGAGAATAGAACAAAACATTTCTAAGAATTTATAAAAAAACCTTTTTTGAAAGTTCAAAAAAGGTTTTTTTATAAGGTTTACTTACAGATAAATAGATTATATTTCAAGAATACGAAACACCGACTAAAATTTTTCAAAATGCCTACCCTATTCACTAAAATTATTACTGGTGAAGTTCCGTCTTACAAGATAGTTGAAGACGAGAATTTCTATGCTTTTTTGGATATTAATCCAAATGCAAGAGGTCATACACTTTGTATTCCTAAAAAGGAAGAAGATAAAATCTTTGATTTAGACGAAGATACCTATCTAGGATTAATGCGTTTTTCTCGTAAAGTAGCCAAAGCTTTAGAAAAGACAGTCTCGTGTAAACGTGTTGGAATTGCTGT
Source organism: uncultured Aquimarina sp. (assembly GCA_947495425.1). GTDB lineage: Bacteria > Bacteroidota > Bacteroidia > Flavobacteriales > Flavobacteriaceae > Aquimarina. The sequence continues at coordinate 22,220 of CANLYR010000053.1, forward strand.
TGTTGGTATAGAAGTTCCTCATGTACATGTACACTTGATTCCATTAAACGAAATGAAGGAAATGACTTTTCAACATAAAATCTCTATGTCAGAATCAGAATTTGAAAGTTTGGCAGCAGAAATTAAGACGAATTTGTAGTACTTATGGATGATGTAGCTTTTAAACTATCACTAAAGCTTCGAATTGATTGGAGTGAAATGGATACATATCAACATGTGAATAATGTAAATTTCATGAAATACATGCAGAGCGCACGTGTACAATTCTGGGAAGTTACCGGATTAGCACAATTATATTCAGAAACCAAAAAAGGACCTATGCTAGTTTCTACCCAATGCGATTTCAAACACCCGCTATTTTTCCCGGGTGATGTGATCATCAAAACCAGGGTAGCGTTTTTAAAAAATTCTAGTTTTGGTCTGCAGCATAGATTGTATAATGATACGGGAAAGCTTTGTGCAGAAGGCCATGATGTTGCCGTTTGCTTTGATTTTAATACCGACAAAACTTTTGGGATCACAGATCAATTACGACAAATTATGATGCAATATTGATTATATATTCAATCCCAAGAGATTTGGTTGATATACATATATATATCCAGCACCTACTAGTAATAAAACTAGAAAAATCAGCATATAAAATAATCCGGTAAAGCGGATAGATGAAGGTTTGGTGTCGATCGTTTTTTTATGGTATTGATATACGCGCTCAATATCCTGAGTCCATTGCCCGGGAAAAATTTGATTTTCACAGGTGTTGCAATTAATACGTTCAACAACGTTGCCTTTTGTTTTTACCAGAAGTTTCGATTTTAGTCGTTTCTGCATAAAAGAGAGTACCATTCCGTTTGTAGAATAACATTCTGGGCAGTTATTGTTTAGCGTTGCTTCTTTAAGAATAATGTATTCGGTTTTCACTGTGGTTAATTTTAGTATTATTGTATAACGCAACGATGAAAATATTGTTATACCGCAGACCCGGATTTGAGAAATGTGATCTGAAAAGTAGTTCCTTTATCAATTTCTGATCGAAGCACTTTAATTTTTCCGTGGTGATATTCTTCAATAATTCTTTTAGCAAGAGATAAGCCTAACCCCCATCCACGGGTCTTAGAAGTATAACCAGGCTCAAATATTTTTGTAAATCTACTTTTAGGCATCCCTTTTCCTGTATCTTTTACTCTTATAAACACTCGTTTTGTATCATCGGTAAGGTCTATTTTAAGATCTCCTCTCCCTCGCATGGCATCAATAGCGTTTTTTACAAGATTTTCTATGGTCCAACTATACAATTGAGAGTTTAGAGCTACGTAAATTGGTTTTTCTGGCAGGTCGAGAGAAAAATGAATTAATTTAGAACTTCTGGATTGAAGGTAGGTATATGCATTTCTGGTTTCTTTTACAATATCTACCTCTTCAAGATTTGGGATAGAACCTATTTTAGAAAAACGTTCTGTAATTACCTTTAATCGTTCAATATCTTTTTCGATCTCTGTAATATATTCAGGATTTACATGCTCGGCTTTAAGAATTTCATTCCACCCTACTAATGAGGATAAAGGCGTTCCGATTTGATGTGCAGTTTCTTTAGCCATACCCGCCCAGAGTTTATTTTGCTCACTGGTTTTGGATGTGGTAAAAAAGAAATAAATGACACCGATTAGCAAAAAAATGATTAAAGCTATCGCTATAGGGTAATATTTTAATTTGGTTAGAATATCCGAATTTCCATAATAAATATATTGAACGGTGTCTCTAAGATCTAGTTCAATAGGTTTATTTTCTGTTTTTAGTTTTCTTAAGTAGGAAGTGAGCTTCGATTCATTATTCATCAAGCTTTCTGATACGTTTTGAAAATAGCTTGGGTCTGGATTATTTGATGAATCTCTAATAACATCACCTTTATAATCTGTGATTATAATGGGCATGGATCTATTGGTTGCTCCTATGATTATAGATAGCTCCAGATAATCATCAGATTGCTCACTGTTTAAAGCTTTTTGCGATTGCGCCCAAATTTCAATCTTAGTACGTTCATCGTCTTTTAAACGTTGCATGAATAAAGAAGTATTCCATAAGGCAAGAATCGTAATTACAATTACGGCTAAGACAATGAAATAGCTCGGAAAATTACGTTCATCAGAAAAATCCATACCACCTTTTTACTAAACCTTAAATATAAACGTTTTATACTAATTTTATTGTTGAACTCTTGTTAAGTGCTTATTTTTAATCAAAAAGTTTAGCTTTTATGCTATTATCAAGAGACTAAACTTTAGTTATCTTTGTTTCATATAAAATAAATTATGATTACAATCGATCCTGTAGCGGTTTCAACGGCAAAATTGCATGGTCTAATGCTTGGTGCTATTGGTCCCAGACCTATTGCTTTTGCTAGTACTATGACAAAAAATGGAGACCCTAATTTATCACCATTTAGTTTTTTTAATGTATTTAGTGCAAATCCACCGATTTTAATATTTTCTCCTGCCAGAAGAGTAAGAGATAATACTACAAAGCATACGCTCGATAATGCAATATCAACCAAAGAAGTGGTCATTAATATTGTGAACTATGATATTGTGCAGCAAATGTCATTATCCAGTACAGAATACCCTGATGACGTTAATGAATTTGTAAAATCGGGACTAACTATGGTTTCTTCAGAAAAAGTAAAACCTTACCGGGTTGCAGAATCGCCAGTGCAGTTTGAATGTAAGGTGAATGAGATCGTTGCCATGGGTGATGAAGGGGGTGCTGGTAATCTTATTATTTGTGAGGTGCTCCTGATGCATATCAACGAGAACATAATGGATGAGAATAATAAAATTGATCAGTATAAAATTGATCAGGTGGCCCGCATGGGGGGCAATTGGTACACTAGAGCTAGTAAAGGGATGTTTGAGGTTCCTAAGCCATTGAGTACGATGGGGATTGGTGTAGATGCTTTGCCCGAAGCTATAAAGAATAGTCCCATTTTTACGGGTAACGATTTGGGTAAGTTGGCTAATATCGAAGGAATTCCAGAAAAGACAGCTGCTTCAACATTTGTTAATAAACATAATGATATTAAGGATAAAATTCAGCAGGCTAACCAGATAGAAATTCATAAATTTGCAAAGCAGTATTTAGATCGTAATGATGTAGATACAGCATGGAACATTTTAGCAGCAAAATAATATATAATACGATGGAAGTACAAGGTAAAGTAAAGATGATCGGAGAGACACAAACCTTTGGCAGCAACGGTTTTAGAAAGAGAGAGATTGTGGTTACAACAGAAGAGCAATACCCACAGCATATTATGGTAGAGTTTATTCAGGATAAATGTGACTTATTAAACACGTTTCAGGTAGGTCAAGATGTTAAAATTGGCATCAATTTGCGTGGTCGTGAGTGGGTAAACCCTCAAGGAGAAACTAAGTATTTTAACTCTATTCAAGGTTGGAGAATTGAAAACTTACAGGCGGGTGCTCCAGGAAATTCTACTCCACCTCCAACACCACCAGCAGAAACATTTGAACCTGCTACAGATTTTTCAAAAGAAGAACATGATGATTTGCCATTCTAGACAGGTTAGATTATAATATAACATATTTAGTACACTGAGGCATTTAGACAGGTTTATGCTGAGCATAGTCGAAGTATAAAAGCAAAAAGTCCGATATTTTATTATCGGACTTTTCATATTGTGGTTTTAGGTTAACCTTTTAATAAAACTTAAAAAAGCAATGATGAACAAAATTTATCTTAAAAGGTCTTAACAAATATTGCGATTTTTTTGGTCAATTCAAACAACTAATTGATATTTAACGTAATAGAAATCATATTAAATACATTTTGTTCATTCTCACAGATAGTATACAATTTCCTTCTGTTACCTATGCTGATAGCGATGGGCTATTGGCTATAGGTGGTGACCTTTCTGTAGACCGGCTGTTAGAGGCTTATCATAACGGTATTTTCCCTTGGTATAATGAGGGCCAGGTGATCCTCTGGTTTAGTCCAGATCCAAGAATGGTATTATTACCTTCGGAGCTCAAAGTGAGTAAAAGTATGCGACAACTTATTAGAAAAAATCAATTTGAAGTTACTTTTAATACAGATTTTCAAAGTGTTATACAACATTGTGCTGAAATTAAACGACCAGAACAAGAGGGTACTTGGATTACTACTGATATGCAAAACGCATATAAAAAAATGAACCAACTAGGACATGCAATTTCTGTTGAAGTTTGGCAAGATTCAGTTTTGGTAGGCGGGTTGTATGGGGTTTGGTTAGCAGATAAAAAAGTGTTTTGTGGAGAAAGCATGTTTTCTAAAGTTAGCAATGCTTCTAAATACGGTTTTATTAAGTTGGTAAGATGGTTACAAGAAAAGGGTGTAACACTAATCGATTGCCAGGTACATACGGACCATTTGGCTAGCCTGGGAGCAAAAGAAATCCCGAGAGCAGAGTTTTTGAACTATTTGAAATAAAAAATTTGAATCACTTTAATAAGGCAACGTTTAATTTTAGATTTAAATATAAAAATGTAATCACTCCTCATAGTTTTTAGACAATTGATTTAGAACTTTAATCGCCTTTTCTCCATCGTTTTTATGTAAAAAAATATGATCATGATAGTACCCAGTCATGATATTACAGCTTATTTGATGTTTGGCCAATTCTGAAGAAAATATAGCTGTTAGACCAATTGCATCAAGTGAAGAATGAACCTTTAGCGTGATCCAAGAAGCTACATATTCATAAGATAAATTATAGTGATCTGCTTTTTCTTGTTGCAAAATAACAGTTATACCTTCTTTTTCTTTGAATTCGCATATCACATCATTTCTTAAAATCATGTCAACAGAGTTAACCGTTGAGAAAACATATCCTCCAGGTCGCAATTCGGGAGTCATATTTTTGATTAGTATAGTTAGTTTTGTTTCTCCAGACATTGGTTATCTATCGTTTATATTACGTTGTTAATTAAACCTGATTATACCTGAAACAATCTACAGTATGATCGTTAACCATGCCGATGGCTTGCATAAAAGCATAAACTACGGTTGCCCCTACAAATTTAAAACCACGTTTTTTTAGATCTTTGCTTATTATATCCGAAATTTCTGTTGTAGCAGGACAATCTTTATGATCTTTCCAACTATTTTTGATAGGCTTTCCATCAACAAAATTCCAAATATAAGCGTCAAAGCTACCAAACTCTTCTTGAATTTTCATGAAATTTTGCGCGTTGGTGATCGCTGAGTTAACTTTCAATGTATTGCGAATAATACCAGCATTTTGAAGTAATTCTTCTTTTTTAGCCTCAGTATACTTTGCAATAATAGTATAATCAAAATTGTCAAAAGCCATTCTAAAGTTTTCTCGTTTCCGAAGAATTGTTATCCAACTTAATCCAGCCTGAAACGTTTCGAGAACCAAAAACTCAAATAAAAGTCGCTCATCGTGTAAAGGAACACCCCATTCATTATCATGATACGATTCGTACAAAGGATCTCCAACACACCATCCACATCTATGTTTTTGCATAAAATTATTTTTCAATTATAAATACCCGTTGTGCATTTAGGTAATATTAATTTTTAGATTGTTAATGTTTCTATTGAATTCAAACATATTTATATACTGA
>CANLYR010000054.1 GCA_947495425.1 uncultured Aquimarina sp.
CGGGGTTTTATTATACTTAAATATACAACAAAACCCTCATATTTACAAGAGTTTTCGTGTTTTATGAAGGTGCCTTTGTAACGAAATACATTATGTGGCGTCTTATATTAATACAATCAAAAAACATACAATGAGCACATTAAAAATCACAAATCTATCAAAAACATATGCTAATGGCACAAAAGCATTAAATAGCGTATCTATCGACCTAGAAAACGGAATGTTTGGATTATTAGGACCCAACGGAGCCGGAAAGTCATCACTAATGCGCACGCTGGCAACCTTACAAGAAGCAGATTCTGGCACTGCCAAGTTAGATGATATAGATATTCTTAATCAACCCGCCGAGCTTAGAAAAGTATTAGGGTATTTACCACAAGAATTTGGGGTATATCCTAGAATATCGGCCGAACAGTTACTCGATCATTTGGCTGTTTTAAAAGGGTTTACCAAATCTAAGGAGCGTAAGGAGATGGTAAAATATTTGCTCGATAAAGTTAATTTATACGATAAGCGAAATAAAAACGTCAAAGGTTTCTCTGGAGGAATGAAACAAAGAATAGGAATCGCACAAGCACTAATTGGTTCACCTAAGTTAATAATTGTTGATGAACCTACTGCCGGCTTAGACCCAGGAGAGAGAAATCGTTTTTATAATCTTTTAGCCAATGTGGGAAAAGAGGTCATAGTAATTCTTTCGACTCATATAGTTGATGATGTAAGGGAGCTTTGTACCAAAATGGCAATAATGAATTTTGGAGAAATCGTTTATCATGGCGCACCCGACTCAGCAATCGATGAGCTTAAGGGTAAAGTATATCAAAAAATCATCTCATTTGAAGAGTTAAATCAATATGCCAATGAATATCGCATTATCTCAAATAAAATGGTAGGCGGTAAACCTCTAATTCATATCTACAGTGATACAATTCCTAATAATGGTTTTGAGGAAGTTAGACCTAATCTCGAAGACGTGTTTTTTTCCAAAATTAACACCAATAACGTACTTGTTTAACCATTAAAGTAATTTCCATGTTTAAAAATTTCTTTTTATTAGAATTGAAGTATACGCTCAAGCAACCCATGGTGTACATCATGCTATTGTTGATGACATTAATGGTTTTTGCAGCCACTGTAAGTGATAATTTACAAATAGGTGGTTCTATTGGTAATATCTATAGAAACTCGCCGTATACGATCACACTATATACTACCATAATGACCATGATTGGGTTAATGATAGCTACAGCCTTTTTTAATAATGCCGCTTTGCGCGATCATAATAATGACTTTAATAAAATTCTATTTAGCACACCATTAAGTAAGTCAGGCTATTTTTTCGGAAGATTTCTAGGTGCACTCGTATTGACAACAATCCCTATGTTGGGTATATTTTTAGGATCTATTTTGGGTACTTTGCTCGCACCAGTTTTTGGATGGATGGATACCGATCGATTTGGCGATTTTCACCTTGAAACTTTTATAAATAACTATTTCTTATTTATCATACCCAATATGTTTTTTGCAGGAGCTATAATTTATAGCATGGCTCACAAGTGGAAAAGCACAGCCATTTCTTTTGTAGGCGCATTACTCATTATTGTAACCTATATTGTTTCAGGAACGCTAACTTCTGATATTGATAATGAAACCATTGCTGCTCTTACTGATGCATTTGGTATTCGAACCTATTCTGTAGATACCAAATATTTTACCCCTGTAGAAAAGAACACAATTAGTCCTGGTTTTAATGGTATCCTTCTTCAAAACAGATTATTATGGACAGGTATTGGCATTCTAATTCTCCTACTCTCTTACTTCAGCTTTTCTTTTAAAGAAAAAAGGAAGAAAGTAGAAAAAAAGAATAATAAAGATGTTGTTTCTGAAACTGTTTTTTCACTTCCAAAAATGAATACTCACTTTTCAGGAAGAACCGAATGGATTCAGTTTAAAAGCTTTTTTTACATAAATTTCCTAAGTATTTTAAAAAGTGTCACATTCAAAATCCTTTTTCTTTTTAGTGCAATTATCTTGGTAAGTGATCTTGCAGGAGGTTATGAATATTTTGGTTTAAAATCATATCCTCTAACCTATAAGCTGGTAGACTCTATCAATGACAATACTACGATATACACTATTATTATATTAGTTTTTTTCAGTGGTGAATTGGTCTGGAGGGATCGTGAAAGTAAAATTAATGAAGTTATAGATGCTACTGCGCATAATACTATCGTTTCAATGACTGCCAAAGCACTTTCTTTAATTTCTATTACAATTATCTTACAAAGCTTCTTTATTTTTTGCGGAATCATTTACCAATTAGTTAATGGATATACCCGAATAGAATTAGATGTATACCTTTTAGACTTTGTGTATAGTAACTTACCTATATATATCATTTGGAGCGGGGTCATGATCATGATTCAAGTCTTATTTAGCAATAAATACATTGGCTATTTTGTATCTATATTGGTTATTTTCATTTTAGGCTTACTCCTTAAAATATTCGATATAGAATCTAATATGTTAGTCATAGGCGCAAGACCTTCCTTAGAATATTCAGACATGAATGCTTTTGGACCTGGAGTAAAAGGAGCTTTTTGGTTTGGTATATACTGGATATTGTTTTCATTTCTTTGTCTTCTTTTGGCAGGAGCATTGTGGAATCGAGGAGTACTAAGCCCCTTAATTGACAGAATCAAAGTGGCCAAAAAACAAATACCAAAAAAGTATGGGTTCATTATGGCTATTACAGCGATTTCTTGGATGATTGTTGCTGGATTTGTATATTATAATACACAGATATTAAATTCATACAAGACATTTGATGAATTAGAAGTACTTTCGGCTGCTTATGAAAAGAAATTTAAAAAACACGAAAATGTCAAGCTGCCAAAAATAACTGATATTCAATACTTTATCGATATTTTCCCGCAACAAAGAAATGTGGATTCAAAGGCGATAATCGAACTTACCAATGAGCATGATGTCGCTATCGATTCTCTTCATTTTAACATAAATAAAGCATGGATTACGACATTCGATATTCCACAATCAAAATTGATATTTGAAGATGAAGATTTAGGATATTTGATATATAAACTTGATACACCTTTACTCCCTAGTCAAAGTATCACTATTGAAATCAATAATATATATGAGACCAAGGGTTTTACAAATAATCGAGGAAATACCAAAGTAGTAAACAACGGAACCTTTTTGAACAACTTTGAAATTTTACCAATTTTAGGCTATAATAAAAGTAGTGAATTATCTGATAATAGTATTCGTAAAAAATATGATTTACCACCAAAAGAAAGAGCTCCAAAATTACAAAAAGAGCCAAATCACCATCACATGAATAATTATCTTTCTAATGGGCGCTCAGATTTTATCGATGTAGAGACTACAATTTCAACCTCAAAAGATCAAGTTGCGATTGCTCCAGGATCTTTAATAAAGAAATGGACAGAAAATGAAAGAAACTATTATCATTACAAGATAGATCAACCTTCGCAAAATTTTTATTCGTTTATCTCGGCCGATTATGAAATTGCCACAAGAAAATGGAATGGTATTGATATTGAGGTGTATTACGATTCAAAGCACGACTGGAATGTAGAAATGATGCTAGATGCCGTACAACGCTCTTTAGAATATTATACTAAAAATTTTGGCCCTTATTATCATAAACAATGTAGAATCATTGAGTTTCCTAGATATGCAAGTTTTGCACAGGCATTTCCTGGTACGATGCCTTATTCTGAAGCTATTGGTTTTGTAATTGATCTTGAAGATAGCCCAGATAATAACGTCGTTGATGCGGTAATTGCTCATGAGATGGGACATCAATGGTGGGCGCATCAAGTAATAGGTGCTAACATGCAGGGCAGTACTATGATAAGTGAAAGTTTTGCTGAATATTCATCTCTTATGACCTTAAAAAGTCTTGCCGAAACACCTATCAAAATGCGTAAGTTTTTAAAATATGATCACGATAGATACCTTAAAGGTAGAAGTAAAGAGATAGAAAAAGAATTGCCTTTGTATAAAGTGGAAAACCAATCTTACATTCACTACGGAAAAGGAAGTGTAGTTCTATATGCGTTACAAGATTATATAGGAGAAGATAAAGTAAATGAAGCTATGAAAGAATTTCTGAATCAGCACAAATACAAAAAACCACCTTATCCTTCTTCTTTGGATTTTATCGAGTGTCTAGAAGCAAAAGTTCCAGATTCTCTAAACTATTTAATTACCGATTGGTTCAAAGAAATTACTTTGTATGATAATCGTATAAAAGAATCATCTTATAAAAAATTGGATAACGGTAAATATGAAATAGTCATGATGGTTGAGTCTTACAAGATAAAAGCGGATAGTTTGGGTAACGAAACTAGAGTGCCTATTAATGATTGGATTGATATAGGTGTTTTTGCAGATCAAGCCGAGAAACAGTTGGTTTATGAAAAAAGAGTGAAATTAAATCAAAATGAGACTAATTTTACCTTTCAAATAGATTCTAAGCCTTTAAAAGTGGCAATTGATCCCAGAAAACTTCTTATCGATAGAGTTTATGATGATAATGTTAAGAGTATACAGGAACGGTAATCATTATCTTGAAATCAAAGCATTAAAAAACCCTCTTTTAGAAATTCTAAAGAGGGTTTATCTATAAATCTAAAATAAATCTATGCTTCGAAAGGTTCTATAGAAACATAAGATTTGTTATCTTTCTTCTTGGTAAATTTTACGACCCCATCTACTTTGGCATGTAATGTATGATCTTTACCTGCATATACATTATCGCCTGGTTTGTGAGCTGTACCTCTTTGTCTTACAATGATGTTACCAGCCACGGCAGCTTGTCCACCAAATATCTTTACACCTAAGCGTTTCGATTCTGATTCTCTACCGTTTTTCGAACTACCAACTCCTTTTTTATGAGCCATTTTCTTTCGGTTTTATATTAGTAATAAAACAGGATTACCTGCCGTTTTTTATTTTCCTTGTAAAGCTTCGATCAATTCTGCTTTCTTCATAGAAGAAATTCCAGAAATTCCTTGTGCTTTTGCTAATTCTTTTAATTCAGCAACTGTTTTAGTGCTTAAATCCTCAGTAGTAGCTTTTGTCTTTGCTGCTTCTTTTTTAGGAGCGGCCTTAGTTTCAGCCTTAGGAGCAGGTGCTTTTGCTTCTTTCTCTACTTTTGGCTCAGCTTTTTTAGTTGCTGCCTTAGGAGCAGATTTTTTTGCTCCAGAAGTTACTATGCTTTCGATAACGATCTCAGTTAGAGATTGGCGGTGACCATTTTTTACACGGTAACCTTTACGTCTTTTTTTCTTGAAAACAATAACTTTATCACCCTTAAGGTGTCTCCTGATTTTTGCTCCTACTTGAGCTCCATCTATAGCTGGGGCGCCTAAAGTAATGTTATCTCCATCAGCAGCTAAGAGAACTTTATCGAAAGAAACATTATCTCCTTCTTCTCCAGCTAAACGGTGTACAAACACTTTTTGGTCTTTTGCAACTTTAAATTGCTGCCCTGCTATCTCTACAATTGCGTACATAGCGTAACGTTTAATTAATTATTTTTTGATATAAAAATCTCACCTATTTTTAAATAGGCGGGTGCAAATATACTGCTAATTAATTAAAAGACAAATATTTCATCTGTCGAAAAGTTATGATTTTTTTAAAATCAACCTAACACTAAGTATTTGAAAAAATATAACGGTTTTACCCTCGAACAAAAGAACCTAATTGCACTTATCTTTATTGAAGTAATTTAAATACTCATATAAATCTTTTACACCTTTAAGGGTTGTGCATTATGATTTTTTTTAGTGTTCCAACTTTCTTTGAATAGTTGCATAAAAGACAACGTAAGTACAAATGTGGTGGCAAAGCCCATAATTGCAGCTATAAATACCACTATCCCTACACCTACGTGGTAATGAGAACTCCAATTAGCCAGCATTTCGGGTAAAAAATTAGTATTGATATTCGTTACATATATAGCAAAGAAAATTGTAAAAATAAGAGTTGCATTAAATCCTGTAAATAAGCCAGCCATAAACCCTTTTTGATAATTAAAGTCATTTCTCTTTTCTATCTTATAATCTTTCATCGCTTTGTATAATCCAAAGGCGACTATAATGCCATTACCCAAACTAAAAATGGGATTGGTTTGTACGCCTATCAACGAGAGTGCTAAAAAATATACAATAAGACCGATGGCAATTAAGACTCCATATGTAACAGGGATAGTAGACTTTTTCATAATTTTTTGTTTAAGATTTTTACTTAAAAATATGAAATTTAGATGCCCTTTAACCTTAAAAAGGTGTTAATTTATTATTTAACAACCAAATATACAGTCACTTATTCCTATTAGCTAAATATACCCCAAGAATAATAACCCCCGATGCCAATACCTGATAAAATGTGAATTTTTCGCCATCTAAAACTCCCCACAACAACGCGATGATAGGGATCGTATAGGTCACCGAAGTCGCAAACACAGGTGTACTTATTTGCACTAACTTATTAAACAAAACTTTTGCAATTCCGGTTCCTACTACAGCTAATATCGAAATATATATCAAACTTGTTTGTACTATAGAATTCGATATCACGCGAAGCTCAAAAAAACCAGAGTAAAACAATACTACCAAAGCAGGGATAACCAATACAATAAAATTTCCGTTAGCAATTGCCATTGGAGGAATGTGTTGCATGTAGCGTTTTATAATATTTACATTTATAGCATAACAAAACGTAGCACATAACACCAATAAAGCATACCAGTAATCCTGATTTGGATTTACCGAAGCACCTTCTAGTATCAAAGCGATACAACCTATTAATCCAACAATTACCCCAATGAATTGATTTTTATTAAAACGAATGGAAAAAACTGATACTCCCAAGATCAAAGTCACTAACGGAGTGATTGAATTAAGTATTGACGCGATCCCACTATCTATTTCTGTTTCGGCAAAAGCAAATAAAAAAGCTGGAATAAAGGTTCCTAAAAATCCAGAGATGGCAACCCACTTCCAATCAGAAGCCGCTATTGTTCTCATGCTTCTAAAACCAATCAAAAATAAAAATGTAGCTGCAAATAATGTTCTTAGTGCCCCCAATTGCATAGGAGTAAGGCCAACAAGTGATTTTTTGATAAGAATAAACGAGCTACCCCACACTACTGATAGTATGGCGAGATATATCCATTTTAGTTTTGTGTTTTGCATGCTTAAGAAATAAGTTGCAAAAGTGATAAAATTATGATTGTTAAAGGTTTCTTTTGTATGAAAATTAACTACGTTATAATTTTAATCTTTCCATCGTAGTGTTTCCATCAGATGCCGCATATCATTGCGCAAATAATCAGCAGCCGGCAAAATAGAATCATAGTTAGGTTTTACCTTAAAATAGATAGAACCTACTAAAAAATGAGTACTGCTATCAGTTAAGTAAAACTGAGATTGAGAAGCAGCATTCCCAGACACTTCATAAAACATACCATATACTTTATTTTCTGAATCTAAATAAGGCTCTTGTAGTATTCCTTCTGCTTTTACAACATGCTCTTGAGTGAGGTTTTGAGCATCTCTTAATAATGAGTCTAAGTTATTATTAATTCTGAAATACGAAATGTACAGTGTAGCCATTTGCTTTTTATACTCCAGATTGTACCAACATTTTTTATTTCTTTTAGCGTTGTGAAGTTCTGAAAATTCATTTTTCTCAAAAGAATAAGAACAGGGTAATGATACTTCTTCATATACAGGGACAGGATAACTTAACCTCAACATTGCTTTCGGTTTTGGCAACACCTCATCCCCACAAGAATATAGAAATAATGGTAATACAAACAGTACTAAAATCTTAATTATTCTCGTTTTCATTAATTGTTAATTTGACTTGCTTTATTCTCTTATTGTCTAGAGACTCTATGGTAAATATATAGTGTTTTAATGTAATCGTTTCTCCTCTTTTTGGAAAACTTCCCGAGATTTCGAGCAATAAGCCTGCAATAGTTTCTGCATCTCCTTTTTTATTTTCAAAAATATCATTGTTTTCGAGTTTTAAAACTTTATAAAAGTCTTTCAGTGCAGTTCTTCCTTCAAAAACATAATTATTTTCATCTAGTTTAGAAAATATAAGATCTTCATCATCAAATTCATCACTAATATCACCTACAATTTCTTCTATAATGTCTTCTAATGAAATCAAGCCACTTGTTCCTCCATATTCATCAACAACAATGGCCAGGTGATTTTTTTTATTTTTAAAATCATTTAGTAAATCATCTAATTTTTTATTCTCTGGCACAAAATAAGGATCTCTGAGTAAGGACAACCAATCAAAGCTAGATTTATTAATATGAGGCAGGAGATCTTTTACATACAAAATACCGATTACTTTATCCACACTCTCTTCATAAACCGGAATTCTAGAATATCCGTTTTTTATAATTTCAGGAATAATCTCTGTGTAAGATGCCGCTTTGTTGAGTGCAAAGATGTCTATACGTGGACGCATCACCTGTTTTGTGTCTGTATTACCAAAAGACACAATTCCCTCAAGTATTTTTTTTTCTTCAACTGTAGTATCCTTGTCAGAGGTAAGCTCTAATGCTTGCGATAATTGATCAACACTTAGGTTAGATTTCTGTTTGCCTAATCTATTATGAATCCCTATAGTAATCCTTCGCATTGGCAGACTAATGGGTGTTATAATCCAATCTAACACGCCAAGCGGACGTGCCATGAGTTTGGCAAATTTTACTCTGTTTCTACTAGCATATATTTTTGGTAAAATCTCCCCAAAAAGCAAGATCAAAAATGCAGCAACACCAACTTCAACAACAAATCTCACATTGATCCATCCCAACCACACATAATTAAGATCTCTAAAATAGATTTCTCCCAAAGCGTCAAAAAGTAAAACTATAGCGATATTAATGAAGTTATTAGCTACTAATATTGTTGCTAGTAGTTTTTTTGGTTTGCTTAATAATCTGGATATGATTTTAAGATTTTTAGAAGCGTGCTCTTCGTCTTTGAGGTCTGTAGTGGTTAATGAAAACAAAGCTACCTCACTGCCTGATATTAATGCAGAAAAAATCAATAGTATAATGAGCAAAACCAGGTTAATGGTTTGCATTACATCAAATACAAATAATAAAATAAATAAAGGTTCAGGATCAGGGTCCAAATTATATTGGTTTAGTTAAACGTATCAGAATGGAAGATCATCATTTTCAGATTCTGTTGATGCTGTTGTAACTGTTTGTGAATTCGCTACAGGAGTATTAACCTGCTGTGTATTCTGAACAGTAGCTCCAGAGGATTGGTTCTCGTTTTTAGGAGTAAGAAAAGTAAAGTCTGTGCATTGTATCTCTGTACTATATCGATCTTTACCTTGTTCATCTTGCCACTTTCTGGTTTTAAGACGACCTTCTATATAAATTTTATCTCCTTTATTGAGGTATTTTTCGCAGATTTCTGCTGCCTTATTTCTAACTACAATATTATGCCACTCTGTAGTAGTAACTCGTTCGTTTGTACTCTTATTTACATAAGAATCATTAGTTGCCAGCGGAAATCTACCGATACAATTACCTCCTTCAAAGTAGTGCATCTTTACCTCATCCCCCGTATGCCCAATTAGCATTACTTTATTTAGTGTTCCAGACATATTAATTTATAATTATAAAGTTACAAAGAAATAACAAACTATGAGAATAACGCTATCTCACACATCTTATTTCTCAACAATCATGTTTATAGTAAATGTAATGAAAAATTGGTAAATATAGTATTCTGAATCCACCCTTAACGTATGATCTAAATCAACAACCTCTGAGCAAGCACCGGAGAATTAAACCTTCTATGTGGTATTAAATTTATATACGTATTTATAGGGTCGAGGTAAGTTGATCAGCAGTCAATATTTTTGAAGTAAATTTTGAAACTAGAGTCTCATTCAAAAAATGAGTCTATAAAATTACCAAGAAGAATAGGAACGGGATACGTGTGCACTTTGATACAAGCAACAACCTTTTGCGCTTCATCAATCTTTGGAATTGCGTCTACCTTTACAATAAAAAACCTGGTATACAAATGTTGATGAGACAGTTTATGAACTACTGGTTTTTCCTTATAAAGGGTTACCTCATATGGATTATCCTGTACCATATTACAAAAAACCTCATTAGAGACTATAGAATCGATGTCTGTTTTTTCACTTTCTATCAAAGGAAATTCATACAACCCTTTCCAGATTCCGTTACCAACTCTTTGTTGCATTATTGTTTGTTCACCTTGTATAGAAAATATCAAATAATTAAAATATCTTTTCTTTATTTTTTGTTTTTTTAATTTAACAGGCAACAATTCAACTTCACCTTTTTTTAGCGCTTCACAACCATCATTTAATGGGCAAATAATACAATAAGGGCTCTTGGGCTTGCATTGTAAGGCCCCAAACTCCATAATAGCCTGGTTATAATCAGAAGGCTCCTCATGATCCATTAACTCTATTGCTAACTCCTTAAACTCACGTATCCCCTTAGTACTATTAATAGGTGTGTTAATTCCAAAATATCTAGACAATACGCGATATACATTACCATCTACTACAGGAACCGCTTCTTTATAACATATAGATGCTATTGCACTTGCGGTATAATCCCCAACTCCTTTCAGTTTCAATAAATCTTTATAGGTATCAGGAAAAACACCATTCAACTCATTAGCCACATGTATTGCTGTTTCATGTAAATTTCTTGCTCTAGAATAATAACCTAATCCTTGCCATAATTTCAAGACCTCTTCTTCACTTGCTTTTGCCAGATCAAAAACTGTAGGGAAGGTGTTTGTAAATGACATATAATAAGGTAATCCTTGTGCAACTCTGGTCTGTTGAAGTATAATTTCACTAAGCCAAATGTGATACGGGTTTTTAGTTTCTCGCCATGGCATTTCTCTTTTGTTTTGTAAATACCACGTAATGAGTTTTTTAGAAAATTTCATAGTAAAATTATAAGTTTTGTAAAATTAAATGTTTAAAGAAGATAATTTCATCTTAAGTATTGATTTTTTGGATTTTAAATTCTTATATTTGCCCCCTTGAAAATTTAAAAACCCCTAAATAGGAATTATAATGACTAAAGCAGATATTGTAGCAAGAATTTCAGAAAAGCTTGGAATTGAAAAAGGAGACGTTCAGGCAACTGTTGAAACATTTATGGAAGAAGTAAAAAACTCTTTAGAGAGTGGAGATAATGTATACCTTAGAGGATTTGGTAGTTTTATCATCAAAACTAGAGCAGAAAAAACTGGCCGTAATATTTCTAAGAATACTACCATAAAAATCCCTGCACACAATATACCAGCATTTAAACCTGCAAAAGTATTTGTAGAAGGTGTAAAAACAAATGTAGAAGTAAAATAATATAATAACAATAAATAAACAGCACACACTATGCCAAGTGGTAAAAAACGTAAAAGACATAAGGTAGCTACGCACAAGCGTAAAAAGAGAAGAAGAGCTAACCGCCACAAGAAAAAGTAGTTTTCTAACTACTTTTTTTGGTTAAAAAGTTTAAGTTCTTTGAAATCGAAATGAAGCTAAATATACTACCTATACCATAGCTTTATTTCAATGGAATTACATTAATTCCTGTGAAAAAATTGTTTAATCCATCTGTCCCAACTATTGGGGTAGATAAAAATCAACACAGAGTGAACAACGAATTGATCATTAGATCTGGTTCCTCTACAGATTTTGCCTTATTAAAAGATGGAAAACTAATTGAATTACATAAGGAAGAAGACGACAGTAATTTTTCGGTAGGTGATATTTTTATTGCTAAAATTAGAAAAGCTGTCCCGGGTTTGAATGCCGCATTTGTGAATGTAGGCTATGAGAAAGATGCATTTTTGCATTATCATGATCTCGGTCCTCAAGTAGCTTCTTTACTTAAATTCATTAAACGTGTAAGCACAGGTAAGTTAAAAAATTATTCTCTTAAGGATTTTCCTTTTGAGAACGATATTGATAAACACGGTACTATTACCAATGTGTTAAAATCAAATCAATCACTACTCGTACAGATAGTGAAGGAACCCATATCTACAAAAGGTCCTCGAATTAGCTCTGAGCTATCGATTGCCGGTAGATATATTGTTTTAGTTCCTTTTTCAAATAGAATTTCTATTTCTCAAAAAATAGAATCCTCAGGGGAAAAAGAACGTTTAAAGCGACTTGTAAAAAGTATAAAACCTAAAGGTTTCGGAATTATCGTACGTACAGTAGCAGAAGGCAAAAAAGTAGCAGAACTAGACAAAGATTTGCAAAATCTGATCGGGCGCTGGGAAAGCATGTGCAAAAAATTGTATAAAGCTCATCACCCCTCAAAAGTATTAGGTGAAATGAATAGAGCATCCTCTATATTAAGAGATGTTTTTAATGACTCCTTTACTTCTATCGTCGTAGATGACGAAGATTTGTGCAACAGAATTAAAGAGTATCTGCAAGAAATTGCACCAAAAAAAGAATCTATTGTAAAACTTCATAATCCTAAAATACCAATTTTCGAAAAACATGGTATTGAACGGCAAATCAAAACAAGTTTTGGCAAGACGGTTTCAATGAGTAAAGGCGCTTACTTAGTTATCGAGCATACAGAAGCTATGCATGTAATTGATGTAAATAGCGGTAACCGTTCTAACAAAGCCAAAAACCAAGAAGATACAGCACTAGAAGTAAATTTAATTAGTGCAACTGAAGTAGCACGCCAACTACGTCTTAGGGATATGGGAGGTATTATTGTTGTCGATTTTATAGATATGAATAATGCTGATAACCGTAGAACACTCTTCAATCATTTACGAGAAGAGATGAAAGACGACCGGGCAAAGCATAAGATATTACCGCCAAGTAAATTTGGCTTGATTCAAATCACGCGGCAGCGTGTGCGACCTGAAATGAATATCAAAACCCGTGAGGATAATCCAAACGGAATAAATGGCGAAGTTGAGGCGCCCATAGTTTTGTTAGAAAAAATAAAGGTCGAATTAGAAAAATTAATTAAAAAAGAGCATAAAAAGATAACGCTTAGCGCACATCCTTTTATTGCAGCTTTTTTAACTAAAGGATTTCCATCCACCCGATCCAAATGGTTTTTTGACCACAAAAGATGGGTTAAGATTGTACCTAGAGACGCTTACACGTATTTAGAATATCATTTTCACGATAAAAATGGTGAATTGATAAAATAAGATAAAACCCAGTTCTTGATTGAGCTGGGTTTTTTTGTTTTTAGTACCCCCTAAAACAAAAAAACTTTAGAAACACCAATGAAGAAGTACAACATAAACTAGAAGGTTTTTATCTTTGCTCAAATGTACAAACAACCTAGGCAATCCATAACTGTTACCGAAGCTACCAAAAAAATGGAACGCTACTGCGCCTACCAGGAGCGATGTCATAAAGATGTCGAAGACAAACTCAAAACCATGATGCTCATTCCTGAAGCCAAAGAAAAAATAATATTACATCTTTTAGAACATAATTTTCTTAACGAAGAACGTTTTTCTCAAAGTTTTGCTCGTGGAAAATTTAGAATTAAAAAGTGGGGAAAGCAACGCATCATCAGAGAACTAAAGTATAGAGGTATTTCTAAATACAATATAAAAACTGCACTTAAAGAAATCTCAAATGAAGAATATTTAGAAACCTTTCATGAACTGGCAGAAAGGAAATATGATTTGATTACCGAGCCTAATATCGCAAAAAAACGAAAAAAACTAACCGATTACCTATTATATCGCGGCTGGGAAACTACTTTGGTTTTTGAAAAGGTTAGTGTACTTTTTAAATAATACATCCCGCTTTTACTCCCCCCAAAGCGCAGTTAAAAAACAACAATTACATTTCGACTACGCTTAATAAGACAGTTAGATTTGACATGTATTTCTAACAATCTACATCTATTTACTTAATATTTCTACAGCGCGATCGATAACACTATCCTTTTCTTCTGTAAAATCTATAGTAGAAAAAAATGGCACTTTATTCTCTTCTTTATTTGGCCCAATACCAATAGCTTCATAAACTACGCCCTGGGCATCACTATACATCTCATTAGATAAACCAACCTGCGCTCCATTTGGCAAAGTATGTCCAAGAATATCTGAAAAAACCCCGTTGGTATTCTCGCCCACAATAGTTACATAAGGCAAATCTTTTAAACACAGTGCAAAAATCTCTGCAGCACTGGCAGTCACAGGACTGGTTAGCAATACAATATCGCCTGTGAATTGAAAATCACCTTTGGGCGCCACAGATATTGATGTACTTTCTGTAAATGCGTTACCTAATCTGGCTTTCTTAGAAAATGCCAGACGCTCCTGACCTACAAATCGCGAAGCTATAGCTACAGAAACCATGTCATATCCCCCTCCATTGAAACGAGTATCTATTATGAGTTTAGAAATTTCAGAATCTTTAATATCATTCATCATTCTATCTAATACAGCATTTAAGATTTCTAGCTCATCGCTACCATTATCATCAAACCCGTATCCTTCCATGCCCAAAATATTAATGTATACAATATTATTATTGATCAATCCCCATCCTATATTTTTACTCTCATCAAGTTCAAAAACTCCATCTAAATATTCTGACCCTATGATTTCTAATCGTTGGGCGTTTAGCCTGTCATAGTCGTCTCCAGATTCGATAATTAGATCTCCGCTAAGGTTAGCATTTAGTCTCGCTAATAAATTTGGCGACCCAGAACCAATTTCTATGTCATTAGCTTCATCTTCGATACTTACATGACCGTCTTCTAATTGTACAACCAATTCCTCAAGAATCTCATAAAAGTTTTCTGAAGTAACCTGATCTCTTAAACGCTCATATTGTGACCAGTTCACATTTCTGGTTTCAAAAAATGCGTAATAATCATTAAAAATATTCCAAAAATGATCAAAATTAATCTTTGGATCATCTGTTTTAGCAATCTGATCAGGAAGGCAAAGTTCATTTTGATTTGTCAACCTCGTAAATTTAACATCTGATGCTGAAAGTTTAGAAACACCGACTAACTCATTGGCACTAACTTGATCTAGTGTCATCCCAAAAGTTTCTTCTGCTACAAAATTATCGTCAACAAGAACACATCCGGCAGCATTCACATTATACATTACATTTTTTTTATCGCTAATCTCTATGATGTACCCTTTGCTTTCGGCTAGCCAAAAACCATTCATAGAATCTTCTGGCTGTGGTTGATTATCATCATCTGATTGACAACTGATAAAAAATCCCATTAATATAAACAAAAAACAATGTTTTAAATTTTTAACGATCACTGTATTTATATCACACATAACTAAACTTATATTATTATTTTAAGAATTATTACCACTATTGACAAATAAGAAATCAATCGGTTGCATTAAAAACCATATTTTTAAAAAAATAATGAAATTAGTATGCTTGTAAGCCTCGTGTTTTTCTGAGTAAACCAATATGGTAATTTACTTTGACTGAAGTTAAACTAGGTTCAATAAAGGAATGCCTGCTATTGTTAATATTTAAGAATTTAGAACCTTATGGCATCTAGAGTTAAACTGACCCCAAGTCGATCCGGTTTCTATTTTTAAATGAAGTATAGCAATGTTATTTTAGATCTAAAATCTACTTCTAAGCCTATGGTTAGCAAGTTGTATTCAACGTATTAGTGGTAATTTCCTCACTCAAATTTGAATCACCATAGATGCCTTTTTTTTGAAATAACATCTTAAAATTCATTCTCTTTATGGGTTCTTAAAATAGCTTTTTCATTTTTATAATCCATCCATTTTTGTCCTCCAATCTTACGCATCAAATTATCAAAATACCGCATGATGAAAACATTGTAGACTGCCGTAGAAAAATTTTTAACTCCTCGAGAAGTAGAACGAATACTCATTGAAAATCCGGGTGTCAAATATGTCATTTGATGCCAGTACCCTTCTGGCATATATAAAGTTTCTCCATGCTTCAAGTTGGTCACGTATCCTTTGGATCGTTTTAAAGCAGGCCATTTGTCAAAATCCGGATGCTCAAAATTTATTCCCTGATGTGCTATTAGCGCATGAGGTACTTTGTAAAGATATCTTGTTTCTGAAGGAGGGAATAGAATGCATCTTTTTTCTCCGTGAAAATGAAAGTGCAAAATATTAGCCAAATCTATATCATAATGCATGAGTACTTTAGAGCCTCCACCTCCAAAAAATAGCATGGGCATTTTTTTCATAAATTTTAAGCCTAAATCAGGAAAGTTAAAATCTTCTTGTAGTGCGGGGACTTTTTTTAATACATTATACAGAAAAATACGATAATGAGTAGCGTCTTTTCTAAGTAAATCAATATATTCACTCATTTTCATGGTAGTATGAGGCTCATTGACTTTAAACTTAGAAGTTAGGGGTCGATCATCATATAGAGGAACTGTTTCGTTACCTGCGATTTCTTTTATATACTTCAAATTCCATTTTTGATACGCTGGCCAATCTTCTATCAATTGTTCAATAACAACTGGTTTTTGCAATGCAACATATTCCCTAAGAAAATCTTCTTTGGTGATCGTTTTTACTTTCTGTATTTGCTCTAAATTTAATTTCATACACATGAAAGTAATTTCAAAACCCTACACATTTTCAAAGACACTTACACAACGTTTACTTATCTGCAATAACTCCTTTGGCATTTTGCTTGGCGGTTTCATTTCTTTCTATAGTATGATCTGGCCTAGTCCATTTTGGTTTTTCTCCCAGAGGTTCAAATTTAGAATTTTCGGCTTCGACTGTATTGGGCTGTGCCTTTTTAACAAAAGGTTTTTGTGGATTAAGTCCTAACATCTTAAACATCTCCATATCCTCATTTACATCCGGATTGGGAGTGGTAAGTAATTTATCTCCGGCAAAAATAGAGTTGGCCCCGGCAAAGAAGCACATGGCTTGTCCTTCTCTACTCATTTCAGTTCGCCCGGCAGACAATCTTACCTGTGTGTTTGGCATCACAATTCTGGTTGCAGCAACCATTCTTATCATATCCCAAATGGCTACAGGTTTTTCATTTTCCATAGGTGTTCCATCAACGGCAACCAATGCATTTATAGGTACCGATTCTGGTTGTGGATTTAGTTTTGATAATGCTACCAACATTCCTGCACGATCTTCGACATTTTCTCCCATACCTATAATACCACCACTACAAACCGTTACATTAGTTTTACGAACATTATCTATAGTTTGTAAACGATCTTCATATCCTCGGGTAGAGATTACTTTTTTATAATATTCCTCTGAGGTATCTAAATTATGATTATACGCATACAAACCAGCTTCTGCAAGGCGTTGTGCCTGATTTTCTGTAATCATTCCTAATGTGCAGCATACTTCCATGTCGAGTTTATTGATGGTACGCACCATCTCAAGTACATCATCAAATTCCTGTCCGTCTTTTACATTACGCCAGGCTGCACCCATACATACTCTAGAACTCCCTGAGGCTTTAGCTCGCAGTGCCTGAGCTTTTACTTGCCGAACACTCATTAAGTCATTTCCTTCAATATCTGTATGATATCGTGCTGCTTGGGGGCAATATCCACAATCTTCTGGGCAACCTCCTGTCTTTATTGATAATAATGTAGAAACTTGTACCGTATTTGGGTCATGATATTCGCGATGAATAGTAGCTGCTTCATAAAGCAAATCCATTAACGGTTTATTATAGATATCGAGTATCTCTTGCTTTGTCCAATCGTGTCTGATTACGCTCATAAAAAAGGGTTGTGAATTATCAAAAGTAATTGTTTCCTATCAAAAAACACAAATTACCAAGACCTAATTCATGTATTTTAAGTTACAAATTTTGTTAATTAAGTTAATTTGATAGATTTGATTCTAGCAAAATACTCACTGCATTTCCTCCAAATCCTACAGCATTTACAATGATTTTGTTTAGTGTATTGGGTATTATATCATATTTTACAAATGGAACAGTTATAAATTCTTGATGTTGTAGCATTAATACAGCTAATTCTAAATTTAGCATACCACTAGCACCAAAGGTATGTCCAATTTTCCATTTGTTAGTGGTTAACGCAGGGATAGCATTCCCAAAAACAGCTTGTATCGCATTATACTCTGCCAAATCTCCTTTTACTGTTCCGGGAGCATGCAGAACGATTGCATCAACCTGATCGGCAGGTATATCTCCTAAGGCCATTTTCATAGATTTTTGAAAACAGTCTGCCTTTGTTGATATCGAGATATTATGTTTTAATGGTTCTGTAGCATACCCAATACCTTTTATAAAGGCTAATCCATTTTCTTTATGTCCTTTTTCTAAACATGCTATGGCAGCACCTTCACCAAGAAACATAGTATTTCTTTTTTTTTCCCATTGCATTGCTTTGCAAGGGTATGCTGATTCATCATTTGAGGCATAAATTTTAAGGGCCTTCATCTGCGCAATCGTAAATGGTGTTAGCGGAGCTTCACTGCCGCCCACCAAAAAGGTATCAGCTAAACCTGATTGAAGCCAGGCAACTCCATTAAGAACCGCATGTAATGCCGTAGAACAGGTGATAGAATGACTAATTTCTGGTCCATTACTTTGTAAGTCATGAGCAATCCACGATGAAATATTACCAAGGGTGGTTGTTGGGGAGCTTAAGGTTGATGATGTTCCTGATTCGAGAAACTCCTGATGATATTTTTCAAACAGCGCAGTTGCTCCTCTAGAAGAACCCATATTAATTCCAAAACTACGCTCATCGTTCCATCCCGCACATTGTATCGCTTTTCTAGCGGCAAATATACCAAAGAGGACAGCATCATCTAATGATTCATAGTGATGACTCTCATTTCTTAGTGAAATAATCTCTTGCTTTGCTTCCACCGTAAGTTTGGCAATGGGTGTTTTTTCTCCACCAAAATCTTTAAAAGAAATACAATGGGATTTACTTTTGTATCTTTTCCATATCTCTTCTGAAGAAATTCCTAATGAGGATATAGAAGAAATTCCTGTTATTGATATAGTTTGCTGCAATTTTTGAAGTTTTGGCAAATGTAGGGGTTTGTTCTATGTTGTTCAATAGTTATTATGTTTTTTGTAATAAAACTAAAAATAATTTTAACCTGTTCGTGTTTTGGAATTTTCAATCCCCCATAGAGGGTTTCATTCTCCGGGGCTTGCCACAATAACAAAAAAATGTTTCGGAAACATACCTCGGGAGCTTACTCCAAGGTTTTGATTCATTTCTCCAAAATATACTACAGATCATTTTATAGATTATAAATAATATCTGGTAATAAAAACAAAATAAGGATACTTATATTTATAAAAAATAACACGCACACATACATATGGATGATCACATACAACAAAAAAGTTGGTTTAGCAGAAATTGGGGTTGGGCAGTTCCGCTAGGAGGGTGTTTAACTATTATTATCTTATTTTTTGTCTTTTTAGGCTCTCTAATCTTTGGAGTTAGCGAGCTAATCACTCAATCTACTCCTCATCAAGATGCGCTATCTAAAGTAAATGAAGATGAATACGTAGTTAATATACTGGGTAAACCCATAGAAACCGACGGAATCATGAATGGTAATTTGTCATATAAAAACAGTGTAGGAACTGCGGATATTTCTATCCCGATAAAGGGACCAAAAGGAGCGGCTCAATTGTACGTGGTAGGTAATAAACTAAATGATGAATGGGTATATTCTGAAATGTATGTTATTATTGCTGAAACTGATGAGCAGATTGATTTATTGGGGTATGAGTAGTTTATGTATTCTATCCTATTACCTCTAAAACAGAAACTAGTGACATCCCACATTCTTGAATTGAGCTAAAGACAAATACTACCTATTTTCACTCTGAGATATTAATACCAAATTGATATGAACAAAAAAGGATTGACGAAAAATCAATCCTTTTATAGGTATTTATAAAAGCTTTATTTTAGTAATTTCTTACTTATAAAAGTAATTTACAGTTTCTGATGCTGTCTCTCCATCTTCAGTTTTGATTGTTATGGTAGCCGAAGTTGGATAATTTTCTGCATCATACACATAATCAATTTTTAACGAACCTATTTCCTCATTATCCTCATTTTTATAGATAATTCCGCTTACATTATTTATTGGGAATAACGCTTTTGCTTTTACTAACTCACTAGATTGTGGAGCCATACTAAAATTCAGTTGTACTCTATCCATAACTTCAATCAATCCTGCTGCTTCAAAAGTATAGAAAAAAGGATTTGGTGCGGCATCATATGAGATGGTTGCTGTAAGCTTTTCTGTAGTTTCAACAAACTCACCATTTATAAACTCATAATCTTCTTCTATAACACTAACAATAATTGGGTTTCCTGCCTCATCATATTCCTCTACTTGTCCTTCTTCAAAAGCATCATAAGGATTTTGATACAATTCATCTATAGAAAAAGGATTATCGGCTTCAGCGGTTACCGTAGCTAATTCATCATTAGAATATGCTAAGGTTGCTACATCTGTACCGTCGGTTACTCCTGTAACTTTATTATCAGCATTATAATTCACCGTAATGATTTGGTCTTCTCCTTCAATATCGTATTCTACTCTGTCAATTAGTTTTTTTGCAACGCCGCCGTTAGCATCATTAAATTCATCTGATGTTGAATCATCATCACAACTTACAAAAAATAGTGCCGTAATGGCAATAGGTAATACGTACTTTAAATTCATAATAATTTGATTTAGGTTTAAACGAGGCGCGAAAATAATAAAAATTATGGTATTGCCGTAATTTTTATATTTTTTTTACTCATAAACACTTATTTAACAGCTTACTAATAGCCTTATACACAATATCTAATTGCTTTTGAGTAATAATAAAAGGGGCTAAAATATAAATAGTATTACCAAGAGGTCTTAAAAAAATTCCTTCTTGCATAAAATGATCAAAAATCTCATATCGCTTGTTACCGTATCGATCCATTTCTATATTTAGATCTAAGGCATATATGATTCCTTTTTGTCGGGTGGTTTTCACCTTAGGGTGATTTTTGATTTTAGTATCAAATTTTTGATGTGAAGCAATAATCCTTTGGATATTATCTTGAATTTCTTGTGATTGCAGCAGTTCGATTCCCGCTAGAGCTACTGCACATGCAATAGGATTAGCAGAATAGGTATGCGCATGAAAAAAGGCTTTCCCTACAGAATCATCGAGAAACGCATCATAAATTTTTTGAGTACAACTGGTAACCGCCATAGGCACAAAACCTGCAGTAAGTGCTTTAGACATAGAAATAATATCAGGTTTTGTTTCAACAAACTCAGAGGCAAAGTTTTTACCCGTTTTTCCAAAGCCTGTCATGACTTCATCTGCAATAGTAATCACATTATTATCCTTACAAATTTTTAAAATCTGATCAAGATATTTGCCTTCAAACATATGCATTGCATTTGCTCCCTGAACCAAAGGTTCATAAATAAAAGCAGCTATGTGATTGGTTGCAATAACATTTTGTAATTGTTGTAAACAGGTTTTAATATTTTCTGCAGTAGGCGTAGGGATACGTTTTACATCGATAAAAAAGTCTTCAAAAGGACCATTATATACCGACAATCCCGAGGCAGACATCGCACCAAATGTATCGCCGTGAAAACCATCCTCGAATGCAATAATTGTATTTCTTTTTTCTCCTTTATTAAAATGATATTGCAACGCCATCTTGATTCCTACTTCATTTGCTGTAGAACCGTTATCAGAAAAGAATATTTTTTCTTGATTTTCTGGTAGGATCTTGATCAACTCTTCCGATAATTTTATTGCGGGTTCATGTGTAAATCCCGAAAACACAATTTGATCTAATTTTTGCATCTGTTCTTGGGCTTTCTCAAGAATGTATGGATTGCAATGACCGTACATAGCGGTGTACCAAGACGCAATACCATCAATGTACTCCTTATTATATTCATCATATAACAAGGCTCCTTTTGCTTTTATAATCGGCAAAGCTTCTGGATGAATCTTATGCTGCGTAAGTGGGTGCCAAAGGTGCTTTTTATCTCTTTCTTTTAAACTCATGGTATATCGTGCTCTTTTATAAATCAAGATCTATTCTATATTTACTTTTATATTACGGTTAGATCGTTACTTATTTCATCACATATTTCATTTATAAAATCAATTTCAGAATACATCAGATGGTCTTCTTTTTCCTTAATCAAAACCTTTGTAAACCAATTTGAATTTGGCCTAAACCTATCGTGCTCTCCATAATATAGTTTAGCTAGGCAATTTGGCTTTTGGGTTTCATATCGTAATCTTGTTGAAGAAACGGCATAAAGCTTATCAGCATTCAGACCCTTTAAAACAGCTTTCCATGCAATTGTTCCTCCTACACTAAACCCTAAGACACTTACTTTATCTGTCTCTATTTCTAAAATTTTTTTAACTGCATTTTTGACTCCACCATTAATGAATTGGTTGTGTATTGTACTTTCTGTAAGGTTAGACCTATCAATTTCTGCTAGAGAACAACAATCATAGGTTTGGATTTCAAAAGTTGATTCTAAAATGTTGACATAATCATGTACCCATTCAGATCCTGAAAATTCCCATAAATCAGATAATATTATTAACCTTGGTTTCATTTGTTTACTATGCTATAGGTTATGAATTTCGTCCTATATTTCAACATGTTTGCGCTATATTTGAAGTACCCTCTTAGAATTTTTCTAATTCATTCTGAAACAGATTGGCATATTCTTTAATCACCATAGCATCAAAATAAGGTTCGTCATCTATCCTTCCGATCACATGAACCCCTGTCATTTTTTGGATAATACTTTCTGTAGTTTTATGCGCTGCTCCATTAAAAATTACCGAAACATCATAGCCTTTGTCTTTCAAAATTTGTAAGGTCATTAATGTATGATTAATACTTCCTAAGTAATGCCTTGATACTACGACAACTTTATACTCTGGCTCAATAAGATCCAAAATAGTTTCTGTATCATTTATGGGTACTAATACGCCTCCTGCACCTTCAATAATGAGATGATTATTAGTTTTTGGAAGCGTGATCTTGCTTGTTTCTATAGTGATTTTATCAATTTCTGCTGCCGCATGCGGGCTCATTGGTGTTTGCAAAGCATAACTATTCGCATGAAATTCAGATGTTGAATTAGCGACTAGTTTTCTAACCTTGTCTGTATCCGAAAATTCTAAATCTCCTGCTTGTATCGGTTTGAAATAATCTGCTTCTAATGCTTCAACAAGAATAGCAGAAGCTATTGTTTTTCCGACGTCGGTTCCTATGCCAGTTATAAATATTTTTTTCATAAGTCCCTTACCCCAACCCTCTCCACACCATGAAGAGGGAGTAATGGCGTGTTCTAGTTTATTTTTTAATACTTGTTCTTACGTTCACAAAGGTAGCTAACAACTCCAAAACTTCACTTATTTCTTGCTTAGAATTAAAGCTATGCAAACAAAAGCGTAATCGTTCTTTTCCTTCAGCAACAGTGGGTGACAGAATAGGCTTTACATCAAAGCCTTTTTTCTGAATTCGAGCAGCAACATTCTTCACGTGTTCATTACCAGAAATAATACAGCAATGTATTGCAGAATCACTTTGTATAAATCGTGATTTGAGATTCATGGTTTCAATCGTATGCTTAAAAAAGGTAATATTTTCAAGCAGTTTATGTATTTCATCTGTATGTTGCAATGCCAGATGAGCAGATTGAATCGTAGCTAATGAATGTGGTGGTAGCCCCGTAGTATACACAAAGCTTCTGGCAAAATTGATAAGGTAACTTTTTAAGTTTTTTGAACCCAAAATAACTGCCCCATGACAACCTAATGCTTTTCCGAAGGTGTTTATTCTGGCAAATACCTGATTTTCTATTCCTAATTTTTGCAACAACCCAACACCATAGGTACCAAAAACCCCTGTCGTATGGGCTTCATCAACTACTAAACGACATTTATTTTTTTCACAAAACCTTATAAATCTTCTTAAATCGGGAGTATCGCCATCCATTGAGAAAACTGATTCGGTAACAATATACACTTCACTTTCATTACTGTTTACATTTCGACCCCGCTCAATGTGACATCTTAAGTTTTCGATGTCATTATGTTTGAACTTATACGATTTGGCAGTGCTCATTTGTACACCATCACGAATTGAAGCATGGATCAATTCATCATAAAAAATTAAATCTCCTCGTTGCGGCACCGAAGAGAAAAATCCAATATTTGCATCATAACCCGAGTTAAAAACCAAAGCAGCTTCTGCATTATAAAATTCAGTCAGCATTTCTTCTGTTTCTGGATATAAGTCATGATTCCCCGATAGCAAACGAGATCCTGTTGCTCCATTTTGATAGACTTCTCTTTTTATCAATAGCTGATGTGCTTGATCAAAAATTTTTTTTGAAGCAGCAAAACCTATATAATCATTAGATGAAAAATCTATCAGATCAAAACGCTCAGGTAATTTTCGGAGTGCATTATTCTTGTCCCGAAGCTCTAATTTGGATTGTAATTTTCTGGGTAATGTTTTCAATATTATTGGTTTCTTTATCTTTACAAAGATAGACAATGCATTAATTTTATGAAGTGATCCTAGGTTATCCTTACTAAAAATGAAAAACATTACATATACTATTGCCAATTCGGTTGAAGAATTACACCAAATTATAGCGCTTCAACGCAACAATTTAGTTACTTCGGTTTCACAGGAGGAAAGAGAAAAAGAAGGTTTTGTAACCGTAGAACACAACATCACGATTCTAAAAAAGATGAATGATCTGCAACCTCATATTATTGCTAGAGATGGAGATCGTGTTGTAGGGTATGCCCTTTCTATGGTAAAAGAATTCAGAAATGAAATCGAAATTCTGAAACCAATGTTTTCAAAAATTGATACGAGTTTAGATAGTACAAACTCATATATTACTATGGGCCAAATATGTATTGACAAAGCGTATCGAAAACAAGGCATGTTTAGAGGACTATATTATAAAATGAGAGATGAATTGATGAATACGTATGATTTACTGATTACTGAAGTAGCTGCAAACAATCTACGCTCATTACAAGCACATCATGCCGTGGGTTTTGAGACACTACTTGTTTATGAGTCCAACGGGATTGAATGGAATTTGATTCAATGGGATTGGAAATGAGAAAATATAAATACTTCCAAGTTACTAAACTCCATTACTTAGGAACAGGTTTTGTTACAGTATTATAGAGCGGCACTTTCAGAAAATAGCTACGCTAATTTCAATTTGTTTATTTTTTGAATGATTTTCGATAGTTGTAAGAAGATT